>NZ_CP058579.1:1339757-2009636 GCF_013402875.1 Halorarum salinum | reverse complement strand
CACTCCGCAAACACCTGCATCTCCCCCGTCTCTCCCGTGTTCCGCACATCGATCGCAGCCGTCGATTGACTGTTCCCGATCACCGTCACATCCGGTACTGACTCAAACCGAGGCTGGACCGTAGGAATCGAGAACCCGATCCAGTCCGCATCAACAAGGATACGGAACTCGGGACGATCGATCGCTGTCCCCCGGTCAGCGACGACCTGGATCTGGCCGTCCTGGAACCGGACATCTGCCACGTCGAACCCGGCGAATGACCGGATTCCGGACGAGGCGTCGGCGAACACGTTGCTCGCTCTATTATTATAGGCATTCACACAGGTGTGCGGCGCACCATTCGCATCGACCTCCGTCTCGACACAGGACTGGAAGCCACCGCCATCATATGCTGAATAGGCAGAATACTGGGATTCAGCACCAACACCCCAGGAAATCTCGTTGGTGTGCTGCTCACAATTATTCTCACAGGTGGCGATGAACTCCGAGAGATCCATCGACCGCAATTCACCGGCCAGACTCCCGGTCCACGTCACATGTGCATGTTCCCGATCACCGTCAACGTTCACATCAGCCACCTGCAGCCGGGCAGTCACATCATCCTTCGAGATCGTATCCGTATCACTCCGGCCAGCAGCCTCTACAGTAAATGTGCCATCAAAGTCAGTGCCCTGGGCCAAGGTCCAGTCCGACACTGAGCCAACGCGTTCTACCTTGTAGCAATAGAGATCCGACCCATCGGTATACCGGAATTCAGCAGGACTCGACTCCGATGACTCGGCCTGGAACGCATCACAGTCATCCTGAGAATTCGGGCACTCATCCCCCGAGAATAACCCGCAGTCAGAAAACACGGCACTCCGCACGGTATAGACCGGGCTTCGCGTGTCCCTGATCCCTTGATAGAACCAGGCATCAAAACTCGTCAACCCAAGCGTGAAATCACGTTCCGCAGACGCCTCATCCGTACTGATACTGTCTTTTGGGAGCGTGGTGGTCCCGCCCACGATCTTGTTATCACAGCCGGCCGCCGCATTGATCGACCACCCCCGATCACCGGAGAACTCGAGCACCGAACTCTCGATACGGACCTCGTCAGCACTCTCGAGACAGAGGTTCGAGGACAGGCTGAACAGGCCAGGACCAACAACCGCGACGACAGCACCGAGAATAAGTAGACCAAGGATGGCCAGGATAGTGCGCCGCGGGATAGTCGTCACAGAGATCGGACCCTCGCTTAACAACCTGTCAAAATTCATTTAAATAAGTATGCTCGCGCCCAGTTTTGACTCCCGGCTCTCACTGGTCCGACGAGAACACGTATAAATCACTGAACGTTTCAGAAACCTCCTCAAGCACCTGCTCATACACGGCATCACGTCTCGCCGCCTCTGCGTACACCGCCGACCACGACACCTCCGCCTCAAAGACCCCTGAGCGCTTCGGCCGCGAAGCCGTCCGATCACGAACACCCACTCGCAACGCTGGCTCCACCCCCGTCCCACACAGAGAATCGTAGGCGGATACCGTAACATCGACCTCGGTCTGTGCATAGTCAAACGCATCCAGATACGTTTCTATCCGCTCAATGTAGTCCTCAACAGTACCTCCCTCCATCTACATCCACTCCCTGACTAGGCTCACCATCTCCTGGGCGGCGATCACCGCCCCCACCACGAACATGCCCAAGATCAGATGACCACCAATATCGATACCGACTACCGGCAGCAAAATCCCGCTCTCCCCGCTCAATAAGATATCCACTGTTCGACGCAACCCGATATACAGGACATTATTCCCCAGGTGGATGCCGACCAACAGCGCCGGAACCACCGTCACACTCGAAAACACGTTCAGCACCAGATCACCGACAAACACGGCGGCCAACACGGTGCCAAACACAAACGCGACCAGCTGGAACTCAGGATTCGACTCCTCCAGTGTATGGAACACAACGAACCCGAGGCTCGAGATCGAGACTGCGGCAACTACCTGCACGACCGGGTGACCCAACCAGTCGATATCCAGGCTCTCTGCAATCCCGACGAATAAGATGATCAGGAAGACGGGAAGCGCAATCCGGAAGAAGTTCTCCTCGATCGTCGGGGCGACAAAGGCGTTCATATACAGATATTGGAAGTCCGTTAACGCACCACGTTCAGCGGCTTGTGACAGAAGCGACATCGGCTGCATCACGCTTAATCGGCCAACAGTGGACACGACTACCATGGCTGCAAACCCGAGATAAAACCAGAGTAGGGAGACGTCCATGGCACCAATCTCATTCTCCCGGTCGCCCCAGAACCGATGCCGATAGAACATGTAGACCGCGAATTCAATGATCACACTGGCGGTCCAGAGTAGTGCGAACATGGTGGATGTGGATGTGAGTGCGGTGTTTCCAGAGTTGGCGCCAAGCGTGTTCATCCACAGTAATCCGACGATCGCGAGCCCGGTGATGATCAACCAGAAGACCGCGATATTGACCTTCTGAACCTGAAACGTTTCGTCGGTAAAGTCCAACGCGCTCATTCGCTCACCTCCACACGAATCTCCGGGAACTCGTCAGTAATCTCGCCGCTCGCCGGTTTCAGGTAACACCGGAATGCCCGCGTCTGGTCACCAGGGGTCGTGGTCATCAGCCCGGCCTGCACACAGCTGAACCGGTGACTGCTTTCCAGCAGCGCCAGTTTATCATTGAAATCGGGGTGGGCACTTGTCGAGGGCCCGGACAGGACTGGTCGACTCGATGGCGGGTGAAAGTGCGCTGTCCCTGCGATACTGCCCCTGAAGAGACAGTTCGCGGTCGTGTACGTGACTCGATCTTCCCGTGCTTCAATCGTGCCCGCTTGCTGGACGCTGAGGCGACCGTTCACGACGTCCAGACAGTAGCCTTGCTCCCCCACCTCATCACCCGACCGAGTGTTCAGCTCGCGGTAGACGCGATTCAGATACTGAGCGTCCTCCTGCGGCAATTCCAACGGGGTGTCCGCAGTGATTGCTTGATCGCCAGCGAGGCTGAACGCCGAACTGTACATGGCCTCAAGCTGCCACGGTGCCCCCGGATTCTGCTGGACGTATACCATCGCTCCTGCGAACACGAAGGTCGCCGTCAGCGCCAGAGCTACAGCCATGAACAGGAGTTCATGCCGCGAATCCGGAAGCGGACCGCGGCCATCTGCGACTGAGAGCGCCATCGGAAAAGTGGGGCCGGACGCCAAGTCCGACCATACCCCACACCATCAACCAGGGATTAGCCTGTGATGGAGACAAGTCCATCGGAACCGAGTGAATTGCCGTAAATGTCCTGAACTTCGAAGTCAGCGATCTTCTCACCGGTACCAATCTCGTCGTCGTCAGCAGACCCGGAAAGCGTGCTTGCGTCGTACGTGACGTCAACAGACGTCAAGACTTCGCCATTACACTCCTTCGGATTGTGCTGAGCTTCAGAGACGAGCGATTCACTGAACGCATTGTCGCTCCCGATTTCGTCGGTCGCACCGTCCAGCAGTGTCTTGCTGTAGAGCTCGGATCCCTCACAGGATACCGAAACAGCGAGCTTGGACACTCCGTCGTCCGGGTTGAAGTTCTTCACGACGAACTTGCCCAGATACGACACACCACTGGTGTGTGTCACTGATCGCTCGATCGTGCGCTGTCGGTCCGTCACATTGCTGGACGGATCGTCGATGTTCGCGTCAAGCGCGACAGCCTTCGTCTGTCCTGGCTGGTATACAGCTGAACTGTCATCCTTGTAGCTGGCCCACCGATCGAAGAAGACGACCTTGTCGCCATCCGTGTTCCGTGTCAGCTCAACGACGTTGTTGTTCTCTGCCTTGAACTCGCTAATCCGCTCAGGCATCGTAACTTGGCCGAAGTGGTAGTGGTACTCTCGAGTACCAGCCTTGTCCACGACGATCAAGTCATACGTGCCCGGTTCGAGATCAGCGAAGGTGGCTGTTTTGGAACTGGAGAGTGAGACCTTGTGGTACTCAACTCCCTCGGTCAGGCCGCTGATTGCATCGGATGCTGAGAAGTCAACATAATCCCCGTAGTGAACCGGTGAAGTGGTTTCACTGGAGAGATCTGTTGCCTCCACGTCGGCCAAGTACACGTCCATGTTCGACGCAGAGGTCGGGAACGTGAGCTGGCCGTCTGTCGACGCATCGATGACAGAGACGCCATCCTGTTGGGTCTCATCGCTTGTCTGGTCGCCGATCGAGAAGTTCCCGACGCTCGGCATAGTCACGATACCCGATGCTGCGAGTCCAACTCCTGCAACGAGTGCAAGAAGGACTGCAGTCCAAGCACGTGTAGACATTCCTAATGCTCCCATTTTTATAATCACCTCCCCCGGGCAATGGGGCGCCCGAGAACCTGGGTTCGCGATGGATACCGCTGACCGCATTGAACACTACAATAAGCGCTACCGCTTCCACGGAGTACGACATTTAGCCCGGCCGGCTGGCTGTCGATGCGGGTAGTAGCGCCATACACCAGCTGGCTGGACGTTTGGCCTGTGCTCCGGGGCTTACGAGTCGTGGTCAGCGTTGATCCACCTATGGGTTTGCAGAGTGCTCTCCTCGAAGGAAAGTCCGAGAGGAGCCGTACTGATTACCGTACTACCCAAGCTTCCTTATAAAAGTTGCAGTCAAAACCCGGAGAAAAGGAAAGAAAAAGAATGACGGAGCGGGTGTTTAGCTCCACCACGCTTACGCCATATACTGCTCAAACACCTGCTTCCCAACATACAGTAGGAAACCAAGCCCGATGAGTGTGAGAAGCGTGCCGACCAGCAGCACAAAGATCGTGACCGCTCCTTCCAGACTCAGCGCTAACCCGGATGCGTGTAGCCCAATCCCAGCAAGCTGTTCACCTAGCAATGACTGTGCTGGCTGCGTCAAATACTCCATCCCGACTAACACGAGATGAATGCCAGCGAGGAATGCAGAGAGGTGTAGCAACCATGTCCAGACTACATCGTCTACCTGATCAAGGAGGTCGAATACCATTGTGTGAAGTTCACCTCCAGCAACGGGTTTTCGGAAAAGCGCCGCTGCCACACGCCCACATCCTGTAAGAACTGAACATCAGTAGTCAGGGTACCCAGGACCTGACAGTGAATTACATGGTGGCGGAGCACCAGGCTCCGTCCAATATCGTTATGCGCGTGCTTGGTCACGGTGTTGAACCTCTCGTCGAAGCGCTACTTATCCACCAAATCACTGAGCCATGGCCGCAGAATCACGACACCCATAATCCACCACGTCGCCCCATCGATAATGTTCTCCACGCCGGTCTGGGGTGACACCACCGCAAACTGGTGATAGACCGATGCTGCGATCACTACCAGCTCAACGTACGAATACCGAAGAACAGCATCTCGGTCCCGCCCAGATCCCTTGATGGCCGTGGCCAGCAAAAGCACCAGCACGACGAGCCCTGTTGCGGCTCCGAACTGTACAACACCGAGATCAATCATCAACCTGTAAACAGGACTATCAAAGTTGCTTTAAATAAGTTGAGGGGAACCTTGGAACCGGTTGGAACAATTGGAATCTCTCTATCAAACAATCAACTAACTAGATCTGTCGCTCAGTAGAGCCTGCTCTTCACAACATATGACAACTCGTGATTCAAACTCTCCGGATAGTAACGTCCTGCCGGTTGTCCTCCTGATACCCCCATTCCTCGACAGACTCGTTCTCCGCGATCTGGTACAGAGCGTTTGCCGAGTAACCCTGCTTGACGAGTCCACGCGCCCGAACCCCTTGCTCGGCAAATTGGCTCGTATGGTCGCACTCGTACACGCGAGAATCAGTCAGTAACTGGCTCCGGAACCACACATCCTCAAGATTGAGCACCCCCTCAGCCACGTTTAGATTCACAGTCGCCCACACGTTCCCCTGCTCAGCCTCGTGTTCGTCACGGAGCACGTCCGGATTCTGAGCGGTTTCCACCGAATACTCAACTGTGACAGAAGGGTACAGGTCGGTCGGGCCGTCCGTCACGACACCATCCCCACCGATACTCGAGTCCATCGCAGCAAACATCGGCCCCACAAGATCGGACGCCGGGCTTGGCGGATACTCGTGCAGCGTCACGCCACCACTTCCCTGACGGATCGCTCCTCGTGACTCGATACCATCCTCGGCGCCGTCAGTCTGCTTCGAAACCGTGTAATACCGCTGCTCAGTTTCAAACAGTCCGTTAAACCAAACGTCCTCCATATCCAGCTGCCCCTCCACGACCTCGAAGTCAATCACGATCCAACTCCAGTTATCGTAAATCGGTTCCGGAAGGTCGTACTCGCCGTTCGCGTCATCCTGCACGTGGGCAGTGTATTCTATGACCGCGTCGTACTCCGGCGTTGACTCGGTCGAGGTATCCGATTCTGTCTCAGTTGGCGTGTCCGAATCTGTGTCTGTGACCGTGTCAGGCGGGGTGTCAGTACCGGTCTCCTCTGGGGTGTCCCCAGGCTCGTCGTTGCTGGTGCAACCAGCGATTAAGGCGGTACCAGCGGAAGCAGTAGAAAGGAATACGCGGCGTTTCATAGTCCATACCGCACGTGTCAGGGCATAAAAGTTTCTTGTGCTGACTTTTTCGCGGGTTAGCTTTTCATGGCACTGGGAGTTCAAATAATCGAGGAGTTCATTCGCGGCAAACGACGGAGAACAACGTGTTACGCGTCGGTATCCGCGTCTTCAAGCAATCCTGCGACCTCCTCGCGCACCAATTCCCATTTCCGCCGTTGCACCGCCCGCTCCAATTCCTGGCCCGACAACGGCACCTCAGCCAGCTCCGCCGCGGCCTGCTCCTGTGCATCACCCAGCCGGTGTTTCGCCTCGACAATGTCACCAGCAGACCCACCAACCCAGTCCGCGATCACCCGACCCAGCGGTGACACCTGCCACCCGTCCTCACCACGATAAATCAGGTCTGCATCCGCCAACACACGCAAATGATTCGTGACACCGCTACCCGAGATCGGGAGCTCTCCGGCCAGTTCCTGTCGCGACCGGCCAGTGGCCAAGCCATAGAGAAGCCGGAGCCTGTGCGGGTTCCCGACGGCCTGCAACACCTCACCAACCACCTCAGCATCGTCCGCATCAACCATGTCTTGTCCACAGCCTTCGCCCCGGCTTTGTAAAACACTAGAGGTTACAATCGGAAAGAAAACACGAGAGTACATATATTACTGAAGTACACTATATCCGAAACGCTTTTCGCGGCTGAACCCGTACACCCACCTGTATCGTGAGTCTAACACTGGTCGTACTCGTACAGGTCGCTGCCATCCTCCTCATCATCGCCGGGCCGGAAGATACGGCCGTGCCAGCCGCCCTGGTGCTGCCCGGTGCCGTCGTCCTTGCGATCATGTACGATGCGGTCAGCATCCCCCTGCTCGGGCTCACCGCCATCGGCCTGATCCTGTTCGCCACACGAGCCCTCACACGGTTGCTCACCGGGTACGGCGGTCTCGTTCGCGTCCCAGTCACGCCCGAGACACCTGACCACGAGCGAGAGCAGCCCCCGCCATGACGCTTCCCGAGTACCTGTTCGCCCACCCGGCCGTATTCGCTGTCCTCCTCCTGTCCGCGGTGTGGGTGCTGGCCGAATGGAGTGCTGTCCGCGACCACGCCCTCATCCGAGACGCTGATTTCAACCCGAGTCGTGAACAGTGGGCAGCCGCCCTCGGCCTCGCTGGCCTGTGGATTATCTTCCGCGGCAACAACGACGGCGACGATGACTGACTAAATGTGCTGTAGAACACTGGGCCCTTTTTCGGTGAGATCGTACTCTACAACACGTCCACCTCATCAGAATCAGATGATTGTGGAAGGGATTCCCCACCTGCAGATTGATTCAATATCTGTTTTGAAGATACCGAAACAGAAAATATTTCCGTGTGCCACGCGTTCTGCCACCAATGGAAGTAAACCAATCACTCCAACTCACCGGCATACAGCTTCCAGAGGGTTGGACCCCGCAAACAATCAGGGCCCAAATCAACCTCTCAGCAGACCACCCGGAAACACCGCCCCGAATCATCTTACCGGCGAACATCCGGCACAATGGATCACTCCCATCGACCATGCTGGAAAACGACCGGTGGCAGCGAGACGACAAGAACGCGGAGTGGCAGTGGACTGCGCCCGACTGGGGAGATGGCTGGGGAAGCATCCGCGGTGCTACGCGACTGGCGATCCTCGAACTCACTCAGAGCGGAGACATATACGAACAGTGCTACGAATGGAGAATCCGTCGCAGGAACCAAGCCTGAATAACGGCGAGCCCAGTGACCGATACCCTCGCCAATTAAAGAATATTTTGACAGAACCTGTCTGAATCTCTCCTTCCAGTACCCACTAATTCGGCGGGTTTGAACGGTCCGCAAACACCACTATTCGACCGCCTGAACCCCTTCAAACGCCCGGACGACCTCAATCACAACGCTCGGCCTCAACAAACCCTCTTCATCGAGTTTCTGCTTCAATCCTTCACAGATCGCCCGTGTCTTCCCTAACACAATCACCGCATCCGCACCAGCCGCTAAGCGATCCCGAACGTGCTCAACTTCCCGAGCTCGATCACGCAACGCGACCTCAACAGCAACGACCCGGTCACCGGTTTCCGCCAGCACATCGGCATCCGCCTTTTCACGCGTCGCCGTCCACCCCTGCTCCTCAAGCAGGTGCTTCACCCGGTACTGCCAAAACCGATGGACAACACCGCCACGACCAACACGCGACACCTCAGTACCCTGCTCCATCAAATAGGTCCGACCAGCATCCGTCAATTCTAACAACTTCATGCGACCAGTCTGCAACGTCACAAACTTCTCGCGGATGAACCCGTTGTCGCGCAACTCCTGTTTCGCCGAGATCCCTGCTTTCTTCCCACCAACCCGCGGATACCGCTCCGTGACCGGGCGGAACTCATGCTCAACCACATCCTGCAAGAGAACCGCCGCCTCATCGGATAGCTGAGTAGGTGACTCGGTGACGGGTTTCTCGGCGTGTTCGTCCGCCACAGACACTGTATCGGTGGGTTCGGTCTGTTCAGCACCGCCAAGTACAGTAGAGCTAGATGTATCAGAAGCGGGGTCACCCGACACGGCATCCCATTGGGCATATTGGGAGGCAACGAGTTCCTCGTACTGGACGGGTTCGCTGGTGTCCACATTCGTAAACGCAACTGGCACTGCCTCATTCGGCCCGACCGAGACCAACGCATTCCCCACGTCCAGGGTAGATTCCGCAAATACTCGCTGAGGCTTCGACAGTCCCATCGCGTTCGCCATAACCTGGCGCTCATCACCGCTCTCCAGTCGGAACAGGATTTTCGTATACGTGTTCGCCCGCACCGTCTCAGTCAATTTCCGTGGTTCCTGCGACGCGATCAGCAAAGCCATGTTGAACCCGCGCACCTTCTCCAAGAGGTCATTCGCCAGAGGCTCACCGGCCGCGGCCTGCTGCTCCTTGTGCCGGGAGAACAATCGTTTCGCCTCATCAATCACAAACATGAGCAGCGGCGCATCCTCATCACGCAGATCGTTCGCCAACCGGTAGGTGTAGACGTAGACCAGCAAATACTCCATGAGAAAGTTCTGAATATCCGCACCGAGCTGCCCGAACTCCCAGACCACCTTCTGGGTCATCAACTGCTCCAGCGGCGGGTTCCGGTCAGCGGTGAACAGAGGCCCGGCAACGTCCGTCACATCCCGCATCCGGTTCGCAACCGTTGCCCCGTACTGCCGGTCCTTGTAGGAGCCGTCACCCCCGTCCTCGACCTGCTGTTGCAACTCAACCATGGTAGGATACGTCACATTCGCCGGATCGGGCCGCGGGTCCGGCGGCATCGACCGGGTCCCCGCCACTACCTCCCGGATCAGATCCTCGCTGTACCGGCGCGGGTGAAGCTCGAAGCCATGGTCACGATACACCGTGGCTAAATCGTACTTGAGCCGGTTCTTTGAAGCGGACAGTAACGCGTGGACGTGACCGAACAGTTCTGCGAACACCCAGGTCCATAAGCGCAGGGAGACGCCGGGCGGCGGGATTAAGGGATTCAGCCCGAGCCGTTCCCAAGGCAGCACCAAGACATCGGGCTGGACGTGGAGGAGTTGGCGATAATCTTGTTTCCGGTCGAAGGCCCAGAATGGTGCGTTGGTCCCGGTGAGGAGTTGGTAGAGGAGTGTGGTTTTCCCGGTGCCGGTGGCGCCAGCGATTTCGACGTGCCGCCGCAGCACCTGTTCTTCCAGCGTGAACTGGCGGGCGGTCCCGATCACGTTTCCTAGATACAGTTGTTCCGGGCCGGGGACCGTGGCTAACGGGTAACTGTCTACCGAAAACGGGTACTGTAGTTGCTGACTGACACGGTGCGTGATGAGCTGTTCGGCGTACTCGGCGGTCCGCGTCCCACCGGTCTGGGAGACGATCCGCACCAGCTCCTGCATCCGTTGATTGTCCGCGAGGTCAGCCCGGTCCAGCAACCGGAGGAGGCGGTCCGCATCCATCACATCGCCGAGTCGGTGCCGTGGGCGGCCACCAAGTCCTGCAGGGTTTCCGCTTCACCGGACCAGTACGGCTCCACCTCGTCCCCGTCACCGGCGTAGGTGTCGATACGACGTTCAACCGCGGTCTGCCCGAGCAGGGCTGTCTCCGGGAGGTCCCCACGCCGGTCCAGCAAGGTCGCGGCCTGCCCAAGTGCTCGATCCCGATCGGTACCGGTCAAGTCACCGCCATGGGTCACCGCCCGCGTCGCCGCATTGTACGTCTCATACAAGGATGGTGCAGTCTCGGTGTCGGTAAGTTCGGCGTCCAGCGCATCGGTGAACACGTCGTACGGCTCATCGAAGAACGCGTCCAGCCCGGTATCAAACAGGACGAGGATGGCTTCATCCCGGTTCACGAACTCGCGGCCGGCCGCATCCTGCAACCGGTGTTCGACCGTGTCCACCCCGTCGATAACGGAGTCAACCGCGTGCTGGGCCAACCCGTATTGTAAGGGTTCGCTGTGGGTCTGGTCGAAATGCAGGTCGGAGATGAACGCGGTCATCCCGTTGCTGCAGATCTGGCGTTCCGCACCGATATCGTAGTTGACGCCGTGGAACCCGGTGTGACCGGCTTGGACCTGGACCCCGAGGTCGATGACATCTCCCTGTTGTGGTTCGGCGTCTAACCCGTCGAAGTCGATGTACCCGGTCATGCGGTGGCCGGACTCTGAGAGCCGGACGTACCCGCGGGGAGAGACCGTATCCGTGTGGCGTTCGAGGGCGGTGCCGACCGCCTCGAGGATGTCACCGTACTGGATGACATGGTAGTAGTCATCGCTCGCGGAGACATCACCGACGGCCTGGTCCTCTAGGTAGATGGGTGAGCGCCAGCCCAGTGACTGGGAGTCCTCGCGGTCGTCGTCGACGGCGAGGATCTGCCCGGTTTTCTCCGCGTCAGGGAGGGTGTCTGCGGTTTCGTAGAGGTCGTCTAAACTGCCGAACGTATAGAGGTCGCGTGGAATCGGGGATCACCTATCGGGTGTTGAATAGGCGGTGTGTGGGGCAGCGAGTGTTTAAAACTGAGAATGGAATTCCACGGGCGGAGCAGGCTGGAACCGGGCTGTGGCCGGGTGACCGAATCGGTACCGACCGTTATTCCTGCAGATGGTTTGCCAACGGCGAGGCCGGCCGTAACACGGTCCAGTAGTCTCGTTTCTTATCGATGTACAGCCACGAGTATTCGAATACCTCTGCCATCGCATCGAAGATCGCATCCCACTTCCCCCGCTGGCGGTCCGCGGACTCATACACCCGGCCCAAGCTCAGCATGATCTTCCGAGGACTAGGTTCACCAGACGTGCGAGACGTATCCGACATATTCTGCGGGATGAACACGTGCCGCAGCTGGTCGAGGAAGTTGTCCATATCCAGATCGTTCGGTGTTTGGGTTGCAAGGTCGATCCGGAACCCGAGCGAGCGGTCCTCCTTGATCATCTGCCGCGCCTGCTTTTTCGAGGGATACTCTCGTACAGTGTACTGCTGTGGGACGATTTTGTGTGCCTCGTCGAACCGCCAGGAGATGGGGCCGGGTACCACGTTTCGCTGCCGGAGGTTTCGAACCTTCTTGATCAGGATGGCGACGTACAGTTCTTTCATCTTGAGACTGGAGGGAAGCGCATCCCCGTCCTGCAGCGAGAGCACGACTGTGTTGTACTTCTGCAGGCACTCAGCGAGATTGCGGTAGGTGATGCCGTCTTCCCCCGGTTCCCGCCGCTCGATCGGCCGGTTCTTCCCGAGGAACTCGTAGTTCTGGTACGTGGTCCGCACCGTGTTCTTCAATTGGCGGACGCGCTGGCCGTTGTCCCAGTTGAACGCACCCTCTTCATCCAACTCCCATGCGATAGCGAAGACGTCATCCCAGCTCTCAACGCGATAGTTCCGGTCTTTGACGCGGTAGGACACCTCGGAGGCCAGCACCTGGTAATCCCGGTGGTCATCGAGGTTCGTGAGGATGAAGTGGATCTCGTCCGCGGTCAGATCGTCGAACGAGAACTGGAAGACGTTCACGTAATCATAGCCGCTTTGGGGCAGCCCCTTGTCCTGCCGGGCTTTGTACACAAAATACGGCATCAGCACGACCGTCTGAATCGGGGTCGGGGATTCACCGTCCCGCAGATACGCCAGGTCCGATTGAATCCCACGGTACATCGGGTTCGTGTAGTACTCGTGCTTCGGATCTAGGAGGATGTTGGTGACCCCGGCTTCTGCGCTGCGGTTGCTCATCGCCCGGATGTTGAACGATTTGCCGGAGCCTCGCTGTCCACCCATCAAGAGCACGTCCGCACTGGCCCGGTCCATGAACACGGGTTCTACCCACTTCTCGTTGCCAAGATGGTCGGGGAACTCCTCGAGCGCGTACAGAATCGCATCATTCCGCAGGCTTCGATAATCGGTGATACCCTGCCGTTTCAACCGGGTCTTGTACCGGTCAACCAGTTGCTCGAAGAGTGTTTTCCCTCCGAGACTCCACCCGATGAAAATCCGGTCCGGGTCGTAGGTCGCTTCAATCTCCGGCTTCTTCGTCATCCGCCGGAACGCCGGGTTCGGGCTACTGTCGAACGATGACTGCACAACGCGGCTTAACCCAGCGTCGTCAGTCTCCACGTGGTCACTCATCTCGGTCCGCCTCACCGACTCCCTCGTCAGGATGCTCGGCGTGCCACTGTCCGTTCGTCGCGTCAGTCATCGCCTGTTCTGTCTCACGGTCCATCGGTGTTGGCCGGTAGCCACCGGGCAGTTGGCCGAGCGACGCCTTCTTAAACCAGTTTTTCACTTCCTTCCGCTCCATCACGTTCAGCATCATCGCCAGACGGAACTCCTGGACGAACGGCACGGAGTCGAACGGCCGGTTCTTCTCATACTCGTAGTCCTCATCGTTCGAGACGTGATGCAGGATGGACCCGGTCGTGGTCTCTACCACGATATGGAGGTCTTCACCCTCCGTCTTTGTCGGCGTCATAATCGAGTACAGGAAGAATTCCGGGTTCTCAGCGGGGACCGCAATCATCGAGGTATCGGTCAGTTGGTGGTTCCACACCAACTCGGTGTTCCGCGGATCTTCTGCTTCCCACGCCTGCAAGTCAGCCCACAGGACATCGAGGTCTTTCACCGTCCCGAATCCCGGTGTCAACGAGTCCGCCGCTTCCAGCTTCTCCGTCACCGACTCCAGGTACCCACGTTTCACAACGATGTAGAGCAGGCCACCGGCCAACACCAGCAGCCCAAGATACAGCACCAGCTCGTCCTCCCACGTCCCGGTATAGTAGGCACTGAGCAGGCCAAGCCCGATCACGCCGGTGGCGGCACCGATGAGTTTCAGCGTATCATCCATACGAGGCATTCACCCGAAGGTCGCGACCAATCCGATCAGGAGCGGGGCACCGGCCACCACGAGTAACAGCCCGGTGATGTAGCCGACGGTGAACCCGAGGCCGTCAGACCGGATCCGGAAGAAGGCTGCCCCGACCAAGAGTGGGATGAACCCGGCGATCATCGTGTACAGCCGAAGCAGTGACTGGTCTACTGCGATGGTGCTCCCCTCCGCTGTGAGTCCTGTTCGTGGGCGTCAATGACTGTGTCCGGGATCGCCAGTTCGTCGTTGTAGATCGCTTTCGTGTTTTTCCGGTGTTTGACGCCGATGCTCGGGTTGGGGATGACCACGACGTGTTCTGTGGTCTCGAGATCAACATCGTCGCGAAGGGAGAGTCCGTCGACGAGATGGTCTTGGATGACCTCACGGATCCGGTCCGTGTCTTCGCCACGGAGGTCGGGGAGGTCGCGCAGGTATGCGAGGGTGTAATGAACGTATTCGAACCCGTACTGGCGGGCGTTCGCTGTTGCTGGTCGTCTGATTCTCACACTGTAATCCATCTAGTCTCACCTCCGTCTCACGCGACGAAATTCGCATGGCAGTATATCCCGCTCACTCGGGAATATATCGTATCCGTGTGCGTGTCTTTCGTAGACACTTCTCCACTGGTCAGTGGAGTTCCGGGAACTCGATATCGAACTCTTGCTCCACGCGCACCAGGGTTCCTCGCTCCTTATCGTACAATCCACCCCAACTCAGGTCAGTCAACTCCACGATCTCCTGCTTGGTCAACTCCTGGACCGGTTCCTCCGAGACCAACCGTTTGAACTCGGCCAACCGCTCCTCACTCGGTCGATCCTTGAACCGATACTTCGATTCAGCATCGGCATCCGCAGCGTCACCTTCGTCCGCATCATCACCCAAGACTGCAGGATCAGCCTCCGCCTCGCCCGTGGACAACCCCTCTGCCGGGGCCTCCAACGGTAACTCCCGGTCACTATGGTCCGCCACCCGCTGCTGCATCCCGGACGGTGACAGCCCAACGCGGTCAAGCGCCTGAATCGCCTTCTGCAGCACCTCCGAGATCAAGTCCCAGTCACGCCGACGTTCCTCACGCAACCCCTCACGGTAATCACGGCGCTCCTGCTTCATCTCAGCCTTGAACTCCGTGAACTGCGTTCGCAGGTCAGTCTCCAAGTCATCCATGTCGGTCTCGACCTCGTCGACACGGTCCTTCACACGGTCATCCAACTCCTCGTACACCCGGGCCTGGATATCCAGCGTATCCATCTCATCCAGGACAGCCTTCACCTTCCCAGCCTTCACCTTCTGGAGGTCCGACCGGTACGCAAACCAGTCCTCGATCTTCCGCGTAACCTCCCTGAGCTCACTTTCGACCCGTTCTAACTCAGCCGGCGCAAGCCCATCCTCCCGGAGCCGCACCAGTTCTTCCTCGCCTTCACGCTCCAAGATCTGCTCACGTTCCTGCAGCAGCTTCTGGCGGTCCTCCTGCTCGCTCTCGATGATCTCATCGACCTGCGCGGTGATGCTATCGACCCGGGAGACAAAGTCCGCATACGACTCATCATCCACCGATTCCTTCCGCAGGTCTGCAATCACCTGCCCGAACCGCTCTGACCGCGCATCCTCCACATACGACAAGTTCGCGCTCACCACGACTCGCCTCCTGCAGTACTCGCGGACCCCGACGACTCACCGCTGTTCCGCCGTCGTTCCTTATGACGTTTGGCGGCCTGCCGTCGACGATCACCTTCCTTCTCATGTTTCTGCTGGGACACCGCTTTCAGATCCTTCCCAAGCTCCTCTTCGAGCCGGGCCTGATACGGCTGATTCCCGTTCTTATCCCGCAACAAGACCTTCTTGAACTTCGGGACCCCCTCCGCCTCAGTCGGCGGGGTCTTCTGATCCTGAATCATCGACTCCGGAATCGGCTCCGGCGTCTCACACAGCCCGTCCTCAATCGACGAGAACGGCCATAAGACTGCCAGCCAGTACTTCAACCAGGAACTGAACTCGACGTCCGGCTTGTACTGGACATAGTACACCGGTTCATCCCCGTCATGCCCCTTCGCTTCGCGTTTCCCGTGATACATGCCTTCGATCCCCCAGATCCGGTCATCTAAGGGAATCCGCTCCTTTTTCTCATCGTTGCTGAATACCATTCTTCATTGTCACCTACTCTACTCTGTGTTACTCGCGTTTCCGCGGGTGATACGCCATGATCGCTCCGCGGTGCCGCACAATCTGTGTATAGCAATACGTGAACACCACTGCGGCCAGCACCGCAACAATAGCCAGTCCAACCGCCAGGTCGCGCTGGGTCTGTGCAGTATCCGCCGCGTCCAGTTCCCGTTCGAGCTCGCCTAACGAGATCGTCCGGCAGCCATCCCAGTTCGCGAACCCGCGGCAGTTCTCCGCCGGCACCCGGCCCAGGAAATACGTGTACGTCCGACTCCCATCACTACCCACCGGGCCGAACCGGGCTTCGAACTCCTCGAGGACGTTGTCATACCCGATGAACCCCTCGAACTCATCGATCCGCAGCTCCCGTGGTTCCGGGTACTCGTCACTGTTGATCTGCCCGCCGAACACGATGTCGGAGACGTTCTCGTGCTGGTCCGGGACCGATACTGTGAGGCGACCATCAAACCGGTACACCCCGGACGCGGATTCCTCCTCGCGTGAATCCACAACGAGCTGGTACTCGCCCGGTTGCGTGAACTCGATGCTGGACCCTGTCGCATCGAAGTATTCCGGGGTTGATTCATCCGGTGCCAGCACGCCGACCTGGACGGACGCATTGCCGGCGTATTCGAACCGGTCCAACTGCAGGGAGAACGGTGAGTCAACGCTGTTCGTCAGGATTTGGTCCGTTGCCTGCTCCTTGTGCCGGATCGAGGTGAACTGGAAATTTGACTGTGTAATATCCACCGCGGAAAGCCCGGCAACCGTGAATGCGTGCATGCGGTGGACGGTGTTGCCCGCTGTATCCGTGATCGAGAGGTTTGCGTAGTACTGGGTGATGTCGGCGGTGTCGGTGAACTCGGCGGTCCACTCGTCGGTGTTCGCCTCGTGGGTGAACTCGACCGATGTCACGGACGTGTTGGTACGGACGGTGTCGTTGCCTTCCGTGACCGTGATGACCTTTGACACGTTGGCCGTTACCTGGTCAACCGCAAGATTGTCAGAAATCTCCAGCAGCCATGGAGCCGGCTGGGTCGCCATCACCGATTCCGGCAGCTCCATTGTCTGGATCGTTGGGGAGATCTGATCGAGGAACACCGCTGAAAGATTCACACGGGTCTCGTCCTCACCACTGGTCAACAGCAGGCGTCCGGAATAGTTTCCGAACCGCGTCGATTCCGGGACCTGGAATGTTAACCTCGCTTCGTGCGGGGTGTCCGGATGCACACTGAACGATGGTTCGACCCGGAGGAACGGACTCAGGTTGCCGGTCACATTCGTTGTGATGGTCTGATCGGCGTTACCGTCCTGGTGCACCGCCAGCGTTCCAAACAGGCCGTTGGACCCGACCGAGACGTTCTGCGTCAGGTTAGTCGGGGTCACAGACCAGTTCCGGATTTCGCGGATCGCGTAGTCGAACTGGATCTGGTGGCTTTCCGCTGGTAGTATGAGATAGAACGTGTTCGAACGGTTTCCTGGTTCGAAATCGTGTGGTGGCCGTACCAGGATGTCGGCCGACAGCTGGGTGTGCGTCGTGTTGTTCGCGGCGGTGGTGGTCCGGGACTGGTTCACGAGCCAGACCGGGAACGGGAAATTATGGGTTGTGTCGAGGATCTCGGTGTCGTTCGTCTCGCTGCTGACCGTGAGCTGGCCGAGGGTCTGGTTCGTCCCGGGTTCGAGCTCGGTTGTGGTCTGGTTGACTGAGACCTCAGCAGCACCGCCCAGCCCCAGAAGGAGGACAAGAATGCCGGCGATGAACCCGAGTTTATGCTGCAGGCTCAGCCGAATCACCTCGCCTCTCTTTATACTCGATCACGAGATGCAGCACACCGACGGTCTGCAAGACCGCGAAAATAACGGCTTCAGGGCCGTAGATACGGTGCAAGAGGATTGTGCCGCCGGCTGCAACAACGATACCGACCAGGAGTTTGATGAGTACGACCAGTTGGGTCTCAACCGTCTCAGTAACGCTGAACATTGGTTAGTCCTCCTCTCGTTCATTCAATATTTGTTCAATATACCCGGAGAAGCTCTGACCTGGTGCTCGTTGCTCATCTAAGCGGTCGTAGACCTTCTCTTGTACCGAGATATTCTTCGCCTCCCCCAAGATTCCTTCACCTGTCCACACATTCCTGTAAGTTCCTTTATAAAAGTATCAATTCTGTGGACTTCATCGCGTCACATTCCCAGATCGGTTCCCTTCCAATCCCGGTACATCACCTGCATGCACCGAATCCAGCCACTGCCGCAGATGCTCTATCATCCCCACGATTTCGTCGACTGGGAACGACCCGGTCACACCCCATACCAGCAACCCGAAGACCAGCACGCCAAACAGAAAACTCAGCACCGGCGGCACATTCTCCCCACCGAACACCTTCACACCAAGATGCATCGTCCGAAAATACCACGCAATAGTAAACACCGACACGACCACCGTCCCCAACAACACCATCCACGCCAACACCGGGACAGCCACACCCAGCACCTCAACAGAGGCCCAGCCAGTTGACGACGGCAACTGCTGTGCCGCCGCCGCCCCCTCACCAAGTGCTGCCGCAACATTCGACCCGACCGAACCAAACAGGTTGCCAACGGCCGCCCACGACCGCTCCTGGACCAGTCGACTGATCGCCGGCCAGTTCTCCGCGACCGGAACAAGCGAGATCCCGACGTACGTCCAGACACCACCCTTCCAGAATAAGACCACCCGCGACACACCGAGTCTGGTCCCTGACCAGCTCAACTTCAAGAATTTCAGTAGCCATACGCGCCAGTCCAGAACCGCCTCACCCCGCTCCACGAAGGCAGTGCCAGCAGACCAACGCCCCGTGCTTGATCCGGCGCCGGACACTCCCGCGCTCCCGCCGAGAAAACAGTTCAACACGCTCCCGTGGACACCTATCACACGAGCCATGCACAATCAGTCCGGTATCCAATTTCTCACCCTCACGTCATCTAAAAACGGTGTGGGGAGAACTCCTTTAAATAAGTCGCCGCTCCCCGCCTCAGTCGTCACGACGCTTCGCCACCGCATCCGCCACCACCGGCTCGATCTGCCACCACATCGCCTGCGTCACCCGAAACTCCTCCTCACGCCCCATACCCAACCCTGTTACTCACCGAGATTTACAAGCATTCCCTCGACGAACGCCTCCGCCTGTTCACTCGACGGAAACGGTTGAACCGGCCGCAACGCACCTGATGCCGCCGACTTCATCACCACCTGATACCGGTCCTCATCCGGCCCCGCTGCGGCCCGCCGATACACGATGAGCTCATCACCCGAGCCGTGTCGCCACACCGCAACACAGTTGTCGTACCGGGTATCGTCCCGGGACCAGTCCTCACCCACGCCCAGCCGACGGGTCGGTGGCTGCATCGCGTTTAGCTCTGCTTCGTAGTCCAACACTTGGTTCGGGTCGTATTCGTTCGCCATCGCATCTCACCCATGCCTGCTGCTCCGCTCCCCTCAGTTGTCTCCCAAACCCACCAACCAACGAGAGTGGGGGGAGGGAGACGGTCGATCGCCCGCTTCGTGGCGACCGACACCAGACTCTCACTCAGCTGGATTTAAATATCGGGACCAGACTTCCACCGTGTCCCATACTGGAACCGTAAAGCCGCATTAGAGGTGCTTTATCTTCCCATTGGCAGGTTCAAACAACTCACCCTCACTCTTCAGATCGTTAATCACTCGCTCCGTTTCCTCCTCGCTCAACGAGACCTCCTCGAGCACATCCTCGATATCCACAGGCTCGTCCCCATTCTGCTGCTCCAGCAGCGAAACAGCGTTCTTCACCGTCTCCCGCTTTTGCATATCCGCACTCGACATCTTCTCTAAACTGTCCTTCCCGATGTTGAAATCCATCGACTCGTAGGTCCGGCGCAGGAAATCGCTGGCCTCGCTCACGTGTTCAACCTCAACGTGCTCCGAGAGATTCATCCGAGCGAACGCGATAGCCACCTTCTTCAGCGACATCACCTGCCGACGACCCCAGAACTCACCGTCGGTCTCAGGGTTCTGGACACCGAAAAACAGGTCCTCCATTAACTCGGCCGCCTCTTCAGTCAACTGCGGCTGCACTTGCTGTGCGTACGCGAAATACTTGATCAGCAGCTCCTCATCGACGCGCATCACCTCATCATCACCGTTCTCAGCATCCGGAACAGACACATCGAGTTTTTGGTTGCGGCGGATCATATGCCGGACAACCTCTCGTTCCTTTTGCTTCTGCTCGTCAACACTGAGATCGTTCTTCTTGACGCACAGGAAGATATCGAACCGGTCTTTCAGATCACTTTTCGAATCATCGATGGGTTGCTGAGTGTAGGCCGGTTCCTGTTGAACGAGGGTGGACCCTTTCGGGTTCCCGATCGCCAGCTCGGAGACATCGGCACTAATCTCGGTGTGGATACTGGCCTTATCCAGCGTGATCGACTGGTCTGAGAGTGCCTCGTTCATATTCGAGATATCCTCAGAATCGGAGAGCTTGTCGATTTCATCCGTGATATGGAATCCCCCGTCAGCCATCGCCATTGCACCGGCTTCTGCAATCCATTCTCCGGTCAATGAATCCTTTGAGACCGATGCGGTAAGGCCGACACCGGAGGCACCGGTCGCGACCGACTTGACGACCCGTGGCATATGCGAGTTCAGATAGTTCCCGATCGCTGATTTTCCGGTTCCCGGGTCGCCGAAAATCAGGGTGTGAATGTTTCCTTCTGCTGTTTTCCCGAGGAGCCAGACCGCGATGGCTTCTTTCACAAGATGCTGGTTTTTGACCGCATCACGCGCCAGGTTCCGGACCACGATATCCTTCGTATTTTCTGCGTCAGCGATGGCCTGAATTGCGTCGTGGTCGTCGGGAGTGATCTCCACGTTCTCCCATTTGTCGTCATCAATCTCGACATGGTTCGCGAGGAGTCGGACCTTGAAGGCATCCGCTGTTTTCCGGGCTTTGTACGGTTCCAGATACCCGGTGATATTGATGCCTGAGCCGGTTGCTTGGAGGTTCTGCCGTTCGTCGATCGCAAGATTGCCGCGGACAGCGACCACAATTTTTGACCGCATTTTCTGCCCGGGTTGTTCTTTGACGTGGAGGAAGCGGACTGTCGTGTATTCGCGATCGGTCTCGCGAAACTCCTTTCCACTGCACTGCCCGCACTTATACGGTTTCTTGACTTTGCTTCCGGTCTGTTTTCGCGGGTAGACATTATCGCATTTGACGCACTGGAATTCTGCCCAGGTCACTTCCAGCATAGGCGCGGTCACCGATTGGATGACTCCTTTGATGGTGACGAGCTGCTCGAGGTCATAGGAGGACAGATCAGAGATGGTCTTGTGGTAGATGTCGGGAACGTTCTTGATGCGGACCTCGAGTTGGCTGGTTGCATCCAGCCCACAGTAGGTTGTGAGTGCCTCTTGGCAGTCCTCGATCATCTCCTTGGGGTTGGTGAGGACCTGCTGTTCAAGTTCGGAGTTGAACCGGCCGAGTTTATCGAGATCCAGAAAGATGTGTGATTCGTTCGCTTCTGCGCGGGCGAGTTCGTCGGATGCGGCTTGCTTGAAGAAGTCCGCGAACTCTTCGACGGCGTTGAAGTCGGCGATATCGTCTGTTTGGCGTTGTTGGCGTTGCTGGATCGCCCGCAGGATGCGGCGGCCTTTTTCTTTCAGGCTCCAGGTGTTGGGGTTGCCTCGGTCGCAGTTGAGGTAGTCGTCTTCAGCAAGGTTTGAGAGTGCGTTGAGCAGTGAATTGTGGCTGCTGTAGAGGTCGCTGGCTTCGTCATCGTCTTCGAGGTCGGATGTTGATGGAGTGTTCAACCGTTCTACACACGAAATAAGGGTTTTCTGCTTTTCGGTTAGATTATTGTCCGTCACGGCTTGAAACCTCCGTTAACTGCCGAATCAGACCTTCGTTTCGTGTGGAACCGCCCTCTATTACTATTACTATTATATTATAGATGTAATAGATGTAATGTATAGTTAGAGAGTTTCTCTGGTTCATTTTCCCTGTTTTTCCGAAGTGTAATGCAAAGTGTAATGGGTGTAATAGATGTAATGAGTTCTCCGGCTCTGTACGAAGGGTTTTCCGGGGTTTCAGAATCTGTGCAGGGGCTATTACACCTATTACATCTATTACATGTGGGGTTTGGCCGCTATTACACTTATAGAAACGCGGTATTTCGAGAGGAGACTGGGTGTGGAAGCCGATTACACTTTTCCCCCTGGGGGTAGGGGGGGTTCCGGTCTCGTGTTCTGCTCCACATGAAACGAGGTGGGGGGAGGTTGGTTTCCTCTGGAACTGGGACGGGGCAGAAATACCGGGTGTACGAGAAGCGTGAGATGCCATATTACCGCCCTCGCTCTCGTCGTGCCCGTCGACAGGTTCGGCATGGACAGTTTTTCTGGTGTTTGAACCGGCCGTGATCGTACTTGTAAAGGGTGTCAGTCCAGAATACCATCAGAAAGTCACCGCTCAATCCGGAGATCAGTGTAGTATTTCCGGGTTTTCGTTGAGTTTTCCTTGATGGTCACAGTGCTGGTAGTAAGGGTTCGGAACTCCCGATGGAACGAAGGGCGGTCAATTGGACGGGAATCTCGTTGCCGGCAGTACTCGACGAACTGATCGTAGACGTCTCTAGTCCGCGTTCGGGTCTCCCGATCTGTGTGCGTGATATGTTTATCCACAAAGTCTGCGACCAGCTGAGTGACACGGTCTGTGAATTTCGATTCTAGGCGGAGAAACACTTGTCTGGTGTAGATTTTCTCAATTGCCTGGTGGCAGTTTGCGCAGAGTCGAACGAGGTTCTCATCTCGGTCTGAGCCGTCGAGCCATCGTGGGACGATATGGTGCTGTTGAAGAACGTGCTCGTTATCTTCCCCGCAGATGAAGCATTTATCTATCACTCGGCAGCACCTGTCTGCTGGTTGGGATTCCAGAACGTCATCGCCTTCCAGCCGTCATGTTTGTCAGGTTGGTATCTGACAACGTTCCCCATTTGAAAATCCAGATAGGACATGATTGCTTCAGGAAGGGAGAACTGGGGCGTTCCGTTGTTGCTGATGATCTTTCGTTTGACGAGGAACTCGTCGTCGTCGGGGGCACAGACGCGGATGATCCCGAACCGGCCGTATTTTCCCGTGGTTTTTTTGAAGCCTACATAGTCGCCGATTTGTGCACCGAGGTAGGCCATCATCTCCTTGGCAATCGACACCTGTGGCGTGTTTGAGTTGTCTATGATGTTTCGTTCGAATTTGACAGTATCGTCTCGTTCCATCTGCAAGTTTATCACCGAATTCGTATCCGTAATGATAACTTGTGTAATCTAGTTTATATACTATATTTTCCTGTAACCTATGGAATCAATCCCGATATTATTCCACAGTAGTAAGAAAATCAGTCGGAAGTCCACATCACAGTCCTGACGCACAGATTTCGACAGACAGCAGTTGAGACAGGCAACAACTCCGTGATTAGTTCCAGCTCACCCTGTGACTGGAACCCATTCATCGCCGGTCCCGGTCTGTTTCAGTAAGGTTCCATCGTTCCCGAGACGTAACTCTACCTCGCAGCCGAACCGGCTCTGGCAGAAATCGGAGGCCATCTTCGTATACCCGTCCTCGATGCGGAGCTTATCGCCCGACTCGAACTCGCTGGCATAGGCCGTATCCTCATCCCACAGTGTGACCACCGCTTTCCCGGTCTGATCGCCGACGATGATGTTGCAGACTTTCCCGTCGCTGCCATCGTCGCGTTCGAACTCGTTGATCGGGGTGATCTGTTTCACCGTTGCAGTGAGATCGGCGGACCGCATCTCCGGCCGGAGGTTGCCGACCTTCAGTGCGTACGCCTGCTTCTTGGTCTGGAAGAATTCGGCCGGATCCAAGCCGTGGCGCTGGGCGATGAGATAGTATGCGGCCACGTCCGAGAGGAACGAGATCTCGGCCTGCACCTCATTCCGGGCACCGGTGAGGGTATCTGCGGTCAGGTCGGTGTTGTCCAAGATGTATTCGCGAACCTCCTGCGGTGCTGGTTCCTTTGGCGACACGGCGGCCGTCTCGGCAGATTCCTCGATTGCAACGATAGTCATATGATCTCCCCTCGCATAAACTATGATATATAAAAGGATTGTTAAATAATAGGTGGGTAGTGAGCGCTAGCAGCTTTTGTCGCTCATGGACACTGACCACGTCTTGTGAACGGTCATACGAAACTCACGTTACATCGGCCGAAACACCTGGAGCCACGCAGAACACCCGGCTCACACGAATTCGGCTGCACAACAGGTGACAACATCAACAATGGCAAATATCGCACTAGACGGTGGCGGAAACGGCACCGATTACGACGAAGACGAACTACATGTCGAACCTCTCCAATTCAAACTTAAGCACAACGGCCAGTACAAGGCAAAAATCGGGCACGTCTCCGATATCTACCCGCGGAAAGCGTGGGGGTCGGATAACGACGATGAGAAAGAGGATGTACTGCAGATCTACACGTACATCCCTGTCGACGAACTCGGCCTCGATGACGAGAAAGAAGAAGCGGTCCTCGAGCAGGTTGAGGCGCATCGCGAAGAGATTGCTGCGGTCAACGAGCGTCGGGAGGAGATTGACTGGGACACACTTCAGCAGGTCCCAGAAGGCCACATCCCGATGAAGATGTATACCAAGGCATCGCTCACTCGGAGCACTGGCAGTTACAACAACGCAAAGTTGTACGATACGTTGTTCGAGCTGGGTCTAGCCGAAGGTGTTCTCACGGATGGTGAGGATAAAGGCGCCATCCAGTTATATGACCGGGATGGTGAGCCGATCAACCCGTTCGAGCCTGTGGATCTGGACGACAATGATGCGGTGAACGCGGCGTTGGAGAACTATCTGCGGCAGAATCTTCTTGGGATGGAAGTCGAGATCCAGTTGAAGAATGCGAATCGGGATAATCCGGAGAAGGATGAATACTCGACGGTGAAGTACATCATTGGGAAGGTCGATGATCCGCTTGCTGAGGCTGCAGATGAGAGTGGCGATGAAGAGGATGACGCCACGGCCCTTGCGTAGGTGAGCGCGATTCTTCTTTCGGTTCCAGTCGGTTTGGCGGCTGGAACCCTCCTTTTTGATTTTTAAAGATTCGGTGGTAGTTGTTGTACCTATGACCGACCCTGTCACTACTTCGGAGTCTCAACTCGAACAGCTCGATGAGCTAGACCTCGAACTCCTCTGTCTGCTCGATGCCGAACCACTGTGGAAGACGAAGGCGTACGACCGCCTCGGCAAACGCTCCGTCCAGACCATCGGGCGCCGTATCACCCAGCTCCAGGAACGCGGCCTCGTCAAAACCCACATCCTCTCCCCCGACGACATTGACCGTGACCTCATCATCGCCTACACTCCCACTGACGCCGGTGACACCCTGCTCGACCAGGAGATCTGCCAGACCTGTCACGTCCCCCGCACGGCCCTCGATCACGAACACCGGTTCGACTCCGTTCGTAACTGCTTCTCCCGCTAACATCACGTGCCTACCCCCGATTCCATGACGTCCGATTCCGCGAAACCGGGACCCCCGTGATTCCCGACTCTCTTCTTAATCTTCAACCTCCCCAGACTCGGGCGTGGAGCGGGAGAACACGCCTCGAGACACCGAGTATCAGGACGCGGCAGCAGGCTTCGATGTCACCCAGTTCCTGGCGGCAACCGCCGAATCTGAACTCGAACGCGTCCAGCGCCAGCTCACCGCGAAGGAAGCACAGATCCAGAGCCGCATCCAACTGTATGACTCGACGGTTGCCCGGTTGAAAACGGAGATCCGGGAGGTCGACCACGAGCTATCGCGACACGTCCGGACCTCGGAGAAACGGCCACGGTTAGAACGGCGGCTGGATGAGCTTCACAGTGAGTTGACCGAGGCACGCCGCCGGTTCCAGGCAGAACTGCGTGAGATGGAGGATGCGAAACTGGCGCTGGAAGCTGAATGGGAAGAACTGGTGGAAGCTCAGGTGCTGGCTGAAGGGATGCGAGCGGACTAGTGCTCCGGGTCGTAAAAGGCAGGACAATCGCTGATCGCCGTCTCGATGGTTCGTTTCCGGTAGTTCGGCCGGTCACGCCATTTGTCCCTGATGAGACCGCTTTTGCTGAATAGCCGCTCGATCTGGTGTGCATCACCACCCGTCCAGAACGCCAACAGGTTACACAGGGCCTGGTCCGCCTCGCTATGGCTCGCGTACCCAGCGGTATCACCGCGCCACAACCGGTCGAACTTCTCCCCGTTTGATGCGTTCAACGCGTACTCGAGCAGGTCTGCATCCGCCAGTGGTGCATCCTCGGGGGCACCGCCATCAGCCAGCTCGCGCTCACCGCTCCCGGTATCAGCAGCGAGGTACTCTTCGTGGAGTTCGCTCAGTGGTTCAGTGCGGTCGTTCACCGTCGGCGGTGTCAAGGACAGGTGCCGCCCGGTCACGGTGAAGTACCGGTCCCGGTCGTACAGTTCAACGTCGCCGTTCCGGCACTTCCCGTCAGGGAATTCCCCGCGGACGAGTACGTGGACACCGGTCCCTGACGGTGACGCCTCCGTATACGAGTCGAGGCGCTGAACGATATCTCGCGTCCAGTCCGCGAGTTTCCCGGTG
Source organism: Halorarum salinum (assembly GCF_013402875.1). Classification (NCBI taxonomy): domain Archaea; kingdom Methanobacteriati; phylum Methanobacteriota; class Halobacteria; order Halobacteriales; family Haloferacaceae; genus Halorarum; species Halorarum salinum. The sequence goes on along the minus strand of NZ_CP058579.1, from coordinate 1,982,928 downwards.
GCCGGGTCACGGCAGTCATCCAGGTCAGCGCCGACGTACGGGTCGTCCGGGGTGAACACGAACCCGACACCGGCCACCGTGTCGTCTTCCCGGTACGTGGTGTAGGCGGCAGCGAAGGTGGTCCACGTCTCCGGGTCGGCCACGCTCGCATACGTGCCGGTCCCCGGATTGATCGGTACCTTCGCGGGTTTGTCCTGTCCGTCCCGGGATTCTTCGCGCCAGCACACCCACTGGTGCTGGGCTTTCAACGTGGCAGGAACGGTCTTGGGCGTGATCGAATACATGGGAGGGGTCATGCTGTGTACGTGTCACTGGTCATACGTTTTTGAACGCTACTCGTTTTCACGCCCGCCACGACGAGTGGAAATGAGGTGCTGGAGGACACCGGCCACAGCGGCCAGGGTTTCCGGGCCGGCGTTGTGCAGCCAGGTCCGGAGTTTGTCACCGCCAACTCCGGCGAGGCGGGCGAGTGCAGCGGTCGCGATGATCAGGACCGCGAGCATCGGGTGCGGCCCGAGCACGTCAACGAAATACATGACCAGCACGAGGTAGGCCGCACCGAGGACGGCGGTGGGGTGGATGCCGAACAGGATGGCCATCGCCCCGGCGAACACCGCAGCGAGGAACACGAGTTCGTTCGGGGTTGTAGGCAGCGGCAGGAACAGCGGTGTCCCCACCACGGCGGGGAGGGTGTTAGCGGCCATTGTTCGCCACCTGTTGGATGATCAACTCCTGCTTGAGCCGAGCAACGTCTTCGTCGTCGTTGTACAGTTGTTCGCCGACGTGGAGTGCTTCCTTCCCCGCCACGGAGAGCGGGTTGTCCGCGTCGACCGCGAGCGTGCCGTCCTCCTCGACAGCGGCCTCGATCTGGATGTAGTTGTGTTCGATCAGGGTGACGGCAGCCGTGTGCTCGACCTGTTCCAGTAGGTCGGTGCCGCCGTGTTCGTGTACGTCCAGGCGGTACAGCGCGATGAACACGGCTTTCGTGAGGTGGAACTCCTGTTCGGCACAGTCCGGGCAGCGAATCCGCCGTGAGAGTGTGATACGGCACTTGGGACAGCATTTCTCGGTGCAGCGGCTGCACTGGGAGATGGTGCTGAGCTCCTGTTCGGTGTTCCCGCATTTGCAGGGACGGATGACGACATCGGTGTGCTGGTTCATCGTCCCAACGTCTGTGGTTGTTGTCGCGTCATCGACGACGAACGCGTCGGGGTCGCCGATGCGGCGTGTCGTTTTCTTCTGGTAGGTGTTGTCGGTCACCGGGTCGGCATCAGTGGTGTTGTCGGTCATTGTGGTGGGATCGGCGTTGGTGTCAGTATCGTCCATATACAGGGGGGTGGGTTAGCGGTCGAGCAGGGCGCTGAGGAGTGTGCGGGCGATGTACCCGTTCACATGGTCCGAGCAGTACACCTGTGTCCCGTCCTCGAGCCGGACGGCGTGATGCGGGCAGAGGACTGCCCGGCAGATATCGCAGGTGCCGATGCACTGCTCGCAGATCTTGTTCGCACACCCCTGCTCGTTGGGCGCGGCGTATTGGCAGACGCCGGCGAGTTGGCCGACGTGTCCGCAGTCATGGAGGTCAGCTGTCTCGAAGTTCATCTGTTGTCCTCGTGGCGCTGGGCCTGGATTGTCCACGGGTGGGGGCGGCGGCCCCTGTCAGGGACAGCGGTGTTCTGGTGGTCGGTGAACAACCCGGTCGTGTCGAGATCGAGGGCGTTGGGATCGGTTTCGACCGGTTGCCGGGGCATTCTGGAGGGGTGGTCTGGGCTGAGCTCGCGCAGCCAGTCAATGACCGCGGCGGTGAACAGCAGGATGCCTCCGACGGTTGCTGCCTCTGTGCCGCCGGGGATATCCCGGACCAATGTTACGATGATGACGCTGCTGATGCCACCGGCGATGGCCGAGAGTACGTGGTCGAGGTATGGATTCATTGGTCTGTCTCCGGGTCTGGGTCGTTCTCGGCGGGGGTGAGATCGAAGTCCGCCTCGAGATCGAGGTCCTGGTCAGTGCCGGGGTTGCAGAGCGGACAGTCCGGCCGTGGCGTGGTGGACAGCGTGGTGAGGTCGTTGCTGACGCCTTCGAAATGCAGGTAGTCCGGTGGCTCGGCGTACCCGGTCACGAGCTTGGCCACGAGCTGCACCGTTTTCGAGGCAACAACCCCGTTCAACGGGACGACCGCAGGTTCCGGGGACAGCTGTGTTTCGTCGATGTAGCCGCGGGCGAGTTCCTCCTCGCGTTCCTCCTCGGTGAGGCGTTCGATCCGGGCGCGTTCCGGATCTCCGCGGTTCAGACACGCGAAGCAGGCGGAGTGGCCGGGCAGTACCACCTGGATGTAGCCGTCCATCGTCTCGATGTGCGGTGCTGTTCCTGTCTCGGTCTCCTCGGTGCCGCTGGTAGTGATGATAACCCCGGCATCGACGTACGGGGTGCGGTGCTGGACCGCGTACGCGTTCAGCCACTGGCGTGTGGACACGCGGTCAAGGCCAGCGACGATCAGGTCAACCTCCCGGAGTGCTGGAGTAGCGTTCTCAACCCGATCCTGTACCGTGGTCGCCCGGACGTTCTCATCGATACGGGCGAGGTGGTCGCGAACCACCTCGACTTTGGGGCGGCCGACATCCGCAGGAAACGCTCCGAACAGCCGCGGCAGGTTCGATTCCTCCACCACATCAGGATCGATGAGTGTGAGCTGGCCGATACCGTACCGGGTGAATTCCTCGGCCATGATGGAGCCCAGACCGCCGCAGCCAACGACCGCGAGGTGCGTGGTGGCAAGCCGGTTCACGCCGGATTGGCCGAGGGCGCGGATCGTCCGGTCAAACCGCGCGTCCGGCGTGTGGGTGGAGCCGGCCCCGGTCATCGTCGAGAGGCCTTCTTGACCGGGTTCTTGCTGTGCGGGCGCAGCAGCGATTTCTCGATTAACCGGGTCATCGACACAAGCGTATCGAACCCGGCGTCCAGCTCGAGGCGGTGGATGCAGTACTTCCGCCAGCCGGGCGGCCCGCTCCGAAGCATGATGTGCGGACGGCCTCCTTTGTACCGCATATTTTCGGGGATGAAGGCTTTCGGCTGACTGCCCGGATAGGGGTCTTGAAGTTCAAACCGGAGGGCACCGGTGCGGGGCCGCCATCCGGATGGGAAGGTGATGCCGTGGAGTTCGACCCAGCCTTCGTTGAGATCCGAGCGGACCTCATCACAGACGGGTTTCAGGGCGTTCAATTCGATTTTGACGCGGTCTTTGTCGATCATGGTATGGGGGGTGTGTGGTGGTCCTCTTCGGGTATCGGGGGGATGGGCTTCCAAAGCAAGGTTGGAGGGGAGTCGGGCGGTTGCGTCAGCAGGGAGAGGGACGGGAGCGGCCCTACCTACCCGAACACAGGGTCGTTGACCGAGAGCGATTCGATGGTTGCACCGTCCGGGACGTCCCCGACCAGGTCCTGGTCGTGGAGTTCGTAGGTGTCGGTCCCGAGCGTGTACACCATCGGTTTCTCGGGCGGGATACCGTGCTCGCGCTTGTACTCCGCGATTGTCTTGTTCGCTTCGTCCTGTTCGCCGGGTTCGTTGGTGCGGGGTTGTTTGCCCATGGCGTGTCAGGCCATCCTATCCGACGCAGACGTATAAATGTTTTCCATGCCGGTATCTTAGCGTTGAAGTCATTTTCGGAGCTGCCGTCTGTATTCGTGGCATCCCGCATCTTGGAACCGTGAACACTAATGTACGGGGTGGTCAAGAAGGCGGTATGGCCGTTGAACTTGACCTGGAACGCCGCCAGATGATCGAAGAGGTGCTGAACGCCCTCGGGAACTGGAAGCGGTTGGCCGCGCTAGAGCAGATCACGAAAGGCGTGCCCGCGAAGGATATCCACAAGAACATCGATGCCAGCCGCTCCGGGGTCCAGCACTTCATCAACGATTTCAAGGACGCTGAATTGGTGCGGGAGGAGGACGGGACGTACGAGTTGACGGCGAAGGGCGAGGTCGTGGTCCAGATGTTGACCGATCTGGATGATGAGTTTGAAGAGTTCGAACGGGAGCGGTTCCGCGGGCTTGCCCACGAGTCCAGTCTGTCGATCGAGGAGATGGAGAAAATGCTTGAAGAAGTGAAGCAGGACCGCGGCGAATAAGGGAGGTGATGACATGCCGCGGCGAGAGGATGCCACTGCGTGGCCTCGGCAAGCCGTGTTGTACTCGATACCAGCATCGTCACGTTCGGGTGTGAAGCAGAGAAACGTTTTAATATCGGCCAAGGCGTAGCCTCAGCCGTCGCCATGACCAGTAACGAAGCCAACACTGCGTTGGACCAGTTCGACCGACCGTTCGAACCAGCAACCGCCCCAGGGCTCAGCCACGAGCTTGCGGAGAATAAGGCCGCTCAGCTTGACGATGCGATGGACCAGCGGATGCAGTACTGGGAGGAGGACCAGCCCTACGCTACCACTGACTTCACCACCCCTCTCTACCTCGATGAGGAGGACTGGTGGTAATGGCCGCGGCCTGCACAAATGGCTGACCGCCCTGACGATGTTGAGCTTGTCAAACAACGCCTCTCAGAGAACCCGTCAGAGGAGTTTCTGGAGCAGATCGCCTCCACGGTCGTAGACGAGATCGCTGAGTCCTTCCCCGAGTTCGTCCTGAAGTCCCGGCCGATGACCGAGGTCCTCGCAGAGTTTCGTGAGCACAAACTGGAGGCCGTGGAAACGACCAGCCACTACACCCGGAAGCTCGACTACCTCGAGACGTATCTGCAGACGGCAGGGATCACAACGACGCAGGACCTCACCAGTGAGGACGTGGAACGGTACCGGTCCTGGCGGAAGTATGAGTCGTTGTCCCGGGCCAAACCGTTGGCGAACAACACGTTGCGCGATGATATGTACCTCTTCCGGGAGTTTATCCGGTACCTGATCGAGCACCGGATGGCGCCAGTCCGGTTCGAACACTGCGTGGAGATTCCACGGGTGGACCGTGACCGAGGGGAGGGAGTCGACGAGAAGCAGCTGGTGCCCGAGGTAGCGCAGGCGGCGTTAGCCTACCTGCGGACGTTCCGTTACGCGACTGTGGAGCACGTGACCATGGAGTTGATGTGCCAGGCCGGGCCGCGGAAAAGCGGGCTTCGGGCGCTTGATGTGGGTGATTTCAACCGGCAGACCGGTGTCCTCACGTTCCGGCACCGGGAGGGAACGCCGCTGAAGAATAACGAGCAAAGCGAGCGCGAGATCACCCTCTACGGCCAGACACCGGGGATTATCCGGGATCATCTGGCGCATGTGCGGCCGCCAGTGCGTGATGCGCTGGGGCGGGAGCCATTGTTGACGAAGGGTGATGGCCGGATCAGCCCGTCGATGCTACAGAAGATTGCGTATATGTGGACGCGTCCGTGTGTGGTTGGGCTCGAGTGTCCGCATGACCGGGATCCGGACGAGTGTGAGGCGGCGCAGGCGAATGATGCGGCGTTCCGGTGTCCGAGCAGTCGGGCACCGCACCATGTCCGCACCGGGTATATCACGGATCAGCGGAACCGGGGGGTGTCCTCGGATGCGATTCAACAGCGGTGTGATGTGTCCCCGCGGGTGCAGGCCCTCCATTACGACTTACCGGATTCGACCGAGGAGCGGGAGCGGTTCGAGGACGAGTTCCGGGCGGTTGGGGACGACCCGGAGTCCGGGTACGCCCAGTGACGCACCGCGGTGTGACAGCTAGCGGGGCAGCCTCAGAGGTTGTCCAGGTACGCCCGTCGTTGTTCCATCTTGTCGCGTTCGGTGCGCCGGTCGTAGTGCTGGTCGATCACGCGCTGGCTGACGTTCGCCCGGTCGCTGACCGCTTGAGCTGGCACGTCGCTGTTGAGGTTGTGCGTGATGGAGCCGCGGCGGATGGCGTGGGGACTCACGCTGGAGGGGCAGCGGTAGGCGAAATCGCGGTGCATCCCGTCGCAGTCGTCTGGGTTGCGGTCATGGGGGCAGGGATTGTCGGTGACACAGGGCCGGGTCCAGCGGTACACGTAGGCACGGAGCGTGGTCTTGTTGGCGCGGCCTTGCCGGGTGGCCAGTAAGGGGGTCCGGTCGTACTCGTCGGTGACATCGGGCCGTTTCTGGGTGAGCCAGTCATCAAGCAGTTCGGCCACTTGGTCGGAGACCGCTACCAGGCGTTCGCCGTCTCCCTTGTTCTTGATGGGGGTTCCAGTGTCTGGCCGGTGCCGGACTTCGAGGTACTGGTCGTCTGGGTGGTAGTCGTCGACGTCGAGGGCGTGGACGCCACCGATCCGCATCATCGTGTGCCACATCAGGGCGATGGCGATGTGCGGGAGATTTGCGTACTCGTACTTTTCGAGGTGGGCGAGGACCTGTGTGGCGCGGTCGCTGTCGATCATCTCGTGCCGGGTGTTCTCGTCGGGGGTGACCGACGGGGACAGCACTTTTTCGCTCAGGTCCTGTTCGACGCCATCGATGGATTCTAGCCACCGGATGAACACGCGGAGGGTGTCCATCTGGGTTTTCTCGCTGACTTTGTTCAGGTCACCGTCTTCACGGCGCCAGAGCCGGTATTCGTGCAGCTTGCGGCCGGTCATCGTGTTGAGGTTGTCGATGGCTGCGATGTCGTTGCACCAGCGGACGAAGTGGCCGAGCCGGTACTGGTGGCCGCGGAGGGAGGCCTCCGCAAGCTCGTTGGCTTTGTCGGTGAGGTAGAGGTCGAGCGCGTGGTCTGGGGTGATGGGTTCGAGACTCATTGCTGATGGGGTGGTGTTGAGCGAACCGGATGAGTCTCGGAGCATGGCCCATCTGGGATTGTCGGGGAGTGCGGCTGGAACGGCGGAAATCACCCTCGGTCACGGGTAGTGACCAGCGCCTGCAGCGCCCATTCGTTTTCGTGATGGTCGTGATACACGGGACAGCGGTGGGTTCCTTATAAGGGAACGACCGTTCTGGCTGTAGAGACCATGATGTCGCATCATGGATCGTGCATCAGGGCGTCGCCGTCTTGTGGTTCGCAAGAGCCAAGATGTAAAGCAACGGCTTAGGCTTTGGGTTACTCTCTACTACAGGAGAGTTAGATAGCAGGATACTTCTGTGAATTATTTCTCCGGTGTGCTATCGTCCAATTGCCCTGCAATCGCAACTTCTGCTTCCATAACGGTCTCCGGATCGACTAACTCAATCCCCTCTGTGAGTTTGTGGTGTATCCTTCGAATCGTACCGTTAGCCCCATATCTACGACGTCTCCGATGTATTGTGCGCAACTGGCCCTCTGCCCAGTCGCTCATCTCGTGATCACCCAGCAGGCCAACAATCTTTTCTGCTTCTCCGCTCACATCCACGTCGCTGTCCGCAATCTGTCGACATAGTTGTTTAATGTCGGTAACAACGTCACTATCTCCACTCTGCCGACTAAGAATGTCGTTTTGCCACGTACTCGGCGTGCCCAACTCACTCACGAAAGACTTCAACTCATCAAAATCGTCCTCAGGAATCGCGTGGCGAGTGGTATCGGGGGAGGAGATGGTTTCGAACACTCGAACTTCATCAGTCTCTAACCGTGGGAATTGGGTGAAGACCGTTTGCCCTCCGATTGTGGTGCTTTGTACTCGATCCGAATCGAAGATGGTGGTCCGCCATTCAGTGCGTCCACTACTATGTTCTAAGTGGGCGAGTGAGACGTATCCTTCTTCGCCAGGAGAGACGAAATACTGTGGTTCCGACCTGTCTGCGACGGCATCGTAGGTTTCCAGAAGCTCCTCGATATCGACATCATTCTCCTCACAGAACGATCGAACGACATTTCTGAGATCGTCGTACTTCGACCCAATACCCTCCAACCGTTCGTCCCCAAACTCTGCACCGCCTTCTTCCAGTCGCTCGTAGGTGATGAGCGTTTTGTGTACTTGCTCTTCAGCAGTATCCAGGATGGGAGCGGCATGACCGAACGTGTTGGCGATATCTTCGATTTTCTCTTGAATCCCCTCGACGAGCCCGAGCTGCTTCCGTAGGTCACCTGTCGGAGCAAAGTTGTAGATCCACAGTTCATCATGCCGCGTGGTGATGCGGTCAAGACGCCCAATTCTCTGCTCCATCTTCATCGGGTTCCAGTGGAGATCGTAGTTCACGAGGACTCGTGCATCTTGGAGATTCTGTCCGACTCCTAATACGTCGGTCGCAAACAGGATGTCAATCTCTTCGCCGAGGGTCACATCGGCCTCTTGAGCTTCTGGAGCAAATCGCTCAACAATTCTCTCATCGTACCCACTTCCCCCGTGGACAAATCCGACGGTAGGATTACTCGGATCTTGACCAAGTGTAGCAACGTTCGTGTGTGCAGGATTCTCCCCAGTTAGTTGCTCAAAGAGGTGCGTAATCGTGGGTACGTACTGGCTGAATATGAGAACCTTCTCGTCCGATAGCTCTCGGTCAATTAACCCACGCAGACGTTCCGCCTTAGCGTCTTTAGTGCGTCCATCTTCTTTGGTCTGAAGTGCATTCTGTGCTTGCCGTTTTATTCGATCCAGTTCTCGAAGGTCTTCATCAATGTCTGCTACGATTTCATCCCTCTTCGATGGACTGACTCTATTGAGGGCTTCTGCGACGTCCTCGAAGTCAACATCTTTGGCGAAATCGTCCTCGAATGTATCTCGTATCTGTTCGACGGCGTCACTCCGGTTTTGCGCATCATCCAGGTCACCAGTAGCGATGTGACGTGTGATGCGCTCTCGTTCCATAAGCCGTTCAACAGAACTCTCGAACGCGGCAAGGCTGCTCTCAAGACGTTTGAGGAGATTAATGAGCATCAGAATGCTCGCGTTCTGGTACTCAATGATTAGTTCCTCTTCTTCGTCTCCGTCAGCGTCATACCGATCAGCACTAACGTAGGGGATGTTCAATCCAGAGTTCTCGGAGTCATCTGAGCCGATGACTGTATCGACGATGTCACTATAGAGTTCGTCGAGACGAGGGTCATCGGGTGTGACAAGACGCGGCTTTCGATCAGGGACGCTAATGGCCCGGTCTCCGATGGTGATCTCCTCGTAATTTTCGAGGATGTACTTCCGGTCCCTCGAAATGATGACCTCCCGCATAATTGACTCAATGAGTTCTTCCAAGTCCGAAAGCCGACTCTGAGTGCTCGCGGATTTGTCTTCCTCGCTGGAGAGGCGGTCATACTGTTTAAAAATCTCGCTCGGTGACAAGCCCTGAAGCTCGATGTCGAAGTCATCGTCGTCGGCAAACACCTTGATCAAATTGTCCACGTCTCTGACGGAGTTGTGGATCGGCGTTGCAGTCAGCATCACGAACTTCTTGCCCATCCGACCGATTGACTGGAGTTTATCGTAGCGCTGTGTTCCAGTATTTCGGAGGTTGTGAGCCTCGTCGACGAGAATCAGATCAACTCCACGGAGCCGTTGGATCTCCTTTTCAGATAGACGGGAGAGTTTATTGAAACTCATAAACGTCTTCTCAGCAGTTGTCGGGAACTCGCCGGTGTCCGCATCAAGGAGGTCCCGCATCCACATCCGCTCCAACCGTTTGGGAGCGATGACGAGAACATCATCTCGGGAACTCGTGTAGTCCTGTACGAGAGGGGCACCGATGTATGACTTGCCCAGACCGACGCTGTCCGCTAGTACGACGCCGTTGTATTTTTCGAGCGGACGACGAGCTGCCCTGAACGCGTCCTGCTGGAACGCTGTGAGTTGTTCTTCGTAATCGCCAGAGATGTCCTGAAGTAGGGTGCCCTCTCGGACGTCTCGGGAAAACTGCTCGACAATAAACCGTTTCGTCGCTTCGTACGGTGAAATCGTTTCCACCTCGGCGACCGATGTTTCACCTTTTCCCGTGGAGGTGTCTGGGAGGTCGTCTCCGAACTGCGACTTCTCTATCTCGGCAGACATAAGGTCCTTATCGAATTCGCTGGCCTCCGCCCAGATATCCTCGAACCACTCGCCGAGATACCGGATCGTGTTGTTGTCCTTCTTTTCGACGTTCAGTTCGACGTTCCCACGGAGACCGCTGGCGGAGAGGTTCGAGGAGCCGATAATCGCCCGGCCGAGGTCCGGGGAACCCGCCGGATGTTCGAAGAGATAGAGCTTCGGATGGAACCGACTGTCGTCGTACACACGCACATCCACCTTGTCCTCCTGAATGAGCTCGTAAAGCCGATTGATCCCCTCTTGGGCTTCAGAGCGGTCGTATTCATCTAGGTCGTCAGCGAACCCACGTTCCAGTTCATCGATGGTACGCTGATCGGTATCGGTTCCGATGAGGATCTCAATGCGTTCGGCCCTTCGGAGATTCTCCTTCAGGAGGTCGAAACCACCAAGATAGAAGTAACCGACGGCGATGCGGACAGTCTCGGCTTCAGGCGCAAGAGCGTTCGCTCGCTCGGCGACGTCATATTCGCGGTTGTCGAGGACGTCGGAGTAGTCGCTCCAGTCTGGGTCACTCATCCAAGTCCACCTGATAGATCTGCTCTACGATCTCTTCAACCTCTACCTGAATCGATTCAAGAGACTCCGACCGATTCCCTCGCTGAGATTCAATCGCTCTATCGACCAGCATCTCGACACTTTCCCGTTGTTCCTCGGTCGGAATCGGAATGGGAATCAAACGGAGGTCGGCGGTCTCAAGTCCAGTTGAATTAATGAAGTTCTCGGTGATATGGATGGGTACTTCTGAATTGAGGATTCCGATGAGGTACTTCACGGACAGCTTTTGTAGGATAGTTGGGGCGAATATATTACCAGTATGGTCGATAGCTCGGTTATTCGTATATCTGGCTTTAAGATTAGCGAATCCGCCGATAGAGAGGAACACTCCGGGTTCAAAGTAATAGTCGATATTCTTTAAGATCCCGTTCCGGTGACTCTGAATTTCCTGTAATGAATCCTTTGACCAGTTGATATATTCGACCTGAGGCTTATAGTAAAGATCTGATTGACGGAACCCCTTTTCGATCGGAACCCAGGTGGCTGTCTTTGAGCTATCAATTCCGTTTAATTGTTCCTCAGAAGTGAGATTACTGGGATCCGCGACTCGATCTTTGGTGATAACCTTGTCAAGGTATTTATACTCATTTTCGTTGCGCTCGTTCAGCTTGAAGTCGGGGTTTCGGTCGGCTAACTCTTCGGCCTCTTCGGTTCCTTCTAAAAATGCCATATACTTCGCATTCTTATCGGTCGTCATCCCCTGTCCTCCGAGAGTTAGCAATCCGAGGATAGACACATCGCCTGTATCTAATTGTGAGGTGTGGTTTTGCGTTATCTTCTCTGCGTTATGCTTCAATGTCGTTACGTCCTGTAACTCAGACTCCCACTCCTCGGCGAGGCTCTTGATCCGGGACATAAATTGGTCGTGGAGCCTCATGTTCGTCTCGGTCGGCTCGAAAAACGCACTCCGCAGCGTGTCTTTGTAGACCTGAAGTTGGACGCGATACCCGCGGGATGAATCGTGGAGGTCAAGCGGTGCGACCCGTTCAGCGTCGGACTCGGAAGTGTCTAATTCCCGAACGAACGAGCGATACTCCTGAATCTCTGTCTCTGATGCATCGATATAATTGAATTTGTGTGCTGGATCTGGATCCCGCTTTTGCAGTGCAAAGATTGCAGGTTCGACCGTTGCTTCGAATGTGTCAGAATTCGCTCTTAGTAAATCGAGTAATTGGTTCCGCTGGAGCAGTTGCCGCGTCGTCTGCTTAGACCCGATGGTGTAAAACGTATTGCTCGTAATATAGGACAGTACACCGCCTTTCCGTGTCAGTTCCCAACCCCTAATATTGAATTTCTGATACAAATCGTGTCGCATCCGTGGGATGGTCTTGTAGAAGTCGTACTTCTTGTCGTAGAAGCGGGCGAGTTCTCCGATATAATCCTGTTGAGATTGCCCTTCGTACGGTGGATTACCAATTACAATATCGAACCCCCCGTCCAGAATGACCTCTGGAATGTTAAGTGTCCACGCGAAGGTTTCGTCCGTTTCTTCAACAACCTCAGTCATCCAGCTACTCTTCTCAACGGCCAACTGAGTGTCCAGTTCGTCAGTAAGTTCCTCAAGACGCTCGGCAAGTCGATCCTTTTCATCACCGTGTGCGGTCTGGTATTGGGTCCTAACCTCGTGAATCTCTTCGAGTGTGCTGTCGAGCCCCCCCGTTAGAGTGGCTTGCTGAGCGTCGACGTTTGTTGGGTCATGCTCTCCGACAAGGCTGTTTCCGACAAAGAACTTGAATCCGAGATTGGGCAGTGCGAATTCTTCGTTAGAATCAAGGAACTCGTCGTGGTCTACGTCGAGATCCTGCATTAGGTGGAGCCAGACACGGAACTTACACAGTTCGATACCGCCAGCGTCGATGTCGACACCGTAGAGCGTGTCCGCGATGAACTCTTCTTTCAGCTGGAACCGGCTTCGGCCGTCGCCAGTACTATCGTCAAGTGCTTCCGAGACGGCGACAAGCTCCTCCAGCATGGCGATGATGAACGCGCCACTGCCCACTGCCGGATCCAGTACAGTCGCAGATCGAAGAGCGTTATTGACGTCCTCGATCTGGTCCTCAGTGAGCGAGTCGGGGGCGGTGTGGTCACTAACCAGTGACACAGCCTCTTCGTGGGAGATGTCGGTTTGCCCCAGCAGATGCTGCTTGAGCGCGTTCTTCGTCATGTAGGCGGTGATAGGTTTCGGGGTGTAGAACGCGCCCACCTCTGAACGTTCGTCCTCCTGCATGAACATCTCGAAGATACGCCCGATGAACTCCGGGTCGACGACGAGTTCCTGTTCGCTGGGATTCGACTCACGAAGCGAGATCTTGTATCGCCGGAGGAACCCTTCCGGTTCGCCATCGTCGCCATCCTCCGGACTGAGGAGCTTGTCGAAGAATTCCTCGTCAATTTCAACGTCCTCTTCGATGTCCTTGCGCTCAAACAGACCGCCGTTGAGGAAGGGGATCTGACCGAGGCGGTCCGATTCCGTTGTCCCCTCCTCTGAGAGCGCTTCGAAGAACAGTGGCTCGAATAAGTCGTCGTAAACGTGCAGATCGTCCTCTTTGGCCACTTCTTCGTACTTGTTCTCGACGTAGTCCACATCGCCGTCAAGCCACCCCTTCTCCTCAATGAACAGCAAGAACAGGACGCGATTGACGACCGTTCGCGTATATGCATTGAGGTTCTCCTCCGGTTCCTTCAAGCCGTGAATCGCATCTTGAAGATCCTCACGGAAGATTTCCCCGAAATCTTGGTAGAAGTTACGCGTGACCTCTCGGATGGAGAAGACATCCTCAACGTCCCCTTCGAGACTCGTTCGACCTTGTCCAGAGTCCACGGAGAGGTCGTCAAGATAGTCGAGGTACGCTGGTTCGACGCCAAACCGCTTGACCGTGAAGTAGTTGAGATCGAAGGTCACCTCGACGTCTTCTGAAGAAAACTGCTCCTCAATGTAAAGGAACGTTAGGTCGTCGTTCAGGGGACTGGTCAGTGGCCCCTCATCGGATTTCCTGTATGCGATGACAGTGAAAAGTTCGTTAACTGGGCTTCCGTGGCGTTTCAGGTGTCGCTTCAGATCGCTAAATGTGGGGCTATCCCCAGATGCTTCGAGCTCGATGTATCGAATGATGCCGTCACCATTCTCATCGACTAAGTGTGCCTCGTACCAATCGTTCCTCCCTTGGTTACGCTTTATTCCGCTCGGGACCTCGACAAAGGTACTGTAGTTTAATCCTTCTGAATTGAGTAGATAGTCGATAACGTCGCCTCCGTTTTCGATTGAGGCGAGACCTTCGATGGGAGTTCTGACAGACATATTTCGCTTGACGGCCATTCTCTCTAGCACCATATATACTCTTGGCAAACAGTCGCGGGCTGTCGGTGAATCATCCGAGGGTAATTCCCCTCGTTTTCGTATATGAACCTACGTCACCTCTCGACAGCTGCGATTTTTGGCAGTTTGTACATCCAGCAAAGACCGGCGACCAAGAAAGCCAGTTACCGCAGTTTATTATTCGGTGAGATGAGAGACGTGACATAGAGGATCATAGAATGGTTAGCGTGGAGAACGTCGTCGCTTCGGGCTCTTTGGGCATTGAGATAGATCTTGAGGTTGTAGCTCATGAATTGAGCGAGGTTGTTGATTACGACCCAGAGAAATATCCAGGTGCCTACTTCCGTCTCGATGACTCTGCACCTCTAATCACGGTTTACCGCACGGGCAAATACATCATCACCGGGGCTGGCTCAGAGGAAGAGGCATTCGCTACTCCCTCGGAATTTCTCCGGTTACTCACAGACCATAGCATTCTTCCGGAGGCTGGGGACGAGTGGTATAAAATCCAGAATTATGTTTGTATGGCGGATATCGACAAACAACTGGATCTCTCAGCGCTTGCTATCGGGCTGGGGCTAGAGTTCACTGAGTATGAGCCAGAGCAGTTTCCTGGGTTAGTCTACAGACCGACGAACCATAACTGTGTGATGTTAATCTTCGGTTCTGGAAAGGTAATCATCACCGGAACAACAGACGTTCACTCGGCCGAAGAGGCAGTCGCTGATCTCTTAAAGGAAATTGATACTCTCTTCTAGGAGCAAGGGCCTCAAACGCGTTCTATGGAACTTAACTGCTCTCGTAGGCGGTTCACTGCATCGAGGGCCTGGTTCCTGTCAGTAGTTCCGCCAATGATGATCTTCCCGCTTGCGAAGACCAGCAAGGTGACCTCGAAAGAGGGAGGGCGATAAATGAGTCCTGGGAATTGTTCCGGCTCGTATTCGGCATTTTCCAACCCAAGAGCAATCATCGCAGTTTCAAGATCTACCTTTTGGTCAAGGGTTTCCATGAACACCGAAGTCACGTGTTCAAATTCGTAATCGTTTACCTCAATATCAAGTTCATCTAATGCTTCTCGGAAGCGTCCCTCTGCACTTACCAAATCCTCTTCAGTCTCGGCACCCCGGATTTGGAATGACCCAGTTCGATAGATTGTGTAGGCAGGTCCGTTTTCTTCTAATCGGACGGTCACCATAGCGTCGCCACGAAAATTCGCATTCACTACCTCACCAAGTCGTGACTGAAGATCGCTAACGAGAGGCTCTAAGTCCAGTTCGCGCCCAAGCGAACCGGTTCCCATTGTACTCACGATTTCCATTAGAACCCCTCTGATGACTCATTCTTCATCTGCGCAGACGACATCCCGTAGTTCTTCAAGCAAATCTTCCCGGTTGCCCGCTAAGATTTCTATGTCCTCATTCACACTCTCGATTCTCCCACGAATTCAACTCACAACGCGGTAACACATAAATATCCAACTCTCAGGATTGCTGAATCCGTCCCGCGAACACCTCGTGGAACTGTTCACCCCGGTCTAACATCCATTCGTGATACTCCTCCCATTCCTCCTTGTCGGACAGGAATCCGTCCCGGCGAAGTGTGATTTTACTCCGGTTGCTCTCTCCTTGGGCCTCTTCGGGAGGTCTCCAGAGGAGCGATTCGCCCATCTCCTCCTCTATCTGGTCTTTCTGTTGCTCCAGAGACTGATACGCTTCTGGGTCGTCGTTTATGATGAGTTGGGCGTACAGCTTGTTCTCCACCGTGTTAACCGTAAACTGAAGTTTATAGCCCGATTTCCCAATCGGATTGTTGTACCAGTGCTGCGGCTTCGGTTTCCGCCCCCGTAATAGCGTCTCCTGGCCCTCGATTAGATCTCGGAACTGCGTCCAGTACTCCTCTTGAAGTTTCTTCGTCTCGGTCAGCTCTCCCTTCGAGCGCTTGGCTTTCTCCTTCCACTCGCTGGGATCCTCGACTGGATTGAACCGGACTGCTGGGGGAGATTCGCCGATTCGCCATACTTCGAGTCGAATTGCGAATAAATCGACACCCTCGCGGCTATTCTTATTCAGCCACTGGATAGCGTCTCGATGTTCGTCATTGAACGTGGGTGAGATCCAGACGATGATATCTGCATCAACCCCAGCCGCGTAGGCAATGGACTTCCCGAGGTGGTCGTGATCCGAAGAACTCAGTTGGCTCTCGATTACGACCTGCCGGCCATCGTCGACGACCTCGGCAACGATATCGACGTTGTACTTTCCAACGCTCTTCTCCGTCTCGGTCACTTCTAAATCTAGTCCGAGAACGTCCTCCAGATGCGATACCTCTTCAGACCCAATCGAGTCCGCCAACCACGGTGTGAAATCGTGGGCCTCGTGGGACCAATATTCGCGGACGTCCTGTGGTTCAAGCTCGTGGAAATCTGCTGGCGAACCCTGTCTCATACGCTCCTCTGCTCAACGCAGTTACAAAAGCCTTCCAGGAGCGAAATGAGTTAAACGCCCAAAACCACTTTTATCCAATCAATATTCATAGATTTAAACATGCCATGTTTCACTCAGGAGAAACTTATATTTACACCGAGTTAGACATCGAGACAGAATGAGTACGAGTTCGGAAATCGAGTTGCTCACTAGTAAGTACGGGCTCGTCAGTACGTATGTCGACCATTTACGAAACGATCGGGATATCGATTCCCTCTGGCGAACCCAGTTCGACGCACTCAATGCAGGCCTTCTCAACGCCGAGAGCTTTCTCATGGTCGCGGAAGCAGGAACTGGCAAGACCCTTGCCGCCGAGTTCGCCATCGTCGATAATGCGACGGCCGTCGAACGGGAAATAAGTGTGTACCTCATCCCCTATCGATCACTTGCCGAGGAGAAAACTCAGACGTTCCGGGAGACGATCGGCGATACATTCGACCTATCCGTGGAGACCTCGCTGGGTGGGGATCGAATGGAACCAGTCGAGCTGTTCGCAGCCGACATTCTTGTGATGACTTACGAGAAATTCGACTATCACCTCCGAAATCATGGGGGCTACATTAACGAAATCGGCCTAGTCGTCATCGACGAATTTCACACACTCAGTAACGAGCGGCGCGGGCCTAACCTCGAGGTCGTGGCAACCAAGCTCCGAACTGAGTACCCGGAGATTCGCGTCGTGGGGCTCAGTGCGACGGCGCCCAACTGTGAACAGGTGGCCAAGTGGTTGGCGGCCGAGTGGAGCGACTCCGGAACTTGGCGAAAGTGCTCTCTCTGGGAAGGCACCCACGTCGTTGGAAGCGATGAGCTCAATCTCTATCGGGAAGACGAACCAATCACAGAGTCAGTTTCGAGGTACGTCGAGCAGGTCCCCCATGTCAACCCAGCGCTGGAGTTCCTAAGTGGCGACCCCGGGCGACAAGCGCTGATCTTTGCCCCGATCCGACGGGATGCAAAACGGTACGCGGAAGCAATCGCCTCCTTCCTACGCGACCACCCCAGAAGTGGTCCGGTCGAAGTCGACAGGGTCGTCACCCGTGATCTCGAGGAGCGGATCTCGGACGCCGCAGATCGACGTGGCGAGGTGCAGGAAGCGCTCGAAGCGTGCATCCCTCACGGCGTTGGGTTCCATCACGCTGGTCTGAACGATACCGTGAAACGATGTGTCGTCGGCGGACTTGAAGACGGCAGCTTACGAGTCGTCGTGTCGACGACTACCCTCGGGGCCGGAATTAACCTCCCGATCGATCGCGTCTTCATCACCAAGCCGCGGCTCGGCGGCTCCGGCGAATACGGCCGGCCGATGACGACCGGTGAATACAAGAACCTCGTCGGCCGATCGGGGCGGCCACAGTACGGCGATGACCCCGGGGAGGCAGTACTGTATGCGGAGAACGCGCTCCAACAGCAGGACCTCTACGACAACTTTCTCACCGGCGACATCGAACCCGTCACCTCGGCGATCAACCCTATCGACCCGGAACTCGTGCTCGATCTGATTCGGGAGTACGAAGGCCCGGATCGAATCTACGAGTTCCTTTCAGACACGTTCCACGGTGCGACCACCGACCTTCCTGAATCGGAGACGATCCAGGGGATCGAAGCCACGGTTGAGGAGCTGATCGCTCAGGGCATGGTGGATTCCGGCCAATCATCGGGCCGGTTCGACCTAACCGACCTCGGGTACGCGACCTCAAAGCAGCTCATCGCCCCGGCGACGGTGCACGCGGCCGTCCGCTACCTCCGGGACGTTAAATCGCTGGACAAGTTCGACGTAATCGACTTCCTCACAGTACTCGGTGCGTCACCGCTCCTCGATCAGTGCCGGCTATACCGCCGTGGTGGTGAGAGGGGAATTGATCTCGAACCGATTCGCGACCGACTACCCCTTCCCGATTCAGATGATCTCTCCGACGAGACGCTCGCGAACGCGCTGGTTACGGCCCAGGTCATTGCCGATTGGCTCAGGGGAGAGGAGCTCGGGGTGAGCTTCACTCGACGGCGAATCACGAGTAGTCGGACGCCCAGCGACGTAAGCGAACGGGCCGCGCCGATGTTCGCCCGCGGGATTAAGACGCTCACGGAGATCCTGGAAGAGGCAGAAGACCCGCTCGTGGCCGTATTCAACGACCAGCTCGAACAGCTGGAATACCAGGTGCGCTACGGGCTGGACGCTGGTGGGGCGGCATTTGCCAGACACCACATCGCGACGGAGCGGCGGTGGATCGATCACATGCGTGACGGGCTCGATATCGAGCATCCAAGCGAGATTGCGACTGGACCCATGTTCCGATTATTCGGCGAGATGCCCGGTCAGCAGGCGTTCAAATATACTCGTCGGGCAATCAATGAGTTCTGCGAGGAACCCGAGCTCTCCCGCCGAAACACGCTACTTGATGCCCGAAGTGAGGGGGCCGATACTGGGGCAATTCGATCCCTTTTCGAGACGACGCAGACGGTGTTCGAAAACCACTGTGAGGAGCGTCTGGGGAACTGCAATGGACTGCAATACCGGAGCTTCGACGAACAGGGGCAAGATCGATACCCCGAGGGCGAACTTACAATCCTGAATGACGATCAGAGTACGCCGTACGAGGTTGATGGGACCCCCCTCGTGATTGCCGTCGAATGCAAGTCGAAGGAGGACCTTGAGGAAGGAGAGATTAGCGTCGATAACGCGACCGACGTGGTCCGGAAGGCCGACACCCAACCATTCCAACTGACCATTGGGACGCCACAGTTCGCCTCGGGGGCGCACGATGAGGCGAGGCGTCAAGGAGTCCTTCTGCTTCCGGTGGCTGCATTTACTACGTTGATGATACACGCCGAACGTTCGACCATTCAACCAGAGACGTTCGCCGAGTTGTTCACGAGCACCGGTCACCTCACCCGACGTGAGGTCAAACGCATCTTGGGCGAGCGGTGAAGATAGGTTATATGACCTACCAATTCAGAGGAGGCCCGTCAGGTTATTTGGATTTCACAATTGGAGACTTCGTTTTTCGAGTTTATCCTGACGACGTTTTCGCCGACCTCGGGACGCTCCCGAACGAGAATACCCTGGAGGTCAACATCACGCACGAGCAGCTTTCGGCCTTAGCTGACGGATTCAAGCGACGGATTGCCCTCGCACCCACCCGAGTCGAAGAAGGCGGAACACAGTACACGAAGTCACCGCTCGGGAAGGGATATGACATCAAGCTCGACACGGCCAAAGAGGTCGTCTTTCAACACAAGGCCCCCGTCAAGACCCGCGTTCTCGGTCCAGATGACTCCGCGATCCAATGGCTCTGTTATCGTGTGAACATGACGCAGGTGTACAACCTCGTCCTCCAGTATAGCCCTGGGGAGGCATTCTTGGCACTACCGGCCGTTCCCCAACAAGATCACATCAGAGAGGGGCTAGCGAGGTCTGTGTTCGTTGATGCGTACGCCGTGTTTCTTCAGGCGTTGCGACATCGTCAAGAGCTCTCCTGGATTTACGTTGAGTACTGCCCGGTAGCTTTGGATCGGTCCCATGTAATCGGGAAGTACCGTACTCAAAAGTGGGCCATGACGGGCCTCGACACGTACCCCTACTGCCAATTCGGCGATCGATCCACGAGCCATCATCCGCTCGTCTATTTCTGGGACGACCTCAAGGAGCACATCAAACGCTGCGACTATGGGCTTCCTATCCGTGGCGTCCGGGATGAAGCGTTCTTCGACACGATCGAGTTGGATCCACGTGCTTACCCTGGAGAGTATCCGGAACTTCCAGACGAGTTTGATAGCATGGATGCATTTTTAGGGGCGTTCGATCCGGATTTCCGGGATTACATCGAGCGGCGGTTTACGCTCAACGCGCTTGCAAGGACACAGAGTCACCAGCAGCGTGACTCGTACAGGTGGCAGCTGACTCGGTCGCTTCAGGAAAGGGTTCAGAGGGGGCGTGAGTACGAACGGCTTCGGGTGCCAGAGGGGGTCACGTTCCACGGAGAAGATGAGGGTGGGGATACTGAGTGGGTGACGTCAAATTTGTTCGATAGTTTTGTTGGCTCGAGAAATCCGTTGACCAAGGGACTTTCCGGCAACTGTCGATACATCTTAGAAAATGGATGCCCGGCCGAGAGTTTAACGTTGTAGCGAATAGAAAGATCCTTGGACTCTACCAATACCACGGTCTCGTTAGACGACTCACCAAAAAGACCTAGGTCAATTTGATGGCTTTATGAGCCAGTTGGAGACCAAGGTTGGTGGGAAACAGACACTGGGTGAGCGCGACGGCTACACGGATTGGCCAGACCGGGTAGTCTACTCCTTCTTCAGGACCGACCAAGAGCGTCAGGATACCGATCAATTACGTCTCACCCGCGTCGGCATCCACGCCATCTCCGAGGGGAGCGGTACGTCACTTTGGAATCGCCTTCGGAACCTCCGGGGCAATCTCACCGGTACGTACGAGGGAGGAGGCAATCAAGAGGGGCTTAGTCTTCCGGGAGCACGCCGGGGAAGCTTTGATCGAGCGCCATAACCTCCTCGATGTATAACCCATATAGGGCGACGGCAGCAGTGCCGGGCGCGAACTTTACCTCGAAGAACTCGAAATGGAGCGCCGGGTCAGCAACTACCCTTCCTCAGGATTGACTTCCCCGACGAGCCGGGGCCCGAGAGCAACTGGGCGTACCTTAAGCGGAACGCCATCGCGTTCGTTAGCAACTACGGGAAACCCCCGATCGACCCCCGGACGAAGGAATGCCTCGGCAATGACAGCCCTGGTCAAAAGATTAGGGAGTCGAGGCTCTGCAACGTGAACCACGTCGACGAGTCCTACGACCCAGCCTTTCTTGATCGGTTTGCGTATCACATTTCCTGATGAGTTCAGTCCTGGGATCGGTTGTCTGGACGCAAATCACGCCACCTAAAATGCCCGATGTCTCCATTCTCGAGCTTCACGACAAACAAGTGCGAATCACGTTCATCACCAGTATGACATTCTGCGTCGTCCTCGATTATCTCTAACACCTCCCCAACCCGGCCGTGATATAGTTCGTGATCGGAATCAGTCTCGTCAGGAATATCAATCCGGACCGAATCACCCGTTTCGAATCGCCTCATTATTTGAGCTTCAGAGGGAGACGCCCTGTCTGTTACGGACCACCACGAGTACATCCCCAACTCAGGTTTCAAGGTTTCTCCGAGCATCCAGCGCTTCATGACCTTGTACCTCGGCGTGGATTGGGCAAGTACTTGTTGGGTGGTCGTCAAGACAGGCGATGAGACGGCCGTTACAACCGAACCATCGATCCTCAACGTTTGGCTCAATCACGGCCGTGATGACGACGTCCGATCCATCCTTATGGATATTCCCATCGGTCTTCCTGTATCTGGTACACGGGACTGTGACAACGAAGCGATGGACCGACTAAATTCTCGAAGGAGCACAGTTTTCTCCATTCCAGGAAGGAACGTAATCGAAGCTGAGGACTACAATCGTGCTCGGGAATTAAACGGTGATTCGCTAGGTAGCCAAAGTTGGTGGCTCTTCCCTCGAGTCTTGGAAGTAGACGTCTTTCTCCAGGAATTCGAGGGGGCCAAAGAGAAAACGTATGAGAGTCACCCAGAGATCTGCTTTGCAGGATTTGACTCCAGCCAATTTCCTGGAAAGAAGACACCGGATGGTCGAGAGGAACGTCTCAAGGTACTGGAGGAGGACCAAAATCTCCACGAGGAAGTCACGGATATCGTACTCAACCGAGAGAACGGAGCTGAGTGGCACGATCGGATCTCGAAGGGGCGGTTGAACGACGTTATCGATGCTGCTGTACTCGCACTGACGGCGAAGGAACTCGACCTGGGGCCGCGGAACGAAGATGTTCAGTACCCTGCCCTCCCCGAAAAGTCCAAACCCAAGATGGACGAAGTGCTTGACATATACCCGGAGATACTGCACCCTGACTTCGGGGGCTCGTGACTGGTGTAAAATCTACGAGCGATTTTTCATATCTCAGTATTGTGGTCGGCTAGGACACCAATAGAAAAATTACGGCGCATATATTAACAGGACAAAGAAGCGGAATTACGAGACAGGGTTATGTGTCCAGGACATTTGAGCGGGCTTCAGCAACGATATCGTTAATTACCTCTGCGATCGGGAGGTGTTCATCGGATGCTGTCGCGAGCGTTTTGAAGTAGCTCTCTGGAAGCCCCGATTGGTCCACGTCGTAGGTCTTCTGCATCAGGTCACGTTTGTTGCCCTTGTTCGTGATTCCACGCTCTTTCAACAAGGGGCGAAGTCTCTCCTGCCATCGATCGTTGTTGAAGAGCAGATGGAACTCATCTCGCATCGGGACACTCGTCGAGCAGCGCAGGAGATAGGTGAGTTCCCCCTCCGTGAAAGACCGCTCGTTTCGGATCAGGTGGACGTAGTGCAGTCGGAACCCTGTAGGTCCCTGTGTCTCTACGTGGTCCCGGGTCGGTTCGAGATTATTGTCATCAAGGTACCAGCCTTCGCGGAAGATGCAGCCCCACTTCCCAGGGTCTTCGCGGACCAGCCAATCCTCGGTCCAGAGCTCGTCATCAAGCTCACTCCGGAATCGCTCCGGCCACTCCTCGATAGACCGTTGACGCAGTGACTCGGCCGCATTGAGGGGCTCGTCGATATCGTCGCGGTACTCGTTGAGCAATCGCACCTTCTCCTTTTGGATTTGCGTGAAGTCGTCGTCTTCCATGCTGGTCACCCTGATGATCGTCGACAGGAACTCCGTAGTTGATTGACGCTCCGCTCCGGATACTGACCGTGTGCGTGGTTGAGTTCGTCTCTGAACGCCTCGACGACGTGGCGCCAGTACAGGTCCTCGAACTCGCCGGCACTGGAGTCCGGTGCATGTTCCTTCGAGAGGAAGAGGTAGTGCTGACCGTCGTCGGGGTACTCGGCTTTCTCCTCATTGCCGAGGTGCGTATCTTTAACGTACCGATCGGTCTGTTTGGTGCCCTCGGAGGCGTCGACCTTGGCTTCGATCCAGACGAACCACGCATTGGGCGCGCGAAGCACGATGTCGAGCCGGTTGTCCCGTGGCGACGTGAGCTCGGTGTCCACTGAGACGGCCTCGATATCTCGGTGGAAGTACTCAAGGTCGATGTCGGTCTCGATCTGGACTCGGTCGAGGAAACTCTTGAGCAAGTCGGGACCGAACCCGTGTGGCTGCGACGGGTCGAGAAAGTAGGCCAGAAGCGTATTCCAGTGCTGCTCCGATTTCGTCGAGCCGAGAATCCGGAGTGTCGTCTTCGGTGGCTCCGACACCGATGGCAGCGCCTCGAGCGAGGCCCGGAGCTCTCGGAGTCGCTCTTCGAGATCGTCGGTCGCGGCCATTAGCGAACTATGATAGCCGTGTTAGATAAAACTACGACTGCCTGGGAGCTGGCGTTCCACGCGAGAAGACGCTGGCGATCCGTGACTTTAGAATCACCACATAGTCCGCTCAGCTAACGCGAACGGATAGACCGACCCACTTCCTGCGTCCCGTAGCTCGAATGTTGCCTCTGTGAAAGTCCACCGAGATCCGACGGTATCGTCGATAAGCAACACCGGCGCCGATCGAACATCCTCAGTAACGTCGAAGGCATCCTCCACGTTCCATCGTTTCTGGTAGGAGTTCGCCAACTCATGCTGTGGTCGCATTTCCTTGACCCGTTCAACTGCCTGGACGTACTCTAGTCCAAGCCCGGCCGCGATTCGTCGAGCGAGGTCTCGAACCTTCGGCCAGTCGGTTGGCGACGGTACCGCCGTCACCCACGTCGGCGCTGGAGTGGGGTTCCATTCGGTCTCGATTTGCCGTACAGCTGCAGAGACCAGTTCCTGGCTGTACGTGTCCTCCTGTTCCCAGGATTGACTCACGAGCTCACCGTATCCGGGGTCGCCGTACACGGATAGGACGCGACCCGGTTCGTGCTTCCGGTGCTTTTCGATCTTCGATTTACCGTTCTCCGTCGGCAGGTAGTACCGTGGCGATATCTCGTCCCACGACTCCGCTCGATAGTGCTCAACGGCCGCCTGGATCAGCCGCTCGTCCTCGATGTCGGTCGGGATAACCGGCTCAGTACAGTTTGCACAACGGCCGCAGTCGCCCTCGAGAGAACCATCCAGTTCGTCGTCGATGAACGCTGTCAGGCACTCGTCGGTTCTGGCGAACTCCTGAATTCGATCGAGTTCCTCCCACCGGTGTCGGGTCACCGATTCGATCCGGTCGTGGTCGTAGCTCCAGTCCTTCGACGTCCGTTCGAAGCCGTCGTCGACCCGGATGATGGCGTTGTCGACCCTGAGCATGTCCAGGCACTGCGAGGCAGCCTTCCAGGAGATGTTCGCCCGCTTCAGAATCTCGTACTTGTGTAACGGTTCGTTACTGGCCTCCAACGTCGAGAGGACGGTCTCGAAATCCTCCGGCTCTGGGAAGGCCTGTTCGATGAAGAACTCCGCGACCCGGTCGTCTTCGTCCCCCGAGAGCAAGATTGCGAATGCCTCCTCGAGGCCCCGACCAGCCCGGCCGATCTCCTGGTAGTACCGGATGAGGTTCGGCGGTCGCTGGAAGTGGACGACCCACCCAAGGTCCGGTTTGTTGAACCCCATCCCCAGCGCATTCGTCGCGGCCAGACCGTCGACTTCGTTGTTCATCAGTCGATCCTCCAACTCACGGCGACGGTCGCCGTCCATCCCACCGTGGTAGGGCTCGAAGTCCAACACCTGATCGCTCAACCACTCGGCGACTGTCTCGACCTCGTCGGTCGTCAGGCAGTAAACGATACCCGACGACGGGAGTTCCGGGACGATCTCGGCGAGCCAGGCCAAACGTTTGGCTCGGGAGCCGATCTCATTCGTCTGGATGCGCAGGGAATCACGGACCAGGTCGCCACGAATCGCCCGGAGTCGAGGAACCTGGTCGGTGACGTCGTCGACCACCCGGTCGTTCGCAGTCGCAGTCGTCGCCGCGACCGGGATGTGATCCGGGAATTCCTGGAGGATACGCTTGATACGACGATAATCGGGACGGAAATCGTGGCCCCAGTCGGAGATACAGTGAGCTTCGTCCACCACGAGCATCCCGAACTCGTCGTCCATTTCCATCAGGACGTCCTCGTGAAATTCGATATTCGCCAACCGTTCCGGCGAGATCAGGAGAACGTCGCAGGTTCCGTCGACGACAGCTTCCTTCGCTTCGGTCCAATCTTCCGTGTTGTTGGAGTTGATCGTCCAGGCTTCGAGACCCAGCTGGTTCTCCGCGTCCTGGATCTGATTGTGCATCAACGCCAGCAGCGGGCTGATGATGAGCGTCGGGCCGTGGCCCTGCTCGCGGAGTAGCTTTGTCGCGATGAAGTACACCGTGCTCTTCCCCCACCCGGTTCGCTGGACGAGTAGTACCCGCTCCTTGTCGACGACCAAGCGCTCGATCGCCTCCCATTGGTCGGGCCGGAACTCCGCGTCTAGTCCGAGACTCTGTTCCAATAGTTCCTGGCCCCGCCGCCTGATCCCACTTTTCGAATCCGAGTCCACGCCCCCTCTCATCGGTTGTCTCGCTAAAAGTATTTCCCAAGATCCAGAGAGGGTCATCTATACAGGATCAAGTAACAAGTATGAGAACTGGCCAAGATTCGATCTCACGCCTGTTACTTCCGCGTACGAAGACCAGAGGTACGGTCGGAACCCCGACTGGACAGACGACCTCGAACGTCTCAGAGAAACCGAGGACAGTTGAAGGGAGTTTCCGCTCGAGGCCGTTGTTACAGCCCGAACTACCTTTGATGCCGGTGGCCGACGGCCGGACGGCGTCATCTCCAACGACCGGCATCCCTTCTACGGCGAGGAACACGTCGTTGCGGCTGTTACACTCACAGGACGCAACGAAACGACCCCTTCATCGAGAGGTCGCTCCCGCGGCGATCGTTCGTCTCGCCCTGGAATCCGGTGACACTCAAGGACCACTTGGAAGACGAGCACGTCGCGACCGTTACACTCGATCTAGCCGACGACGTCGTTTCTGAATTGAACGAGTACATCGGAACGACCCGAATAGGGTACAACCGCCTGACTACCCGCCGCGCGCGGACGTTCGAGGTCACCTTTTCCGAAGCGGATATCGAGCATGATCGTCCAGTTTGAGGGGCCCCTGACCAACAATTGGCAATTCGAAAATCGACGTGTGGGTGACGAAGTTGGTGGCGAGGTGACCAAATTGGATTCCGACCACCAACCGAGCTAATTGTCGTTCACTCGAAATTGGTGGTCCGACTGCAATTTCGCAAGAAATCTTCCGCTTCCAGCACCGATATTGGTGAATTGGTGCCTCACCAACCGCCAATTCTCACCAATCTATTTTGTCGGATTTCCCATCGGCCAAGCCGATGGGCTCAAACAGCTCCCGGGCGTTCGCGACCCGCCTCCCGGATGACGAGGCGACCTTGATCGTGGACGCCCTCGACGAGACTGACCAACAAGCGACCGACCTGCTCCGCAGAGCCGTGGAGTACTACGTCCAGGAGAACCCCGATCGGATCGAAGCTTTCCATCCGGACGGCTCGCTCGAAGAGTTCTGGGCGGAGCTGCTGTGACTGTGTCGAACGACATCCCCGATGTAATCGATTCAGACGAGACCGAAGCGCTCCTCCGGGACATCTTGGAGCGGACGGAGACGACGCTGGAGCCGATCTCACCGCAGGAGGCGCTGGACCTCTACCTGGAGGATAAGGCCCGCGAGTGCCAGCAGGCCACCGTCAGGTCCCACCGGTCCCGGCTCGGTTTCTTCGTCGATTGGTGCGACGAGCAGGGCATGGAAAACCTCAACGATCTCTCCGCTCGCGACGTCCACGAGTTCCGCGTCTGGCGGCGCGAAGACCTCAACGTCACCAGCGAGAAGACCCAGATGGACACGCTCCGCGTGTTCGTCGAGTGGTGTGAGACCATCGACGCAGTGCAGCACGGGCTGTTCAAGAAGATTAAGTCGCCCGTCATCCCCGACGGCGGGAACGTCCGCGAGACTACCCTCACGACGGACCGGGCAAACGAGATCCTCGATTACCTGGAGAAGTACGAGTACGCGACCGTCGAGCACTTGACTTGGCTAATTCTGGTCGAGACGGGCATGCGGATGGGCGGCGCTCACGGGCTTGATGTCGACGACTATCAGCGGGAGGACGAACACCCGCATCTGAAGCTGGTCCACCGGCCAGATACCGAGACGCCGCTCAAGAACGGTCCCCAGGGAGAGCGGCCGGTTAGTATTACCTCAGAGGCGTGTGACCTCATCGAGGACTACCTCAAGAACCGACGGCCGGACGTGGCGGATGAGCACGGTCGTGATCCACTGCTAGCCTCTCCACAGGGTCGGCTCTCGAAGTCGACCATTCGGAAGTACGTCTACAAGTGGTCCCGCCAATGTGTGGTCGGTCTGAAGTGTCCTCACGACCGGGACCCCGACGAGTGCGGCGCCGCAACCGATCTTGACCAAGCGTCGAAGTGCCCGTCGAGCGTCACGCCGCACCCCATCCGTCGGGGCTACATCACCCGACTCCTCAAGGCGGGTGTTCCCGTCGAGGTCGTCAGTGACCGGTGCAACGTCTCACCAGTGGTAATCTACGAACACTACGATATACGAACTGAAGACGAGAAGATACAGCAGCGGCGAGAAGTTCTCCGCAATGCGCTAAACGAATCTGATGGTTGATTCCGTCTTGAATTCGACGATATCGATCGATAACGCCTCCAAGAACGCCTTCGGTTCTTCGCCGGCAGCAAAGACCACCTGGCTCTCGACTCGCGTGATACGACGTACAGAAGTCACCACTCCTCGTCGAACCCTCTGCCAAACACCTCCGTAGAACGTCGTTGTGCCAGTATGAAGTTCTCCAATAGGCTCCCGAAGCTGAAGTCGAACTATTCGCTTACGGGCTTAAAAACACTCGAATCCCCAAAGAGTTTTTTTAGTTACCAGTCAGCTACGTTTACCATCAATGGTCCAACCAGGTGCGAGCACTGACGAAATCCGAGAGGAGATTTTCGATACATTCAGATCGAAAATTGAGGAGAGTAGCGTTGACGAAGACGTTGCAGAGACTATTCTCGCCAACGCCTTGGCTGACGATCCGCCTTATGAGTTCTCTGAACAAGTGATAGAGGATAGGAGCTAATCCATGGAACTTCAGACACTCAAGATTCAGAATTTTCGGGGAATCAAGGACGAATACACCTTCGAGCCCGACTGTGGAAATGCGATCATCGTAGGGCCGAACGGATCTGGGAAGAGTTCGGTCTTAGAGGCCATCAACTATCTTCTCACAAACAATATTCGACAGCTGGATCGACCTGGAATGGGGAGTGTAAATAAAGATGAGATCATTCGGAACGTCAATGCAGATGGCGATTGTGTCGTGTCGGCCACATTTAATGATGAGAGTGCGGACGATAGTGTAGACGTTCAGCGATCTGTCGACGATTCCCGCCTCGATCCGCCACAAGAAGACCTTCCAGATTCATTGCTCCACATCATCGAAACGGCCCAGCAAGGCCAGCACATCCTTACACGTGATGATCTCTTGGACCTCATCATCACGCAACCGAAGTCTCGACGGCAAGTTCTCAGTGAGTTGTTAAACCTGCCTGACATCGATGACAGGCGACTATCACTACAACGGACCCGTAGGAACCTCGAAGGTGAGTTAGAAGACGCAAAAGCCAAGCGAGAAAACACGTTTGAGCGACTCCAAGAGCTTGCAGATTCAAATACGGACGAAGAACACGAACTGAGGAAGGCCCTTCTAGAGGAGATTAACGGGCTACGAGAATCCTTTGGCGGCGATCCGATTGAGACAATCGATCCAGAATCCGTCCGAGATGACGTCGAATCCCCGCTTGAGACACTTTCTGCCCAGGCGCTCCGTCGAGAGCGACCCCAAGTGGAACTCCAGAATTTTGTTGCTTGGCTCGACCGACTGGAGGAAGAGCTGCCAACAGAACTCGAACGGGTGAACTCGTTGCTTGAGGAATGCAGAGAACGAGAATCGGCCGATGTTAGCGCAAAACGGCTTGAGCTGCTAGAACTCGGTGAGGACGTAATCCCTCCTGACGCAGACGTTTGCCCGCTTTGTCAGCAGGATTGGGACGAGAAAATGCCATTGCATGAGGACGTTCGTCGACGGCGGGAGGAACTCCGAGAATTCCAAAGCGTACTCAATCACCTCGACGAACTTCAGCAGGATATTGTCAACCGTCTTGAAGAGGGACTGGACCACCTCACGTACCTCGTCAAGGAATTGGATGAAGACGAATATCCGGAAGTCGAGGAATTGGAGAAATTCGAACGAAGAGTTGAGGAATCATTGGATTCCCTCCGGGGAGGTCTGATTCACGATCGAAGTTTCCATCGATTGGAGTTGCCAATCTGTGAACCAGAGGCCCCGAAGATCGATATTGAAGATAAACGGATTGTCAGAGCCTCCAATTCACTCCAGTCCCGGACGGAAGAGCTCGACGACCTCAGTGAGGCCGAGGAGGAATATGAGCGGATCGACACAATCGCAAAGCGGTGGCAGGAATACGAGGAACTCGATGAGGAGGTCGACCGACTTCGATCCCTCCTCAGTGATGTCGAGACTGCTGAAAGGGCTTTCATCGAATCACGCTGTGAGGTCATTGGTGCGATCTACGAGGACATCACGGATCGAGTGGAGTCCTACTATTGCTCGATTCACCCCGATGAAGATGGGACGGAAGCTTCGATCGAAGTGACCGATACAGGAGCTGATCTTAAGAAGGAATTCTACGATGCCGGGGAATATCCTCCCCATTCCGTGTTTAGCGAGGGACATCTCGATTCCTTGGGACTCTGTCTTCATCTCGCGCTTACTGATTATCTGCAACACGACGAAAAATCGCTTCTTCTCCTCGATGATGTCGTCATGTCCGTTGATCAAGATCATAGGCTTCAGATTGCACGTACGATTGCTGAGGAATTTGCAGATGAATATCAGATCATCATTACTACCCACGACGAGCTTTGGGCCGAACAACTGAGGTCCCAGGGGGCACTCTACGGCGGATCAAAGGTCCACCTTCGCGAGTGGTCAATAGACGACGGGGTGAAAGAGAGCCGAAGTTACATCGATGTTTACGAACAGTGGGAAACGGTCGAAGAAGCTATGGCTGACGACGAGATGGAACGAGCGGCTCACGAGCTCCGATATGCTACGGAGCGAATGTTACAACAGACGTGTATGTCAATAGGGGGGAAAGTGGAGTATGACCCCAGTGGGACATATCGGCTTAGTGACTTCAGGGATGCAGTTTCGGGGAGGCTGAACACCCTCACAGGCCGAGCAAAGGACAACCTGAATCTTCACGCCGATGATGAGGAAGAGATGTGGGAACGCGTAGATGATCTTGATAGTGAGTTTGGCAAAGTGCTAAACGACGTCGGTCAGCAGCTCAATAAGGTAAATCGACGAGTCCACTGGTCTCCAGGAAAATGGTTGACACTCAGTCTTGACGAGTTTGAGGAAGTCTATGAAGCCCACAAGAAAGCTTATGATCTCCTCTATTGCGATGAGTGTGGCTCCTCGATCCGGTACGAGGAGTTCGACGGATACTGCGAATTGAGATGCAATTGCCGCAATCACTACGATCTTCGATGGAATTAGCGTCCCAGAAAAATAGAGGAGGATCTACCAAGCGCTTGTGACGACCCGAAATGAAATCAGTCTCTACTCTCAACATGCGCTTCGATGGGAGATTTCCCCTGACGATAACATCTCGGAGTTGCGTAAAAAGGTCGACCACCATTGGGTTTGGGTATGGTATGATGCCCAGGAGAGGTTTAAGGTTCATCGAATTGGTCAAAGCTGCGCTCGAGGATGTCCCCTTCGCCGATCACACCGGCCGCCGCCCTGATCACCGGAGATCAACGACCGCATCCCCGATGCCAACCGTGTGAACGAACTGACAGACGACCTAACCCTCGTTGAGAAGGAGACCCACTCCGACACCGAACCCTCACGGGAGCAGATCTCGGACCTGCGCGAAGGCGCTCGCCGCCATGGACTCTGCTTCGATCTTGACGTCATTGACGTAGACGACCGCATCCGGTGGACCGCCCTGTTCAGGCCGAAAGTTCTACCCCGCCCGGTACAACCGCTGGATCTCCTCAGAGAGGCGCTTCCGGCTCAACAGGCTCATTTGCATGTGGGCCATCGTCGAATAAACCAGAATCACATCCTCCGACTGCACTCGATCCCATGTCGACGCCGGCCACCCGTCACTGTCGTAGCCGTCATCCCCCAGAAACGCTTGAGAAAGGAGTCGGGAGACGTTTTTCTTGTTGCACACTACGATTTTTGGATCGACGTGGTGGAGTTGTACTAGGATCACATCCTCCCTGCTGTACGGTGACTCGTTCCACACCTCATCAAGGGATGTCTCTTCACCGAACGCAGCTAACGGACGCTTACAGAGGTCCGTGAATCCAATCCCCTCGGTCGGCCGGTCGCAGAACTCGAGGAGACGGTCGACATACTCCCGGAACAGATCGTTCCTCGTCCCTTCCTGAAAGGGATAAGTCCGGAAGAACGAGGCATTATCATCTACTGACCGGTCACCTATCCCCCGCAGTCACCGTTTGGTACAACGTGTGGTCATTGGGGCCGTTCGGTAACGTTGGCGCTTTACTGAGGACCACGATCTTCGCATCCGGCGATCCGGTATAGAACAACATCTCGTTGAACGCTGGGAGCGTCCCCGTCATTGAATCAATCTGCTCGTAGAACTCCAGTACCGATGCATCAGCTTCCATTCTATTTCCGTCCCACAGAGAGATTTCTGATAGAATTATCGCTTAGACCCCGTCGCTACAACTGATCCAGATACTTTCTCCGTTGCTCCATCTTCTCTCTCTGAGTCCTCCGATCATAGTGCTGGTCCAGCACCCGCTGACTGACGTTAGCCCGACCACTCACAGCGGTCTCCGGGATGTCCTCCTTCAGATGGTGCGTGATACTCCCCCGGCGGATCGCGTGCGGGCTGATCGAAGAAGGACACTTCGACGCGTGTCCCTGCTCCGTCGCTTCACAATCCTCCAGATTCCGCCCGTGCGGACACTCCTCGCCGTACGCGCAGGGCCGTGACCACCGGTACGCGTACTTTGGGATCGTCGTCCTGGACGGCCGTCCGTACTGCGTAGCCAGTAACGGTTCGCGCCCGTAGTCGTCCGTCACGTCGGGGCGGCGATCGCGCAGCCAGTCGTCGAGCAGTTGGCACAACCACCCGGACAACCCGATGAAGCGCTCGCCGTCGGTTCCGTTCTTGATCGGCGTGTCCAAATCCGGTCGATGCCGCACCTCGAGACACTGTTCTTCTGGGTCGTAGTCGTCGACGTCGAGGGCGCGGGCTGCTCCACGCCGCAACATCGTGTGCCAGAGCAGCGCGATGGTGACGTGATCCCTAGAGGCGTACTCGTACGTTTCGAGGTGTTGGAGAATCGCTTCCGCGTCCTCGGCGTCGAGTTTTACGTCGCGGCTGTTCTCGTCCGGGGTCACGTCCGGTGAGATCACCTTGACGTACAACTCTGGGTCTACAGCGTCGATGGACCCAACCACCGGATGAAGACGCGCAGCGTGTCGATCTGCGTCTTCACGCTCACCTTGCAAAGATCGCCGTCGTTCCGTCGCCAGAGACGGAACTCCTGGAGCTTCCGGCCCGTCAGTTCGTTCAGGTTGGTGATGTCGCGCTCGTCGCACCACCGGATGAAGTGGCCGAGCCGCGATCGGTGTGACCGGAGCGTCGACTTCGACAGCTCCATTTCTTTCTCTGCGATGTACAG
Source organism: Halorarum salinum (assembly GCF_013402875.1). Lineage (NCBI taxonomy): Archaea > Methanobacteriati > Methanobacteriota > Halobacteria > Halobacteriales > Haloferacaceae > Halorarum > Halorarum salinum. The sequence continues at coordinate 1,949,824 of NZ_CP058579.1, read as the reverse complement.
TTCCAGCGCCGTTTCGGGGTCGATAGGTTCGAGTTCCATGGTTCGCTCTCGTGCGAACCACTCGACTTTGAGCCCCAATCCAGACCGGCTCGTGAAACACCGAAACGCCTGATTTCGTGTGTCTCACCATCGTTTCCGGCCCGTTCGGGAGTCCCTGCAGAGCCTGATAGTCGGTGAAGGCGTTCTCCGTATCGTTGTCCAGGCCGGCAGCTAATGTTCTGATTGGATACCGGCCGTATACGAGCGTAGACGGCCCACGAGCCGGCAACGCCTCCACGTACTGAATATCGATGTCAAACGAATCCTGTTCATCGCGGTACTCTGCCGTCAGGATAGCGGTATAGATCGTTTCAGATTCGCCCATTGTTACTGCACCGACCACCGCAGGCATATCGCTGCGATCTATCCCCAGCCGGGCCACGAACTCTTAAAGCAAGGTTGGGTCTTTCCATGCTCGGAAGTAACGGAATCACACTACTCGCGAACCATTGCTACTGCCGTCTCCGTGAATCTTCTCGATGAGTTACTCTGCCGCTTCCGTACACGGCCCGCCCTCTACCAACAAGTCCACAATCAGCTGCGGTGCCGACACCGTCGGCACCCTACTCAGTCAGCCATCCATCTCGGATTACCTCCGGATTCGAGCGACAGCGAGAATGCGTTCCTCAATAACGCCCCGGCTACACCGGAGACCCACCGTGCACCGCACACTCCCGGTCTAGCCCTCCCACCACACAACCTGGTTTGCACCCCACCGCGAACAACCTGCCCGCCGGCAGTTCGCCAGCCACCGACACCCCAATATGCCAGTGTCGGCCCATCCCCCTCCAAGGACGACACACCGCCCGTCCGCCACCGTTACTCCACAGCGTGGAAACTCCCTGCACCACACCTCGTGGATTCACCACCCCCTCACCGGTCCCTGCCCCACTCCCCCTGACAGGGACCGCTCTCTCCGCTGCGCACGACCGTCCAACAGTGCGCACGCCCCGCTCCCATCTCCCCGATGGGCACTCCCACTCTGGACCGATCGCCACCGCAATCGCCTCCCGGCTACCGCCGGGCGCACTGCTTGCCCTCCAGCAAGCACGCGCACCGATCGGGTTCACACCCCGATCCTTCCTTCCCTCCTCATCCCCTCTTCTTCTCTCCCCTTCCCTTCCTCCTCTTTTCCTTTTCTTTTCCTTTTCTCCTTTTCTTTTATTGGGCCGAAAATCAATCTCCTGTGGGGTCGAGACGGGTTCTTGGCTATGTGAATTCAGTGACGGAGGAAAACGAAACGGTCGAAGGGATACTGCCCAGTTCTTCACGTAAGGCGGCTTGGATACTGTCTTTCACAGCCGTCTCCGTATAGACGACCTGAATGCGGTCCGGCCCCTGTGCCAGACACTTCTTGATGTTCTCGACTTCATGGTCCGGGCTGAGTGCAAGTTCGATCGCGACCGACTCATCGCCGGCCACAGCGTAGACGTCGATGCTCTTCTTCCCAAGATGGTACTCGACCGTCACATCATAGCCCTGCTCGGTGTAGTGGGCTTTGATTTTCTCCTGCCACCATTGATGTTCGATCCCACCTTTGCCACTCGAGCGGATCTCGTATCCGCGTTCGCGAAGCACACGGCGACCTTCACTGGTGAGTTCCAGCAGTTTCGGGTTCCGTCCGCGTTTCCAGGTGTTCACCTCAACCTCACGCACGAGGTCCAACGAGACCAGCTCGTTCTTGGCCTTCGTTCCCTTCTTCGTATCGACCCCGAGTGCTTTGTACCGCTCGGCCATCCCGAGAAACGGCTGGTCGTTCACACTTGCAAGCAGGGCCTCGCCAGCCGCTTCGACACTGGAGGTTGAGTCCGTCGACTCGTCCTTCTCGTCGTGGTCCAGAAATTCCTCAAACCGTGCCGGGCGCTCTCTGTCGGCAGTCGCGAATGCATCCAGTTTGGGTGCCATCCGGCTCCGGATCTCAGGTTCCGTCATCACCTTCTCCACCGGATAGTCCGGGAGCAAAATCGGGACGGGATCGCGATCAGCGAGTTTCAGCAGGCCTTCGCCTTTTTGCATCGTCCGGGTGAAGTCAACCGCCTCCTGTTCGATCCCGAAGGTCCGGGCCATCTCATGGGTATCCGTCCCGCTGCCCAGCGTCAACCAGAGCTTGGTGTGCGTGTTGGCTTTGATGCTGTCCGTCAATTTCGACGGTTCATGGTCTGCGACGACCAGCCCCTCCCCGAACTCCCGGACTTTCCCTACGAGATCGTCGATCGGTGGAAACCCGGATTCTGGCTGGCGTTCGCGATTCACATCGAAGACGCGTTTGGCCTCGTCGAACAAGATGAGGTGGCGCAATCCCTGCCGCTGTCCCTGTGCATCTCGGTAGTAGAAGATCCACGTCAGCATCGTTTCGATCACGAAGTTGGTGGCAAACTGGTTGGGTTCCTTCAGTTCGAACACGACGTTCCGTTCAAGTAGGTCTTCGAGCGGATACCCCTGGCTACAGTCCAAGATCTCACCAGAAAATCCCGTTATCATCGAAAGACGGCTCGCGACCCGTTCCTTGTACCTGAACTTCGGTGAGGCCTTGGTAATCCAGTCGGCCTGTACGAGGTCGCGCAATTCGAACAACGAGGGCGCGCGCTCGGTATCCGCCTGCTCGTAAATCTGGTAGAGCAGCCCCAGCCGCTCGAGAAAGTAACTCTCCGAGCCGATCAGCAAGTCAGTGGTATGGGCGAACGTATCGGCGAAAATCTCGCCCCACTTCCCCGGTTGGACGCCAGGTGGCGGGGCGAGCGGATTGAATTTGAAATCCCGCCAGTTGATCACCAGGAGGTCCTCGTCATCGTCCACGAGGTGGCGGTAGTCGTTTTTGAAATCAAACACCATGACCGGCAGTCCAGCAGTCATCGCCGTCTCCATGAGATTATAGAAGAACGTCGTCTTCCCACTCCCCGTCATGCCCACGAGCAGCAGGTGTTCGTTCAGTTGCTCCCGGGTGAGCGCGATTTGCTGTCCGTCGGGATCCGTCCCAAGTGTGAGTTCGCCATCCACACGTTCGTACGGATAGAACACATCTTTGGTCACGACCTGTGCGACCCTCCGCTGATACAGGTCCATGAGGCTCCCGTACGTCTCTGCATTCCGTGCCGCGACGGTGAGCAGGTTGTCGACCCGATCCTCATCCTCACCGACCCGCTCCATCAACGCCTGTAATTGGTCCAACTCGTGTGGCCGTGGTGCGGCTGGGCGGTCAGCCATCCCTGCTTCCGCTGACCGGTTTAGTCGTTGTCGGCAGTCGGGTCATAGGTCTTCTCTTGGTGGAGCCCTGCCTGTCGATGCCGGAGCCGATCATGCGCCTCGTCGAGATCAGAGAAGGAGACGGCATCCGAAGCGAGTACCGTCTCCGCGATCCACGAGGCCTCTTCAGGTGTGAGACGGTCATCCTGTTCACCCGTCATCTTCGCTTTAATGACGTCCGGATCGATTGGCGCGGTGGCCTCGATGTCGATGGTCGCCTTCACGTACCGGTCGAAGTGGGCCTGTTCGGCACGTTGGATGCCCTCGGTGGCCAGATGCTGGAACGGCGGGTGGAAATTAATGGTCGCCCGGTAGAAGAACCCAAGGGTATCCTCGATCGCTGTCCGCAGTTCCGCAGCATCATCGGCTCGTGAGTCAAATACTTGCTCGATGTCCCTATTTTCCAGTTGATCGAAGAGGAGTGCATAATCGAAGATGGCATGTCGTAACCTTTCACGGATAGTTGCCCGAATATCGCGTTCGGTTTGGGTTCGTGGCTCGATGTCTGTATCTCCGAGCAAATACTGTCGTTCCCGCTCATTGAGGATGCCTCGTGGCCGTGCTGAATCCGTAAGTGAAGCCATAGGTTATCTAACCATGGTATTGGTTGTACTCTCCATGATTAAGGTTATTGGCATAGAAGATATTCAATGCTTTCAGTATCAGTTCAAGAACGTAGTCCTTCCTTCTCATTGGATTGCATAGTAACAGGCGAGCGAAGGAAAGTAGGGAAATGAGTGACTGTAAGTTAATTCGACTGTTTTTGAACAATTTTGTAGATGAAACAACAAGTTATATTCTTTGTCAGTCCTATATCACACCGTGAGTACATTCTGAAGATTGGAGAGTTCGTCTCTAATTTATTCGTGATATATGATTCGTTTGCGGTGTATTCGGAAGAGATTGCTATACTGAAAGGTCACTACAGAATGTGGAATATGACATTTCCAAGAGTTATACATCTGTGTTATAGAACTGGCACCAATTTCGGGGTCTTTTCTGGCGCACAACTCAGTAGATCCCGAGTATTATAGAACTTCGAATGTTTAGACCTTCCTCAGTCACCAAACATTTCTTTTGCGAGAGTAATGGACTCGTCAAATGTCAGCGGTCCCTGTTCAGTAAGAACTTCTTTGTAGTTCTTGACTGTATTATCGTCAAAGTCGACCCCAGCTCGTTCGAGAATCTGCCGTGAAGCACTTGACCCCGTTGAAGCCCCGAAGAGGAGTTGACGGCTTCCACCAAACCTTTGCGGGTCGTATGGTTCGAGTGTTGCCGGATTCTCAAGCATTGCGGCAGTATGTATACCAGATTCGTGTTCCGCGATTTTGTTTCCAAGTATCGGTTTCCGCTCATCTACTTCTTCGCCGAGAGTATTGAGTACCTGTTTGCATACCGGAATCAGCTTCGACTCCTCTATGCCGAGAGTGTTTCCCCGATCAGTACTACAAGCGGCAACGACCTCTTCAAGCGAAGTGTTTCCAGCTCGTTCCCCCAACGCTGCGATACTAATGTCAGCTTTTGCTACACCTATATTATATGCCACAAGAGTGTTCGCAGTTGCACAACCTAAGTCGTCATGGAAGTGGACGCCGATTCGCGAAAGGTCGATGTTCCCTTTTAAATCGAGCAATATTTTTTCAACTGACTTTGGAGTTCGTGCACCAACGGTATCGGCGAGCGTAACATACTGGGCTTGTGGAACCGTTTCGATTACTTCTATTAAATTCTCGGTGTCAGTTCTAAACGCGTCAGCCAGCGTCACGTGGATCTCCACACTGTGGTCATACACATAGTCAACTGCATCACCTAGCATCTTGATCATGTCATCTCGTGACATTCCAAGCAAGTGTTCAAGATGAAGATCGGAGACAGGAATGAATACGTCTACCACGTCAGTGTTGGCATCCAGGGCAGCATCAATATCAGCAATCAGTGCTCGTGCCAATGCGACTACGTCAGCCTGAATCGCTTCTGCGAGTTCAGTTATAACTGTTTGATCTTTCTCTCCTGTTGCCGGAAAGCCAGCCTGCACAAAATCGATTCCGAGTTTGTCTAACTGGTGGGCAGAATCGATTTTCTGGTCAGTAGTGTAGTTCCGACCTGGCATCTGATCGCCTTCGCGGAGGGTGACATCACTGAGCTTCATATAATTCCCTCCGCATTTAGTTCCTCGAATTCCTCCCGATCAAGGCCAAGTTCTTCGAGAAAGACCTCATTATTGTGTTCACCGTGGCGAGGACCGAGAAATTCGACCTCGCCAGGAGTTCGTGAGAATTTCGGTATCGTAGCAAAAGTTCTGAGGGAGCCAACATCCGGATCATCAACCTCCACGATCGCGTCTCGGGCTCGATATTGCTCATCTTCGAAGATGTCCGCCATATTATTCACGGGACCGACGATGGCATCAAATTCTTCGAGAATTTCGATCGCCTCTGCAGTGGTATGTTGTTCCGTCCACTCTTCAATTTCCTCATCTAGCGCCTCAACATTCTCAACCCGGGCAGAGTTATCCGTGAACCGAGAGTCTTCAATAAGTTCTGGCTTGTCGATTGCTTTCGCTACCCGCTCGAAAATTCGCTGATTAGATGCAGACATGGTCATGTATCCATCAGCTGTCTCATAGATATTCCGTGGTGCTGTATTTGGATGCCGATTGCCAGTACGGTTCTGGACATGCTCGAACTCGTCGTACGCCTCAACATCGCCAAAAAATAATCGCCAGAGCGGTTCGATCAGGGAAACATCGATCACCTGTCCCTTACTGCTTCCCCCTCGACTGAGTTCTCGTTCGTAGATTGCCATCAGTGTTGCCTGCGTGGCAAACTGGGCTGCAGTGAGGTCGGCGAGACTAATCGGAGGAAGAAGTGGATCACGGTCAGGAAACCCGTTTGCGTTTGCCCACCCTGAAATTCCCTCAGCAATCGTTCCAAATCCCGGCTTCTGTGATTTAGGGCCTGTCTGTCCGTATCCGGAAAGTCGAACCATAATAATCTCGGGATTTGCTTCCATGAGATCATCAGGACCCAGTCCCCAATTTTCCATTGTGCCTGGCCGAAAATTCTCGAAGGCTACATCAGCATCTTCCACTAGTTCTAGGGCCAACTTACGGCCACGTTCGGAACTGAGATCGAGAGTTACGCATCGTTTATTTCGACCGAGTGATTTCCAGGAGAGTGAAATATCATCCTCTGTTTTTTGCGCCCATTCACGGATGGGATCACCAACTTCTGGGTGTTCGATCATTACGACATCGGCACCAAAATCACCCATCATCGTCGTAGCAAATCCTCCGCTAATCATCCCCGACATGTCGATCACTCGGAGCCCATCGAGTGGGCCCTGCCGTTCGCGGGCAAGCATAATGGGGAGATATATTCCAACACAGTAAAAGTTACTCATTGGGTATTTAAAGAAGGTATAAAATTCCGGATATATTAGAAGCGATTTTTATATTTGGTTGTTGAGACGGAGGGGTTCTGTTGAAGACACTCACATCTTTTGGCGGACTTGAGTGTAGATGCCGTACAGAACATCCCAAGCGCTGGGGACCGTCGTACAGGAACAATTCGACGTCTCTACTTCTTAGGGAAGGAAAGCTCAACCAGCACGGGGGTCGATTAACTGCTCGAACACTCTATTCCTATCTCCTGTAGCAGGCTCCTCGTCACTGTGCGAAATTTTCTCTCCATAATTTCTCATAGTGTATACTAAATCCGCGACGTTAGAAACTATAACTTCCGAAAATGTGGAGGTAGAGCTTGCCAGTATTTCCTTTGTTCATATATAGCGAACGGAATATGGATTGCTCCTCTACGAGGAAGATCAGGTGCTTTACCGGTTGAGAAGTCCATGTACGCCATCATCTGTGTCCTTCGAGAGTGAATTGCTTACACGCAGTTGTAATTCTGAGTGAGTCGGCTTACAGTCATACGTTTGTAAATGCTGGTGATTTCCAGCGGGGCCGTGCTAGGCTTTCGCACATACGGTCAAATCCGTTCACTATTTAGAAACGATTATTCGTCATATTTGAGTGCCAAGCTAATCTCATTTGCGGTGCGCATAACCGCTTCACTGCTCTTTGATTCCAGCTTATTTGCAACTGGCCCACTATCCGGCACAACAACCGAAAGCGCACCGATAGCGCCTGATTCTCCGTCAGGAATCGCTGCACTGATCGCACGAATCCCCTCAAATCGTTCCCCCTTTCCTACCGAATATCCTTCGTCCCTAATGCGGTTGAGTTCCGTCCGGAGCTGGTTCGGATCGGTCGTGGTTTTTTCCATTGCCGGTGGAAGGTTCGACTTCGATATGAACTGGTCGATTTCGTTTTTAGAACACTCAGCAAGCATCGCTTTGCCTGCTGCATTTTGGTGGAGATAAAACCGTTCCCCAAGGGGTGCGAGGTTCTCGATGCCATATCGATTATTCGTTTGATATACAAACACGCCATAGTTACCGTTTTTAACAGAAATGAAGATTACTTCATCGATATCATTTGCAAGTTCGTCAGCCAAGGGTCGAGCCACCTGGAATATCGGATTCCGGTTTCGTATCCGACCTCCGATTTCGAGGAACCGCAATCCTAAGCGGTATACGCCTCCATCATTTTCAACAAATTCCAGAAATTCTAATGTCTTCAAGTATTTATGGACTGAGCTCTTGGGGCGGTCAAGTTCTTGAGCAATCTCTGAAACCCCCGTTGCACCCGCCTCATCAAGGTATGAGATAATAGCGTTGCACCGGATTAGCGAACCGTTCATCCCATCTTTGATTTCTTCCTTCCCCATGAGGCACTCCTCGTACTCGTTCCCAATAAACGTTCGCTATATGTGGACGCGCCACATGGTCCATTCGGGACGATACAGTCATTTGCAGCACTTCATTTAAAAATTCGATTGCAGTATATTTCTCTCCACGCATTCGCTCAAGCCGCTATCGCCGATGCAAGATAGATTCCACTCAGCATTGATGAAGTCTATTCGAACCAATCCGACTGATAGGATAAACACCGTTATGACCGTGATTTAGCGATTCCGATCAGTAATAATGAGGAGGGTGGATTCAGCGATCAGAAAATCGTACCCTGCTCAGCGTCATATCGACCAACGAGTTGAGTTTGAGCGAGAATTTCACACTCCGTCGCCATTACAGAGCCGAGCCGGGCTTTCCTAATGGCAGGTGGGTACCCGACCTTGGAGTCCAGGGCGAATAACTTGAAATAATATGCGTGGTCGCCCTCCGGGGGTGAAGGGCCCCCCCATCCGGTTTCCACAAAGTCGTTGTACGCTTCAACTGCTGAATCGGGAGTCCACGCCTCTGGGATCTCGGCTGTTTCGGAGTTGATATCGAATACCATCCAATGATCCCAGATATGCCCCACGACGGGCTCGGCCTCTGGGTCATCCATCGCAAGAACGAGGGCTTCCGCTCCATCAGGGACACCTGAAATGTGCAATGGTGGGTTTTCGTTTTCGTTTGCATAGCCGACTGAGTCGGGCATCATCTCTCCGTCCTCAAATGCCGGACTGGTCAAGGCCAATTCTCCCTTCTGCTCGATCTTGCCGTCTATTGGTGTTGTCATTTCTCCATCCACCGGATGCGCAAGACGATAGACTGCGCATCTACGTCCAATTTTGCATCCGGATGCGAGAGGATGTCGTAGGTAGTGCAATAAAGGTTCCTATGGGCAAAAGTCCATCAAAACCGATCTCCCGTGTGCGTGTGATTCGTTCCCACCGGTATATTTATGCTGGTTAGTACACATCCCCTTCCTATGCCGCGAGAACTAGCTGATGGAATATTCTGGATTCAGGAATGCTATGATAGTCCTGCGCTTAGGGAGAAGTACTCGGATGATCCTCCCGATTGGTATAACTCTGGTGAGAAAATCCACGTGTGCGACAACGCGTTTCTAATCTGTGGGAATCAAACGCTTCTATTCGATACCCTCTCTCCCCACAGTACCAACCAGATCTTAGATGAGCTGGACAGTTTGCTGGATGGGCAGGACTTAGACTACTTAGTTATCTCTCATCCGGAGAATCCCCATGCCGGGAATACATTCCCTATCCTTGAAGAGCATCCGGGAGCAGAGCTGATTGCTCCGGAATTTGGTTCGAAGCACGGGATGTACCATCTGGAAGATGCGACAAAAGTCGCACCAGGTGAAACGATCGATCTGGGTGGAAAGATCATAGAATTCGTCGAACCCACCTTCCTCGATCATCGGGTCCATACATGGCTCGCAGAACATGTGACTGAGACATTATTCACCGTCGACTGGCTGGGAGATGTTCACATGGAAAAGAATTGTTTGGATTTCCTTGACGAACTCGACAATGATGACCCTGTTAGCCGGCAGGTTGAATTTCATTCTCGAGCCCTCTTCTGGTTCCAATACGTAGACGAAACCAAAACACGCCAAGCTATAGAGTCGCTTATCGACGTAGAACAACCGAATGTTGTTGCTCCGGCTCATGGTGTTCCAGTACGGGAGGAGACAGAAGAGTACCTTCGACTAAATAATGCTGTTATCGATCGTATTATCGAACAAGGCCGTATCATGAGCGCGTATTAATATGCGACGAACTGTACACCAAGATATCGAATGGATTAGTGAGCCCTATGATTTCGGCGACGGATTAGTTCACGTTTCTGTATTCCTATTGAAGAATGATGGTGAGTCCATCTTGGTCGACACGGGATCTCATTATCACGAAGAAGCCATCGTCGAAGAAATTCAAAACGCATCTAATAACGGCTCACTGGAAGGGGTCATAGTCTCACATGCAGATCTTCCCCATGCAGGGAATGTCGGTAGTTTAGAAGATACACTAGGAGGCTTTGACGTAATATGTGCAACGGCAGCGCCAGAACTTGTGGGTGTATCAGTGGACATTGGGTGCAATCCCGGCGAACGGTTAACTGTTGCAGGGCGATTAATTTCATTCATTGATGCCCCGCTCGCTGATATCACCGATACAGTCTGGGCGTTCGACCATGATACTGGGACCCTCTTTACGGCAGATGGATTTGGAAACCACCATCAGGACTCGGAAACAGAGTATACTTCTGAAGATCTGAGCGGTAATGTCTCCTCTGAGCGGATCTACGAGTATCACCGTCAAATGTTCCGATGGCTGGAATTTGTGGATCCTGAGCGGCTAATTGACGACGTCGACGAGATCTTTTCGACTTACGATGTAGACTGTATCGCTCCAACACATGGGACTCCGATCATCGGAGCAGACATCGAACCGTATCTTGAACGATTCAATACAACAGTGAGAGAGATCATCATGAGTTACGAATGATACAGAAACGTCGTGGCGGTGTTGACGGACGCGTTTATCCACCACTGACCATAGAGAGTCATGTCATGCTCGACAATGGATATAGAGAGTTCCCAGAAGCGACTTCACTAGTGGGGAGAGATCTCCGATATCGGTCCACTATCACTTCTTTTGAGCAGAACGAAAATGAGGAACGATCAAATAAAGTGTGCACACCCTTGTTCGAGCGCGGTGAACGGACCGCCAGTAACGTCACCCCGGAAGTAGTTGAGAGATCAACAGACAATTGGAGTACCATCGGTTGCAGAAGTCGGATCGGAACACTTGCCAATGACATCTTCCAAAGGTCTGTTTGTAGTGGGAGCTATTATCTCGTACTCAGAGACAAACAGCGCATGCTAGGCATGCGGGCATTATCCGGGACCAGTACGCGACCATCGCTACTAGATACCAACCTTCCTACTGTGCCGCACGATGGTACTACGGAAGGTTGCGTCCAATAACGTGAGTTAACAAACGTATTGGAATAGACCACGTATGAATGCCTTAAATTATACAATAGATTTAATACCCACCCTGTGAATGTCATGGTCGTGTCCATGAATAGTGATAGCAATGGACGGGGAACCAGTCCGAGAGCGAGTCGTCGTACGTTTATCAAAGTAGCAGGTGCATCAGGAATCGCTGGACTCTCCGGATGCTCGGGAGGTGGAGATGAGTCAGATGATGGGAATGGTGCTGCCACTGGGACAAATGGAAGTGACATAAGTGGACAGGAGGTTCACCTCCTCTCTCAGGAAAATTCCGAACCGTTTCAGGAATATTGGGAAAGCCTAGCAGCCGACTTCGAAGATGAAACAGGTGCAAGTGTCCGGATCGAGTATATCGGCGAAACCGGGAGCGCCCAAGAGCGTATCATTCAACTCTTACAGTCGAATGATCCCCCGGAAGTAGCGCAGGTTGTCGTTCCGAATGCCGCTACTTTTGGGTCCCAGGGAGTACTTGCGGACCACAGCGAGGTCATCAATACCTTGGAAGAGCGGTACGGGGCCTTGCCCGAACAATTCTTATTCGAATTTGATGGGGACAATACGTTCGTTCCGAATCATCAAACAATTCATTCTCAATGGTATCGAGAAGACGTTTTTGACGAGGTTCCGAATACCTGGGAGAAAGAGCTGGCGATGGCGCGCGAGCATGACGACGGGCAGGGCGGAACTCGTGGTGCTTTCCTCTCTAATGCTTCGGAACTCGGAGAGCCGACCTTCAGCCTGTTCACTCGAGGATGGGGGAATGACGCCGTTGTTTGTCAACGTGATGATAACGACAACGTGCAAGTCGTCATGGACGAAGAGCCGTATCGAAGCAGATGGATCGAGGTTTTCGAGCATGTTCAGGAACTTGCCCAGTACTCCCCTGACAACACTGGTGTCGACTACACCGATCTATTCGACGCGATGGAGCAGGAACTTACATACCAGTTATACATCTATGGAAGTCGGGGAAAAGACACGGATTCTAATGACTTTGTTGAGAACATTCGGAACACAACTGCTCCAGTTCCAGAAGAGAAGTACGAAGAAGGTGGACGCCGATCGTGGGCAAACACGACGGGATATCTCACATTCCGCGGCTCGAACGAACAAGCCGGCCAAGAGTTCCTCAAATTCTGGACTCGGCCGGAGAACTACTACGAGTTCTTCACGATAACCCCTGTCCACCTGCTTCCAACTCAGCCACAAATCCTTGAAGATAGTGAGTTCCAGGATCAGCTCCAAGAGGCGCTTGGCCCACAGTGGGATTACGAACGCGATGTCGTGGATCTCGTTGAGATGGCCAACACATCATTCGATATTCCCTTGGAAACCAATCCCCCGAACCCGTACGCCGGTCCAATCTTCTCGAGCTTCGAGCTGGGAAAAATCCAGCGTGATATCCTCATTGATGGAAGGAATATTGAAGAGGCAATAGATGCACGCGCACAGAACATGCAAGGCATCATCGACGAAACCCAGATTTAGGTTGATGGGGATGGCTTCCAATCTTCCGACTCAACGGGCAGCAATACAACAACGCCTATCCGACGTCCGAGAGTTCTTCGACGAGCTTCTGTCGAACCGAAAGGTGATGATTACATTTACAGTTATGCCAGTTTTGATATTATTTTTATTGATCAATATCTTTCCAATCGTGTGGGCGATTACAGCAAGTTTCTTCCAAGTACCGCCATACGGCGGTACCTGGGAGTGGATTGGTATCGATCAGTATATTGATTTATTTGCTTTGGAGGCCTTCAGGCAATCGGTGTGGCGTTCGGTAGTATTCGCATCTGGATCCCTACTGATTCAAGTAACGTTTGGCCTCGGTTTGGCATTGCTCGTTACTCAGGACTTCAAATTCAAACGTTTGATTCGGGCAATTGCCTTCTTACCGTATCTAGTTCCGATGGCCGTGTTTGGATTCATCGCTATCTGGATGACAAATACTCGGTTCGGGATTATCAATCGGATTTTGATCGATCTTGGTATCGTGGACAGTGGAATCGCATTCTTCTCAACCGAAGCGCTCGTGATGCCGGCGATCATTATTGTAAGCAGTTGGAAGTTTTCTATCTTTGTCACCATTATGGCAGTTGCTCGACTCCAGAGCATTCCTGACTCCCACTATGAAGCCGCTGAAATGTGTGGTGCAGGTGCGTGGAGGAAGTTCCGTGATGTCACACTTCCCAACCTTAGAGGAGTGTTGTTCATAGTCGTATTATTGAGATTCGTATGGATGTTCAATAAGTTCGATATCATTTGGGTGTTATCGCATGGTGGGCCTAATGACGTAGCACTGACCGCACCACTGTTTGCCTACGAAACCGCGTTCCAGCAACTGAACATTGGGGGTGCGTCGGCTGTCGCTACAATGCTGTTTGGCTTGCTCGTCGTCACTGCATTCCTCTACTTCCGGGTCCTTGAACCATCTAAGGGGGTACGTGTCGAATGAGCAATCAGACCGAAAGCCCGATGATGGACTCGAAGCACATCTCCTATCGGCAGCGCAGGCAGCTGAAACGCCTCGTTCATTACGGCTTACTATCTATGGCGATGGTCGTCATCCTATTCCCAATCTTATGGACCTTCACCACGTCTATCCGGCCAACTCAGGATGTTCAGACTAGAGACGTAACGCTCCTCCCAACACAATTCACGCTGGACCACTACGAGGCGCTCCTACTCAATACCGAGTTTGTCACGTGGCTAGTTAACAGTATAGTTGTCGCGGCAGGAGTGTGTGCCCTCACAGTCGTGTTCGCGACATTAGGAGGATATGGCCTTGCTCGACTTGATCTCAAATTCAAGCAGACGTTCGCGAGAGGGGTCCTGCTCGGATACATGTTTCCTTCCATCTTACTTGGGATTCCCATGTATATCATGTGGAGAGACCTCCAGTTGCTCAATAGTCGCCTAGGATTGGTGTTAGCCGAAACAGCACTTGCACTGCCATTTTCCCTCTGGTTGATGTGGAACTTCTTCCAGTCCGTCCCCTACTCTCTCGAGGAGTCGGCCCAGATGGCCGGCGCAACTCGATTCCGTGCGTTTGTCGATGTTGCCCTTCCGATGGCCAGGCCTGGTATGATCGCTGTAGTCGTGTTCGCATTCGCAACATCGTGGAATGAGTACACACTAGCTCAGATCCTCATGACAGATCAGTCGAACTACGTGATCACGATCGGGCTGGATACACTCATTAACGATCAGCTGATACCGTGGGGGGAGATGATGGCTGCTACATTTATTACCTTGTTGCCTGCCTTCCTCCTCGTGTACTTCCTTCAAAAGTACCTCATAAGAGGCTTCCAGGTGAGCGGCTGATGCAAGTCCAATAGCTCACTGGAATGTCCTCTCTCCTCACTTCCTATTTAATTGTGTCATCCATTATGTTTACTCCGAGTCTCGCCTTCAGCAACTCAATAAATCACACACCCCCTATACTACATAAGGAAAAATATAGGAATATATTCATTAGTATTATATTGTTCCAATAGATCAATAGGAGTAGAGACTTACATGAGTGCTATAGAGGTTAAAGATCTTCGAAAGGAGTACCAGGTCTCACAACGGACGGAGATAGCTGTAGAGGGTGTTGATCTCAGAATCAATGAAGGAGAATTCCTCACCCTCGTCGGACCATCAGGGTGCGGAAAAACCACAACACTCCGATGTATAGCAGGGTTAGAGACGCCAACTAGTGGTCGTATCCTTTACGGTGAGGAAGACATAACCGACGTGCCAGCAAGCAAACGAGATCTTGCGATGATGTTTCAGGATATCGCGCTATATCCGCATATGACCTCATTTAAGAATATTGCGTATCCACTCAAGATAGATAACGTGTCTAAAGATGAACAAAAGGAGCAGGTTGAAGAGGCTGCCGAGATCATGCAAATCAACGATCTACTCGATAAATATCCTGGTGAGCTAAGTGGTGGTCAACAACAGCGGGTCGCGCTTGCCCGGACGATTGTTCAGAATCCGCAAGCGTTTCTCATGGACGAACCGCTCAGTGATCTTGACGCAAAACTCCAGGTAGATGTTCGTAAGGAGGTCCAACGAGTTCACCAGCAACTCCAGAAACCTACGGTATACGTCACTCACAATCAAGAAGAAGCGATGACGATGAGCGATCGTATCGCAGTCATGAACGACGGTAGGCTTGAGCAAGTTGGCAACCGCGAGGACCTATATCACTATCCTACAAATGTTTTTGTTGCCAACTTTATTGGGAATCCATCGATGAACTTCCTAGACGCTACCCTCGAATCACTCTCACCGGACGATGGAACTGTTACGGTCGAAGATACAACACTTGAATTCAAGACTGATCGAATCCTGACCGACTCAAATCCCACCGAGGTGACGCTTGGAATCCGCCCGATCTCTATCTCTCTCAGGCATGGATCCCGGAAAAATACCCTCAATGGAGAATTAATGCTCCATGAACCAATCGACGACCGTGCACAAATCACGATCGAGACTAATCAAGGTGAACTCATTGCGCTGATTTCGGCTGAAAATGACTTCTCAGTCGGAGACATGATTTCACTTGAGATTGATGTCGATAATCTATACCTATTTGATTCAAAAACTGAGAAACTTGTAGCAAAATCCGGGAATCGGGAATAATTCAAATCCCGGCAACCAGTGGACCGAGCTAGGAGTGCCGCCGGAAAGTTGTCTACTATCACCGAACGATATCTCCTTGTAGACTGGTGAATGCATGACATGCATCATTGGCTATGTTACCATGGTATAGATCCGACACACATGCTTAAGCTTCTGTCTCTAGTATCACGCCTTAGAGGCTGGGACATCCCGGACTGATAGCACACAAATAGCAGATGGATTCCAATGCCACGCACCCGGATCTTGAACGAAAACTGCGCCGCATCCTCTATGAGACGGGCGTCGCCGAGACGAACGCTGCGGACCTTGTTCCACGGGGACCACATGCAGCGGTAGACGAATATCTCGATACCAATCCCGAGGGGAATCTCCCGTCGACGATGCGGTCGCACGCAGCGCGGTTGGCGCACTTCTCACGATGGTGTTCGGAGTACGCAGAGATCGATGATCTGAACGCACTCGATGGGCCTGATCTAGAGGCGTACAAAACACACCAGACTGACCTCGGCTATGCACCGCGCACGCTGGAATCGCAATTGGAGACCCTGAGCGTCTTCCTACGCTTCTGCCGCCAGCAGGACTACGTCAGATCTGAACTGCCGTATCTCGTCCCAGATGTCGACGTGGTCGCTGCAGATGAGACACGTGATCGACTCTTGGAGCGTGACCGCGCCGAGACGATCATCGGCCACCTCGCGACGTTCCGGTATGCGTCCCGGGAGCACATCGTCTGGCTGTTGGTGGCTGAGAAGGGTCTCCGCATCTGTACACTGCTCGCACTTGATCTCCAGGACTATTCTCCACCGACACAGAATGACGAGGGATATCTGGAGCTGCACAATCGACCAACGACCGGGACACGACTGAAGAACGGGGACAAGAGCGAGCGCCAGGTTACGGTACCCCCGGCTGTGTGCGACACGCTTGACGATTACCTCCAGCACCAGCGCGTCGACGCAACGGATGAGTACGGACGTGAACCACTGCTCTCAACGGCCAATGGGCGTATTGCGTCTCCGACCATCCGGACGTATATCAACAAGTGGACGGCGCCATGCGCTTTCGACGGTGAGTGTCCACACGGGGAGATCCCTGCTGAGTGTCGAGCCGCACAGCAGACCGGGAATATGGAGTGTCCGAGCAAGCGATCACCGCATGACGTCCGCCGGGGGTACATTACCCATCTTCGACGGTATGGTGTCCCGAAGGAGATTATCTCAGACGAGGTGGATGCTTCGGTGGCCGTGCTCGACCACCACTACGATAAGACGACGAAGGAAGAGCAGCGACAGATGCGTACCGCAGCCATTGATGCAGTCCTCTCGGCATCTCCTGAGTGAGGTCTGCCGAATCTTAGTCATGGATCGACGTCACTTGGGCCGTGTCTCAGGAGTGTAATCGTACACGTCACGGATGATCTTCAGCCGGAGGTCACTGAGGCGTGAAATCACCTTATATAGCGAGTCTGGTAAGGAGAACATCGTCTTCTCCCCGGTTCGATTGCTTACGACAGTCCCATCATCGAAGACTATCGACCCGATTCTGTCTGTAGGAACCGCTGCTCCCTCCGCCAATGTTGCAACTTCGCGACGATCATCCCACTTCATGATCGTCAACGGGTCTTCTTGCTGCTGCCTCGCCTCCTTGCTAGGATAGCCGGGAAAGCTGTTGTACGTAATGTCTTCTCCCTGTAGGTCCCTCCAGGCGGCTTTGTCGAATGTTGTGTCGTCCGTGGTCTGAATGCTAGCGGCTAAGATGATTCCGGCTAGCTCTCCGCTGATATAGTCGATATCGTGTTCTGCGTATTCGCCCATACGGTCTAGAACGGGTGTGAAAAGGAATAAAATTAGCAGGCCAGCGAAAATAGAATCTCCGTGTCGTGTTCTCGTTCGATGTACTTTTGTGCTCGTTCGTAGAGGGACCACATGTCCCGTTTTCTTGCAGTCGCGGGTGTCTCTGTGCTCCTATTGAGGCTCACCCGTCGGTAGACTTTCGATTGACCTTTGGTCGGTAAACAGTGCTCCCGCTGGCTGCGGGAGAATGAGACACCACCCAGACCCATGACAGCTGATGGAATCCCGCCGATGGAAGTGCTTGCACCACTTGTCGATCGCATCCGCCAGCTCGCTCGAGAAGAGCTCCCCGCACCTCGGACATGCAACGTCCGGGTATGGGATGATGGGACATTCGATGTTGTGATCTACCACTCGATGGGGGAGCGGGAGAGACAACAGATCAGATACGAGCGAAGCACCAGTGAGATCCTCTGGGAATACATGAACGGCGCACGCTGGACCGCCGAATCGCGTCCAGGGAACGAAACCGTGTACGAGCCTGCGTACGATGAACTTGATGTTCGGGTACTCGCCCATGTTCAGCCACCATATGAGTAGGGCGGCCACGACCGACTGGTCCAAGGCCTAGCTGGTTCGTTCGCTGAATCTCTCCACCGCCAGTTTGATCGAAGCAAGAGACTTGGTCACCCGATTATCGGCTACCCGCATCAGCCCTTGTGGATTGAAGTCCGCCACGTAGTCGAAGATCACATTGACCGCGGATTTCGGGACAGACACCTGTTCGAACTCTTTCAGCGTATAGATGCGCGTGGACGGTGCATCGTTCCAGAACGTGGAGCTCGCCCACCCAGCCTCGTCTTCAAAGGTCGTCCCGATCCGTCCTGTCCCCACGTACGCCCCATCCTGGTAGAAGAGGACGAGATCCCCACTCTCCATCTTCTCGAAATAAGTCTCGTTGTCCGACCCGTTACGCACTCCCCAAAACCGGACGGTATCCATCCCTGACACCTCAGACGGATGCTCGGGATACTCACTGAGATCAACAGGGGAACGCACCGTCCGGTCAAAGTTGCCCGGGTCACACGGTGCCAGGAACACGTTCGTACTCATGACAACGCCATATGATTGAGGAGCCAGTATAAAACGCGTCTTCTCTTGGCCCATCCCAACAGACACTCGCTCAGGAGGTTCCAGCAGGCGATTCCGATGCTTCCTAGGCGTCCAGAAGTTCCGTGAGCTTGCCCGCGAGAAACCGGTACGCAGCTGCCTCATCCACGATATCGTTGACGACCAGCAGACCGACTGCATCATTCAACACATGAATCTTCTCCACAAGCTCATGCTCACCAGGTTCACAAGCACTGGTGGGCCCATTACCTTCACACTGGGCCTGCAAACTATGCGGGATTTCGATAACGTCTCCTAATGAGCCTTTGACGGCACTACTCGCGAGTACAGCACCACCATCTCCTTGGAATTCTTCGATCGGAATTACCCGCTTCTCGTCCAGAGTACTGTCCGGCGGAAGCACATGCGGCTGGGGATGCTGTCGAAAATAGGATACTGAACACATCGGCAGTCACCGCTCACAGGCAGTACAGAATCGCCGATACTTGTTCCCAGGACGAGGACCGTCAGTGACCTGAATCGTGAGGACAGGGACGACTTGTGCAACACTGCAGTACCTACATTCTTCCTCCATACTGGTATCCCGTGCACCGAGAACTGCTATTAACAACGGCTCTGACGCGCTGTCACTCAAACCGCTTCGCGCAAAACTTATGCTCCACATGCCCATACAGTTTGTTATCGAACATGTCGTCAGGGCTGCTTAAGTCACTGTGGCAAACAGCGAACTACTTTCGGAATTGGCGAAAGGGCGCTCCTGAGAACGCCACGGAACACGGACGCACGTATACGTGGCTCATTCTGCTCGGTGGCCTCACGGTCCTCTGGGTCCTGTTTCAACAGGGGATTGCGATGCCCGTCGACTTCGCCTTGTTCACAGGGGGAATCTTCCTCGTGGAAATGTTCGAATTCGGTACGCTCCTCCGATTAGCGATGGCGATCGATCCACTTGTGGGTGGGGGTATCCTCGGCACAATTGGGCTCGGAGCCTTTGCGAAATTCTTTCGCGACCTGGGTGGTGCGTCCGCTGCGATTAACTACTTCTTCGGAATACAGTAGTCTGGCGCCGTTCTGAATGGGTCTGGTGTGGGAAGAAAGCAGTCTGGGCCAGGTGTCGATCCCCGGAGTTAGAGGTCTCGTGGCTGCACCGTCTTCCGCTCGTTATCCTCAGCGCGTCGCGCGGCATCCTCGAGAAGGTCAGCAACCTCCTCGTTCAGATTATCGTAGAAGTCCGCAGCGACGTTCTTTCCTTCGAGCTTCTCTTTCACAGCGGATTTGACCACAAGGTTCGCCATGCAGACAACGCTTGAGAACTGAGGGCAATAAACCTTGAGGAGACGGCTTCAGCTGCTAGTTCTGCACGATGCCGGTTTTCGATCGGGCGATGCTTGTAGTTCACATAAAAGAGGAACGTATGCCGTCTGTCTGACTAATGATTCATGTCTGACGTACCCTTATGTAACCCCCGGTGAAATAGTGGATAGAAAGCATATGACACCCAATTATTCGAACAAGACGGCCATGTCACGGCGAGCGGTTATTGCTGGGATCGCGGCCCTCTCGTCATTCTCTGTGGCCGGTCGAGCGGAAAGCAGCGCGACCAGAGCATCACTGACAAGACCAACTCTCCCAGATTTGTTCGCCGAATCCCCGTGGGAAACCGTTGATTACGAAAAGCAGGATAACAACGACGTAGCCTGGATCGGTGCCTCCAGCCAGCACGCAGGACTCCGTGAGAAGGTCAAAGATGATCTCGGGGTGGATGTGCCTCAGTGGCGGCTCTATGCGTGGACCCTTCAGACCATGCGGAGCGAGGCCTACATCGACTTCACATCAGAGGAGGATGACAGCGGTATGTCGGTCATCGATTCTCTATTAGTGGGGTACGGCCCTGGAGCAGTCGAGATCGATCTCGATGACATTGCGAACCATCGGGAAAAGGCTGAGACTATTGTTGGAGCAACCGCTCTTGAGGTCTTCAGCGACCAGCTAGAAACGGACTATCCGTTCACCGACGCCGATCTATGTACGGGCCTCTATGAAAGCGAATGGGGGACCACCTGCCGCCGAAACGATATCAGCTACAGTAATGCTGAGGCCACTATCGAGGACGAATTTACGCTCTCAGCAGAGTTTACTGCTGAAACCGAGGACGACGATTTTGTTATTGACTATCGCGCGTTGCTGGTTGTGCAAACGTATGACCGCGGGCAAACGTACATCGCTACGGGAGCGGTCTACCCGGAAGAGATGGAGGAAGGCTGGTTGGACGAGTATGAGTTTGATCAGGACTTTATCGGGGACAGTCGTGCCTTTATGAAAGCCGTGAGATAAGCCAGATTCTGGAGCATCCGAAGATAAGTTGTTATCCGGGTCTCAGAGATGGGCTACCAATTGGTGAGCACCTGCTATTCCTCCGGACACTCGAACTGCTCATCGAGAACACTCGTTGCTCCTCGTTGGGGCAGACAGTACACAGCCACCGTGGTAAATCACGTACGACCGAAAAGATAGGATCGAGTAAATTCGTTAATTCGATCCCATTCAAATGCGGCTCAAGAGAGTTGCGTCCGGCCGACTGTGTAGTTATATTCCTAGTCTAGACACTACTAAATATCGTCGAGGAACGCACGCCGCTGCTCCATCTTCTCCTGTTCACTTCGTTCGTCGTAGTGGGCATCGAGGACTGTCGCCGAAACATCCGCTCGGTCGCTGATCGCTGGTTGGGGGACATCCTTCCGGAGCCAATGCGTGATGCTCCCGCGACGAATGGCATGCGGTGAGACGGATGACGGGCACTTCGATGCGTCGTAGCGTTCAACCGCCGCAGCACACGTGTCCGGGTCCTGATCATGTGGACACGCTACGCCGTAGGCACACGGCCGCGTTGCCATGTACACGTACTGTTGGATGGTCGTGACGTGGACCCGTCCCTGGGTCGTCGCGAGGAGTGGACTCCGTCCGTAGTCGTCAGTCACATCGGGCCGCTGATCGTCGATCCAGTCGCTCAGGAGGTCACACATGGTATTCGGGAGGGCAACCATCCGCTCACCACCCTGCCCATTCTTTAACGGGGTCTCGGTCTCGGGCCGGTGGACGATATGGATATACTGCTCGTCGCGATCGTAATCTTGGAGGTCGATGGCGCGTGCTGCCCCCCGCCGCATGAGCGTGTGCCAGAGCAGCGAGAGTGTGACATGCCGGAGGCTTGCGTACTCGTACTTGGTGAGATGGTCAAGCATCTCTTCGGCGGCGTCCGTGTGGAGTTCGGTGTCTCGGATGTTCTCTTCCGGGCTCAGTGACGGTGACTTGATCTTGGCTGCTGTGTCGGGTGGACAGCCTTCGATCGTTTCGAGCCATTTCACGAAGACGCGGACAGTATCGATCTGGGTTTTCAGCGTGACTGTGTTGATATCACCTTCGTCGCGCCGCCAGATCTTGTACCGGTGGATGGTCCGGCCCGTGAGATCGTTCAGGTTCTCGAGGCCTTCACTGTCGCGGCACCACTCGATAAACGTTGAAAGGCGGGAGCGGTGTGAGCGGATCGTCCAGTCGCTCAGGTCGCTGCTGCGGTCGGTGAGGTACAGTTCGAGTGCGTCAGTTGGTGCGATTGGTTCGAGGTCGGACATTGGTGGTCTGGCAACCTCGTGGGGAGCTGTGGCCACCTGGTGGACAGTTTGCGGGGAATCGCGTGGGTAGTAGCCATCCCCTGCAGCGCCCATGATTTTCCATCACGATCCAGAGTCAACAGACGGCGTCGAGGTCTATATAAATCCATCGGCCGTCCGCGTCGACAGTTCGTTATGGAAGATAGCGGGGGTCGCCTCCGTCATGTGATTCGGCAAGCGCCAATAGTCGCAGGACGGGAATAAATGCAGGGGTATCTTCCTAGGTGCCAAGAAGTCACCAGCACATTGTCCCAGTACTTCCCCTCCATCCGACCAGTAAATCGAACTACTGCCTCGATCCCATAGGTCCCCCTGTATGGATTCTCGACTTACCTTCGGTATTGTTCCCTCTGTGTGGTGCTTCGTTCAACATGGGTGACGGTGACCGTCTCCGCGTGGTCACGTTCTGCCAGTCGAGCCGCCCGTAACAGCAGGGTGAGCGCTTCCCGGCAGTCCCCGTTCTCTGCCGCGACGAGCGCGGCAATCCGCTCGATCGCCTCATCCGCCACAGCATCGCGATGGAAGGCCTGTTCAACACGCTGTGAGAGGATCTCGACGAGGTCCACTTCCGTGTATGGGCGAATCTCGAGCGGGTGATACGCCAACCGGCTCTGGCTCCGCGGTTCCAACTCGAGGTCCGCCGGTGGCTGGTTCGAGACCAAGATCAATCCGAGGGAACTCTCTGCGGTGTCACTCGTCTCCTGCAGGTCGTAGGCGACGTCCGTCTGGTCGGTCAGTTGGTCGAACTCATCGAGGACGACGACGGCGCCGTGGTGCTTGTCCAACCACTCACGGAGCTTCGTCACCAGTTCGTCGACGGGGTTGCCTTTCCGCGGGGCCGGATACCCGAGTTGGATCAGGAGTTCGGTCAGGAGCGCCGGCCGAGTGTTGTACTGCCAGCAGTTGATGTATGCGGTGGTCACCCGCGTCTCCTCGGCCAGGTGGGAGAGGACGTGGGTCGCGAGCAGCGTCTTCCCGACGCCCGCCGGGCCAAACACGAGGAGATGGTCTGGCTGCTTGCGATGGATGAGGGGACGCACCGCGTCCGCAATCAGCGCCAGTTCCTGGCTCCTATCAATGGGCTCTGGTGGCGTATACGCTGCTGTCAGCGGTGATTCGGATCGGATTAGTGTACCATGGTTCGTTGCGCGTTCGAACATGAGACTCAACTCTCGGGAAAGCTTCAAAAACAAGGGAAGAGGCCGTCCTTCGGTTAGCTTGGGTGATCAGAGCTGTATATGCTCATACGACTCTTCGATGTGGATGGAACTGTGAACATAGTTCCACGACCCATCGGAAACCGGGGGTTCGGGCAGCTATGAATGTCTCCGGTCGGTGTTCGAAAGGCGGCATGGCGCGAGACAGTGAGACCGATGAGGTGCCGGACCTCGTTGGCCGGAGCGATGAGTACGATGCCCTGGTGGATGGGCTCCTGCATCGACGCGACCCAGCACTCTACCTGTACGGCCCAAAGGGTGGTGGGAAAACGTTCCTGACACGGCACGCAGTACGCGTCCTCCCTGAGCGGACCACCGTCTGCCGACTCACGTGTATCCAGTACGATATACAGTACAGGGTGCTGACCGCACTCTGCAATGCCGTCACGGACAGTGACTTCAGGACGGGGTACCACACCGCCCAGCTTACCTCGGCGCTCACAGACGCGCTCGCCGACCAGGATCTCGTTGTCGTGTTGGATGATATCGACTTCCTCCTGCTGAACGACGGTACCGACCTCCTGTATTCGCTCTCTCGGCTCCCACAGCAGACACTACGGCTTGTGATGCTCTCGGCCATCCATCCCGACCTGGCCACAGAACTCGATGAACGTATCTATAGCTCGCTCCTGCCGTCCATGATTTACTGCGAGCCGTACACGGAAGTCGACGTTGTCCACATCCTCAATACACGGGGGCACGACTGGCTCGACAACGAGGTGACCGATGACGCGGCAGCCTCCATCGCGGCGACGACGCCGAACATCCGGCTGGCATACCACTGGCTCACTCTGGCCGGTGAGGTCACGGACGGCCGGATCACCGAGGACGTCGTCCGTCTCGTCCAACCCGATGTCCGCCAGCGCTATCATGCCAAACTACTGGCTCCGTTATCGGCGCATCATCGATTGCTCCTGGACGCTATCGAACTGCTGACGGCCGACACAGAACCAGTGCGGTCCGGTGCGGTTTATGACTGGTACCGGGAACGCTGCACCCAGACGCAGACTTCCCCGTTGAGCACGCGCCGGGTCAGTGATTTTCTCGAACACCTCGAACTCCTTGAGGTGATCCGCGTCGAGTATCACTACGGGGGCCACGCCGGGAAGACCCGGTCCATCTGGCTCCAGCGCCCCTGTTGAGAGCACGGGAGCCAGCGCCCGTCGAGGCTAATGCAGTTGTCGACGCGCGCTGACGCCACGGGGCCACTCCAGCACCGGAGACACGCACGATTGAGATGGCGGTAGATCGCTCAATACAGGTGAGTCTCTTATCACCCAGAAGGTATTCGGTCTGTGGAAGGGAAGCGGGTTTCATGAATTGGGAGAAGCGGGTGAGGGGATGCTGTGGCTGGGCTCGTCTTTCTCGTCTGTCTCGGGGCGTTACCTGGCGTACGGGTCTGGCAGTTGGAACCTGCGACGCCAGTTCAATCGACCATCGTTACCGGAACGGCGCTCCTGGTTGTTGTCGCCGTTGCCTACGCTGTGTCTCATGATGCAGAGTTCATCGGCGAGGTAATCCACTGTCTCTTCAAGGGTAATTCCGAAAGAAGTCTTCCGAGCGGTATGAACCTAGTGCTGTACCCCCCAGTCACGCTCAGCAGGTCTGGAATTAGAGGTACAGTCCTGACTTACACTACGGCCGCTCGACAATCAAAGACGAGGACCGATCTCCAGTCGTTCCTCGTTCATCCGGCGATGGACACGCCGATAAGCGTCCCAACGCCGTAGGTAAGACCAGCTGCGGCGAGTCCGATCACGACCTGTCTGGTGCCAGAATAGAGAACGCTACGGCCGGTCAACACGGTGATCGCAGCACCGACCACAAAGAGCGCAACCGCACTCAACAGGAGACTAACCCCCACAGCGGTGATTCCGGTGAATGCGAAGAACGGGATGACGGGGACGATCGCTCCCAGTGCGAAGAGGATGAACGACGCACCTGCAGCCTCCCAGGCAGACCCGCCCAACTCCTCGGGATCGATGCCTAACTCCTCACGAGCAAGTGTATCGAGTGCCGTGGCCTCGTCTGCTACCAGTCGTTCTGCGAGCTGCTCTGCTTGGTCTCTGGAGAAGCCTTTCGCTTCGTAGATGAGCGCCAACTCTTCTTCCTCCTCTTCGGGGACTTCAGCGAGTTCAGCGGCCTCGATGTCGATCTGGCGCTGGTAGAGTTCCCGCGAACTCTGGACGGAGAGCCACTCGCCCATCGCCATCGACCCGGCACCGGCGAGCAATCCGGCCAACCCGGTGATGAGGATGGCCGTCGCGTTGAGGGCGGCCCCTGCGACACCCATCACGAGACTCAGGTTCGACACGAGGCCGTCGTTCGCTCCGAGAACGGCCGCCCTGAGGGCGTTGCCACTAGTTGCGCGATGTCGCCCTTCAAGGCGGGCGAGGACGCTCCCTTCTGCGCCACGGCCGGGTGCCTCGGAGATTGCTGCAAGCAGGCGATCGTGGGATCGTTCGTCAGCCACTATCCCCGTCCCCTCGACTTCCGATTGCCTGGCGTATCCTGCACCGCCAGTTGTTTCTCCAGCGCGCATCGTCGGGGCGACAACGTCAGGGCCAAACCGGCTGGCGAGCCACGCGAGAACACGAGCTCTCCAAGACGGCTGTGGAGTAGATATATCGGTGCCCGACTCACGAAGTTTCTCAGTCCAGAACTCCGCGTGCTCACGCTCGGTCGCCGCCAAGCGCCGATACACGTCGGCGAGCTGGGATTGAGATTCCGCTGAGGCCATGGCCTCGTAGACGGTCGCACTGTCTATCTCGTCCTGTATATTGCGACGATACCGCGTAACGTCGTCACGCGTGCTCATTGTCCAGATTTCGATGGGGAAAGACTTAGTGATACCAGGGGACGAAACAGTACAGCCTTCAGAATTGAATGGAGACTGCCACTTCACCCGACCTCAAGCCTGAAAAGTGGGGACTACTTCGTATATACAGTCGGCTGTTCCTCAAATCGCTGACGACACCCGTCGCTACAGAAATAGTACGTCTTCCCTCCGTGCTGAACAGTAGCGACGGCGTCATCAGATGTGAGTTCCATCCCACAGACCGGATCGGTAGGCATTCATCAGAATGTTTCGGCGCCCATCCGAATGGTGATTTCGGAACGCTTCCAACACGTATCTATTAGGGAACGACGGAGAATTCGATGTTGACACTGATGATCAGGTTTTCTCTTCGACTCTTCCGGATTCTGGGCCATCTTGTCCCATTTGTGATACTCTTCCTTCGTGACCGACGTCGGTTTTTGCTCTTCGGACGCCCCCGTTCGATCTCTCGAGAGACGCACGCACAGCGTGCCCGCCGGCTTCGCGACGTGATGCTCGATCTTGGGCCGACGTTCGTGAAAATCGGACAGGTCCTCTCAACTCGTCCTGATATTGTCCCACAGGTGTACGCCGAGGAGTTCGTCACGCTGCAGGATGCGGTCCCGACGGGGCCGTATCGCGAGATGATCCCCGCGCTTGCAGACGATGTCGGCTATCACTCGTATGATGACTTCGATCCGGAACCGATTGCAGGTGGGTCACTGGCGCAGGTTTATCGAGCGACGTATCAGGGCGACCAAGTCGTTGTGAAGGTTCGACGGCCTGGCGTCAAAGATCTCATTGAGACCGACCTTCGCATCATCCGCCGACTCATCCCACTGGCGATGCTGCTTGCCCCGGAGCGCCTCCAGTTTTCGCTCCGGAACATGGCTGACGACTTCGAGCGCATCATTCTGGAGGAACTCGACTTCGAGCGGGAGGCTCGAATGATGGCGGAGATCCGGTCAAACTTCGAACGCGACGGCAACGAGACGGTCGTCATCCCACGTGTCTACCAGGATGTTTCCTCGGAACGTGTGCTCACCATGGCCTACGTTGAAGGGACGAAGGTCACCGACGTTGACGAACTCGAATCGGAGGACCACGACCCGAAACAGGTTGCGGAGGATGTTGCGAACGCGTACTTCACGATGGGGCTCGAGCACGGCGTGTACCATGGCGATCCGCATCCTGGTAATCTCGCCGTCGATGACGACGGGCGTATCGTCTTCTACGATTTCGGGATGAGTAGCCGCTTCACGCCGGCGATGCAGAACAGCGTCGTAAACCTCTATCTCGCTGCTGTCAATCGGAACGTGGATGGAATTATTGACGAACTCATCGCTCTCGGTGCGCTCGATCCTGACGCTGATCGGGCCGCCGTTGGGCACGTCCTTGAGTTAGTCATTGAGGACTTGGAGGGCAGCGAGACCGTGGACTGGCAGCAGATCATCAGCGAAGTGACCGGGATGCTCCACGAGTTCCCGTTTCGCATTCCGCCCGATATCATGCTCGTCCTCCGGGTGGGATCGATTAGTGAGGGGGTTCTCAGACAACTCGACCCGGAGTTCGACTTTCTCGCTGCGGCACAGACGTTCCTCCGCGAGCACGGGTTCATGGAACGAGCGGCCCGGATGAAACTCGAGGAGATTCGAGGTGAACTCGAGGCGTCGCTTTGGGCACTGCTTCGCCTGCCGACAAAGCTCGAACGAGAGCTGGAGGCACGAGCGGAAGAGCGGACGCGAGCCACTGCCCGGACTCAGCAACAGGACTCTCGCTCGCTCGGCTATGCGCTACTCGCTGCGGCGTCTCTTATCGGAACGGCGCTGCTTGCTGCTGCCGATCTTACCTATTCGCTAGTTGGCCTGGGAGTCACCCTCGTCTTCATCATCCTGTTCCTGACCTCGTCTGATCGGCTGACTCGATAGTTATCACCAGTCTCGCTACCGCTTCACGAGTCGCGCGAGTAACGACGTATCATCGTGGCGTTCGAGCGTCCCTCGGATCAACGGCACGACCCCAATGCGGTCGTCGTCCACTCTCGTGTAATCGACGAGTTCGAAGCGATCGTCAGTCCGAAACACCTCGTCCGTCTCTCGATTCAGATGACAGCCGCCAGCGACAGTGTGCCAAGCTGGTGCGAGCACATCGTGGGAAATCTCGACCGTCCCGTCGTCCCGGACGTGTTCGAGGAATCGGAATTCACCGCCTGGTTTCAGCACTCGCGCTACTTCGAGGAGTGCAGCCTCAACATCGAGAATCGTACAGAACACCAGCGACGCAATCACCACGTCGAACGACTCGTCTGCGAACGGCAATGCTTCAGCACCAGCGTCCTCGACCGCAATCTCCAGTCCGATCGCGGGCTCACTTGACCGCCTGTCGACGCATGTGTGGATCCGGTTCAATCGTGGATAGCGTGACAGCTGCCCCGTCTGCCGTGGCCTCGTTGAAATAGGGGAACATCGCACCCGTCCCCGCACCAAGATCTAGAACCGCACCGGAAATTCCGCTCGTGAGATATCGCCGATGTTCAGTGAGAACTGTTCGTTCTGCCGGTCGCATCACCGGGTCGTACAGTCGTGCAAATATCGGATGATGGGGCTTAGTCATCGACTTCTTCCGTTGCGGTCGCAGGATCTGTCTCGTGTTGTGATCCCGAGACATACGTCGCGTCGACGCTCTGGTTCAATCGTGAGAGGAACAATCGGAGTGCCGTCACGCCAGAGATGAGGGTTGCTCTCGTTTCGTGGTTCTGGTCCCGGAATTCCGCCGACGTGTACTGTTCCGTGTCGTCCTGTAAGGTTTCGACCATCCGGGAGAGTTCCTCGGTCAGCGGCTGCTCTTCGATATCATCTGCGTCGTCGACCGCGAGTAGGGGTACAGAGTCGGTTCGCTCTCGGTGTCGCTGCGTTCTTCGAGACGTGCCAGTTCCGTCGCGAACGTCCGGAGTAACCCGAGCGCCGTTTCGAGAAGGACGGCTTTGTTGAAACCCTTGCTGAGAAACATGATGAGTGAGTAGCGGGAGGGAAGATGGATGCCCTCTCGAAGTCACAGCTCCTCCGGTTCGTTGAACGTGCTATGGTGCTGGCTCGCCGTGCTGTTGCTCGGTTCTCGACACGCTATTCGCGGAAACGATTCACACTCCGCCAACGCGTCGTCTCGCTCTGCCTGAAAGTCAAGAAGACGATCACATACCGCGACCTCGTTGACGAACTCATCGAGATGCCCCGCATCCGTGACGCCCTTAATCTCAATTTGATTCCCGCACCCACGACACGCTGCAAGGCGTTCGACCGCTTGGAGATGGCCGTCTGGCGGGTGTTACTGAACGTCTCGCTCGCGGATTTGCCGGTCAACGGTGTCACTGGCATCGATGCGTCTGGGTTTGAACGAGCCCACACCTCAGCCCACTATACGAAGCGGACAAATCTCACGATACAACAGTTGAAGACGACACTGTTGGTCGATACAGCGACCAACGCCGTTCTCGACATTCACGTGACTACAACGCGGAAGCACGATACGCAGATTGCGCCACAGGTAGCGAAACGGAACGCGGCGTCCATCGCGGTGTTGACCGGTGACAAGGGCTATGACGACCAGAAGCTCCGGCGACTCGCCCGTGACCACGATATCCGGCCGCTCATCAAGCATCGTGAGTTCACACCTCTCCACAAGGCGTGGAATACACGGCTGGATAGCGACCTCTACCATCGACGGAACATGAACGAGACAGTCAACGCAGCAATCAAACTAAGATTTGGGGCGTTCGTGCGGTCACGCCGTTGGTGGAAGCAGTTCCGCGAACTCGTCCTCAAGTGCGTCGTTCACAACTTGGAACGAAGTCTCGCTATTTCACGCGATAAGTGCGAATGTCCGTGATTCTGAGAGGAGCGGACTGCTGAATATAGAGGATGTCTGCAGTAGACGGCCGGCGTTCGTTTCAGACGGTCTGCGACGGAACACCCGCTAGGTGAGTTTGCTTAGTTAACGCAAGTCATTGAAATCCTCAGGTAGATGTCAGTAGTATAGAGTCGTGCCTCATACAGGATGTATAGAGCCGTGTCTATCGATACTGAAATTTTGGGGGAATGATTAAGTAACCCTCAAAATCAACCTTCGAAATATGAAAAATATAGGAATCGTTCCGGTCGTGAAAAACAGAGGCATCAGTCCGGTCGTCCTCGCGATCGCTGGATTCGCGGCGATAGTGGTCGGGATCCATCAAGGAGTGCTGCACGTTGCACCGGGGTACCAGGGGACGATTAACGCCGGTGGGGAAGTACCCGGTCGAAGGGAGTGGTTGCTCGCAGGAATGGGGATCATTGGCATTGTTGGGGCGGCTGTCGCCCCCTGGAGGAAGCGTCTTTCCGTCGTGCCAGTGGCGGTCGGTGGAATCGTTCTGTTCGAGGCGTTCCGGACGATGTTTGTCGCAGCGAACGGGTTACGCTATCCGCTCTATACGGAAACGACGTATCCGTTCTCCGGTGAGCCCATCATGTTCATCTTCGGCGCTGAGCCATTCCTGCTCGTCGCCGGCGGTGGTTTCCTTGTCGGCGCTGGGATCGTTGGGCTGCGAGGACGGAGGACCCGAGAAAATCGCGACGAGATGTCGTCACCGTCATCGAGGGCAACGTAATTCCTGCTTCTTCCGTCTGTAGGTTCGATCCAGATCAGGAGGCAAGTGTTCCGAAGTTGCTTGCTATTTACAGTATTGGTCAGCGAACTCTACTGCTCTTCTTGACGGTCAAACGATGACAGGTCCGCAATGTAGCTACCGCCGGCGTCGCGATGAGCCTTGGTCCAAGATACGCCCTGTGTCTTCAATACCCTATTACTGTCATCCCTTGATAACGTAGCTTTCGTTACCTACATCGTCTGTACCGAACGATTCGATCCTCGCCAGGTGGCGAATGGCCAGTGACCGATACGCGCTATCTATTCAGCAGGATTCTGGAGACCTATCACTGCTAGAGGGTTTCAACAAGGCCGTCGATCCCTATGAATGCTGAGATCAGCGGTCTCTCCAGAGGCAGTCGCGGAGGGACGATACTGGGACCGCCAACCGTTTCAGAGGAACCACGTCCCTACGAGCCCCAATCCGACGGCGGCCGAGAGCACTCCGAAGCGGTCTGCCCACCGCTGGCCCCGCGCTGTTGTCCGTTCCATCGACATGGCGGCCGTAATGAGCAGCATCCACCCGATGTTCATCGACCCAACGACCACCATAAGCCCCATCCAAGCGCCACAGGAGCCAGAATCCTGCCGACCGAACTCCCACCCTGACCGCACGGCTGTCACGGTGTCGAGGTACTCCCGGTCGCCGAACAGGGTTACGGGGGTTGGACAGCGGCGCTTGGTCGGCGAGAACTGGACCGTTGCCACGGCGAGAAACGCGACGCCGAAGTAGAGCGGTCCCCCGGAGGTCGCGAGCGACGAGATGGGAACCACGACGTTCACTGCCAGCGGAACGACCCCGACTGCTACCCAGAGGAGCGTGTAGGTCGCGGCAAACGTTGTGACGTCGCTGATCGCCTCAGTCGGCGTTCCCCGCCCATGGCGGTCGGCGTACCACTGGAAGACGGCCGTCGATGTGGGATAGATCATCGCGACGATCATCAGCCCCCACATGCCGAGGTAGTGACCGACGCCGACGATGCCGTGCCCGTGCGTGGTCCCGATCGATTCCATGACGCCTGGACCGGACAGGAGCCCCAGCGGCTCGTGGTCGTGACCGAACACTGCTTGCTCGATTGGATCGTGGAGCACCAGTGCTGCCCACGCGAGGAGGGTGACGGTCGGATACCCGTCTCGGTGGCGACGAGTCCACCGTTCGAGCACGGTCATCGACCGTCAGTAGCGGAAGTTGCGTTCAGTGTCCCTTCCGTGGGTTCTCCAAGAGGTCGTTGTGAACGTCCACTCCAACTTCGACCGCGGAGTCGTTTTTCGCCCTGGCAATACACAGCAGGACGTACCCGTCGTCGCGGTGACGTTGCTTGAGCGCCCGTGGTTGGCGTACGTGGGTCGAGTCCCCGTCGAGCAGTCGACCGGTACACGTGGCACAGGCGCCGGTCCGACACCCGAACGGGAGGCTAAAATCGGCGTGTTCTGCGGCTTCGAGCAGCGTCTCGTCGGTGGCAGTTACGGTCGCCTCTCGGCCGTCACGCCACACCAATCTCACGGTAGCCATCGGTAGCGTGCGCAGCGATCGGGAGTAGGGTACGGCACTCCTCGGCTCACTCCCAGATGTCGCTCGTACAGTCGCCGTCGGGCCACCTGATCTCGTGCGCCCGGGCGGGCCCGTCGGGCAGGTCGCCGAAGTCGACGAGGAACTCCTCGTCGAGCGTCATCGTTCCCTTCCGGGGGTTTACGTCAGCCTTGAGCATCACCGACCCCCGCTCTGCCTCCTCCGGGAAGAACTGGTCATCCCACGACGAGTAGAGCGACGTCGTCCAGTAGAGGCGCTCGCCGTCGAGGCTCAACTGGAGCATCTGCGGCCCGGCGACCAGTTCACGTCCCTGGACCTCCTGACGGTCGCCGAAGTAGCCACCGATGGAGATGGAATCGGCGTACTGAGGGTTTGCAGGGTCGGAGACGTCGTACATCCAGACCTCGCCGTGAAGCCAGTTCGACCCGAACAGGTACCGATCGTCCATCGAGAGAAGGATGTCCGTCGGAAGCGCGGGTACTGGCATGTCCCAGTCTTCGTGGTCGCGGCTCTCGAAGTCGATGACCTTCTCCGCGTGCCACTCGCCGTCTCGCTTCCAGAAGCGGAAGATGTTCGACGACAGCGCCGCGTCGACGAACCCGTGGGCGTGCTCGGGGGTGTGGAGGAATCGCACTTCCAGCGGTATGAGCCCCTCCTCGCCGAGGTCGACCGTCTGTTCGACCGTCCGCTCCTCCCAGTTCCAGAACTGGAGTTCGTGACCGTAGTTGCCGGCCTCGACGTCGTCGAGATCGAATCCCGGCTGGTAGGTCTTCGGGGCTGCCCACTCCGAGGACACCATCGCGTTGTGCCGCGGCTGATACCAGAAGTCGTAGTTGAAGTCGATCTCGCCCTGGTGGTCCCACCGCCCGTTCACGTTCAGGTCCTCGTCCAGTTCGAGGAACCCACCGGGGAGGTCGCCGTCGGCGTCGCCCAGCATCGAGATGATGACGGTCCCGCCGCCGATGCAGTGAACGGTGTGGGGAGCGGACAGGTCGAGTTCGTTGACCGTCTCCGGCTCGATGACGTCCACCAGTTCGGGGTGTTCCCGGTCCTGCGCGTCGACGATGTGGATGCGCGAGGAGCGGTTCCCGGGGACGATGAGGTATCGCCGCTCCAACCCGCCGACGTGACAGGAGGACGAGCAGGCGTTCCATCCGAAGTGGTGGAGTTCGTCACCCCTGTTCGGCAGGTCGATACGGTCGGTGATCTCGCCGTAGTTCGACGATTCCGGGTCAAGGTCGACGACGGCGACGAAGTCGGGTTCGTCCACGTCCGTCCCGACGTGCGTTCCCACCACGTACGCGAGTGTCTCCGGTTCCGATCGCTCGATCGCGGCCTGTGGCGTCATGTAGCCGGGGCCGGTGTGCTCGTGCTGGTGTTCCATCTCTGTGTGCTCTTGTTCGGACATCTTCTGCGGAGGGTTCCCGCGATTTTTCTTAGTTACAAACTCCCCCTGTTCGGACAACCCCGGAGTACGGCGAGCACCTTGGACCTCCACGGACTTGGCCAATTCCGCCAGCCACGACCAGTCGAGGTACCACGGAATTACACGCCGACCGGGGCCTAATCGCACGTCCCGTTAGTCGAGTCGCCGCCCCATCCTAGTCGGGGTAGGATGGTTTGTATCGACTGACTCCGTCGATCATTCCTGAGCGATGAGGACATCGATGCGATGGGGAGGACAGTCCCCGTGCATCCCTCGTTTTCCTGCCGAAATCGAGGAGTTGAAGATCCGTGACTGGATCAACCGTTGATCGTGTATTCATACGACGACGCAATGGAACGGTAGGATAGCCGTACGATGGAAACTCACTCGGGGAGGCGCCAGTGATCGGCAGAAGAGACGGCCCATATGGAATACGCCTAAAGGTGATGTGAGATTCAAGCGGGATCAGGACGTTGAGAACACGGATTATGCCCGCTAGTGGCGATCCACCTGAATAGCCAGTTGCCAATTCTGAGGTTTCGGGACGAACGGGCTTGATCGGCCTGCTGATTATATTCACTACGGGTAGAAGATAGGTAGTGAGTGACGTCGCCGTTCATCCACCGTGAGCAACTCTTCGCTGACCGTTCAGGGCGTGCTGCGTGGTGCTCTGTACGCAGCACGCCTCACGAACGTTATTTATTTCGACAGGAGACGATCAGTAAACGGGCGGACGGCATCTTCGCGGTCGGCATCCTCGCTGGCACCGTCGGGATCACCATCACCGGGATCACGATAATATAGTGCCCTCCGGAGGTACTCAGTTAATACGCAGACTCACGAAGCGGCTGTTACGTGCGCTCTTGGTCAGAGGGGGACCCGACCGGGGCCATGTTGTCCGAGACTCCCTCATTCTCGGACATCCGGCGGCTCACAGTTAGGTGAGGCGCGCCGCTAAGTACAGGGGATGTACCAAGCAACACAGAGCAGATCACTTCACGGCTGATTGATCTCCTCAATTCGGTGAAACAGATGAGTGTATTATGGACGTGGTCGACCTACGTGGCCACTGTCAGATGCGACGTACTGACTACAGAGGATGTATGCAGTAGATGGTCGGCGTTCGTTTCAGACCGTCTGCGACGGAACAGCCGCTAAGTGAATCTGCGAATCGACCGATAGGTCCCCTGGTAAGAATGGACTTGGCTTGTATTCGGGGACGCAACCACGAAAAGTACTTATCACGTCTCTGAATTGATTGATGGTATGGTTCAGGAAGGGTCTCGTCGCGTGTTCCTCTCCGTGCTGGGAGCGACAGGGACGCTCTTCGTGAGCGGCTGCTTCGGGGCGGCATACGACGCAGGGCCCGGAACGTTGCTGCTCTCGAATCGCCACGACCGGAGCCATTCGCTGACCGTTTCCGTGATAACTGACGGGGAGACTCGATGGAACGAGGACTTCACCCTGTCAGCCGGGGGAAGGCAGCGGCGAGAGGGGTACATCGCTCAACCAGGCACGCATACGGTGGCAGTCGAAGCTGATACTGGGGACTCTTCCGAGATCGTCATAGAGTTACGCCCGTCTTCGGCTTCGTCTGCTGGAGTGACGGGTGACACGGTCGTGGTCTCATTGGACGAAGAGGGGGCACTCAGTCTCGGCGGAGCTATCTATGATTGAATGGCCTCTCCGAACGATTCCTGCTTGACCAGCACTACGTACTCACGCCACCACCCTGCTAAACCCAATACCGTCGGTCGTTATCGAGACCTGGATTCCAGATGCCTCGCTCTCCGGCGCGTCCCACTCGTATGAGTTCTGCTCTCCACCCTCGACGGAGACCTGAATCAGACACACCCCTCCCTCTTTAATTGGGTCGGGGTATCGCTGTTTGGCTTCATCAGCGAGTGTGACCGTATCCGACAGAATCTCTTCGGTATCGGCGGTACGAGTGACGGTTGTCGTAACAGTGAGAGTCGTTCCAGTGCCGTTGTATAGGCTAATATCCTGCATATGCCCGTTCCCGTACACACCGAGACACCCCGCAGAACACCCAGCCACGAGACTCGACGCGTGGAGGAACCGCCGCCGTGACAAGTGATACCCCATACATACTGACACATATATCTCGATAAATACTTTGTCTGTACTGAGCGTTCGTCTCCTTCCTCTCGCTAGGGTCGAGTCGTTGAGTATGCAGATTTAAATTGCGCGCAGGTAACGATTGAATATGATTCCTTCCCTCCGTCGTAGTCTCGCAGGTGCGACTGCGGCCGTCCTCGCCTACGTCCTCACGGCAATCCTCGCGGTTCCGTGGCTCCCACGACTTCTCGGCCGTGGCGGGAACTCTCCACGGAACCTATGGCCAGGGTACGAAACTGCAGGAGAGCCTGCGTGGGCAGCGATCGGATGGGTTCTGCTGGCTGCGCACCGGGTTCCCCTCCAGGTTGCATCCCCGGACAGCACGTTCGTCGGATATCTCCCGCTAGGGACCGCACCGTGGCTCTTCCTCTGTGGGCCGCTCGCGTGTTTCGTCGTCGGCGCCGTCGTCGTCCAGCACGCTGACGAGGACGCAGCCATCCCAGCCGCAGTCGGCGCATACCTGTTCGTCGGGTACCTGATCTCGATCCTCCTGGGCGCCTTCGTCTTCCGCGTCTCGACGGGTCAAACTCTCATCACGCCCGCGCTCTGGAACACGACCTCGCTCTCGTGGATGGTCGTCGTCCCGCTGGTTCCCCTGGCGTTCGGGACGGCCGGTGCGTACGTCGGCTCCGAGCCAGCCATCAAAGCCGCGCTTCCGACGTGGGGAACGCCAAGTTAGTACGGGTCCCTGTCGAGCAATACCTGACCTGTACCGGCCGATTCCCCTGAATGACGGCCTGATAACCGACTCCGGTCATCGGTCGTCGTTCACGTCCTCGATACTGATGAGGCTCGACGGAGGCTCGTCGTCGTCGAAGTACGAGCGAAGGGCGAGTTTCGTTCCGAGATAGGACGCGCCGACCAGCAACGCGAACCCGATGGGGACCCACAGAAGGAGAAATACGAGCCGAGTGGCCATGCTCGACGCTGGCTTCCCGGTTTGAAAACGCCTCTGAAGATATCGATAGGCTCCTTACCTGTACTCTGCGTTCGAACGGTGTCGTCACAGGTAATGTCTTCCAGACCGCGGTGCGTGAATCAACCGCTCAGTAGCCCTGTGTATATTAATGCATTCAGTGAGCTCCAAACACCATCGCACACTTCTTTGAGCGGTCTATTCTACTGCGTCAAGGGAGAATTGAATCTCGAAGGAGAGTTCCGACTCCTGTGCTCCGTCTGCCTCGTAGTCGAGCGAGCCGGTGATGCGAAATGTACCGGGGCCGGGCGGTACTGTGTACTCCGGGTGGTGAGTCGTGCTACTCGGGAGGATGTCGTACCGGTGAGTGATGCTCTGGCAGGGGTGGAGCTCCGTCAGTGAGCCGATGTCACAAATCACCAACCCGTCTTCGCTGAAAGTGATACATCCTTCCTCCTCGTACTCCCGCCAGAGCAGGAATTCGTCGCCTTCGACGGAATCTGCAAACACCGTCCCGAACGGCGGAACGGTGCCTGCGAACACCGTTTGGGTCGTCGAGCTCCTGTTCATCAGTTTCAGTTCTATCGCGCCGGGGCTCTCCTCGGAGACGACATCGTCAACGACAGCGGCACTGAACTTGACGGCAGGTTCGGGGACAGGCGTGCCGGACGAACCGGTGGTGCTTGTCGAGTTCGTAAGACCACCAACTTTGTATTCACCGTCCGAAGCCGTCGCACCTGTAGAGTCCGTGGATGGAGTTTCAGTCCTACGTTCACATGGTGGACTGGTTGTAGACGGTGGCGTGACTGTAGAGGTTGGCGTCCCGCTGGTTTCTGTTGAGGACGGTGTGCTACTTGTGTGTGGAGCCGATGACCCGAGACAGCCAGCTGAGAGGGCACCGAGGCCAGCGAGGAGGGTTCGACGGCGCATGAACAGGTCTGATATGCCAGCTGATAAGTATTTTCTGCCGATGCTGACTGTGAGATGATTCCAGTGTGATTCCTCGATTTCTCTGAACTGTACGGTTGGTCCTTCACCTGTATTGAGCGATTCTCCAAACCGTCCACCCTTCCCCCTCGTAACCGATACGCGCCCTGTATTCAGTACGGCGCTATCAACACCACAAATAGCCGATAGGAGCAACTGCGTTAGGTTTGCAGCCTACTGAGCGGTAGTTTCACGCAACATTGTGGCTGAACGGTGGGGTGGAACGGGACCGTCCGACTGGTCCTCACGTGTGCTCGCTGCTGGCTCAGAACAGTTCGACGGTCAGCCCCCGTGTTTCCACATCCTCGGCGAACGCTTGGGCGTCGGTTTCGATCGCGTCGAAGGTATCGTAGTGGACCGGAAGCACGAGTTCCGGCTCGACCGACTCGGCGAAGTCCGCGGCCTCGTGGCGGTCCATCGTGAAGTGACCGCCGATCGGCGGGATGAACACGGTCGCCTGGATGTGATTGTGCGCCGGGAGGAAGTCCGTATCGCTGGTGAAATAGACGGTCGTTTCATCGAACGTGAGCACGAGCCCGATGACCTCACGTTCGGCGTGGAACGGGTCGCCGTCCTCGTCGACGTGCTCGCCATCCTCTCGATTGTGTGCGGGGACCGCCTCAACATCGATTCCGGCGACCGACAGCGAGCCCTCGTAGGCCAGCGGGGTCACGTCGCGGTCGAGGTCGGCTGTATCGACCGCCTCGTAGACCACGATGTCGGCATCGTCGGCGGCGACCGCTTCGATCGCGTCGGGGTCGTAGTGATCGAAATCGTCGTGCGTGACGAACACGACGTCACCGTCCCTCGGCTCGTCTGCAAGGACATCACTCCATGGATCGATGTAGACGACAACGCCGTCGTCGGTCTCGATCCGGACGCTTGCGTGGCCGAGTCGCTCGAACGAAAGGGGGCCATGCTGAACGCTCATGGGTGAGTGTCGCTGGGATGCTCAATAAATCCACTCGCCCGTGGTTGCTGGCGTCAGGACGCGGTGATCAGCGCGATTACAGCAGGTCGGCGAGTGCATCGTCGCCTGTCGCGGCCAGTTCCCGGCGCACATCACGGCGCTCCTGCTCTATCCGCTGGCGGTCCCGCCAGTGGTCCCGCTGTTCGTCGCGTAGCTCCTCATAGAACGCGATGAGCCGGTCCTTCACCCGCTCCCGGGTCCCGTCGAGTCTCCCCCTCCCGATCGTGTAGAGGTGCTCGAACCGGTCCACATAGCGGTCAATCTGGCGTTCCAACTCAGTGACAAAGTCACCGTGCTGCCGGTTTCGAACTGCTAACTGCTCGTCGATCTGGGCCAGTTCCTGTTCCAGCCTCGCTTGGTGGTGGGCGTCCGCCTGTTCCAGCGCATCAGCGAGCGCTTCCCAAGCGGTAGGCTCGACCGGGGGACTACCGTCCAGGCCGTAGTCGAAGTAGTTCGCGGCCGTACCATGTACTGGTGGTCATCGCGTGGATGTAGCTTGGCGCGATCGGGCGTGTCCTTGCTCCCCTCGATGTGGCTGAAACCCCCGTTTTCGTTCGCGGTGAAGTCCGCGACGTTCCGCGAGAGGAGGTCGCCGGGCCGGGCGGCGGACTCGTACAGGACCAGGGTGAACGCCCGGTCACGCGTGCTTGAGAAGCCGCGTAGCAGGCGTTTCAGTTCATCGGTGGTGAAAGGCCCTCCAGGGTGACCGACGAGGCCTTCCGCCGCCCGTTTTTCACCGTGAAGAGGTCGACCTTGTCCGGGTGGTCGTGGCCGCCGTTCGCGAACTTGTAGAACTTCTTAACCGCACTGCGCATCGTCTCCTTCGACGTCTCCGCGTGGTTCGAGGACCGGTCAGGCCGGCGACGAGTTCCTTGAGCTCCGCCTCGGTGGCGCCGTACAACCGGAAGCCGTCGGGCGCGGACTTCCGGACGAGTGCCTTCCACGACCGGGCGTACCGCTGTTGCCGGACGTCGCTGATGCCCTGGGCGGCACAGCGGTCGAGGAACTCCCGGATGGCTTGAACGTTGGCCGGGACCAGCGAACTGGTTTCGAGGTTTGTGAGGGTGCGTTCGACATCGACGTACTGTGTTGTAGACATGGGTACAGTGCCACCGTTGGGTGTGGAAGGAGCTACGGGGACACCGGTGTGCAGTTGGAGTGCTCCACCCCGGTTCGGATTCCGGAGCACTGTACGGTTTGTTGGATGCTCCCTGGAGGCTACACACGAACCGTCGGGCGCTTAGCGCCGACATGCGTTTCCCCACTCCTTCCTTCGAATGGGTTTACAAACGAAGTGGGGTGGGAGTTTCGAATGCGTACGTGCTCCTTACACGCATCGGCTGTGTGGTATCACGTCCTCTCGCTGTACCCTATGCAGTCGTTCGACAGGGACCCACAGCGAGGATTCCCCGTTGGCGACCGCGGTTCTCCACTCTGATCACACTCCTGCTGGACTATCTCGTAGGGATGGAAACCGAGGCTCGTCGGATATGCACGACGTGGAGCGAAGCGCTTGAAACGGGGGATGCGGTCCTTTCATGAGCTCTCCTTCCCCATCCTACGATCCCCTCCCTATGACAGCACGAGATACGGTCCAAGAACGACGAGCAGGACCGCAAGCCCGCGCTTGAGCCGGGCAGGATTGGTATGCTGGGCAAAGTGCCAGCCGGCAATCACGCCGACGAGTTCCGGGACGCCCACCAGCGCGGCCAACGGCCACGAAACCGCTCCCTGCGCGACGTAGCCGGCAGTGGCTCCGGCCGCGAGGAACACCGACTGAACCTGTGCAAGCGCCACGGCGAGCAACATCGGCATGCCCACGACCACCAGCAACGGCACGGCGATGACGGGACCGCCGACGCCCAACAGACCGCCGGGGACGCCCACGGCGAACCCGATGACGGTGACTGCGACTCGCCCCGACCAGGTCGAGGGGTCGAGCGTGCGCCGCTCGTCAGTGGTCCCGCGGGCACGATGCCAGACCAACACGCCGGAGAGTGTGAGGAACGCACCGAGTAGATAACCGAACAGCTGCTCGGAGACCATGGCATTGAGCCGGACGCCGACAAGCGCGCCGAAGATCCCCCCGAGGCTGAGCAGTCCCGCCGCGACGGCCCCCCCGCGGTCGCCGAGTTCGCCAGAGCGAAGATACGTGGCGGTCCCGAGCAGCCCCGTAGCGACGAAGGTAGCGCTGGCTGTACCGGCGACAGTGCCAGGCGGGATGTCCAGTAGGGCGTACAGCGCCGCTGTGACGAAGACGCCCCCGGGGCCAACGGCGGTGATTCCCATGCCACCCGCGAGGGAGATGAGGACCAAAGCGAACACGACCGGGAGTGTGAGACCGGCGACTGCGGTCACACCAGCTCACCCCCCATCATCCGGCGAGCCCGCCTGTGAGAATCGTTTCGATGACCAATCTACCGGCGCTATAGGCCGAGTAGGCCGCTATCAGGATGAGTGCGGCGTTGAGGACGTTGAGCGTCACCCCGTTGGTGTGTTCGCCCATCACGTCGGAGTCATTGACCGCCCAGAACAGCAATGCTGCGGTAACGGGCAGTCCGACCACGGCGTTGTACGCCGGGAAGAGGATGATCATGTCGATGACGCTCAGGCCCAGATACTGATGGACCAGTGGTGAGAGGCTCCCGAGTCCGACGCCGGCGACGTAGATGATGAGGAACGTCCGGCGGCTCTCGGCGTACTCGCCGCCAAGCGTCTCGCGGATTATGTAGGCGGGCGCCCACATGATGGGGATGATACTGTTGAAGGCCGCCGCGAGAGTCCCTACGAGGAAGACGACCATCGCCCACTCACCGAGCACAGTCGCCATGGCTTTGCCGGGCGTGAGGAACGTCTCGAGTTGCTCGTACCCTGCCGGTCGCAGGACCGCGGCAGAAGCGACGACGATGGCGATCGTCGTGATCCCGCCGACTGCGTAGCCAATGGCGAGGTCGCGGCGCATATCAGGGATCGCGTCAGCTCCGATCCAGCCCTTCTCTTCGACGAGTTCGGATTCGAGGAAGAAGTTGGGCCACAGCGCTGTGGTCCCGAGAATGGAGACCGCCAGCACCATCCCGTTCATACCGCCGAGGACGGGGACGAACCCCGTCGCCGCAGCGACGATATCCGGCGAGGAGGCACCGGCGACGAAGACGTAGCTGACGAGAAGGGCGAACATCATCGAGACCATGATCTTTTCGACCCAGTCGTAGCCGAGGATACCGATGACGATGGCCGCAAGGCCGGTCAGGTATGCGAAGGGGCCCCAGCCGATCGCTTGGAGGCCGAACAGGACGACGATGCCCTTCCCGACAGCGGCGGTGAGTTCGAGCGTCCAGGCGACACAGCCGACCGATAGAAGTACCATAAGCACCGTCGAGACGGTCCGTCCAAGTTTTTCTCTGGCGAAGGCCGCCAGGGACTCGCCGAAGATGCCGAGACGGGCACTCATGTCCTGGGCCATGTAGCCGAGTAGCACCGCGCCCACGACGGCCCAGAGAAGCGAGTAGCCGTAGCGGACGCCGGCGGAACTGGCGATGAAGACTGACCCGGAGCCGAAGTAACTGGCGACCATCACGAACGCCAGCCCGTACTTCCGGAAGACGTCGCTTACGGACGTTTCGACGCCGAATATCGAGCGAAGATCGTGGTACGCGTTGAAATCAAAGCTCATGGGTTCATACGGTTGCCTTGGTCGGTTAGCGCTCCCTGCGTTGGCGGGGGATTCGACGGAGTTCTTCGAGACGGCTGACTCACGAGCATCGCCACTCCGCCGGACCGGATCGTGCTTGCACTACCTGTGCCTCCCCCGAACCGCCGAACTCCGAGTGCTCCACTCCCTAGCGCAGAACGGTCAAGAATTATATCAGGATATAGACCATCCAGGGGGTTAGGTCCTGCGATTCCCGGACGGAACCTGTTCTCCCATGGGAGGTGTGGAGAACCGTTCTCAGAGAGGGGGAACACGCCGCCTGCAATGTTTTCCCATTCGTCGTTAGCGATGGCAAAGCCGCGTACGGATCGACCGCCCGAGGTCACCGCTGTAGCAGACGGTCATGGCGCAGATTCGCTTACCGTGCCACTCCTCGGGGACGAAGGGTGCGGGCGGGGCTCGACGGATGATCACGAATGCCGTGAGTTCCCTGGGCGCTTCGGCGGTGAGTTCCCGATAGGCCTCGAGGAACTCGTCGGCCCGTTCGAACGGCCAGGCGATGAGTCCGCCGTAGACGGTCGGACCGACCTCGTGGAGCTCGAACGTGAACGAGGTAACGACGCCGAAGTGGTGGCCGGCGCCGCGGACCGCCCAAAAGAGGTCCTCGCTTTCCTCGCGGCTAGCGCGACGGACCTCCCCATCGGCGGTGACGATCTCGACCTCGAGCAGGTCGTCGACCGTCCAGCCGAACCGGCGGGTCAGATAGCCGAAGCCACCGCCGAGGGTCAGGCCGGCCAACCCGGTTTCGGAGACGAAGCCTCCTGGCGTGACCAGACCGTGGAGCTGGGTTTCCCGATCCAGATCGCCGAGGAGGCAGCCAGCTTGGGCCGTCGCGATCTGCTCTTCGGGATCGACGAGGACCCCGCGGAGTCGGGACGTGTCGATGGTCAGGCCGTCGTCGGCCAGCGCCGTGCCCGCGATGTTGTGGCCGCCACCCTTCACCGAGAGTAGGAGGTCGTCGTCGCGGGCGAAGTTCACCGCGGCCACGACGTCGGCCGTCCCCGTCGGCCGGACCACGAGCGCGGGCGTTTTCTCGATCATGCCGTTCCAGATGCGCGTCGCCTCCTCGAACCCCTCGTCCCCGGGAGAGAGTAGCGGGCCGCGCAGGCGCTGGCGGAACGCCTCGACAGTTTCCTCGGGCAGCGTGGTCGTGGTCCCGTCTCGAGTGGCGACGGTGGCTTGGGGCATGG
The DNA here is from genome assembly GCF_013402875.1 of Halorarum salinum. Lineage (NCBI taxonomy): Archaea > Methanobacteriati > Methanobacteriota > Halobacteria > Halobacteriales > Haloferacaceae > Halorarum > Halorarum salinum. Next base: position 1,905,898 of record NZ_CP058579.1, on the reverse strand, counting down.
TGCTACGGAAATCCGCCGTGCCATTCGTTATCACGCGAAAAAAAAAGAGATATTCGACGGCTACTTGCCGAATGTCACTTCACGACCACTGTTCGAGGACTAACGGTGATCCTCTCAGGCGTCTCGAAGGGAGCGTGAATCCCTCCCGAACCGCGCCGTGGGGCCCCTGCTCCGATTTCTGGCTCCTCGAAGGCGGTCGCTTCAACGTCCCGCTCGCTCGAGCAGCAGGCGTTCGCCAATCCGACGATTCCCCGCCGACCACCGCCGTGTTCGTACGGATGACCTACGGCCAGGGGACTTTGTTGAACCCCATCCTTCGGACACGGTTCAGCGAGAAACTGCCGCTGCGTGGGGATGCGAATCGAGTAGAGTCATCGCGACTCCCGAACGGGGCGGTCACAGGGTCCATGCAACTGGCCTGCCGTAGTGTTCACGTGGCGCACGAACTCGACAACATCGACCGTGGCATCCTCCACTTGCTCCAGGTCGATGCGCGGAACGCTACCGCACAGGAGATAGCCGACAAAGTCGGCACGTCGGCAAGCACGGTTCGGAACCGTATCGAACGCTTAGAGAAGAACGACGTTATCGCTGGCTATCATCCGGAATTAGACTACGAAGCGGCCAACCTCCCCCTCCGTGTGCTGTTCGTCGTGACCGCGCCCCCGACCGAGCGGTCCGAGTACGTTGAGGAACTGCTCGACATCAAGGGCGTCATCGACGTACGAGAGATGCTCACCGGGCGGCGGAACGTCCACGTCCGACATCACCCGCATCACGGATGCGATTCACGAGTTGGGCCTCGAAATCGAACAGTCGGAGATGATGAAACAGCGCCGAATCCAGCCGTTCGATCATTTCCACTATGAGGGGGGGCTTGGCGATGAACCCGACGAGAGTGAAGAGTAACGAACCTGTTCCGATTTCCGCAACTATCGCTCCTCCAAGTGCGGAAATTCAAGTATCACTTGTGGGAATGCCAATTAAGGCGGATGTTCCACCAGTTATACACAATAGATAACGGATCCGTCGAGAAAGAGCTAAACCCGTTCCTCGGATACGGTGGGGCGCGAGTAAGTCCCCACGGGGTCACCTCACCATGTCCGACCGTTCCCACCGAGAATCTCACGACGAACCCATCGATGTTCTTCTCGTCGAAGATAACCCGGGTGATGCCCGTCTCACACGAGAGGCGTTCGATTCAACGGAGACGGAGACGACACTACATCTCGTCACCAATGGAGATGACGGAGTCGATTTCTTGCGACAGCGGGGCGAGTATGGGTCAGCACCGGCTCCGGCGCTCGTTCTCTTGGACCTGAACCTCCCCGACGGGGATGGATGTGAAATGCTCGAAACCATTCGGAATGACCACCACCTCCAGTATCTCCCCGTGCTCGTGAACACGAGTTCCGAGGACGAGGGCGATGTCAGGAGGTGCTATGAGGCCAGCGCCAACGCGTATCTGACCAAGCCGGCCGATGCTCAGGAATACGTCACCATCGCGCGAACGGTTGAGCGGTTCTGGTTCGAAAAGGCACGTCTTCCCCCGACTCCGGCGTAGTTCACTCCCCGAATACGGGCACTGGGAAGGGAAGTGGGTGGCACGTGCTTCACCTGTACTGGCCGTTGAGGGTGCCGATCCGATCACTTGCTGAGGAATTCAACGGAGCCAGCCTGGGCTAAAAAGAGCGGTGGCTGTCGGCGAGCCCTTCGGCCCGAGTACGGTGACGATAGCGTACCAACCTACGCTGCACCGATGAGTGGACTTCCCTCCGGAGTTCCCGGAGGTACGTCGTCCGATCTCCCGAAACTCACGCCGTGCCTTCCTGCAGTCCGCTGTTCATCGATTCCCGGAGAGTTCCTCCTCATCGGTTTCTTCCGCCCACCTGAGAAGGGGTTTCAGACGTCGCCCTAGCTCTTCACCCGTTTCAGTGAGTTCGTATTCAACCCGCGGCGGGATCTCGGCGTACTGCTCGCGGGCGAGGATTCCGGCCTCGACGAGCTCGTCGAGTCTCGTCGAGAGCGTCGAACTACTCACTCCGTCGAACGTCCCTTCGATATCGCCGTACCTCGCTGGACCGGTTGCGCCAACCACGCAGATGAGTTGCATCGCGTAGCGGCGGCTGAGAAGATCCATCACTCCCCCCAATGGACAGAGACAATCCCGATCGACGTTCGAAGGGTCGGACGCATCAGTTACCGCGTCAGGGGCATCTGCCATGGCTTTCGTTCACCGCAGTCGGTTCCATACTTCGTACTCGGAAGTATAAATGGTTCGGGATTCAAAGCGATTCCGTCCCATGAGCCGGAACGGCCCGGAACCCGAGGTTGCGTGTACGCTGACCGAGGAGGAGAGATCGGAACGATCGGAAGCGGTCCAACGATTACTCGTCTCCCAGTACGTGGGATACGAGGAACGCGAAGACGGTGTGAGCGTACGGTTCGACGGAACGGACGAGTCCCTCCGGGCGGTCGCCCGGTTCACCGCGGACGAGTTGCGGTGCTGTTCGTTCGCGGAATTCAACATCACCGTGTCGCCCCCATACGAAGAGACGGTCCTGACTGTCACGGGCCCCGAAGGGACGCGACGGATGTTCCGTGACGAATTCGTCGAACGACTAGAGGACGAGGCAGCGTGATTCGGTCCGATCGGTCGTCGACGTATCTGAACCACGTCGTGGGTCGTGGAAAGCGTCCCGCGGATCACTTACCGAACACTGACGGACGCCGATCGATCTTCGTACTGAACGCGACACCAGCGGTATAGCGCACCGTCCCCAAGAACGCCCCGATGAGCATGAGGGAGTGGCTCCAACGACGCCAGATCGCCATCTACGCCGCAAGCGTTGCCCTCGCCGTTGGATTCGGAGTCGGTCTTCCTTCGGCCGCACCGCTGTTCGAGCGGGTAATCACCCCCGTGCTGGCGGTCCTCCTGTACGTCACCTTTCTCGAGATCCCCTTCACGAAGTTTCGTCGCGCGTTCACGAACGCTCGGTTCATGGCTGCCGCGCTCGGGATGAACTTCCTCGTCGTCCCGGCCGTCGTCTACGCGCTCACTCGATTCCTCCCGCAGGAGCCGGCCATCCTCGTCGGGGCGTTCATGGTGCTGCTGACTCCGTGCATCGACTACGTCATCGCCTTCACCGATCTCGCGGGGGGTAACGCCGAGCAGGTCACCGCTGCGACGCCAGCGCTCCTGCTCGTCCAGTTCCTCCTGCTTCCGGTGTACCTGTGGCTGTTCATGGGCGCACGAGTAGCGGACGTCATCAGGGCGGGTCCGTTCATCGAGGCGTTCCTGCTTCTCATCGCGCTCCCGTTGACGCTCGCGTGGCTCACCGAGGTGTGGGCGGACGGCTCCGATACCGGGCGTCGATTGCAGGACGCGATGGGCTGGCTTCCCGTGCCGATGATGGGCGCGACGCTTCTGGTCGTTATCGCCTCCCAACTTCCCCGAGTCGAGGATTCGATCGGACGGATCGCTGCCGTCGTCCCCGTCTACGTCGTGTTCCTCATCATCATGCCCCTGTTGGGACGACTTGCCGCCGGACTATTCCGGATGAACGTCGGTGAGGCCCGTGCGTTCGTGTTCACCTCAGTGACGCGGAACTCGCTCGTCGTCCTCCCGTTGGCGCTCGCGCTGCCGGATGGCTACCGATTGGTCCCCGCGGTCGTCGTCACGCAGACGCTCGTCGAACTGGTTGGGATGGTCGTTCTGACGCGGGCGGTGCCGCTGTGGCTCCTATCGAACGATCCGACGTCGCTCTCGGCTCCATACGCGTAGCGGCACGCGTTCGATGCCGAACTAACCCATCGCGATGAGGAGACGCTGGAGTTCGACGTGGAGGCCGAGCCGGGAACGAGGGCCGGGTGCGTGGAGATCACGTGTACGCAGCACGGGACGGTCGAGATCGCGTTCACGCCTGCCGGTGGTGGTGAGGTTGGTCTGGCGCGTGTGGGGAACCGCCGTACGGGATCTCGGAACCGGAGTGCGGTGGTGCCGGTGATCGGGACCCGCTGTGGCCGTGTGAGAACACGGATGCGGAGCCGTCGTTGGCGTTCGACCAGGTGGAGACGGGTTCGATGGTCCTCGCGGATGAGGGACTCGCCTTCGATGAGGAGGACGGGGTGATCGGCAGTTCTGCGCGGCGTCGTCGACCGACGAGGACGATCCGGACCGACTCTCGCGCAGACCGGCTTGGAGTCGGGATCCGAGACGCCACATTCCAAGCGGATCGAAGGAATTGACAACGGTGTCCACGCGTTTGCGTGTTACCGACGGCCGTGCGGAGGAACGGTGGACGTTACGATGCGGACCGTAGTTGCTCGGTTCGAGCGCCTGAGAGCCAGAACGAGGCGATCGTGAGTCTGACGTTTGATCCGAGGCGCCTGGTAAACTTCGAGGTCGGCGAAGGCATCGTAACCCTTGATGGGCTGTAAGCTTCCGGGTCCGGAAAACGTGGAAGGAGGAGAACGGGACGATACAGGAGGTGGATGAATGCGCGCCCAGAACGTTACGAGCGGCCGAGCTCCCGATCCTCCTCGAGCGCCCCGTGTCCGACGGCCGGCGGAGCGCTACTGCCAAGACGAATCTAACGGTGCCAGCGTCCAGTCCAGGTCCGCCGAGCGGCGGGGCGACCGTCAGAACACCCGGTGAACACGAACGCTCAGTAGTACGTGCCGAACCACCGACGATTGGGAGGGGACTATCGTCACGGTCTGGCTTCGTGCACGAGGTTGAACGGCGTCTCGGCCGCCCGACGGAACCCCGTGAACCCGCCCTCGGTGATCACCTCACGGAGACGCGCTTCGCCGGCCTGTGCTCCCAGGACGAGGTCGCCGCCCTGGTCGAGCGAGTTCGGCACGCAGGCCATCGTCGAGGCGCAGTAGAACGCCCTGCCCAGCGGGTTCAGGTTGTCCTCGACCTGATCGTTGGCGAACGGCTCGACCAACATCCACGCCCCGTCGCCGGCGAGCGTCCCCCGGACGTGTGACGCCACGCCGACCGGATCACCCACGTCGTGATACGCGTCGAACATCATCACGAGGTCACAGTCGCCCCCGTCGTACTCCTTCGCGGTCGCCACCTCGAAACTGACACGGTCCGCGACGCCGGCTTCCTCGGCTCGCTCACGGGCCACCTCGATCGAACGTGACCGCGCCGCCCCACATCCGGTCGCCGAGGTAGAGGCCCAGCGAGCCGGCCGAGGCGTACAGCGGTTCGAGCAGCACCGACAGGGTGTCCCGCCCGACGGAGTACGGCACCTCCGACACCGGCCCGTGGTCCTCATAGTCCGCGCTGAAGGTCGCCAGCCAGTCGGGAGGGTGGTGGAAGTCGTCGTCCGTCCAGACGAGGCGATCGTGGCGCGCGGCCCGCATCCCGGCAACGATGGCGTTGGCCTTCCCCGAACAGCCCTCCGGCTCGCCGGCGGCGACGAGTCGGACGCCCTCGGGGCGGTCTTCCCGCTCGGTGACGGGGTCGTCCTCGCCGTCGTGGATGACCAGAAGCTCGTCGCCGTCCCCGAGTTGGGCGGCCACCTCCGCGCACGCGTCGGTCCACCTCGTCGTCGGCAGGAGAACGCTCGTCGGCGGCCGGTCGGACACGGTGGTGACTTCCGGCGATCGGTTGAAACGCGAACCGGTCCCCGCCGTTTCCGTACGTCCAGACGAACGGGCTCCGTACCCATCACTCGACTTCAGTCGGATTCTGCTGCCGTCGGTCACCCCGTGGAGGATCCACGCTCCGCGCTCGTCGATTCGAGCGGACCGAATCTCGGGTCGCGTCAACGCTGAATACGCGCCGTGCATCTCCCGCTGCGGTGATTCACCGTTCTGCCACCGGTCGGCCTCCGTTTTCAGTCGCTCGAATTCGGACGTCTCAGGCCTCAGCGGTCGATTCGTTCGACGGTCGAGCTAGGGCCTACAGCTATCGCCACTTTCCAGATCGATTCGAAGTTCCGAGACGGCGTCGGGAAACGGGTTCCAGCCCCCGAAGTACCGATGGTCGATCCGTCCGATGTAGTCGACGCCGACCCGAGCGGCTATCGTCACCTCCTGGACCTGCTCGACCGGTCTCCGTCAGTTCGTCTCGGGGTCATAATTATCAGTGGACCTGCCTAGCGTTACGGTATGGATACGGACCCATCGAGGCGTTCGCTCGCAGTCCCCGAGGAGCGAGTTCAGGATGCGTGTGGCGAAACTCCCCTGCCGGAACTGGGTCTCATCGAGCAGGTGTGGGAGACGGACCCGATTCCGCGCGAGGCCATCGCCGATCGCGCGTCGGACGCCTTCGGGTCGCTCCCGCTCGAGGACGTCCCCGACGGCGGCGAGATCGCGCTCGGCGTCGGGAGCCGCGGGATCGCGAACCTCGGAACGATCGTCGCCGGCGTCGTCGAGGGCGCCCAGGATCGCGGGTACGACCCGTTCGTGTTCCCGGCGATGGGGAGCCACGGCGGCGCCACGGCCGAGGGCCAGCGCGAGATGCTGGCGGACCTGGGCGTGTCGGAGTCGACCGTGGACTGTGAGATCCGGTCGGGCATGGACGTCGCCGAGGTGGGACGGACCGCCGACCGCGACGTCCCGGTCGTCGCGGACGCGAACGCCGTCGCGGCCGACGCCATCGTCCCGATCAACCGGGTCAAACCCCACACAGACTTCGACGGCACCGTCGAGAGCGGCCTCTCGAAGATGCTGGTGATCGGGATGGGGAAACAGCGCGGCGCGAAGATCGCCCACGACTGGGCGGTCGACTGGTCGCTCCGGAACATGATCCCCGAGATCACCGAACAACTGCTCGCCCAACTCCCCGTCGTCGGCGGGATCGCGATCCTGGAAGACCAGCGCGACGACACCGCGCTCGTCGAAGGCGTCCCGCCGGAGGGGTTCCTCGACCGCGAGGCGGAACTGCTCGAGACGGCCTACGACGTCATGCCGAAGATACCGTTCCGGGAACTCGACGTGCTCGTTCTCGATTCCCAGGGGAAGGACGTCAGCGGCCAGGGGATGGACACGAACGTCATCGGCAGGCGACCGTTCGCGATCCAGGAACCGGAACCGGACTCGCCCGACGTCAAACGCATCTACACACGCGGGCTGACCGAGACGACGCACGGAAATGCGATGGGGATGGGCTCGGCGGACTTCGTCCACGCGGACCTCCTCGAGGGGATCGACATGCCGACGACGCTCATCAACGCGCTGACGGCGAGCACGACGCGGGGCGTCCGTCTCCCGCCGGCCGTCGAGACCGACCGCGCTGGCCTCGTCGCGGCGCTGTCGACCATCGGGATCGTCGACCCGGAGACGGTCCGCGTTCTCCGTGCGGCCGACACCATGCACCTCCAGCGGCTCTACGCGTCGACGGCCCTCGTGGAGGAGGCACGCGACCGTGACGACCTCCGGGTCGTCGAGGAACCCGCTCCGATCGGCTTCGAATCGGGCGATTTCGCGGCCCCGTCCCCTCACGAGGTCGAGTGACGGCTCGGGACGCAACCGGGAGGGGACGCGGACGAATACGACGTCGGTCACCGATGGGGAAGTCGCGGCAGCGGTGAACGCGCAGCGATCCCGTCATTTCTCGGGTTCGTGGTCGTGTGCCGTGACAGCGTGGATTCCTGCGAGCGGACGACGATCGTGTTGCGCGACGTGGCCCCCCGCTCGTCCAGGCAGGCCGGGTGGTAGAACACGAGGACGTCCACGATCCGGGATTCGAGCGTCAGCCGGTCAATCCGGTCCGTCATCCCCGTCGCTGAGGCGCCGTCCGTCCATCGATCCGTCGTCGGATCCGCCCGGCGGTGAAGCCGGTCACCGTCGACCGATTCCGACGGGGGCACGCGACGAGCGACGGGGGAAACTAGAAGCGACGGGCGACAGCAGGGCTACGTATGCCCTCCGGACGCCACGTCCTGATCAGCCTCCTGATCGGAATCGTTCACGCGGTCGCACTGCTCGTCGTCGCCCTCGACCTGGGGTACACCGTCGGCCCCGCGGAGTATTCGGTCGTCGGGATCGGCTGGCGGTACGGCGGCCTCGTCGTCATGGGATCGCTTCCAGCGTGGCTCGCTCTCCGATACCGGCTCGTCACACCGCTGATCGCGCTCGTCGCGACCACCGGTTACGTCCTCGGCACGGAACTGACGCCGCCGGGGCCGACCTTCCGGGACGTGGCCGAACTCGAACGACTCCCCGAGCCGACCGGGATCGTCGTGGTCGAGAACGGACTGTACATCGTTCGGTACATGGTCAACGCGTCCGTCTGGACCGTCGGCTTCCTGTTCGTCGGGCTGGTCGAGTACGCCGTCCGGACCGTCTGGGAGCGGCTCCCGGGACCGCGGGCGCCGAGCCCGGAACTGTCGATTCCCGCATCCAGGCGACGGGCGACCGTCGTCGCCGCGGTCGCCGGCGTCCTCCACGCGGGGGTGATGGTGTGGTTCGCCCGCCGCCTCGGCGTAACGGGGTTCGGCGGCCTCGATTGGCCGCTGTACGCGTACGGCGCCGCCGGGATGTGGTTACTGGCTGCGGTGCCGGTCTACCTGCTCGTTCGCCACGGGCTGGTGTCGCCGGCGGGCCTCCTGACGCTGTTCGTCCTACTGGACGTCCGCGCGGAGTTCACCGCGAGCGTGGACGATCCCCACGCGCTCTACTTCGGCGCGTGGTTCGTCTATCTCGTCGTCCTCCTCCTCGTGGGCGGCGTCGAGTGCGGGCTCCGCCGACTCGACGACGTCCGACGGCCGAGTTCGGCGTCGTAACCGGAGGGAGGGAGGGAACGCTCACCCGCGGTCCCGAGCGAGTAGGCGATCGACGGCTCTCACGGAGCGTCCTCACACCGTTTCCGCCGCACCCGTCACTCCTCGTCGGGCGTGTGGAAGCCGTGGACCGGCTCGCCCGCCTCGTCGCTCAAGATCCGGAGGGCGGCGCGGCCGCCCTCCGGCGGCGGAGATGACCACCCCGTACGTGAGAGACGGTCAACCGATGGCGGCCTCCTTCATTGGATACTTCACCCTCGAGCATCTGGCCGCCGTGCACATGGTGCGGAAGGAGCCGACACGTCGCGTTCACGCGTCGATCGCCGCTAGCCACTCATGAACGGAACATCGGAGTTCCTGGAGGAGTCCGACCCGACGGTCTTCACGGCGTCGCTGCTCTCGCTGCTGGGAATCATCGTCGGGATCGTCGTCCGGCCGGACGTCGCCGCGTCGAAGCTGGCGGCCGCGAACGCGTTCATCGTGACGAACCTCGGGTGGCTGTACCTGTGGGCGGTCTTCCTCTCGTTCGTGTTCGTCGTGTACGTCATGCTGGGGCCGTGGGGGCGAATCAAACTCGGGGGCCCGGACGAGACGCCCGAGTTCTCGTTCGCCCAGTACCTGGCGATGACGTTCACCGCGGGCCTCTCGTCGGGCGGGCTGGAGTTCTGGGGCCCGGTCGAACCGCTCGTCCACTACCAGACGCCGCCGCCGTTCTTCGGGTCCGGGGCCGCCGCCGGCACGTGGGAACGGATGGCGAACGCGCTCCAGTACGCGATCTTCCACTACGGAACCTCGGCCTGGGCGACCTACTTGGTGTTCGCCGTCGCGATCTCGTACTTCGTGTACCGGAAGGACACGTCCTTCCGACCCGCGGTGATCCTCGCGCCCTTCCTCGGCCCGGACGGGCTCGACGGATGGCCCGCGAAGCTGATCGACACGCTGGCCGTCGTCGTCACGGTGAGCGGCATCACCGTCTCGTTCGGCCTCGGGATCAGCCAGTTCCTCTCCGGGCTCGCGTTCAAGTGGGGCGTGCGGACGGGCGAGGGCGGCCGGATCGCGCTGATACTGCTGGTCGGGGTCGTCTTCCTCCTGTCGGTCGTCGCCGGGATCCAGCGGGGGATCAGGCGGTTCGCGGATCTCAACGTGGTGCTCCTCATCGCGCTGATGGTCGTTACCCTTGCGTTCGGCCCCCTCTCGTTCCTGTTCAACCTCGGCACGCAGGCGCTGCAGGGCTACGCGGCCGACTACGTCGGGATGAGCCTGTTCTTCGGCCCCGGGAGCGAGGCCACGAACTGGCTCGGCTCGTGGACGCTGTTCTTCTGGCCGTGGTGGCTCACGTTCGCGCCGATGGTGGGCATCTTCATGGCGCGGATCTCCCGCGGCCGGACGCTCCGACAGCTCGTCTTCGCGGGGCTGGTCGGCTCGTTCGGCCTGACCGTCCCGTGGTACGTGGCCACGGGCGGGTCCGCGCTCTGGGTGCAGTCGTCGGGCGCCGCCGACCTCCTGGGGGTGTACTCGGACGCCGGCCTGGAGGCCGTCGGATTCGCCCTGTTCGAACAGCTCCTTCCGTACCCGGGCGCCTTCTCGGCGCTCCTGCTGCTGCTCGTCGTGAGCTTCCTGATCACGACGCTCGACTCGTCGACGCTGAGCATCGCGATGATGGTCACCAGGGACACCGAATCCCCCTCGACGCTCAACCGCGTCGTCTGGGGGCTGATGATGGTGTTTCTCACCGTCTCGCTCGGCTTCGCCGGGGGGCTCCCGGTCCTCCAGACGTTCACCGTCCTCGTCGGACTCCCCACGGCGATCATGTGCGTGATCGCCATGGTCGGGATGGTCGTCGAACTCGAACGGCACGCCCCCGTGCTGGTCGGCGACTCCGCCGAGTCGGCCGACTCGCCCGAGTCCGGCCAGTCGACCGCCGTCCGCGAGCGACTGCGGAACCGGCGGAACGTGGAGTACTCGTCCGACGACTGATCGGGTACGCGACCGGTCGGTCGTCCGTCTCGGGATGGGGGCACGACGGGGCCGGCGAACGCGCCGAAGCCGAACCTTCATGAGCCAGCTGGCTGAACCGGCGCGGCATGGGCAGTGCGGCGACCACGTTGGCTGAACCGAGGGTCCTCGCGCACACGAAGCGCCGCCTGTTCCCGGACGACGCCGACGACGGATACGTCGTCGTCGACGCGCGGTTCTCCGCCGACCGGTGGCTCGCCGGGGAGTCGATCGACCCGGGGTCAGGGAGGCGCTCGCCCCCTTCAACCACGTCCGGGCCGGATCCGGGTACCCGGACCTCGTCGGCGTCCGCGTCCTGGGCGACGATCTCCTCGCCGTCGACCGGCTGGGGGACGAACCGCCGCTCGTGGCCGTCGAGGCGAAGGGGTACACCGACCGCGGCGGCGTCGACGTCGAACGCGGAATTGTCCAGGCGCACGACCGGCTGAACGAGGCGAACGTCGCGTACCTCGCGGCGACCGTCGGGGCGGTTTCCCGGTCGGCCCGCACGCTCGCCCGCGAACTCAACGTCGGCGTCCTCGGCGTCGACCCCGCCGGCGGGGTCGAACCGGTCGAGGTCCCGCGCGTCGTCGGCAACCGGACGACGACCGAGACCGACGCGATCCGGTTCCAGGCGAGCGCGCAGGGCGTCGCGAACCCGTCGTTCGGGCTCAACCACCCGAAGAACTACCTCGCGTACCCCCTCGCGGCGTACCACCCCGACGGGACCGACCGCGTCCTCTCGGAGCGGGTCGTCGGCGCCGTCGACGCCGCCCGGAGCGGCGCCGTGTTCCTGAACCTCGTCGAGGGGCGACCCGACCGCGTTCGGCTGACGGCGCTCGGGCGTGAGGTCGTCAGGTTCGCCCTCCGGGAGTGTGGATCCGTCGACGACGCGCTGGCGGCGTTCGAGAGGTGGAAGCGCTCCCGGAAGCGGTTCAGTGACCTCGCCCCGAAGTGGGGGGTGCTCGCCCGCCGCGTCGTCTACGCGTACCCGGCGACCCAGTTGCTGGTGGAGGAACTCCAGCACCTGCACGAGGATGGAATCCGCGAGCCGACGCTCCCACAGGTCGTCGAATATCTCCACGAACTCCACCCCTCCTTCACGGTCGAGTTGTTCGTCCGCGGCGACGGGGAGATTCGAAGCCGCGTGCTGGACACGGACGGCGAACTACAGCGAGGTGAGCTAACGGACGGGGGCGTGTATCACTCGCCGACGGTGTTCCAACTCAAGGCGATGCTGTACCACGCTGGAATCGTGACGTCACGCGGCGCCGAACCCGCCAATCTGGACCCGGAAACCGACATCTGGAGGCTGCGGGAATGGTCGTCTGACGAAGTCTGACGTCGTGCGTTCGCGGAATCGAGCAGGGGGAGTTCGAACTCGGTAGGGAATCCTCCCGATCGGCGTGACGCCGTTCCCGAATGCATGATGTCGGTTACTAATAACCAGACGTACATGTCAGTAGCGAACTCGAAGATCGGAACGGCACGGGGTCCACCGTGTTCTTCGGCGGGGTTTTCCCCCTCGCGTTGGGGGTACCCACACGGCGAGGCGTGGGGTACGACCTCGTGTTCGGCATGGACGCAGCTATCCCGGGGTGGGCGTTCGTTCTCTCGTTCGTTGCTGGGCCGATCATCACCCTCGTCGGCGCCGTCGTCGGAATGCGGTCCGGCCACTTCGAGCGGTTCCACAGGGACTACGACCCCGAAACCGGACGCATCGACTCGAACCACCCGTTCGCAAAGCTGCACGAGTACGTCTCCAAGGGCGAGCCTGCAGCGGCCGACCACCCCGAGAAGTTCGTCACGAATCGAACCCACCTCGCGCTCGTCCGTATCCTCCCCTCCGCAGTGCTGCTCGTGTACGTCTCGTCCGTAGAGCTAGTGCTGTCGTCGTGGCTGCAGTGGGCGATGGTGGGGATGCTCGTGGCGTGTGCCGTCGGAGCCTTCCTCGTCACCGACCGGGTGCTTCGGGAGGCCGTGTACGAGGACTACGATCCGTCGTGGACGTGACCCGGCAACGTCGGGCAGTGGCGTGGCGTACCACTCATGAGCCGGGCCGTAGCCCGTCTCCGACGGGGGCTCGACGGACGCCACTCGTGCTAGTTACTCTAGCCGAGTGAGTGGTTTGAGTGCCGACGGCAGTTCGCCGCGGCCTCGGCGTGGATCTTTCGAGGGCACCCGGACGTCAGTCTCCGTGCCCGACCATCCGCAGTGATTCGAAGCAGGCTCCGGTCGGATGGTATCCCGGCTCGACTTCGGGGCCGTCCGTCGTCACGACCGGTTCGTGGTCGGGCGTCAGCTTCTCGTACCAGCTCCCCCCGGGCGCCACCAGTCGGTCGACGGCGTACGTCCAGAACCGATCGTACCACTCGAGATAGCGCGCTTCGCCGGTCGCCTCGTGGAGGGCCGCCGCGGCACCGATGGCTTCGGCGACGGGCCAGCCGTAGCGATCGGCGACCACCGGCTCGTCGGCGAAGTCGAGCGTGTAGTAGAAGCCGCCGTCGTCGGCCCACCCGGTCAGCGCGTACTCGAACAGTTCGACGGCCCGGTCGCTGAGCCACGCGGCCTCGCGATGGCGGGCGAGCGCGGCGAGGAGTTTCGCCCACTCCGCGTGGTGGCCTGGTTGGAACCCCCACGGGCGGAACTGATGGCGGGGGTCGGACCGATTATAGTCGTGATCCGGTTCCCACGCCTCGGTGTAGTGCTCCCAGATTCGCCCGTCCGGATCGGCGAGATCGACCGTCACGCGCCTGGCGATCGTCAGTGCACGCTCCAGGTACGACTGCTCGTCGGTGGTCTCGTAGGCGGCGAGGAACGCCTCGCAGGCGTGCATGTTCGCGTTCTGCCCCCGGTACGCCCCGATCGGGTTCCAGTCGGCGTCGAGTCTGCACCCCAGCAGGTCGTGAGCGGGTTCGCGGAACCGCCGCTCGATGAGCGAGGCAACGTCGACCAGCCGGTCGCGGAGGTCGAACGAGACGTGGTCGTCGAGGCCGACCTCCAGTGCACGAGCGTGCGCGAGCAGGACGAACGCGTGTCCGTACGGCGAGCGCGTACCGTCGACGGGGTCGGTCACGTCCAGGAGCCAGGCGTAGCCACCTCGCTCGCCGTCCCGGTGGTGCGTGTCGAGGAACCGGAGTCCGTGGGCGGCCGCCGACGTACACCAGTCCGGACCGCCCGCACGGACGCCGATGCTGAAGTTACTCACGAACCTGGCAGTGGCCACCAGATGGCGGGCATCGCGGTCGTACACCGATCCGGTTTCCGGATCGAGTTGTGCGATGTAGCCCCCGCGTTCGTCCACGCAAGCCGGATAGTAGAAGTCGAGTACGTTCTCGATTCGCCGTTCGAGCACCTCGCCGTCGGCGTGACCCGCCATCTCACGTCCACCTCGCGCGGTCCTCGGCGACGCGGCCAGTTTCGTCCATCGGTCCACGGTCGGGACGGGACGGTGATGAGCGTGGCCCCGGTCTGCGTGGAATCGATGGCTGCCGGCGTCGACCGCTCCCCAACCGTGTTCGATCAGCGATACCACATATATCGGTATGCGAAACTAATGGTACGTTTGGTAGTTTTCCGTCGACCTCGGATTTCGGTTCCGACGGTGGAGGGCCGGATACCGACGCGATTCGACGGGACCTCCTCGGGGTGAAGGGGGACGCAGACGCTCATCGGGTTCGAGACGGCGGCTACTAGTATCGGGGAGAGATATTCGGATCTAGTGACCGGAGAAACCGGATCGACTGCCTCGTCGGAGTGTCCGGCCCCGGAGCAGGATCGGTCGGTGCGGGTCCGTTCTGCGGCCGCTTGGAAGAGGAGATCCCCTCGTCCCGACCCAAGCGCCGCTGCGACGGCCCCACGAAGGATACAAACAACGCCCTGACTGCACCCGCATCCCCGGAACGATAATTATTCATATAAGTCCCCAAACATACCAAATGTGTGTCTTATTTCGTCACTCCGCCCGCACCACTGTCCACCCGCGTCAGCCGAGCCACGTCGGGTAACGGCACGCCTCCGAGGGTCGACCGTCGGGGTTGACCACCCCCCGGGGGTGGATCGTGAGCACCTGCTGTCGGCGTGACCGGTCCCGGTAGACCGTGACGCCGTTGCACCCGAGTTCGAGCGCCTGCGAGTACGCCTCCGCGACGTCCTCGCGCGTCGCGTCGTGGGGGAGGTTGATCGTCTTGGAGATGGCGCTGTCGACGTGTTCCTGCAGCGCAGCCGGCATCCGGACGTGACCGCCGGCCGGGATCTCCCCCGTGTAGTCCCGCCAGAGGTTCGACTCGACGGCCGTCGGCGACGCGGTCTCGTAGTCCGTCCCGTAGAACTGTGCGGTGTCCACTGTTACGTGATGCGGGCCGCCCGTGTTCGGGTTCACGAGCGTGTACCGCGCGTCGTCCCGGACGGCGTCGAAGAAGGCGTCCGTCACCCCGACGGAGACGTTGAAGTTCGCGAGGACGCCCTCCTCACGTTTCGCGGTGCACAAGCGGCCGGCGTCGGGGTGGTCGACGCGGAGGATCCCCATCTGCGCCCCGCGGCGCCGTCCGCCCCGCCTGACCTGCTCGCACATCGTATCGTAGACCTTCATGAACGAGACGGGGCCGCTTGCCGTCCCCCCGGTCGACTCGAGGGGGTCACCCCGCGGCCTGAGCGCCGAGAACGAGTAGCCGACGCCGCCGCCGGTCTGCATCACCGTCGCCGCACGGCCGAGCGTCTCGAAGATGGAGTCCAGCGAGTCCCGCGGGGACGTCACGAAACACGCGGCGAGCTGGCGGCTCCCCGTCCCCGCGTTCATCAGCGTCGGCGAGTTCGGCACGAACTCCAGCCCGGTCATCGACTCGTGGAACCGCCGCTCCCATCCCTCGGCGTCGGCACCATGGCCCGTTCGGCGTCCGCCACGGCCGCCGCCACACGCTCGAACAGCCCCTCGGGCGTCTCGACCACGTCGCCGTCCGGCCCCCGACGGAGGTAGCGAGCCGGCAGGACGCGTTCGTACACGGTCTCCGTGAGGCGCTCCCGGAGCGTGTCGCCGCGAACCCGTTTCGCCGGGAGGACGAACGCGGTCCCGTCCGTCATGGACGCCCCTCCGGTTCGTCCGTCGTCGGTCCGGAACTATGTGTCATCGGTAAGCGAGTTCGCGGTTTTCAAGCCGCCAGGTGAAGATCGCTCTGAGGACCACCACCAAGCTGTTACGTGCTCCGCCGCCCAGATGGCCGTCCGCTCGATTTCCCCAGCCTCGGACCCGTAAACGCACACGCTGACGAGCGCGGTCTCCTCGTCCGTGATGAGCAGGTTTCCGGCGGGCGTCTCCGCCCACTCCCACGGCGTCTCGGACACCTCGGCCGACGGGACGGCGTCCTGAACACGAACTCGAGCCGCGTCGGTGACACCCGCCACGTAGATGTCCACTCCGCGTTCGTCGGCTTCCCCGAGGCGTTCGAGGTGCTCCTCGGTGAGGAGTTCGTCGACGGTCATGTAGACGATCTGCTCGTCGGCCTCGTCGATGAACTCGAAGACGCGCTGGGCGACGGCCGCCCGGCCGGTAACCGTCCAGACGCCGAGTTGTTCGGTTCGTGGCTCCGTGGGCCCGAGTTCCTCGAACGGCTCCGCAATTTCCGTGATCGTGCTCTCGTGGTCGAGGGTGAACTTGCGGACGATCGTCTCGCGGGAGACGACGGTGAACTTCCGAGGCGTCGTGTGCTGGACGTCCACCAGCCCCCGTTCGTGGAGCGTGTCGACCGCGTCGTAGACTCGTGTCCGTGGGACGTCGTCGATGCCCGCAACGTCCTTGGCGGTGCCGGATCCGAGACGGGTGAGATTGACGAGCGTGTGGGCCTCGTATTGGGACAGTTCCTGCTCCTTGAGTCGGTCGACTAGCTCGGCTTCCACCAGACCCTCGTCACGGTCTGCCATGGGCATCGTACCTCGTCCCCATCGATGAGTGTGGTTCGAGACTCCCGGCCACCCAGGCGGTGACGCTGCTCGTACTCCGCTCTCGAGAAGCCACTGTCGGCCGAACTCGAGGTCCCGATCGGGGCCGTACTACGACGTCGCGCGGCAGCCCATTAGGGACACGCCGTGTCCACCGAACGAACCGGCCGGGGAACGACGCGAACGGCCGTGGAACGAGCGTTCGGTCAGCGCACGACCGTGACCGGGACGGTCGCGCGTTCGACGACGTCCTTGGCGACGCTGCCCACCATCCGTTCGGTCCGTTCCGAGCGGCCACGGTGACCGACGAAGACGGTGTCGAAGCCGCCCTCCGTGGCGTAGTCCGTGATCTCCAGGACAGGGTCGCCGTAGAGCAGTTCCGTCTCGACGTCGTGTCCGAGTTCCCGGGCGAACGCGGCGGCGTCCTCGAGGAGGTCGAGCCCCCGCTCCTCCGCGTCCTCGACGTTCTCGATGATCAGTCGCCGGTCGGCGTCCGAGAGCCCGGAGATCGGTTCGGTTCCGCCCTCGTCGTAGACCTCCGGGTCGACCGCGTGGACCACCGTGATCGACCCGCCCATCGCGTCGCAGACGTCGCTGGCGTACGCGAGCGCACGTTCCGCCTCGGTGGAGCCGTCCGTGGCCACGAGGAACTTCATACTCGTGTATTCCTCCACGAAGAGGTAAAGATACGAGGTCGGTCCCGGCCGGTGAGAACGGACGGCGACGCCCGGAATCGAGGACCGACCGGGACTACGTTCGGCCCGACGGCGACGCTCGGGACGCGGTCGCTCGCCTACTCCTGCCATCGGAGACGGTCACCCGAGGGGTGAGCCGTCGTCGCCCCCTTCCGCCGCCATGATGAAAGCGGTGGGAGTGGGATTCGAACCCACGAGGCCTCTCGGCCACCTGCGTTCCAGGCAGGCGCGTTCGTCCACTCCGCCATCCCACCGGGTACGCCGGACGGGCCGACGAGTCGGCTCGAGGCGTTCGGTCCGCTCCCGAGGGACCGGGATTCACCTCCGTCCCAACTCCGCCCGTTCAGCGTTCAGTCCACGTCGACGGACCCCGACCGGGCGTCGATCACTCCTCCGTGGACTCGTTCTCCGACTGGGGGCTACCCCCCGTCTGCGCCTCCTGTGGATCGCCCCAGCCGCCGCCGTCGACGATCTCGAACAGCTGTCCCCAGTTCTCGTCGTCCTCGCTCTCCGGGAGCTGGTCGCGGAGCTGACGGAAGTCAGACTCCGGAACCAGCGTGTGGACGAGGTCGACGATGACCCGGGCGTGGTAGGCCGCGTCGGCCCCGTCGGCGTTCTCGATCTCGGCGACGCGGGAGACGAACTCCCGCCAGTCGAAGCGCTGCCCGTGGTCGTGGATGGCACCGGTCATGTACCACCTGATCTCCATCGGGAGGGAGGCGGCCAGGTCCTCGGCTGCCCCCTCCGGGATCCGCCGTCCGAGCGTCATCAGCGTCGCCCGGATCGCGCGGAGCGTCTCGCCCGTCCCCGGAAGTTCGAGTCGGTGCTGGATCGTCCCGGTGAACTCGTCGAAGTCCATACGTTGGGTGTTCGGTCGAACGGGCAATAAATGGCCTCCCCTCGACCGCGTTGTGGGCCGCCTGAGCGGCTTCGAACACCTCGTCGACGTCCGCCGCCCCGATGACCGTGTCCGAGGCGGTTAGTTCGTAGGAGACGTCGAAGTCGTCGAGCGCTTCGATCGCCCGTGCGATGTCCTCCGAGAGGCTCCCGTCGTGGACCGGGATGACCTCGAATCTGGCGATTACTGTCATGCTCGTCTCCCTCGTGTGAGACGCCCCTCTACCAGACGTGGCGCCGTCAGCGAACACTGGGCCCGCCGAGTACCGGACGCATGGCGACGAGTTACAATAGGTGTCCCGCCGGCCCGATCCAGCGTTAAGGTGGTGGACGCCCACTCGTCTACCATGGGCGAAGACGAGGAAGGGGCCGAAGAGCGCCTGTTCGAGTGTGACCTCTGCGGCAGACGGTTCGAGACGCGGGAACAGCGGAAGGACCACATCTGGGAGTACCACGAGATGGACGGGGACATCACGCCGTAGGTCGTCGCCGTCGCGCCAGACCCCGTCGGCGAGCGGCGACGCGCCGGTACAAAACGGGGGCGCGGGGTGACCGGTCGGCCGTGGGCGGCCCGGTCACCGGCCGGGCGCGAGCCCGAAGGGTTCCCCGCGGACGAGGCTCTCGACGAGCAGGACGTACATCGCCTGGCTCCACTGGAGGTTCGAGTTCCACCGGACCCGGCCGTCGCCGTCGACGCGCTCGGGCAGCAGGTCGGCCGCGGTGCGCCAGGGCTGGCTGTGCCTGTAGACGTAGTCGGCGACGGCGGTCGGGTCCAGCCCGGACTGCCAGCGGACGACATCGGCGTAGGCCTCACTGACCGGCCAGCCTCCGTCCTCCGCCGTGCCTGTCGGGGTGAAGTCGTCGTCCGGGTAGCGGCCGACGCAGTCGGTCCCGTCCGCCTTCCAAGTGGGGTCGTCGGCGTGGCTCACGGTCGCGACCACCCGGTCGCTGCCCGGGTCGACGACGTTCCACGGCCAGCAGGCCATGAACGCGGCCGCGTCGGGACGGCGGTCCGGCGGCGGCTCCTCCGTCCCGTCCGGCTGGTCGGCCGTCACGTAGTGGTCGCCGAGGAGCGCGTCGTGCTTGAAACAGTAGTCGTCGAAGTTCCCGTGCTACTGCTCCGCCTGCTCCCTGCATCGGTTCGCGTACGCCGCATCACCCGTCGCATCCGCCAGTTCGGTCCGAGAGGGCGAACTCCAGCGCGTCGCCCTCGCGCACGACCCGCGGGAGCCGAACCGTGCCGCCCCGGGCCCCGAACAGGCCGAAGCGGACGCCGGTCTCCGCGAAACTCGCGTCGGGCGTGGCGATCCGCACGTCGCACGCGAGCGCGAGTTCGACGCCCCCGCCGCCGCCCACGCCGTCGACCCTGGGAGGGCTATTCGTTCACCTCAACGCGACCGCGTTCGACCATGTACGGGTGACCGTACCCCCAGTAGACCGTGCAGACGAACCCGAACGTCCCGGTCGTGTTCACGACGAACCCGAGTTCGGTGGGCACCGTCGAGTGATGCCAGAGGTACGCCGGCGGGGCGAGCGTTCCGCCACGCGTTCCCCCCAGCACGACCCCGGCATTCCGGGTCCGTGGCCGTCCGGGCCCCGGGTCCTGGCCTCGTCCCCGTCCGTTCCCGGGGCCGGAGGGTCCGCCGTGGGGACCGTGGTGGCCGCCCCATGGCCCCTGTCCCGGCCCACCGCCGTCGGGTCCGTTCTCCAGAAGTTCGTCGTCGCGGATGGCGAGACTGTGGTCCGGATACGCGGCATCGGCCGCGTCGTGCAGGGCGTCGAGGGTCGTCCCCCGTGGAACCGGGATCGCCTGTTCGTTTCGCCGCGCGCGTTCGTCCGAACTCGGAACGTTCGTTCGAACCGCCTGCGGGAGGTCCTCGACCGCGGCGTCGGCTTCCACACTGAGGAGGGTGAGCCGCAGTTCGTCGCCCGGCGAGAGCGTCAACCGGTCGAGTTCCTCGCCGTCCTCGTCCAGCAGGAAGTATCCCCGTGATACGATCCGACGAAGGCCCGGACCGTCTCCCCCTGTCTGATCCCCTGCACGTCGTCCTCCCCCACGTCGTTCTGCTGTCCGTCGTCCCCCAGTGTGATCGCCTGTCGGTTCGGCGTACCCGACCTCGAACAGCCGGCGAGTGCGGTCGCGCCGACGAGCGCGACCATATCCCGACGATGTACTGGTGCGGGCTGTTTCCCCATGGTCGGGAGTACCCCGCCCCGACGGCTCGTAATTCGTTCCGTATACCACTCGCTCTACTGGCCTATCCACGCTCGGTACGTACCGATTCGAGTGTCGCCCGACGGTCCGTTCACGGCGCCACGTTCGCCCGGCGGGTCGGCGTCCCAGGAGAGGACGTGGACGTCGTGGAACCGGTCGACGTCCTGCCGGGAGGCGGAGGTGTCCTCGATGAGCGCCCCGTTCCACTCGGGGCATACGGGTCCGGGATACTCGTTCATCGTCGAGAGGACCGCCTGTCCGCCCCCGACGGGCGCGCTGACGATCGCGTCCTTGTCGCTCGGCCGGAGGCGCGCGAGCACGTCGGACGGCCCGGATCGGTCCGGCCCCATCTACCGTCACCCGACCGTACGGCCGGTCGAGTGCCCGGGCACCGTCCGGAACGGCATCGGCGGGCTACCGAGCGGTCGGTCATGGGCCACCGTCGACTGGAGCGACGCGCCTCATTCCCCGTCACGCTCCGTGGTGACGGCGACTTCCAGGGCGAAACTGGACGAGGAGACGATGTCGCCGATGCCGACCGTGCTCGCGGGTTCCTCCACGACGCGGTTGGGACAGGCGACGATCGTCGGGGTACAGAGCGCGCCGTCGTCGGTCGACGCGCCGACGTGGTCCGCGAGCGCGTCGATCGCCCGGCCGCCCGCCGCCGAGGGGTCGTACTCGAGCCCCCGTCGCAGATCGGTCGGGCCCGTGATCCGTCCCGTCGCGGCTTTCGACGCCGCGTTGACCGCGGCGAACGCGAGCCCCCGTCGGACGGCCTCGACGGGGAGGTAGTCGTCCGTGACGGCGAGGTGGTAGTCCATCGCGTGGAGTCGGAGGCAGTCGACCCCCAGGCGTTCACGGACGGCCGTGAGCGTCCGGTACTGTTCGAGTATCGACTCGTCCTCGACGCCGTCCTCGCGGAGCTCCCGGTCGACGGCGACGAGTTCGGCGGGCGGGGCCGGTTCGAGCCCGAGGTCCCGCCGGAGCAGGTCGAGTTCGTGCGTGTCGAGGCCCACGACGTCGGCCTCCGGGAGTATCAACTCGGTGAGGCTCTCGCGAAGTTCCCGGTCGTGGGTCGCCGCGTACTCGACGTGGACGGGGAACTCCCCGCCCGACCGGAGGCGGCGGACGACGTCCCGGGCGTGACGGTGTGCCGCTTCGTACCCCTCATCGACGTGCTCGCGGGTCAGGTTGTGGTAGCCGGCCAGGAGGGCGCCGTCGATGACGGCACCGACCTGATCGACGACCGGGTCGAGGTCGCCGGCGACCAGGTCGAACTCCGGCGGCCGCGACGCGGCGATGAACCGGGTGTTCGCGGCGGCGCGGACCCCGAAGAGCTCCTCCCCCTCATCGAACTCGAAGATCCAGTTGAGCTTCGTCCGGTCGGTGTTGACGATGCTGCCCAACGGAACGAACAGAACGCGGCCGTCCTCCACGAGCGGGAACCGGACCGCCTCCGGCCGCTCGAACTTCGACTGCTGGGTCTCCGAGAGCAGGTACGTGTAGACGATCGGTGCCGCCCCGAGCACCGAGAGCAGGTTCGTCATGATCCCCGCCTGCCCGCCCATCTGTGTCCGGTCCGGAACCAGTTCCGCCTCCAGTCGCGCGGCGAACTCGGCGGTCATGGCGATCTCGTCCCCCTCGCCGGTCGCCATCGACCGCGTGATCGCGGTCGCGAGGTCCAGCGTCGACGCCAGCCGATCTGGCGGGACCGCCTCCCCGGGCACCCCGGGCGGTCGGTCCAGATACGTCTCCAGCGACTGGTCGACCCGGACGATGCCGTCAACGTTCGCGTTGTACGCCACGAACACCGGAAGCTCACGGAGCGCCTCCAGGTCCGATTCGAGTCGGCTACGAGCGGCGTCCATCGACCTCGCCCCCTATTTCCGTGGCAGGTAGATAATGGTACTCGTAGGTCCGACCGGGGACCTGGCATGTGAGGGTCGGACGGTACCGTCACGTTCCCGCGACCGGGACGGACGCCGGACCGGGACCGACGTCATCGGGCGACGCGCCGTCGAACCACCAGTTCGATTGAAGTGCGACGCCGTCAGACCATACGACGGTGACATCGCCGTGCACGCAGCGTTCACTGCTTCCGGTGGAGCGACGGAGCTCCTCGAACCGAGCGGCCCGAACGGGACGTCAGCAGCTCGGGCGGGCTCCGTGGCGACCGAACTGGTCCGACCGTCGCGGGGACGAGGGCCCGCGGGGCGTCAGCGCGGGCGATTGAACCCGCCCGCGAGACTACGTCCGGCCCGATCGCCGAGGTGATTCCCGTGGACGAACCAGGGTCCCAGTACGCGCTGTCGCTCGAGGAGATCGGGAGCGAGGACGTCGCGCTCGTCGGCGGGAAGAGCGCCAACCTGGGCGAGCTCGCGGGGCTCGACGTGCCGGTGCTCCCCGGATTCACGACTACGTCTGCGGCCTACGATCGGTATCTGGCGGAGACGGACGTAGAGGAGTCGATCGCGGAGCTACTGGACGGGCTCGACCCCGACGACGTGCCCGACCTCCAGGGGCGGGGGCGTCGGATCCGGGCGCTGTTCGAGTCGGCCGAGATGCCGGCGGACCTCGAGAGGGTGATCCTCGACCGGTATCGGCGGTTGGCCTCGGAGACGGGCGAGGCGGAGCCGGTGGTCGCCGTCCGTAGCTCGGCGACCGCCGAGGACCTGCCGACGGCCTCGTTCGCCGGCCAGCAGGAGACGTTTCTCAACGTCTCGGGGGAACGGGAGCTCCTCGAGGCCGTGAAGGGGTGTTATGCCTCGCTGTTCACCGACCGCGCCATCACCTACCGGGTCGACAGGGGGTTCGACCACTTCGCGGTCAAGCTGGCGTGTGTCGTGCAGGTCATGGGACGCGCCGACCGCGGCTGTTCGGGCATCGCCTTCACGATCGACCCCGACACGGGCTTCCGGAACGCTGTCGTCATCGAGGCGAGTTACGGGCTGGGCGAGCTGATCGTCCAGGGGGAGGTGACGCCTGACCGTTACGTCGTGTTCAAGCCGACGAACGGGATCATCGAACGGACGGTGGGGTCGAAGGAACGGCGGATGGTGCGGCGGGACGGCCGGACCGCGGTCGAGCCGGTTCCGGACCGCGACCGGGACCGGGTCGCCCTCTCCGACGAGCGGATCGCGTCGCTCGCGACGTACGCCCGGCGCATCGAGGACCACTTCGGCCGCCCGATGGACATCGAGTGGCTCCTCGACGGGGTCCGCGACGAGCTGTACGTCGTCCAAGCGCGCCCGGAGACCGTCCACGGCGGCGAGCGCGAACGGAGCATCCGGACCTACCGCCGGACCGAGGACGGGGAGGTGCTGGTCGAGGGGGTCGCGATCGGCACCGCCATCGGTGCCGGCCCGGTGCGAATCCTCTCGAACGTCGGCGACATGGGCCGGTTCGAGCGGGGCGACGTTCTCGTGACCGGAACGACCGACCCCGACTGGGAACCGGTCATGCGGAAGGCGGCAGCGATCGTCACGGAGCGGGGCGGGAAGACCTCGCACGCGGCGATCGTCTCGCGCGAACTCGGCATCCCCGCCATCGTCGGCGCCGAGAGCGCGGTGAAGGTGCTCCGGGACGGCGAACCGGTGACCGTCGACTGTACCGAGGCGACCGGTCGGGTGTTCGAGGGCGAACTTCCCTTCGAGGTGCACGAGCAGCCCCTCGAGGAGATTCCCGGGACGGAGACGGACGTGACCCTCATCCTCGGCGATCCGTCCCGCGCGTTCTCGCTCTCACGCCTCCCGGTCGACGGCGTCGGACTCGCCCGCGAGGAGTTCATCGTCACCTCCGCGATCGGCGACCACCCGCTGTACGCGATCGAACGGGGCGAGTCGGAGCGGTTCGTCGAGGAACTGCGGGCCGGGATCGCGAAGATCGCCGCGGCGTTCCACCCCCGCGACGTCGTCGTTCGGTTGAGCGACTTCAAGAGCGACGAGTACCGCAACCTCCGCGGCGGGGCGCGGTACGAACCGGAGGAGTCGAACCCGATGCTCGGCTGGCGTGGCGCCTCGCGCTACTACGACCCCGACTTTCGGGATGCGTTCCGATTGGAGTGTGAGGCACTCCGGCGCGTCCGCGAGGAGGTCGGCCTCGACAACGTGATCGTGCTGGTGCCGTTCTGCCGCACCCCGGAGGAGGGGAGGCGGGTGCTGGAGGTCATGCGCGAGTTCGGTCTCGACACGGACGGGATGGACGTCTACGTGATGGCGGAACTCCCCTCGAACGTCGTGCTCGCTGATCGCTTCGCCGAGGTGTTCGACGGCTTCTCCATCGGGTCGAACGACCTCACGCAACTCGTCCTCGGGATCGACAGGAACTCGGCGAAACTGGCGCCGTTGTTCCGCGAGGACGACGAGGCCGTCGAACGGTCGACCCGCGCGCTGATCGAATCCGCCCACGAGGCCGACTGCCGGGTCGGCATCTGCGGGGACGCCCCGTCGACGGTCCCCGGGTACGTGGAGTTCCTCCTCGAGGCGGACGTCGACTCGATCGCTGTGACGCCGGACGTGGCCCTCCAGACCATCGTCCGCGTCGCGGAACTCGAGTCCGACCTGTGATCGAGGTCCGGCCCGGCCTCGGCGCACCTGTCGACCGCCTCGAACGTCCTCGCCCGAAACGGGAACTCGACGGCGGGGAGGACGTCGGTCACGGGTCCGTTTCGCCCCGTCGCGTCGAACAGCCTCCGGCCGTGTTCAAGTTTAAGCACGTCCCGAACGTCCGTGTGAGTGTAACGCATGCCCCCGAGAACCCGTTCAGCCCGCGAGCGAGCGAGCGCCCGTCCCGACCGACCCGAGATCCCCGTCAACGTCTCCGACCGCGGCGACGAGTTCCTCGTGTCGGCCGACCTCCCCGGGCTCGGCAAGCAGGACCTCGACGTCAGCGCCCGGAAGGACAGGCTCCGGATCGTCGCCGACCTCGGCGAGGACGAGGGGGGAACGTACCTCCGGAAGGAACGAGGACGGGGCGAGGTGCGTCGCGTGGTCCACCTCCCCGAACCGATCGACGAGGAGCACGTCTCCGCGTCCTACAACGACGGCATCCTCTGGGTGACGCTGCGGAAGCGACATCGGCCCAAACAGGTGGAAATCCGGTAGCGCGGTCCGGTAGCGCGGCGCGACGCCGGCGTCGCGCCGCGGGCGTCACCCCAGGAGTCGCGCGTCGAACGGATGCCCCCGTCCGCGGGACGGCCCGGTTCGACCGCGGCCCCGTCACTCCTGGTCGCTCTCCCCGCCACCGTCCGCCTCGTCGGCCCGCAGGTACGTTCTGGCCTCCTCGTCGGTGACCTGCTGGAAGGAGTCGTAGAACTGTCCCACCGCCGCGAAGTACGGCGGCGTCTCGACGCAGATCACCTCGTCGGCTTCGTCGTACAGGCGCTCGACGGTAGCCGGTGGGGCGACCGGCACGGCCACGATCACGCGGTCGGCGCCCGCGTTCTTCACCTGCCTGACGCACGCGATGGTCGTCGCGCCCGTCGCGATGCCGTCGTCGACGACGAGGACCGTCTTCCCCCGGAGTTCGAGCGGCGGGCGGTCACCACGGTACCGTTCGACTTTCCCCTCCGCGGCCTCGCGCTCGCGTTCGATCTGCTCTTCGATATACGCGTTCCCGACCCCGACTTCGCCGATCAGCGACTCGTTCAGCCAGACGGTGCCGTCGCTGGCGACGGCGCCGATGGCGAGTTCCGGGTTCCACGGCGCCCCGAGTTTGCGTGCGGAGACGATGTCCAGCGGCACGCCGAGCCCGTCAGCGACGGCTCGTCCGACCGGGAGCCCGCCGCGTGGGATCGCCAACACGACGTCGGCCTCGACGTCGTGGTCGTCGATGACGTCGGCGAGTCGTCGGCCGGCGTCGATCCGGTTCTTGAACATGGATGATCGCCCCTGTGAGGGACGACCGTCCCTTCGTCGGGGAACTCATTGAACCATTCGACGGTCGGGCCGTCGAACCCCGCCAACTACTCCGACGACCCCGACGCCCCCACTCACGACCGCGTCGGAACCGCAATCCACCGCGCCCGCCGGAAGCGGGCGAACACTGCTTACCGCGCCGAGCGACCCTTTCAAGACGGAGTGACGTGGTGCAAGCCATGTACGAAACCATCCTCTTTCCCACTGACGGGAGCGACGAGTCCCTCCGGGCGCTCGACCAGTGCTCGACGTCGCCGACAGGTACGACGTGGTCCTTCACACCCTGTACGTCGTCGACACCAGCTATCCGTACACCGGGTTCGACGGCAGCGGCCTCGACCTGGAGCCGATCTACGAGGCTCTCCGTCGGGAGGGCGAACGGACGATCCAGCGGGTCGAGGAGCGGGCCGACCGCGCGGGGACGGCGTTCGTCGGGGCGACCCGCGAGGCCGGCGTCGTCCACCGCGCGATCCTCGAGTACGCCGACGAGAACGACGTGGACCTGATCGTCATGGGGACCCACGGTCGACGCGGGCTGGACAGGTGGCTCCTGGGGAGCGTCACCGAACGGGTCGTCCGGACCGCCGATGTTCCCGTCCTCACCGTCCGAGGGACGGAAGAGCCGGAGGAGTCGGAGGAGTGACCCGAGGGTGCCGTCCGTGCGACCGAAGCGGACGGGTTCCCGGAGCGGCGAGGACGCCCCGAGCGAGCACAGCCGGGAGCGAGCACGTCGGAGGAGCGAGCACGACGCGGTGACGACGCTCGACTCGTCGAGGAGGAACGTTAACGTTCGACTATCCCGTCCGTTCGAGTATGGCCGAGCAGACGCAGAACCCCGTAACCATCCCGGTCGACGGGGTCGAACTCGAGGGCGAACTGCTCGTTCCGGACGGCGCCGCCGGCCTCGTCGTGTTCGCACACGGGAGCGGAAGCAGTAGGAAGAGCCCGCGCAACACGTTCGTCGCGGAGGTGCTCCGGAGGCACGGTCTGGGGACGCTCCTGTTTGACCTGCTCACAGAGGAGGAGGACCGGGAGTACGAGACCAGGTTCGACATCGAACTCCTGACCGAGCGGCTGCTCGCCGCGACCGAGTGGCTTCGCGGGCGCGAGGGGACTCGCGCGACGAACCTCGGCTACTTCGGGTCGAGCACCGGGGCGGCGGCCGCGCTACGTGCCGCGGCCCGGCGCGGTGACGACGCCGCCGCCGTCGTGTCCCGCGGCGGGCGGGTGGACCTCGCGTCGGCGGAGTTGGCGGAGGTGACGGCCGCAACGCTGTTCGTCGTCGGCGGCGCCGACACGCAGGTCCTGGACCTCAACCGGGAGGCACTGGACGAACTCACGTGCACGAGGGAGTTGGCGGTGATCGAGGGCGCCGGCCACCTCTTCGAGGGCCCCGGCGAACTCGAGGAGGTCGCCGAACTCGCCGCGGACTGGTTCGAGCGGCACCTGTCGTGACGCCGTTCCCGACGCGGCTGACCCGACGATGGCTGGAGAGGTGGGAGGGGATGGAGGAGATGCCGGAAACGACGATAACCGGGCGCCCCGGGATGCCGGTCGACCGTGATACGTGTACGTTCCCATGGACCTCGTCGTAACCCCGAGCGCGGAACACCTCGACGTCGACGCGCACCGACTCGCGCCGCACCCCCGGGACGGGAGTCGGACCTTCCCGGACGACGAGGTGTACGTCCAGCTCGCGGGGCTCGACTCGCTCGACGACGTCGTCCTGATACACGCCGGACAGCCGCGTCCGAATCGGGGACTGGCGTACCTCCACGGGACGCTCGAACTGCTCGTCGAGAACGACTGCTCGGTGACCCTCGCGTTCTCGTACGTCCCCTACGGCAGGCAGGACGAGGCGTTCTACGAGGGAACGCTCAACTACGCCCGGTCGATTCTTCGGAAGCTCACCGGGTACTACGGGGTCGACCGCATCTACACCGTCGACCCCCACTTCGGCCACCGGGACTGGGTTCGCGAGGTCCCGCTCGAGGTGCTGCACGCGTTTCCGGCGATCCGGAACCACGTCTCGATGGACGACTACGTCGTCGTCGGGCCGGATCTCGGGGCGGTCGAGCGCTTCGGCGTCCCCGGCTTCGAGAAGGTCCGGGGGAGCGCCCACGACGTCGAACTGACCGGTGAACTCGACGTCGACGGGCGGGACGTGCTCGTGTTCGACGACCTGATCGCGACCGGGGGGACGATGGTCGAGGCGTTCCGGCGGTTGAAGAACCAGGGCGCTGGAACGGTACAGGCCGCCGCGGTCCACGGCGTCGTCGACGAGGGCGTCCGGCGGGTCCGGGACACGTACGACGCACTCTATCTCACCAACACGGTCGCGAACGACGCGGCGAACGTTCGGATCGAGCGGACGATGCTGGACGGCGTCCTCGGCGAGGACGCGCCCTCGGACACCGACTGACGCCCATCGAACGGCTGGGCGACTCGCCGGGGCTCCGGTCCAGCGCCGCCGGGTCGACGGGGCGACTCGTGGCGTGTCGCGTAGCGCCCTCCCGCCGCGGGTCGCCGGGCGGACGGGGCGTCACCGCGTCAGCGGCCGTCGCCCTCGAACTCGCGTTCGGCGTCGGCGATGAGACGTTGCACGTCGACTGTCCGGCCCTCCTCGGCCGCCAGATACGCGCCCTCGGTGAGCGCGACGACCGGGACGGACTCGGCGGCGGGCACCTGCGGGTCGGCGCGACCGGCGACCGCGTCGACGAAGTTTCTCACCTTCCTGAACGTCGTCTCGTCGTAGTGCGTTGCCGCCCCCGCCTCCACCGTGTACCGGGTCGCCCCCTTGTGCTCGACGTAGAGGCGATCGCCGGTGTACACGAGACACCCGCGGGTCCCCCAGACGACGTAGCCCTCCCGTGGGTCGGTCTCGACGCCGTCGCCCGTCACGGCGACGCTCGCGGTTGCCACGTGGCCCTCGCGCGCGAGGCGCGTGGTGAGCGCCGCGCTGACGTCGATCTCGGGCACGGCGTACTCGATCGAGGCCGTGACGGTCTCGGGGGCG
Source organism: Halorarum salinum (assembly GCF_013402875.1). NCBI lineage: Archaea > Methanobacteriati > Methanobacteriota > Halobacteria > Halobacteriales > Haloferacaceae > Halorarum > Halorarum salinum. Next base: position 1,876,487 of record NZ_CP058579.1, on the reverse strand, counting down.
CCGCCGCTGACCCACAGCAGGGCGTCCAGGAGGTGGCTGCCGGTGTCGTACAGCTGGCCACCCCCCGAGACCTCCGGGTCGACCCGCCACGTCCCCTGCTGGGGCGTGATCCAGTCCTGCCCGATGTAACACACGACGGTGTGGAGGTCGCCCATCCGTCCGCTGTCGACGACGTTCTTCATCGTCTGGAACACCGGGTGGAAGCGCCGCTGGTAGCCGATCTGCAGGACACGGTCGCGGTTGCGTGCCGTCCTGGCGAGCGCGACCGCGTCCCGGACGTCCATCGTCATGGGTTTCTCCAGCAGCACGTGCAGTCCGGCCTCGAGGCAGGCGGTCGCCTGTTCGTAGTGAAAGACGTGTGGCGTCGCGACGAGGACGCCGTCGAGTTCGCCGGCGTGCGCGTCCAGCATCGCCCGGTGGTCGGCATACGCGGGTGCGTCGAACTCGTCCTCGAAGACCGCGCAGGCGCCACGCGACACGTCGGCTCCGGCGACGATCTGGACGTCCGCCATCCCGGCGAGGAAGTCAAGTTCCAGGTGGCCGATGCCGCCGATGCCGATGGCGCCGAGCTGAATGACCATACCCAACCGACGACGATGAGCACGAAAAGCGTGTACGTCCGTGGATGGCGTACCGTAAACGACAGTCGGCAACGTTCGTATCAGCTTAGCCGCTGGAGCGACGTCGGTCGGGAATCCGACCACTGTGGCGATATCCGTCCACCGGCGCCGGAACCGGCCGCTGTCGCCGGAACCGTGGGGTCACTGTGCAGTGTATCCGCCGTCCACCACGAGGTTGTGCCCGGTGACGTACGCGGCGTCCTCGCTGGCCAGGAAGAGCGCAGCGCCGGCGACGTCCTCGGGCTGTCCGTCGCGGCGCAACGGGATCTGCTGGTCGATCGTCCCCGCGACCGACGCGTCCTGGGTCGTCATCGCCGTCTCGATCACGCCGGGGTTGATCGCGTTCACCCGGATGCCGTCCTCGCCGAGTTCGAGCGCGAGTTCCCGTACGAGGTTCGTGATCCCACCCTTCGAGGCGCAGTACGTCGACGCGTCGGCGTACCCGACGAGTCCGGCGATCGACGAGACGTTGACGATCGAGCCCCCGTCACCCCCCTCGCGCATCGCCTCCGCGGCGAACTTGCTCCCGAAGTAGACGCCCTTGAGGTTGACACCCATCAGCCAGTCGTAGTCCGCCTCCTCGACCGCCGCGATCGGCTGGCTCCCCGGGAACACTCCCGCGTTGTTCACCATGACGTCGAGGCTCCCGAACGCCTCCACCGTCTCGTCGATGGCTGCCCGGAGGTCCTCGACGTCGGAGACGTCCGTCTCGACGAACCGCGCCCCAGGGATCACCTCGTGGGTCGGCGTGCCGCCCTCGCGTGGGTCCTCCCGGACGTCGGCGACGACGACGTTCGCACCCTCGTCCGCGAATCGGATCGCGATCGCACGCCCGATTCCCGACGACGCACCCGTAATCAGCGCTGTCTTGTCGGCGAGTTTGTCGGTCATCTGTGGTCCCACTCGATGTAACGTCGGCTTCCCTCAAATAATGCGGTCCACGTCAGGATCCGATCGCCGGCGACGGGGTGGGCGCCCATGCTCGTCGGTCCGTCCATCGCTTCGACGCACGCCGGGTCGCCGCTCGCCGAGGACGTCCGAGTGCTCGTTCGGCGGGTCCCGGCACCGCGGACGCCGGAACGGCGTCCGTGAGCCGACCTGCGTCCGGACGAACGGGATGGCCGTTAGTCCCCGTGACCGGACAGCGCGCCGGAAACTCGGCGACAGGGCGCCCACGGACGCCTCGAGCGACCGTCCGTGGCCGACCGCAGCCTCGAACCGTTCCCGAACGACCCACGCGGGCGACTGGGTCACCGGGGGGCGGCGATCGTCGGGTCCCGAAGGGACGGCGAGTGGAGCCCCGGCGGTTCCCGGCGTACCGATAGCGGATTCGTTACGCGAAGTAGGGTTCCGGTACTGCCGACGATCGGCGGCGGCGACGGACGGCGGTAGTTTACAGATGTAACGTTGTAACGTCCCGGCGGCGTGTGATAACGTGAGACTATGGGGACCGTCCGTACGGGACCCGTGACGGGCCAGTTCGAGCCCTGCCTGGAGCCACAACGTCGGGAGAGGCGAGTACTCCGCGGACGAGCACTCCACGCTCGAGCCCGGAAAGGGGAGCTGTGGACGACCACGTTCGGTGAGTTCGGGTTCGAAGACGTTACCGCGCACACGGTCGCGCTACCGGCCGCGCAGATACGGTAGGGAGAGGTTGCGAGCGTGCTTCGGGCCTACCGGCAGCCTTCGGTCCCGCGTGAGGCGTGCCCACCTCCCGTCCCCCGACGTACGATCCGCACCCAGAGGAGGGCGGACCGGACGGCGACCATCGTCACGTCCGCTTTCCAAACCGGACGGGTTCGGCGGGACCATGATCGAACACCTGATCCATCACGTTCCGGTGGTCCAGGGCGAGGAGGTCGTCGGGATGGTCACCACCCTCGACCTCGCGGCGTACCTGGCCCGGTCACTGTAGCCCGGAGCGCCTCGATCGCTCGTGGGAGTCGACTCCCGAGCCCCACGGTTCGACGAGGAACGCGGCGGAAAGCGATCCGAAAACCGCCGCCGCTACTGGAGCATCGCGGCCGGCCTACCCGCTCCACTCGCCGCCGATGTCCTCGATGACTCGTTCACGCCACTCCTCGAAGCGTTCTCTGCACGCCGGAGCGTCCGCGAGATGATCGACGAACCCCGCACCACCGTCCGTCAGCCTCGCGCCACAGAACAGGCAGAAATCGGGGTGCTCCCAATCCGGCGAATCCCGTGGCGGATGTGAGTACTCGGACACGTGTCGGCTATCGGATTCCCGGGGTAAATATCCTCACGCCGGGTTCGAGCGTCCTCACCCGACTCGTACCGCTCCGGCTATTGGGGGTCGTTCGCCCCGGACTGGACACCGGCCCCCAGGTTCCGCCTCGAACTGGGGTCGGGAACGCCTCGAACGGGAGTCGGAATCGGCTCGACCGTCACTGGTACATGTTCGGTCCCGTCGGCTCCTCGAGTTCGGGCCGCCCTGCCTCCGCCATCTGCCGGTAGTGCCGGGCGATCTGTTCCATCTGCGTCCTGATCTGATCGGCCTGTTCCTCGAGTTCAGTCGTGTCGATGTCGAACCGAACGAGCGGTTCGAGGGCGTTCTCGATCACCGAGCGGGCCGCAACCGGGTCCGGGAGGTAGGGGTTCGCTTTCACGACCAGTACGGCCGCGGGGACGTCCGCGTGATAGCACTCGGAGACGAGCGCGCCCGTGATGCCGCCGATCAATCCGCTCCCCTCCGCCGGCGCGATGTCGGCGCCTCGAAGCTGTGATTCGATGGCGTCCGTCGTCGCGACACCGAACACGTCGCCGACCTGTTCCTCGGTCCCGGCGGGGGAACCCGCGAGGAAGATCGCCCGGTCGAACTCCGGGGCGAGGTCCTCGAGGATACACCGACCGAGCGCCCTCGCGGCCCGTCCGGGGAGCGCCACGTCGCTCTGGAGCGTCATCACGGGCGGCTCGTCGCGGGCGTAGACGCGGACGAGCTCCCGCACGCGTCCGTCCTGGAACGACGTGACCGGCGGGAAGTCATCCGAGACCACGTTGCCGTGATGGCCGAGGTCCAGCTGCCTAGTGATCATGTCGGTCGCGATCGCTGCGACCAGTCCGTGGCCGGGCAACCCTTCGATGAGCGTCGGCGCTTCGGCTTCGAGTTCTGTCAGTCGGTCGAACGTGGCTGATGGGGGTTCCTGGGACATGTGTATCGACTCCGTCCGTGTGCTCGCTGTTCGTGCCGACACCGTCAGTTCGTCCACTCGGAGACGCCGAGCATCCTCCCGTAGATCGGGCGATCCAGACGGTGGCGACCCCGAAGTGCCCTCGAGGTTCGCCGCCGTTCACCGACGTGACGTCCTCCTCGCAGTACGGGCATCACTCGGGCACACGACTCGTCCTTCGTGGTGCAGGACCAAGGTGTTATCCGCGTCGACTGCGGGGGAGTACACGCTCCGGAAAAGGGCGTCCTCGGCGACCTGACCACGTCCGTCCCGTCCTCTCCGTGGTGACCGAGAGGAGCAGGTGGCCGGGGAAATCCCGAACGTGGTCGGTACGACTCACCAACGGTAGAAACGCGCAGCACGTCGGCCGGGAACGAAGGGCCCCACGCACGTTGGGTCGCCGGAGGCAGGGGCCGACCGTTCGAGTAACGTGTCCTTTCACGTATGGTAAAAGTGAATTAAATTTTTTCCGTCACTATCAGGGAGCGGCCGGGGTCGCAAGTGGGTTCGATCGCGACCGACGGTTCGGCGACGCTCGATCCCCGCTCCCGGGGGTCGTGTTCGTGTAGATTCCGCTGACACGTCGAGGACCACCGGAAGCGAGGGGCCGGCCGTCGCCTCCATGGTTCGATCGTTTCGGCCGCTCTCGGGAGCTTAGAGCAGTTCGACCGGGGTTCCAGGGATCTCCCGGTTCGTCCCCGTGCCGCCCGTTCGCGCACGTCAGCATCGGCCGAGGTCGGGGGTCCCACCGGACGGTCTGGCACGACGTGGGTCGGCGGATTGCCGACGTCCGAACAGAGTTTCCGTTTTTACATATATCATGTATTGATTATGTATTGGAGGGATGAGCCGAACGATCACTCGGCGCTCGACGACACGTCACCGCTCACGGTCAGGCGAAGGTCAACGGCGCGGACGCCGTCCGGGCCCACGACCAGCGGGTTGATGTCGAGTTCCCTGATCGCCGGGAAGTCGGTCACCAGCTGTGATACTCGCTGGATCGTCTCGACGACGGCGTCGAGGTCGGCCGGGGCCCGCCCGCGTGCCCCCCGGAGCATCGGGGCCGCCCGGATCTCCGCGGTCATCTCGCGGGCCTCCCGCTCGCTGACGGGCGCGACCCGGAACGACGTGTCCTCGAAGAACTGGACGAAGATCCCCCCGAGCCCGAACAGCAGGAGGTGACCGAACTGCGGGTCGCGGTTCGCGCCGACGATCGTCTCCGTGCTGTCCTCGATGTCGACGAGTTCCTCGACCCGCACCCCGAGGACCGTCGCGTCGGGGTCGTGCCGTCTCGCCCGCTCGAGGATTGCCCGATAGGTGTCGCCGACCGAGTCGAGCGGGACGCCAACCTCGACGCCGCCGACGTCCGACTTGTGGAGGATGTCCGGGCTGGCGAGTTTCATGACGACCGGGTCGCCGAGGTCCGCCGCGATCGCCTCGGCGTCCGACGGGCTCTCGGCGAGGTCGCCAGCCGGCGTCGGAACGCCGTACGCGTCGAGCAGCTCCATCGCCTCGACGCTGACGTGGTCGACGCCGCGCTCGCCCGTCCCGGCCAGTATCTGCCGGGCCCGGTCGCGCTCGACGTCGAACGTCGTCGGTCGCTCGTACTCCCGCCGCGTGACGTCGCCGTACACGGCGAGCGCCTCGAGGCCCGCGACGGCCCTGGCCGGGTCGAAGTAGTTGGGAACGCCGTACGCCTCGAGTTCCTCCGCAGCGCGGTCCGCCTCCTCGCCGCCCATCAGGCAGGCCACGACCGGTTTCCCGTGGTCGCGCTGCTGCCTCCCTATGACCTCGGCCAGTTCCTCGAACTCGAACAGCGCCGTCGGGACCGAGAGGACGACGGCGCCTGCCACCTCGTCGGCGCCGAGGACGGCGTCGAGGCTCCGACGGAACCGGTCGATGGTGGCGTCCCCCCGGACGTCGAGCGGGTTCGTCGCGTCGGTCCCTCTCGGGAGGACGTCCGCGAGGTGGGCGTGCAGGTCGTCCCCGAACTCGGCGGGCGTCAGCCGCGACTCGCCGATCGCGTCGGTCGCCAGGACGCCGGGGCCGCCGCCGTTCGTGACGACCGCCACGCCGTCCCGCTCGAGGGGCGATTGGCCCGAGAGCACCCGGCCGAAGTCGAACACCTCCTGGATGGTCCCCGCCCTGAGGATCCCCGCCTGGTTGAACGCTGCCTCGTAGGCCCGGTCGCTACCCGCGATCGACCCGGTGTGGGACGCCGCCGCCTCGGCCCCCGCCTCCGTCCGGCCGGACTTGAGGGCCACGACGGGCGTCTCGGCGGTCACCTCGCGGACGGCGTCGACGAACCGGCGCCCGTCGTCGACGTCCTCCAGATACGCGAGGACGACGTCGACGTCCGGGTCCTGGCCCCACTCCTCGACGAGATCGACTTCGTCGAGAACGGCCTCGTTGCCGAGCGAGACGACGTGCCGGAAGCCGATGCCGTGCTGGGCCGCCCAGCCGAGGACCGCGGCGATGAGCGCCCCGGACTGGCTCATGAGCGAGATGGAGCCCTCCAGGGGCATCCCCCGGACGAACGTCGCGTTCAACCCCGACTGTGTGCCGATGACGCCGACGCAGTTGGGGCCGACGAGCGCGAGGTCGTACTCCTCGGCGACCGCGACCAGTTCGCGCTCCCGCCGTTCGCCCCGGTCCCCGCTCTCGCTGAACCCCGCCGTGACGACGACGACGTTCCGGACGCCGGCCTCCCCCGCCTGTCGGACGACGTCGACGGCGAACCGGGCCGGGACGGCGACGACGGCCAGGTCGATCGAGGAGGCCTCCGGCGCGTCGCCGATCGACGGGTAGCAGTCCCGCCCCAGTACCGTCTCGCGGTTCGGGTTGACGGGGACCAGTTCGCCGTCGAACGCCGACAGGTTCTCCAGCAGCGCCCGCCCGACCGAGCCCTCGCGGTCGGTCGCACCGATCACCGCGACGCGGTCCGGGTCGAACAGGCCGGAAAGGTCCGTCATGGTGGTATCCTCCGGTGGCCACAACGTGACGAACGCATCTATAGGGACGTGGTGGTCCGCGACGCGAGCGGAGCCCCGAAGGTTGACGGGTCGTACCGACGAAGTTCCGGGACGTGATCGACCCGGTCGCCGACCCGTTCGGGCTGGTGGTGGTCCGCGTCGCGATAGCGTTCGGGATCGGCGCGCTCATCGGGTTGGAGCGGGAGGGGAGCGAGTCGGCCGGGACGTTCGCGGGGAGTCGCACGTTCCCGCTGTTCGCGCTCCTCGGGGCGCTCGTGGGGGCGTTCTTTCCGGCGATGCTCCCCGTCGTTCTGGCCGCGCTCGCGGTCCCGCTGACGGTGGCGTACGCCGGGAAGGTCTGGCTCGAACGCGACCTCGGGCTCACGACGCTGACCGCCGCGCTGCTCGTCGTCGTTCTCGGCGCGCTGACGACCCACTCCGAGCGGGGGGCCGTCATCGCCATCATCGTCGCCGGCGCCGTCACGGCGCTCCTCTCCGCGAAGGGGACGATCCACGGGTTCGCCGACCGGGTCGACGAGCGCGAGCGCCGCGCCTCGGTCAAGTTCGTCCTCGTCGTGCTGGTCGTCCTCCCGGTGTTGCCTGACCGCGAACTCGACGTCCTGTTCGGACTGAACCCGCGGTTCGTCTGGCTCATGGTCGTGTTCGTCACCGGGCTGAGCTTCCTCGCGTACGCGCTGAGCCGGGCCGTCGGCGCCGAGCGCGGCATCGCGCTGACGGGCGTGCTGGGCGGGTTCGTCTCCTCGACGGCGACGACGGTCTCGATGGCCGAGCGGGCGAGCGAGGCGCCGACGCTCTCGCGGATGTACGCGTTCGCCACGGTCGTCGCGTCGATCGTGATGTTCCCCCGGGCGCTCGTCGAGGTCGCGGTGATCAACCGTGCGCTGCTCCCCCACGTCGCCGTCCCGCTCGGTGCGATGACCGCGTTCGGCGCCGTCGTCGCCGCAGTCGTCTACTGGCGGGCGACAGCGCGGACGGGCGTCGACTCCGGGACCGAGGTCGAGAACCCGTTTCGCCTGCGACCGGCGCTGTTCTTCGGGGCCGTCTTCGCCGTGGTCCTGCTCGTCTCGGAGCTCGCAAACACGCGGCTGGGCCCGTCGGGCGTCTACGCCACGGCGTTCGTCTCGGGGCTCGCCGACGTGGACGCCATCACGCTCACGCTGAGCAGACTCGCCGCGGACGGCTCCGTCTCCACGGACGTCGCGGCGACGGGGATCGTCGTCGGGGCGATCGCGAACACCCTCGTGAAGGCCGGGCTCGCGTGGCTCCTCGGGCCCCGTCGACTCGCCATCCTCGTGACGGCGGTCCTCGGGGCCGTCTCGGTCGTCGGCATCCTGTTCGCCGTGTTCGTGTGAGTCGTGGCCTGGGGGCGGGGTGCAGCAGGACCAATCGTCCGACCGCGTCGACGAACCGGCGCCCGTCGTCCCGGTCCGAGCCCGGGTTCGGGTCGACCACGCACCGACGCGGAACGCGCCGTCGGGCCGTCCGTCCCCACTCGTGGCGAGCCGTTTTCCGTACCTCACCCGCCACCGGCCACCAAGTCCGATCCGGCCGTGGTTTCCGTATCCGATGGCCGTTCCCGCCGCCCCGGACGCGGTCGACTGGTACGCCGAGGGGATCGACCGGATCCACGACGCGTTCGAAACCGATCCCGACGGCCTCTCGACCGAGGAGGCCCGGAGCCGGCTCTCGGAACACGGCCCGAACCGCCTTCCGAGGGCGAAGCCGGTCGTGTGGTGGACGATCCTCCTCCGCCAGTTCAAGGACCCGCTCATCTACGTGCTCGTGCTCGCCGCGGTCGTCTCGCTCGCCATCGGCGAGGGGACCGACGCCGCGTTCATCGCGGCGGTGCTGCTGGTGAACGCGATCGTCGGCAGGGCCCAGGAGTGGCAGGCCGAACGCAGCTGCCGGGCGCTCCAGCAACTCATCCGGACGCGGGCGACGGTCGTCCGCGACGGGGAGACACGCGACGTCGACCTGATCGTCCTCGGGACGAGACGCCGCCCCGCGGAGTATCGGAGCCTCCTCGGGAGCGTCACCGACCGCGTCATCCGGCTGACCGACCGTCCCTCGCTCGTCGTGAAGACCGGCGTCGACGAGTGACCGGCGTCGACGAGCGACCGGCCGCGTGACGTCGGCTCCGTCACTCGACCGACCGACCCTCGCCGCCACGTCGGCGGTCGCGGACGGGATCGTCCCCCAGTCGAAAGGATGGTGCGACGAAGCCGGGCGGCGGCCAGCGCTTATCACTTCTCCGGCCCTCGAACCAGACATGAGCGAGGACAGCCCCGTCGAGATGGACGAGGAGGAGCGAGACGCGTTCCTCGGGGACGGCGGAACCGGCGTGATATCGCTGTCGACGGCGGCTGACGAGCCGCCACACGCCGTCCCGGTGTCGTACGGCTACGACGCGACCGAGGCGACGTTCTACTTCCGGCTCGCCGACGGGGACGAGGGGGCCAAGGGCGACCTGGAGGGACGGCCCGTCACGTTCGTGACCTACGGCGAGGAGGAGGGCTGGCGAAGCGTCGTGGCGCGCGGCCGGCTGGAGGGGGTCCGTTCCGAAGGGATCGCCACCGAGACGCTGGAGGGGCTAGACCGGGTCGACATCCCGCTCGTCGACATCTTCCACGCGCCGCTGCGCGAGGTCGCGTTCGAGTTCTACCGGCTCGTTCCCGACGAACTGACCGGGAGGGTCGAATCTGAGTACACCGTTACGTGAGGGTGGGTTCCCCCGACGCTCACGACCTGACAGGCGCCGGGCCCGACCCGGGCTCAACTCACGGCCAGGACGGGGACGTCTAACTCCGGGGTCGGCCAAGTCCCCGACGTCGTCCACCGGGACGCGGTATTAAGGAATGCGCCGCCGACGGTCCACGTGATGGCCGACCTTCGACGCGTCGTCCTCGACGTCCTGAAACCGCACGACCCGCAACTTCTGGAGTTCACCGAGCGCCTCGCAGCCGTGGGGCACGTCGAAGCGATCACCACGTCGCTGCTCGAACACGACAGGGAGGTCCAGAACGTCGAGATCACGATCGAGGGGGACGCGCTGGACTACGGGGCGATCGAGGAGGCGATCGACGGCCTCGGGGGAACCGTCCACTCGATCGACGAGGTCACGTACGGGACACACGTCGTCGAGGAACGACGGACGCGCCGGGACGGCTGATCGGCCGTGCCCACCGAGCGCCGTCTCCTGCGATCGCTCCTCGGGAGGGAGGACGTCCGCTCCATCTCCCGCCGGTACTTCGTCTCGAACGGGTTCGACGGGACGCTGACGTGCATCGGGATCGTCGTCGGGACCGTCCTCTCGGGCATTCCCGACGGAGTCACGGTCGTCAAGATCGGGCTCGGCGCCGCCGTCGGGCTAGGCACGTCGGCCGTCTGGAGCGTCTGGGAGATCGAACGCGCGGAGACGCACGCCGAGATCCTGCGGATCGAACGGGCGATGTTGACCGACCTCGACGACACGCGAGTGCAGCGCGAACAGCAGGGCGCACGCGTCGTTCACGCGACGGCGAGCGGGCTCGGCCCGCTGATCGGCATTCTCGTCCCGCTCGTCCCGTTCCTCTTCGAGGGAGCGGTCCTCTCGATGGCCGAGGCGGGTCTGGTCAGCGTCGCCCTCGGTATCGGTATCCTGGCGGCCTTCGGCGCGTACATGGGTTCGATCTCGGGCCAGCGGTGGTACGTCTCGGCGGTCCGGATGGCCCTCGCGGGGCTCGTCGTCGCGGTGATCAACGTGTTCCTCCCCGGGTAGGTGGTCGAACGGGTACACGTCGGCGGATCGAGGTCCACCTAGCCGCGACCGGAAGCGGCCGCGTCCCGCTTGACCAGCCAGCCGACGAGGATCACCAGCGGCGTCCCGACGAGGAGCATGAGTCCCAGCAACCCCCAGTCCGTGGCCCCGAGCGACACGGTGCCGAAGTACCCGCTCAACGGGGAGTAGAGGACGGCCAGCTGGAGGAGCAGCGACGTGACGACCGCGAGGGCGAGCCAGGGGTTCGTCAGCGTCGCCGTGTCCTTCGTCCACCTGACCACGTACAGCTTGACGAACTCGTAGACGACGAGCCCCGTGAACACCATCGTCATCGCGTACGGCGTGACCGACTGGGCGCCGTCGAGGGTGTAGAACATCAGGCCGAGCAGCAGCGTCGTCGCCGTCAGGCCGGCCCCGGCGATGAACCCGAGCATGTCCCCGTCGATGATGCCGACCTCCCGCTCCCGCGGCTGGCGGTCCATCACGTCACCCGTGGGGTCGGTCCCGAGCGCCAGCGCCGGCAGCCCGTCGGTGAGCAGGTTGATCCACAGCAGTTGCACCGCCGGCAGGATGAGGTACCCGAACAGCGAGGCGACGAACACCACCGCCACCTCCGCGACGTTGGCGCTGAGCAGGTACGCGACGAACTTCCAGATGTTGTCGAAGATGGTCCGCCCGCGCCTGATCGCGGAGCGGATGGACGCGTAGTCGTCGTCCAGCAGGACGATGTCGCTCGCCTGCTTGGCCACGTCCGTCCCGCGGACGCCCATCGCGATGCCGACGTCGGCGTTCTTCAGCGCCGGCGCGTCGTTGACGCCGTCGCCGGTCATCGCGACGACGTGGCCGTTCGCCTGCAGGGCCTCGAGGATGCGGACCTTGTGGCGTGGCTCCGCCCGCGCGTACACGTCGACGTCCTCGACCCGCTCCCGTAACTCGGCGTCGTCGAGCGACCCGATCTCCTGACCGGACAGCACCGCCGATTCGACGCCGACCCGTCCCGCGATGGCCAGGGCCGTCGTCGGGTTATCCCCGGTGATGATCTTCACGGAGATGCCGGCCCGCTTCGTGTCGGCGATCGCGTCCGGAACCTCCTCGCGCGGCGGATCGAGCAGCCCCTGCAACCCGACGAAGACGAGGTCCTCCTCGGGCCCTCCGTCGCCCGTCCGCTCGGTGTACGCGAACCCGAGCACCCGGAGCGCGTCCGCGGCGAACTCGTCGACCCGTCGTTCGACCAGTTGGCGCGTCTCGTCGTCCAGGTCGACGGGGCCGTCGGACGAGAGGATCCGCGTCGAGCGTTCGAGCACCACGTCGGGAGCCCCCTTCACGTAGACGACGTCGTCGTGGATCGTCGCCATGCGCTTGCGCTCCGAGGAGAACGGCACCTCGGCGCGCCGCGGGGTCTCCCGCCGGATCGCGTCGACGTCCAGCCCGTGTTCCGTCGCGGCCGCGACGAGCGCCCGCTCGGTCGGGTCGCCGTCGTCGTCGGTGGCGTCGTTGCAGACGGCGCCGATCCGGAACAGCAGGTCCAGCCGCTCCTCGGCCGCCGCGTCGTCGACCCGGAACGTCTCGTCGAGTACCCACGCGGCGCGCACGCGCATCTCCCCCTCGGTCAGCGTCCCGGTCTTGTCCGTACAGACGACGTCGACGGCCCCCAGCGCCTCGACGGCCGGGAGGGTCCGGACGAGCGCGTCCTCCCGGGCCATTCGACGGACGCCGAGCGCCAGCGTCAGCGTGACCACCGCCGGCAGCCCCTCCGGGACGGCCGCCACCGCCAGCGAGACGGCGGTCAGCCCCGCCTGAACGAGCCCACGCCCGCCGAACACGAGCAGCGGGACGACGAGCGCCGAGAGCGCCACGACCCCGATCCCCAGTCGCCGACCGAGGCGGTCGAGGTCCCGCTGGAGCGGCGTGCGGGGGTCCTCCGCCCCGATCAGCTCCGTCGCGATCGCGCCCACCTCGGTGTCCATCCCCGTGGCGACGACGACCGCGACCCCGCTCCCCCGGCTGACGCTCGTGCCCTTGTACACCATGTTGTCGCGCTCGGCGAGGGGCGTCCCCGCCTCCGCCGGCCCCGTCGTCTTCTCCACGGGGACGCTCTCGCCGGTCAGCGCGGCCTCGTCCACCTCCAGGTTCCCCTCCTCGACGATGCGGCCGTCGGCCGGGACGACGTCCCCCTGCTCCAGGAGCACGACGTCCCCGGGGACCAGGTCTGCGGCCTCGATCGTCCGTTCGGTCCCGTCGCGCCGGACGGTGGCGGTCGGCGCCGCCATCCCGCGGAGCGCCTTGAGGCTCCGCTCGGCCCTGTACTCCTGGACGAACCCGAAGGCGCCGTTCGCCAACAGGATGGTGGCGATGAGGACCGCGTCGACCACGTGGCCGATGGCCGCAGAGAGCGCGGCGGCGACGAGCAGCACCCAGATGAGCGCGCTCGCGAACTGCGCGAGGAAGATCCGGATGGGCCCTCGCCGGCGGTCGCTGGCGATCTCGTTCGGTCCGAACCGCTCGCGTCGCTCGGCGACCGCCTCGTCGGGGAGCCCCGTCGTGCTCGTGTCGAGTTCCGCGTAAATCGCCTCGAGCGAGCGCGTGTACCAGTCCATCGGTTCGTCTGGGGCTTCGTAGGGCCGTTGGAGCGTCCGGGCGTCGGAGTCGTGCGGGACGGCGGGTCTTCAGCGACGCCGGAGGAGCGCCGCTCCGGGTCGGCGGGGCGGGCGGTCACGCGAGCGAGGCCTCGGTCGCGGAAGCGGTATCACGTTCGTAGCTGGTCGTTCGATTGCACGTCCACCGATACAACGATTTCCCCGAACCACTCGTCGGTCGGTGCGTGAACGGACGTGCGGGGACACGAGGCGCGGTGAGCCAGCCCGGGGCGCTACTCCCCGCCCGACAGCGCCGCGTAGGCCGCCCACGACTCGTCCTCCGCGGGGGGTTCGACCCGCTCGCCGTCCACCCGCACGCCGTCGCCCTCCCGGACACTCCCGGCGACGCCGACCGCGGTCCCACGCGACTCCAGCGCATCGACGACCGCCTCGACCCCGTCCGGGCGGACGGCGACGAGGAGCGTCCCCGCGGTGGTACAGGCCCACGGGTCGAGACCGAGCGCGTCGCAGGCGGCGACGGCGGCCTGGTCCTCGGGCACGGCCGCCGAATCGACGTCGATCCGGACCCCGGCCGCGAGTTCACAGAGCGCGCCGCGGAGGCCGCCCTCGGTCGCGTCGTGCATCGCGGTGACGGTCGAACCGTCGTCACTCGCTCTCCCCCCGCGGGCGTCGCCCGGTCCCGAATCCACCCCCCGGTCGGTGTCCACGTCACGCCCCGCGTCCGCGACGGCCAGCGCGTCCCGGACCACGCTCGTCCGGTCGAGGCAGGCCTGGGCGTCCCGCAGGGTCGACTCGTCGAGCCCCTCGAACGCACCCGGGTACAGCGTCGTCAGCAGGCCGGCGGTCTCGATGGCGGGCCCCCGGGTGACGAGCAGTCTGTCGCCCGGCCGCGCGCCGTCCGGTCGGATCAGATCGCCGTGGTCGCCGACGCCGAGCACGGTCGTCGCGCCGACCCAGGGGTACGACGCGCCGGGGTAGCGCGCGGTGTGGCCCGTCGCGACGGCGACCCCGAGGTCCTCGCACTCGGCCGCGATGGCCGTCCACAGCTCCGCGAACTCGTCGTCGGTCATCGCCGTCGGGAGCGAGAAGGTCGGGGCGACGTGACTCGGCGGGATGCCGGAGACGGCCACGTCCGCGAGCGCGAACGACATGGCGAAGCGGCCGGCCCGGGCGAAGCCCAGGTCCGGGAGCACCGACAGCGGGTCGGTCGCGGCGACGAGCGCGCGGCCGCCCACGTCGAGCACGCCGAAGTCCACGCCGTGGGCCGGGCCGAGCGCCACGTCCTCGCGGTCCGCGCCGAGGTCGGGCAGGATCGTCCCCTCGAACAGCGCTCGGTCCGCCTTCCCGAGCCGGTCGGTCATCGTCGGGAGGTGGGCGGGAGGGGTGAAAAACGGTCCGTCACGGGCGTCGCCGGGTCGAACGGTAAGCCGACGAACGTAACTCGGGTTCAGGGAAAGGCTTTGTCGCCGTCGGCGAACGGGGACCCATGCCCACCGAGCGCGTCGCTGTCCTCCGAGATTCGGCCCCATGGCCCGCCGTACGACCCGGCATGGAAGCGGTGGATCGAGCGAGGGGAAGCCGATGACCGCCTGGCTCTCCGCCGACCCCGCCGCCCGACTCGACGACCCCGACGAGGCCCGGCCGCCCCGCGAGACGACCCACGCCGACGCGCAGGCGGACGTGAACTTCGTCGTCTTCGAACCGGAGTGGCTCCCCGGCGACTGTTCGATCGGTCGCGTCACGTGCCGACCCGAACAGCCGCCGGGGCGACCGGACGACGTGACCCCCGAGGAGCTCGGACAGACGCCCTGGAGCGAGGGCAACCCGAGCAGCGTCCGGACCGTCGTCGAGGGCGAGGGCCGGCGGCTCCGGCTCAAGCAGTTCCTCTACGACTGGGCGCCGCCGGCCGCGAGCGTCGCGCCGCTGTGGCGCACGCCGGACCCGACGCCGTTCGACTGCGGCGACGCGGTCGGCTGGCTCGGGCGCGACTACGAGGATCGACGCGGCGCCTGCGTCCAGCGGGACCGGACGCAGGTCGAACTCTCCGTGCTCGACGGCGAGTTCGGGGACCGCGAGCTTCGGAAGCTACTGCGGGGGGTTGCCCCCGCCGCACCCGACGCCGCCGCGGCCGTCCGCGACGCGCCGTTCCACCGGCTGAACTACTGGGTGCGGTACCGGTGTGAGCCGGTCGCGGTCCCCCACGGCCTGTGGGAGTTCAGTCCCGTTCGGCCGTACGACGGAGCCCGTCCGCTCTCGCCGGTCGCGCTGGCCCGCGACCCGCCCGTCCGTCCGCTTCTGCCGCGAAACGACGGGTACGTGTTCGACTCGGCCGTCGCGTTCCCGGACGCGGATGCGATCGAGTGCGTGTTCCGACGGCGCGGGAACGGAAGCGACCACCTCTGGCTCGCGGCGGCGGCGGAGGGGAGCCCGTTCGCGCCCGACCTCCCGCCGGAGCCTGCCGACCAGTCCGCCGAGACGCGCCGGGCGCTCGACCGTCGCGGGACGACCGTCCACTACGCCGCGCTCACCGAGGAACGCGGCGCGTGGGAGGCGTTCTGGGCCGAGGACGGCGTCCGCTACGCCGCCTGGGCGGGGTCGTCACAGCTACTGGACGGTGACGGGTTCGAGGACCTCGTCGGGTCGCTCGCGGCGCCCTGAGGGGCCCGCGTCCCGCGGACGGCCGTCACGAGCCGGAGCGGCTCAGAAGCGCGGCGCCATCGGATGTGGAACCTCGTGTTCGGCGCGCTCGGCCGGCCGCTCCATCGTCGCCTCGCGGCCGTCCGGCCAGCGGACCGTCACGCGCTCGGGGGTCAGCTCGCCCAGCCCGAAGTGGGCGACGGGCTCCATCTGGCAGAGGTAGCCCGAGCCGGCACAGACGACACGCGTGCGCGTCCACTCGTCGGTCTCCAGCGTGACCGCCGCGCCGCGGGCCGGGGCGCCGTACTGGGTCGTCGGGCGGATCCGCAGCCAGTCGCCGTCGTTCTCGGCGGCGTACAGCGACAGCGGCTGTGCAGCGAGTTCGCCGTGGACGAGCAGGAGTTCGAGCGTGCCGTCGCCGTCGAAGTCGGCGACCGACGCGCCCGTGCCGAGCCCGCGGGGCTCCCGCGCCGGCCCGGGATCCAGCGGGTCCCACTCGCCCTCGGGGGTCAGCCGGAACAGGCGATTCTCGGCGCCGAGGCCGTGGACGAACAGCTCCTCGCGCCCGTCGTTGTCGAAGTCGGCACAGACGAGCGTCCGGACCCGAGTCGGCTCGGTGAACTCCGGCGGAGCGACGTCGACGAACGTCCCGTCCTCGACCGGCTCGAAGATGCGGTTCGGCCCCTCCCAGGTCCCGCAGGCGAGCGCGTCGTCGGCCATCGCGACCCCGCGGGCGTCGGCCTCGGCGTCGTCGAGGCCGACGTCGCCTGCCACCTCCTCGAAGTGGCCCGAACCGTTGCGGAACAGCCGGTTCGGCCCGCGCTCGACGCCGACGAACAGATCCATGCGCTCGGAGACGACGGGGCCGGCGAACAGCGATCGGGCACAGGCGTCCACCTCCAGCCCGACCGCGGCGGACATGTCCGTCAGCTCCCCGTCGTCGCCGAGTTCGTAGAAGCGCGAGGGGGCGCCGTAGGAGGCCACGAAGACGCCGTAGCGGCCGGTGCCGTAGCGGTCGAGCGCGGCGACCGAGCGGCCGGACCGGAAGTTCCCCCGGTCCGCGTTGACGCCGAGCCCGTAGAGGTCCCGCCAGCGGGCCCCCTTCCGGTCGGGCGAGCACTCCACGGGGTCGAGCAGCAGGTCGGTGTCGCGGGTCCGGCCGTCGAACTCGTCGGTGTTGTGGACGTACAGTTCCTCGCGGCCGTCGGCGTCGAGGTCGGCGGCGACGACGCCGATGGCGTGTCGCCCCTCGTCCGCGACGGCGGGGGAGGCGACGTCCCGGAGCGCCCCGTCGCGCCACGAGAGCAGGCGGTTCCCCGGTCCGTAGCCCGTGACGAGCGCGCAGGGGCCCCTCTGGCCGGGGGTCACCGTGACCCCGTAGCCCCGGTGGGGACGCTCGTCCGCGACGGCGTCGGACCGGTCCGTGAACACGGCCCCCCGTCAGGGACGGTCGGATAAGAACGCACGGATTGGTGGCATCGCCGCCGACGGAACCCCGCGCGTCCGCTGAACCCGAACGTCCCGGGTCGCGAATCCCATCGTCATTTATTTCACCTCGTGACCCCAAGGAGTCAACGTATGGAATGGCTCAAAGCGGCCGTCATCGCGCTCGCTGCCGGGTCCTGCATCGGCGCAGTCCTCTCCGCCGCAGAACTCCCGAGTCCAGCCCCAGAGGAGTCGCTGGGGGTCGTCGCGGGGGCGTTCACCCTCTGTGGCATGTACATCGGGCACGCCGCGATCAGCGCGTACTTCTGAACGCGCGGTCGCTCGCCGCGCCAGGGGAGCGAATCCGGGGGGAACGCCGCCGACGGTGTGCCGGGGGAGGCTCCGGCGACGGCAGAGGTTGGGGACGACCACTCCCCCGCGGCGAACGAACCGGTCGAACGGCGACCGGCGAACGCTCGGCGGGATGACACCGAGAGACAACCCTTTTCGGACGCCGGAGCGAAGCCCTCCCCATGGCCGAAGACGAACCCGAGGAGTCAGCGACGGACGGGGAAGCGCAGGCGGAGAACGAGGCCGACGAGGAGAGCGAGGAGAAGTCGTTCCGCGAGCGCGTCGAGGAGATCCGCGAGCGACGCGAACAGGAGCGCGAGGAGGGCGAGGCGCCCTCGCCCGAGGAGATGATGGGCGGCGGCGGTCCGGGCGGCATGGGCGGCGGCGGTCCGGGCGGCATGGGCGGCGGCGGCAACCCGTTCGCGCAGATGATGGGCGGCATGATGGGCGGCGGCGGCCCCGGCGGCATGGGCGGGCCCGGCGCCGAGGAGGAGTCGGCCGGCAACGAGGAACTGGTGCGCGAGGTGCGCCAGCTCCGCGACGAGGTGCGCGACGCGACCCGGCAGCTCCAGCGCATCGCGCAGGCGCTCGAGGACTAGCGCGCCGGACGCGCTCGAACCGGCGTGCCGTATCGGGGTAGCGTGTCGGAGACGTGCTGGCATGCCGTAGTCCCGTGCTGGCATGCCGTAGTCGGTTAGCGGGCCGTAGTCACGACTGGGACGGTCGAGCGGTCGGTTGGCCGGCGTCCGGGCGGCGCGGAAGCGGCGATCCGAACCCGATAGACCGTCGTATCCCGGTACGGTCGCGTCCGATCCCGGTCCGGACGACCCAACCCCCCTACGATCGTTCCGGTTCCTCGGTCTCGCCGTCGTCTGCGGGGGGGAACCCGGTCGCCATCAGCCGGCGGACGATGGCGACGAGTCCGTTGTCGAACCCCCGACCGAACACGGCCTGTTCGTGTGACCTGCCCCCCGTCCGGTCCTCGTGGAACGAACTCACGAGGATGGTCGACCCGTCGACCAGCAGGAGGCGGCTGATCTCCGTCTCGTCGGCGGCGATCCCGGGTCCGCTCAGCCACTCGAGCCCGGAGACGAACACCTCCGCGTCCGGAAGCTCCCCCCGGACGAGTTCGCGCAGCTCGCCGGACTCGGTTCCGACGACGACGTCGACGCCCCGTTCCCGGGCCGTCCGGAGGTTGTCGATCAGTTGCTCGGTGATGACGGCGTCGTGTCCGATCACGAGGACGAGCTCCCGGTCGGCCTCGTCGATCAACTGCCGGGTCCGGTTCTTGATCGCCGTCTCCCCCGAGAGCGCCCAGACCTCGTGTGTGACCTCCGTCTCGTCGTCGGTCGCTGCCGGTTCGATGCCCCTGAGCGCCTCCTGAAGCAGTTCGGTCCGGGACCGGTACTCCTCCCGTAGCGTCCGAATCGCCTCGTCTATCGGGACCGCCCGGAACTGCTGGGGGTTCGAGTGCTGGATCTCGACGAGCCCCTTCGTCTCGAGCACGCGGATCGCGTCGTAGACGCGGGTGCGTGGCACCTCGGAGAGTTCGCCCACCTCCTTGGCCGTCCCCCGTGGTACCCGCGAGAGCGCCACGAACGACTTGGCCTCGTACTCTTTGAGACCGAGTTGCTGGAGCAGTTCGACCGCCTGTTGTTGATCTGTAAGTCCGTCCATGGGTCCCAACCCGTTCGACCGGTCTCCCGATCGACTCTGCCGCCGGTTTGTGCTCCAGCGGAAAGGCGTTTCCTCTCTTGACTTTCCGAAGCGGAGCGCGATCGCGTTCGGACTCCCCGGCGTCTCCCCGCTCTCCCGAGCGTCTCCCCGTTCGATCCCGCCACCGGGGAGGCGGGACCGGATTCGAACTCACCGTCCCAGTGACGGGTCGGACCGGCGGGACGGCTGTCGGCACCCCGATTTCGAGCGATGGACACAGTTCACTCGGATAATCACAATAAGAATATAGGGGAGGACGACGACTTGACGGTGGCGCCCGGCACAGAATGGGTCCCAACCTCTCTGCCGCCGTGCGCCGAACCTGTCTCCGGACGGGTTCGAACGACCGTCGCCGATTTTACCAATGTCGCCCGACTCCACGGACCGACCCCAATTCGCGGCGATCGAACGGGTCCAGGCGTTTGGACCGAGTCTCTACGCCGCCCGCACGTTCGTCGCCCTCACCGGCCTCGAGGACGGAACGGCACAGGACGTGAGCGACGTCGCCGAGGTCCCCGGGACGCGCGTGTACGACGCGGTCGAGGAGCGGATTCGCGGGGAAGCGTCGGGCGTCGAAACGTTCGATTCGCTGTGGATCTGGTCGGACACGCCCGCCGGACGGCTGCTCATGGTGGACGAGGACAAGACGCTCGTGAGCGTAATCGCGTCGGAGGGGGGCGGCGGTCCAGCGGGCCGACTGGAGGGGGCCGCCATCTTGGGGACTGGGGCGACGAACAGCCTGGTGGTCGTGCTGAAGACGATGTTCACGTGCAACTCGACGGCGCCCGGGACCGGGACGGGGAACAGTAACTCGAATGCTCACAACAGAGCTATGTGTGGATACACCGTTCCCTCCGGTACGAATACCCCCGCGATGGGCAGCACAGGACGGGTCACGAACGCGGGGACCCAGGTCGGCGGCTGGCCGACGGAAGTGAGACCATGTTTGACGAGGAAACTGCGACGGACGAGGACGCACCGAACGCCGGGCTCGCCATCGGCCCGGACCCCGACGTGAGCGTCGCCCGAGCCGACTGGGAGGCGGCGGGCGGGCCGAGCGTCGCCGTCGTCGAGGCCGTCGCCGCGGCGACCGACCGCAACCCGCTCGACGTCGCGCTCCTGAACGAGTACGTCGACCCCGACGCGCTGGATGCGCTCCTCGCGTCCCCGGAGGACGGGTCCCGCCGAACCGTTCGCACGTGGTTCACGTACGACGGCTGTGAGGTCGTCGTCGGGCGGGACGGCCGACTGGACGTCTACGTCCGCCGGGACGGACGCGAGTGAGGGCGACGTCGGACCGCACATCCCGGTCGTTCGTCGACGGCGACCGAGAGGGGTCGCTCGATTCCGTCCGACCGGTGATGGCGACCGGTGATGGCGAACGGTGTCGGTTCGCGCGTCGTACTCCACGACGCCCGCCTCGGCTAGCCTCGGGAGGTGAACGTGGTGCAACCGGATTCTGAGCTGGTCGGCAGTCGTTCCGCGGGCCCGCTCCACCCGTGGCTCGCCGCTCGCGATCGCGTCGACCAGTTCGTCGAGGTCCGCGGCGTCGCCGTCGATCCCGATCAGGTACCGTAGGACCCGTCGTCTGCACTGGTCGGAAAGCAGTTCTAGCGCTGCCTCGATGGGTACGGTAGGTTTATCAGATCCATCGTACGTCCCCCGTGTTCAAACGGGACGTCGACGCCGGGGAACACGGTACGGGACGTCCCGCGCTCCCTGGAGAAGCTTCTATCGTTTACCCGAATCATCAAACGGTCGTTTCGAGTACGCCGTCGAAAGCTTCCCTATGTTGGTTTGTGTTTTCCACTCGATCTTCGTGAACCATCGGCTCGTGGGTCGACGAGAAGCGCTGTCCGCCGCCGACTCACAACTCGTCGTACACCTCGGCGAGTCGGTCCACGGCGTGTTCGACGCTCGACTCCTCGCGGGAGTCGAGACAGTTGGCCGAGAGCGACTCCCGCTCGGCCAGCGTGCGCTCGATGGCGTCCGCGAAGCCGTCGACGTCGCCGCGGACGAAGTGGTGGCCGGTGACGCCGTCCCTGACCGTG
The DNA here is from genome assembly GCF_013402875.1 of Halorarum salinum. Taxonomy (NCBI): domain Archaea; kingdom Methanobacteriati; phylum Methanobacteriota; class Halobacteria; order Halobacteriales; family Haloferacaceae; genus Halorarum; species Halorarum salinum. The sequence continues at coordinate 1,855,152 of NZ_CP058579.1, read as the reverse complement.
TCCGCGAGCGCGCCGTCGTTCACGCCGACGACGGGCGTGCCGCAGGCGTTCGCCTCCAGCGCGACGAGCCCCTGCGTCTCGACCGGCGAGGGGAAGAGGAAGGCGTCGAGCGCGGAGTAGAACGCCGGGAGGTCCTCGCGCGGGAGGAACCCGAGGAAGCGCGCGTCGAGGCCGTGCTCGGCGGCCGCCCGTTCGAGCGCGTCGCGGGCGGGGCCGTCGCCGCCGAAGACGAGCGTCGCGTCCGTGTCGGCCGCGGCGACCGCAGGCGGGATCCCGGTGAGCCCCTTTTCGAAGCCGTGTCGGCCGGTGTAGCCGACGAGCGGGCCGTCCGGAAGGTCGTACCGCTCGCGGAAGTCGCCGTCGTCGACGCGACGGAAGAACCCGGTGTCGACGCCGTTCGGCACGACCGAGACGGGCGCGTCGATGCCGATGCCCCGGAGGTGCTCGCGCGCTGGTTCGCTCGGGACGACGACCGCTCGCGCGCGGTTGAGGTAGAACCGCTCGTACCGTCGGGCGACGGCCTCGAGCGCGTCTGCCGTCCGGCCGTTGGCGATGTAGTCCGCGTACTCGGAGGTCGGGGTGTGATAGGAGGCGACCAGCGGAGCGTCGATCCTTCGCGCGAGGTACAGCCCCGAGAGCCCGAGTGCGAACGGCGTGTGGGCGTGGACGACGTCGACGTCCCGGACCGCGTCGGGGACGCCCGGCAGTCCGAAGCGGAACCCCTCGTAGAACGGGAAGCCGAAGCTCCGGGTCGCGTACTCGCCGTCCTCGGGGTCGTACTCCGGCGCACCGGGGAACACCACGTCCATGCGGCCGCCGCGGTCGTGCCAGCGGTCGCGCCAGGCACGCACGGTGTAGGTGACGCCGTTCACCGTGGGAAGGTACGTGTCGGTGAAGGCGGCGACCGTCTGCATCGTCCGCCCGGTTCTGGGGGTGGCGGGTAATGCCTTGCGTCTTCGTCACGACGGCGGGCCGGCACGTCGCGTCGACGACGAGGCGGGCGTCACTCCAGGAGATCCCGGTAGGTGGCGACGAGTTCCTCGCCGACCCGGTCGAGGCCGTGCCGGCCGGCCGTCTCGCGGGCGTTCTCCCCGAGACGCTCCCGGAGGTCCGGGTCGGCTGCGAGCCGTTCGAGGGCCGCGACGAACTCGTCTCTCCCCGAGCAGAGCAGGCAGTCGTGACCGTCCTCGAAGTACTCGCGGAACACCGGGATGTCCCGGAGCACGACCGCCTTGCCGCAGGCCATCGCCTCCAGCACCACGATGCCCTGGTTCTCCTCCTTCGTCGGGAAGAAGAACACGTCGCCGGCGCCGAACATCCCCGGCTTGTCCTCGACCCAGCCGGTGAAGGTGACGTTCTCGGGCGGGTTCTCCACCCGGCGCGTGACCGTCGGCGACGCCTGCGGGCCGGTGTCGTAGGTGCCGAACCAGGCGAACTCGAGGTCGACGCGCTCGGCCACCTCGCAGAAGTCGGTGAGCCCCTTCCGCTCGAACACGTTGCCCACCGCGAACGCGACGACGCCGTCGAGGTCGTACCGCTCGCGGTACTGCTCGCGGTGGTCCGCGTGGTCGGCGACGGAGTCGAGGTCGACGCCGTTGCTCAGCGCCCGGATCGGCGCCCCGACGGGGTACGCCGAGAGCTGACGCTTCGTGTACTCCGAGGGCGTGAGCACGAGGTCGGCCTGCGAGTAGAACCACCGGAGGTAGCGGCGGAGCGCCGGGGCGACGGCGTTCGACCCGCGGAAGCTCTCGCGGAAGTCCTCGCTCGTGACGTGGCAGTGGAGCACGAGGGGGACCCCGTTGCGCCGCGCGTGGCGGGCGACGGCGACGCTCCCCGGCCCGATGAGGTTGCAGTGGGCGAGGTCGTACTCGCGGAACAGGCCCCGGCCGCGGGCGGCGCTGTAGAGGCCGTCGAGCGCGTCCTCGCCGGCCCAGGGGGTCTCGACCACCTCGACGGCCGCGCCCGACTCGGCGGCGCGTCGGAGCGCCTCGACCTGCTGGTCGTGGGCCGTGCCGATGCCCGCGCGGGCGAGCCGCGATTCGAGTTCGAGGTAGTCGAGGACCTTCACCGTCGGAACGGTCCGGCGGTTCGCCGCTTCGGGCCTTTGCTCTGTCGGAGTCGATTTCCGGGGACGCGTTCGGGCTGCCCGTCGTGATCGTCGACGACTACACGTCAACGCGTTCCAGCGGCTTCACAGCACCGGGGAGCACGCCTGTACAGGAACTGGGCGGTCGCTCTCAGTTCGTTACGACCAGCTTCCCGACGCTCTCGCGGTTTCGCATCGCCGCGAACGCGTTCCGGGTCCCGTCGAGCGGATACGTCCCGGCGATCTCGGGAGTCAGATCCCCGGCAGCGACGAGTTCGACCAGCGTCCGGAGGTCGCCCTGCGTCCCCATCGTACTGCCGGTGATCCGTTTGTGGCCCAGGAACAGGTCGGGGACGTCGATCTCGGACCGGCTGTCGGCGGTCCGGCCGCAGACGATCATCCGCCCGCCGCGCCGGAGGACGTCGAGCCCGAGTTCGGTGTAGCGCCCGCCGAGGTGATTCAGGACCGCGTCCGGCGTCCCGACGTTCCCCACCGCAGTTCGGAGGGAATCGGGGTCGGTTCCCTGGACGGCGTGGTCGAGGCCCAGCGAATCGACCCGTTCGAGTTTGGCCGCCGACGAGGACGTCCCGATGGTTCTCGCACCGAACACGTCGGCGAGTTGGACGCTGGCGACGCCGACACCGCCGGTCGCACCCGGCACGAAGACGAGATCGGTGGGGCCGACGTTCGCCAGCCTGAGCATACGGTACGCCGTCATGTACGCGGTCGGGAGGGCGGCGGCGGTCGTCGTGTCGACGGACTCCGGAAGCGCGACGAGACGGTCGGCCTCGACGCAGGCGGCCTCCGCGAGGCCGCCGTGATGGAGCGAGAAGGATTCACAGAGGTTCTCGGGGCCGTCGCGGCAGAATCGACAGGTTCCACAGGTCTCGTTCGGGCAGAGAACGACGCCGTCCCCGGGTTCGACACCAGTCACGCCCGCACCGACGGTGCGGACTTCGCCGGCGACGTCGAGACCGCTGACGAACGGCAGGTCGTCGGCCTCGACCATCGCGGAGTCGCCTTCGAGGATCCAGAGGTCGTGCCGGTTGATGGCACACGCTTCGACGTCGACGACGGCTTCCCCGGGGCCCGGTTCGGGGGTCGGACGTTCGACGATCGTTACCCCGTCAGGACCGGTCAGTTCGGTGAAGGCTGCGGCACGCATCGGTTCGTGGTTCGACCGTAACGGCAATAGTGATGCTGGATGCGCGAATCGCTCCGAAACCGCTATCCGCCGTCCACCGTCAACTACCATCCGGGAGCCGATCCAATGCAGAAGATCGCGGAGGAGCGGATCGAGCGACTCGAAGCCCTCGCCAAGGACGCCGTCAAAGCCGGCGAACCCGACCGCGCCCGGGAGTACGTCCGGCTGGCGCGTCGCCTCGCGGAGCGGCATCGCTGCGGCGTGCCCCGCTCCTTCGAGCGGTTCACCTGCGACCGCTGTGACGCCTACCTCGTCCCCGGGCTGAACGCCCGCGTCCGCCTGCAGGAGGGGAGCCACGTCGTGATCCGCTGTGACTGCGGGGAGACGGCGCGCTACCCCTACGGCTGAGCGGCGGAACGCGTTGCCGCCGGGGAAGCCACCCGGCCCCGTTCCCGCCCGTCAGCACGTAACGTAAAGCTTCAAACCCGCGCCGCCGGTAGGGAGCTACCATGACCGACCACGACCTCCGGAAGCGAGCCCACGACCTCGACGTGACCGTCTGGGTCGGCAAGAAGGGCGTAGAATCCGTGGCAGGGGAGCTCTCCGACCAGCTCGAGGACCGCGACCTCGTGAAGGTGAAGTTCCTCCGGGCCGCCCGCGGCGGCTCCAGCACCGAGGAACTCGCCGTGGACCTCTCCGAGCATGCCGACGCCGACCTCGTCGAGACGCGGGGGAACACGGCCGTGTTCGCGCGATGAGCGGGCTGCTCCTCCAGGCGACTCCGGAACCCGGCGGGACGGTGAACCCCTCGGCCCCGGTCGCGGAGTTCCTCTCCCAGTACCTCCCCGCGAACGTCGCCGGCCCGCTGGCGGCCGCGGCGACGTTCCTCGTCGTCCTGTTCGGCGTCTACCTCCTCGGCCGGACGTTCGTCGTCCCCCTCGTCGACCGCGTGCTCGACCGGCGCGGGCTGGAACCACACGCCCGCCGGCCGCTGCGAAAGATGGCCAACGTCGTCCTCGTCTTCGTGGGCATCTCCGTCGCGTTCGGGCTCGCGGGGTACGGCAACTTCCTGCGGTCGCTCGCGACCGTTGCCGCCGCGGCGACGCTCGCCATCGGGCTGGCGCTCCAGGACGTCATCAGGAACTTCGTCGCCGGCGTGTTCATCTTCACCGACCGGCCGTTCCGCATCGGCGACTGGATCGAGTGGGAGGACAACTCCGGCGTCGTCGAGGACATCTCCTTCCGGGTCACCCGGGTTCGGACGTTCGACAACGAACTGCTCACGGTGCCGAACGCCGTGCTCACCGACGACGTCATCAAGAACCCGGTCGCCAAGGAGACGCTCCGGCTGAAGGTGGAGTTCGGCATCGGCTACGACGACGACATCGACGAGGCGACCGAGATCATCGTCGAGGAGGCCGACCGCCACCCCGACGTCCTCGCGGACCCGGCCCCTTCCGTCCGCCTGAGCGAACTGGCGGACTCCTTCGTGGGACTCCAGTCGAGGGTCTGGATCGAGAACCCCTCGCGCGCCGACTTCGTGAAGACCCGCGCCGACTACGTCCAGCGCGTGAAGGAGCGGTTCGACGAGGCGGGCATCACCATCCCGTACCCGCAGCGCGAACTCTCGGGCGGCGTCCGGACGCTGGCGGCCGCCGAGACGGCGACCGGCGACGACTGAGCCGTCCCGGAGCGGCGAACACGATCTCGAACCCACCCCCCTCACCCACCGATGGTTTCCGACCGCACGATCGACGAATCGGCCGTCTCGTTCCGCCTGCACGGCACCGTCGTCGATCGGAACGGCTCCTCGCCCGGGGACGGGACGGCTTGCGACGTCGTCGTCGTCGACTGCCCGGACGGAACGCGGCTCTCGCTCCTCGATCCCGACGGTCGGGTGGCCGAGGGGGTCGTCGGGGCGACGCGGACGCTCGCCGTCGCCATCGACGGCGTTCCGGCGGTTCGGCCCGCGGCCGACGGGCCGACCGTCGAACCGCTGGGGGAGGGGGTCGCCCGGCTCGCCGGCCGCCGGACCGCCGCGTGCACGTGGGACGGCGAGGCGGTGTCGGTCCCGATCGACCTCGGCTTCGACGTCGCCTCGGTGCCGGTTCGCGGGACGACTCGTCCGCGCCGCGAGGCGGGCGCGACCGACGAGATACTCGCGGGGCTGGGGATCGACGACTGCAGCCACGTCGCCGCCGACGGCGCCCGACTGGTCGTCCACGCCGTCGACGACGACCCGGACACGGACCCGTGGGCCGGCGTCGTCTACGACGAGGTGGCCGTGGAACTCGACCTCGACGACGAGCGGTTCCGCGAGTCGCTCGGGTCGGGAGGCGGCCCGGTCGAACTTTCGATGCGGATGACAGTGGGGCCCCGCTGGTTCCTCGGCGACGAGACGCGGTACGGGACGGACACCGCACCGTGGCACCTCGCCGGATTGCTCGACGCGGTGACGCGGCTACTCGACGGCGAACCGGTCGAGTACGCGTGCCTCTACGGCCCGCTCCGGTTCGAGTTGCGCCCCCGGGGTGACGGCGTCGCCCGCGTCCGCGTGGCGGGGGGAGGCGGGGGCCACAGGCCGCGGTTCCCGCCGGACGGCGTCCTCGTCCGGTCCGAAGCCCTCGTCGAGGGGTTCCTCCACGGGGCGCGGGACCTCCTCCCGGTCGTCTCCCTCCTGGCGGGCCGGGACGACGACGGGTTCGTTCGGCTCCGGGACGCGATTTCGACCGCGAGGACGCGCCTCGCGGGCGACGAACCGTGACCGAACGGCGTCGAGCGACGCGGCCCGGTCCCGTTCGTGCCTCGCCGCCGCGCTCACGTCCCCGTACGACCCGCTCCGAGTACGCCCAGCAGCCAGGAGAGGAGAAGCGCGACCCCTCCGAAGGCCAGCAGGTGGAGCAGGACCAGGAAGACGTACCCTAGCGCGGTCAGTTCCGAACCGGGGCCGACGTGTGCGACCGCGAACGACGAGGGGACCACGGGAGAAGCGGAGAGGAAGGGCCCCACGGGCGCTACGACGCTCGCATGCCCTGGTACGACAGAACCACACCCACCACGAACACGATGGTCGCGAGGTAGATGGGGCCGAGGTGGGTCACCCAGTCGTGGGCGAACGCGTCCGCGGTGTAGTGCATCGGGAGCGCGAGCGCCAGGCCCACGACCGCGGCGACGATCGCGGTCGCCCACGCCCAGGTGAGCCGCTGGCGCACCCCGTACCACGAGAGCGCCGTCACCGCGATCCCCGTCGAGATGATGAACGCCGCGGTCGCCACGTGCAGGTGGCTGATGTAGTACGCCACCGTCGGGTCCAACTCCGCGCTCGTCATCCCGCCAAGAGTGCTCACCCCGATCTCGAACCCGCTCCCGACGAAGTTCATCACCAGAAACACGATCCCGTACCCGATGAACCCCACGCCCGCCAAGGCCATCAGCAGGGAGCCGTTCCGTAGTTTCGAGCCGAGCTCGACCTGTTCTTCCCGTTCGCCCGCTACTGGTTGTTCCGTTGCCATCGTGATCACCTGTGGGCGCCGAGCGAGACGCTCTTGACGCCGTACTTCTGACACGCGTTCTCCGCCTGCTCCGAGACGAACTCGTACTGCGGGTTCTCCCGGAGGTCGAGCGCCTCGAAGCCGGCGTCCTCGATGACGCTCCTGTACCTGTCGACCTGTTCGGCCCCGCCGATGCAGGCCGCCCAGAGGTCCGCGTCGGTCTTGATGCTCCCGGGCATCCGCCGCTCGCTGATGATGTCCGAGACGGCGAGTCGCCCGCCGGGGACGAGGACGCGGTTCGTCTCCTCGAACACCCGCGTCTTGTCCGGCGAGAGGTTGATGACGCCGTTGGAGACCACGACGTCGAACGTGCCGTCCTCGAACGGCAGGTCCTCGACGTACCCCCGTTCGAACGAGACGTTCGCCAGTCCCGCCTCGTCCCGCAGCTCCCGGGCCTTCTCGAGCTGTTCGTGGGTCATGTCCACCCCGGTCACGCTCCCCGTCTCGCCGACCTGCAGCGCAGCGACGAACGCGTCCGTCCCCGAGCCGCTACCCAGGTCGAGCACGTCGTCGCCCTCCCGCAGGTCGGCGAGGTCGAAGTGGTAGCCCACGCCCGCGAAGGACTCCAGGGCCTCCGCGGGGATCCGGTCGAGGTCGGCCGCCGGGTAGCCGAGCCGTTCGGCCAGCCCGCGGCCCATCTCGAAGTGGTACTCGCCCGCCGGCGCCTCCGCGACGTTCCGGTAGACCGTCTTCACCTCCCGTTCCAGTTTGTCGACGTCGAGTGTGTTCGGCATCCCCGTCACCCCCTCAGTCGTCGGCCGACACCTCGGCCGGCGTGTTGACGGTCAGGTTGACGTCCTGGGCGCCCGAGACGAGCGTGTACACCGGGGCCCGCCGCGCCCACTCGTCGACCTGGTCCTCGTCGAGGTCCTCGCACTCGATCTCGATCTCGGCGATCAGGTTGTCGAAGACGCCGTCGACCTCCTCGAGGTCCCTGACGCTGAAGAGGACGCCCGGATCGAAGTCGACCCGGACGTCGGTCCTGAGGGACTCGATCTCGACGCCGTTCGCGACGGCGTTGACGGTGATGCCGACGTTGATGCACGAGGCGAGCGCGGACAGGGCCGCCTCGATCGGCTCCAGCCGGTCGGTCGCGCCGACCCAGCCCCCCGCGTCCAGCACCTCCTTCCATCCCCCGTACGGGATCGTGTACTCGCGCGTGTCGCGGGCGATCGTCTCGTCGCCGAGCCCGTACGAGTCGATCTTCGCCAGGCTGTGGGCGCAGGTCCCCTCGTAGGTGGCGCGGGCCCCGAGCCCGAGCCGCACCGCGTCGGGCCGGTCGCTCGCGTACTCCGCGAACGCCTCCAGTTCGTCGACGTCCACGCCGTGCGTGATTCGCTGTTCGTTGGTCATGTCTTCTGCCTCCCGGCGGGAAAGCAGAGGGGCGCGAGTGTTAGGTAGCTAACTGGTGACGGCCGGCCAGTCGGTGGCACCCGTGCAGCAGGTGAACGAGCGTCACCGACTGCACGCGCGGTCGATCCGATCCCGTATTCGGTTCGTCGGACGCGTTCGGCGCCGTCGTGGCCGTGGCGGCCGAACGACTCGATGGGCGTCGAGCCGCCGACCGCGGTCCGACGGTCGCCGCGCCCGCCGCGTCGACGCGGGGCGGAACGACGACGGAACAGGGATCGCCGGAGCCGGACCGGGGATGTGGACTGGAGGATACGGGCCGGAGGGTGTGGACTGGCGGGTGTAGAGCGGACGAAGCGAGGACGGGAGGGGAACGGAGCGGGCGACGCCCGGACGGTCCGTGGAACGAACGGGCGTGGCGAGTGGGTCGAACGAAGTATCGAGCGGCGAGGGGAGAACGGACCGAGTGGGGGCCTTCCGCGAGGACCTCAGACGACCTGCAGGTGGTCCGTTCGGAGTTCCTCGTCGGAGTAGTCCTGACCGTGGACGTCCCGCATGTGGTTCCCGGCCAGTTCGATCGCCTCCTCCTCGTTCTCGGACTGGACGATGAAGCGGCAGTCGGCCGCCGCGTTCTCGCAGTCGAGCTTGTGTGCTTTCGCCATGGATTCGTTTTTCACCTCCCGACGGGGGAACGCGCGCGAGTGTTAGGTAGCTAACTGGTGACGGTCGCCCGGTCGGTGCCAGCCGTGCAGCAGGTGACGGCCCGTCAGTCGCTGGAACGGGACCCCGCCCGCGGCGGAAATCCGTCTCCCCTCCCGTCCTGTGGGAACGGCCGTCTGCACAGGGACGGAACTGATTGCGCGGGCCCGTCGGGGACGTCGACGTCGGACGACCGGGGCCGTCCCCGCGTCCGCTGGACCCGTCACTCCGCCGCCGTCTCGAGGGGGATGGTCGGCGTCTCGCGCCGGTACGACTCGTACATCGATTCCGCCCACTCGCGCGCCTCCGGGGCGTCGGTGTCGACCAGCGCGCGGACCATCACGCTGTCGGGGTCGTAACCGCTGATCGCGACCCGGCGGTCGAAGATGCTGACCCCGAAGGACGGCAGGTCGTCGTGGACCCGGACCGTCAGGTTTCCGCTCTCGAGCGCCTCCGAGAACAGCTCCGGGGACGTCGACCGGATGTACGTGACGACCCTCGACCGGCTGATGATCTCCGTTCGCGTCCCCTCGACGATCCGCTGGCAGAGCTCGTCCTTGCACGGCTCGAGCAGGGCCACGTCGAACCCGGCGAACCGGAACCGGTCCGTCTCCCTGAGGAGGGAGACGAACCGGTTCACGGGGCGGTACGGGTCGTCGGCCTCGGCGACGGTCACGACGGCGTCGGCGCACATCCCGACCGTGAACCCGTTCTCCTCGCTCGGCAGCCACTGCCAGACGTCGCGGAGCTGTCGCTCGGTCTCGAACCGTTCGAGCAGGTCCATCATCGCGGACGCGACGTACGCGCCCAGCTGTGTCGCCTCGTAGCGGTACTCGTTCCTGCGGATCCAGTGCCGGTCCTCGAACTCCCTGATCGTCCGCCTGATCGTGGACGAGGAGACTCCGGTCATCTCCCAGAGCTCGGACCGACTCCGCGGACGGGCGGTCAGGGCGACGAGCGCGGGAACTCGGTGTTCGGACCGGGTGAGGTACGCGATGTCGTCGACGGGCGATCCAGTGCTATCGAGTTCCATGGGACGGGTACGCACGGTAGGGGTATAGTTGTAGCTCCGAGCGTTCCGACGCGGGCCCGACGGCGATCGAGCGGTTCGGGTCGTTCGTCGGTCCGGGGGCCGCTCCCGACGGATTCCCATTCCGAAGCCGATAGCCCGGCTACTCCTCCAGCAGCTGTCCCGCAATGGTGTTCCGCAGCACCTCGCTGGTCCCCTCGTAGATCTCGTTCAGCTTCGCGTCGCGGTAGTAGCGCTCCACGTCGAAGTCCGTCGTGTAGCCGTAGCCGCCGTGGATCTGGATCGCCTCGTTGGCGACCTCCCGGCTGATCTCGCTGGCGTACAGCTTCGCCTGCGCGGCCTCCTTGATGTAGTCCTCCCCGCGCATCTTCAGGTCGGCGGCCCTGTGCATCAGCAGCGTCGCCGCCTGGAGCTTCGTGTCCATGTCCGCCAGCTTGTGCTGGATGGCCTGGAAGTCGGAGATCGGGCCGCCGAACTGCTCGCGCTGCTGGCTGTACTCCCGGGCGTCGTCGAGCGCGGCGCGGGCGATGCCGACGCCGCGGGCCGCGATGGTGATGCGGCCGCCGTTGAGCGTCTTCAGCGCCTGCACGAACCCCTCGCCCTCCGCACCGAGCAGGCGGTCCTCGGGGAGTCGCACGTCGTCGAACCGGAGCTCGGCGGTCGGACAGCCCTTGTCGCCGAGCTTGTGCTCCGTCCCCTCGACGACGAACCCCTCGTCCTCCTCGGGCCTGACGACGAACGAGGAGATCCCCCGGTTCCCGGCCTCGGGGTCGGTCTTGGCGAACAGGGTGATCGTGTCCGCGACCGAGCCGTTCGAGATCCAGAGCTTCCCGCCGTTCACGACGTACTCGTCACCGTCCTTCTCGGCGGCGGTCGTCATGGCGGGCACGTCCGAGCCGGCCTCCGCCTCCGAGAGCGCGAACGCGCCGACGTCGGTCCCCTCGGCCAGCGGCGTGAGGAACTCCTCCTTCTGCGTCTCGTCGCCGAACTCGTACAGCATGTTGCCGGCGAGGGAGGTGTGGGCGGCGACGACGGTGCCGAGCCCGCCCGACCCCCGCGAGATCTCCGCGAGGCCGATGGCGTAGCTGTGGTAGTCGAGCCCCGCACCGCCGTACTCCTCCGGGAACGGCATCCCCATGAGCCCGAGTTCGCCCATCTCGGCCACCAGATCGGCCGGGAACTCGTCGGTCTCGTCGATCTCGGCCGCGCGGGGGGCGACCTCCTCGTCGACGAACTCCGCGACCACGTCGCGAATCTGCGCCTGTTCGGTCGTGAGGCCGAAGTCCATGGTCAATCCTGCAAGTCCGGGCTTATTGCGTTTCCGGATGCGAGAACGGCGTCCGGTCGGCGGCCGGTCGACCGCCGTCGGCGACCGGCTTCACCGACCGGTCGCCCGGCCGACGGCGCCGCCGGCGACGAGGCCCACGGCCAGCGCACCGGCCGCGACGGGGAACGACGCCGCGAGCAGGGCGACGGGCGGGACGGCCGCCAGCACGACGGTCGTCTCCAGGGTGGATGCGTGTCGATACGTTCGGTGGTCCGCGGGGGGACTGTGTGCGTACATCTGGGGGGAAGGGGGGTGTTCGTCAGCGGGGGGTCTCCTCGACCGGTGGGGTCGCGACGACCGGGGCGGCCGAACCGTTCAGCGACGGTCCGGCCTCGGACCTCGCCACGGCGCGGCGACGACGCGGGCCGTACGGGTCCCGGTGCCCGCCGCGATGGCGGTCACGGACCCGGCGAGAAGCCGGCGGATGTGGAGGGGAGTTGGCACGTCGTCGTCACCTCGAGATGGCGGTCGACCGGTGACGCAAAAAGTCCGCGCAGGGCTTGTTAGCAATCGACGTAGGGGCGAGTACTTCGACGAGCGTCGTCCCCGCGGAACGGCTACTCCGGCCCCGCCGGATCAGATCGTTCGAGCGATAGTCGGAACGGCCGCTTAGTGGGTCCGCGCATCGATCACAGGGAGTCGACGAATTCACCGAGAATCTGATTGAACCGCTCGGGTTCCTCTAAAGGGGGACAGTGGCCGCTATCCTCGAAGAGTTCGAACGTAGCGTCCGGGACGAGGTCCGCGACGTGTCTCACCGCCGCGACGGATCCCCGCGACTCACCCGCGCCGGCACACACCAACGTGGGAACGTCTATCTCGGGGAAGACGGTTCGGTAATCGCGCGTGAGCGCAACGAACAGGATGGCGCTTTTGATCGGGGCGGGCGTGCGGGACATTTCGTCGAACTGTATCGCTCTCGCCTCGTCGGTGGGATCCTCGAAGACCTGCTCGGTGAAGCGCTCGATGAGGCTCGTTCGGTCCATCTGGGCCAATGCGAGCTTCTCCTCGAGGCCGTCCATGTCGGTGAGTCCGTAGTCGTAGTCGTCCCATCGAAACCGGGACGTCTCGATGTCCACGTCGACCAGTCCCCGGATTCGCTCCGTGGCGAATTGGTCCACGTAGTCCCACGGGACGAAGGCACCCATCGACCACCCGACGATGACGACGTCATCCAGGTCCCGCTCTCTAGAAAGGAGCGGACGTCGCGGGCATACTGCGCGACGGTGTGCCCGAGTTCCGTCCTCTCAGACCGACCATGCCCCCTGAAATCGACGGCGACCGGGCGGTACCCGTCCGGGAGATCGGCCAACTGCGGTTCGAAATGCCTGAGACTACACGTGACGCCGTGGAGAAGGACGATCGAGCTTCCCTCGCCGCGGTCTTCGTAATAGAGGTCCGCCCCGTTACACTGGACGTACGGCATAGCAAGGGACGTACGTTGCACTCATCGATAAGCGTACGTCACGGCCCAACGAGATACGGCGGTTCCGACCCCTCCACCCGACCGTCGGCGTGTTCGACGATCCCGGCCGTTTCGGTCGTGAACGCCTCCACGTCGAACTCCGCGCCGTGCAGGATCGTCGGGAAGCAGCGCACGTGGGCCGCGACGTTCGCGGCCTCGGCGAGCCCGTCGTCGGGGATCTCCTCCCCCTTCTCCTCTTCCGGACGGACCGACTGTGGTCGGCGGTCGGATCCGCGAGCGCGTCGAGCCAACGCGGCACCTGCCCGAGATACGGCCTCCTCCTGCACGTCGCGATCCGTACTTCACGAGCGACCGAGCGTTCGAGACGTTCCCCGTCACATGGGGAACGGACGAGAACCGTATCTGCCGGGGACGTTCGACGAAACCGTCACGCTCCCGAATCTAGCACACGCTTCTCCTTCGTCACGACCTCGACGTCGGAGATCCGGGTCCCCGGATACTGACCGTCGGCGTCCTTCTCGGCGGCCTTCACCATGTCCCAGACGACGTTCAGCCCCGTCGTCACGCCCTCCAGCGCCTCCATCTCACAGCCCGTCTTCCCGGTCGTCTCGACGGCGACGGTGAGCGTCACGCGGTCCCCGCCCACGTCGAACTCGGTCTCGACGTTCGTGATCGGAATCCCGTGGCACATCGGGATCGTCTCCCACGTGTGCTTGACCGCCTGGACGGCGCCGACGCGGGCGGTCGCGAGCACGTCGCCCTTCTTCACGTCGTCCCCGCGAACGGCGTCGACCGTGGACTCCCGCAGGTGGATGACCCCGCGGGCGACCGCCCGCCTCGCGGAGTCGGGCTTTCCGCCCACGTCGACCATCTGCACGTCCCCCTCCTCGTCGGTGTGGGTGAGCTCCGAGTCGCCGTCGTCGCCCGTGGCGTTTCGCGTCATCTCACTCGTCCCCCCCTTCGTCCCGCAGCGCATGAGGGATTCGGTCGAGCAGGTCCGTCGCCACGAGGCCGTAGCCGTTCTCCTCGACGGCCATGTCGCCGGCGCGGCCGTTCGCGTAGGCCGCGACGGCGGCGGCGTGAACCGGTTCCTGCGTGCTCGCGAGCGCGCCCGTCACGCCCGCGAGCACGTCGCCGGTCCCGCCGACGGTCATCCCCGGGTTGCCGGTCCGGCCGACCCTGGTCGTCTCGCCGTCCGAGACGACGTCGTAGGCGCCCTTCACGAGCAGGACCTGCCCCAGATCCGCGGCGAACTCGGCCACGAGGTCGGCGCGCTCGCGCCAGTCGGCGGCGGTCTCCCCGCCCATGCCCCGGAGTTCGCCCTGGTGGGGGGTGCAGATCAGCGTCGCCGCCGTGTCGACCCTGGGCACGACCTGCAGGGCGTCCGCGTCGACGACGGCCGTGCCGTCGTACCCGCCGAGGAACTCCCCGACGGCCTCGAGCGTCTCGTCCGCGTCGCCGAGCCCCGGCCCGAGGACGACCGCGTCGTGCTCGGCGGCCAGCGACCGGAGCCTGTCGAGGTGGGCCGCGTCGAGACGATCGCCGGGGAGCGGCCGGACGATGAGGCCCTCGTCGAACCCCTGCACCTCGCGCGCGATGGACTCGGGGCAGGCGACCCGGACGAGGTCCGCGCCGGCGCGGAGCGCCGCCCGCGCGGCGAGCGTCGGGGCGCCGGTGTAGGGGCCGCCGCCGACCACGAGCACCTCGCCGTGGTCGCCCTTGTGGCTCTCCGGGTCGCGTGCCAGCGGCCGGAGGTCGCCCGGGCCGACGAACAGTTCGGCCCCGTCGGGGATGCCGATGTCGGCGACGGTCACCTCCGCGTCCAGGTCCGCGAGTCCGGGCTTCTCGTCGTGGAAGGTGACGACGACGTCCGCGTCGACCGGTGCGGCGGCCGCGTCGTCTCCCGTGTCGTCCGCCGCGTCACCGGGCGACTCGTGCGCGTCGTCGGCCGCCCCGTCCGCGTCGGCGTCGAACCCCGAGGGCACGTCCACGGAGACGACCGTCGCGTCGGCGTCGTCGATGGCCGCCGCGGCGGTCGCCTCCGGCTCCCGGAGCGCGCCCGAGACCCCCGTACCGAGCATCGCGTCGACGACGACGTCCGGGTCGCCGAGGTCGAAGTCGGCCGAGTCCGTGCAGGTCTCGGTCGGGACTTCGGCCGCCCGGAGCGCCTCCCAGTTCTCGCGGGCGATGCGGGTCGTGATCGTTTCGGGCCGGCCGAGCAGGACGACGCGGAGGCCGTACGCCTCGAGGAAGCGCGCGGCGACGAACGCGTCGCCGCCGTTGTTGCCGCGGCCGCAGACGAGAGTGACGCCCGCGCCGGGTTCGGCCCGTTCGCGCACGGCGCCCGCGACGGCGCCCCCGCTCGACTCCATCAACTGCTTGCGGGCCACGCCGAGCGCGGCGGCGTTGCGGTCGACCATCGCCATCCGCTCGCCGGTGATCATCGGTGCCGGTTGTTCGTCGGGGGACGCCGTAAATCGGGCGGGTAGGGCGGCCGGTTCCGTACCGTCGTGGGCGTCGCCGAAACCCGTGGCGAACTCCGACCGCTGCCGGGGTCGACCGCGGCCCGTCCCGTGGCGACGGCCGGGACTGACGAACCGACGGACCCTCGACCGGAGCGATTTTGTTCAACGAAATCGTCGGGAAACTACCCGGAAATATTTAGCCATCCTGTGTGGAAAGTGACCGCATGTCAGGACTGCTCCCGTCCGACACCGACTCGACGGCCGGCAACGACGCCGGTTCGGGACCCGTGGAGGGGAGCGACGGCGACCGGTCGTCGGTCGCGGACGGCGCGGCCGACCGCGGCGCGGCCCCGTCCGACGCGCCGGACGGGACGGCCGGCGACGACGTCCGCGTCTGCTGGCTCGACGACGAGGACGCGGACGAACTCATCGGGTCGCTCTCCTCGGAGACGGCCCGGTCCGTGCTCACGGCCCTCCACGAGGAACGCCGGACCGCCTCCGAACTCGCGACCGTCGTGGACACGTCCGTCCAGAACGTCCGCCACCACCTCTCGAACCTGCAGGAGGCCGGCCTGGTGGCGGTGGCGGGGACCCGCTACTCCGTGAAGGGGCGGGAGATGACCGTCTACGCCCCGGCGGACGAGCGACTCGTCGTCGCCGTCGGCGGCGACGGGGACCGGACCTCCCTGCTCGACTCGCTCCGGGGGCTCCTCGGCGTCGCGGCGCTGCTTGGGGGCGCGAGCCTGCTGGTCCAGTGGGCGTTCGGCGCCGGCGTCGTCGACCTCGGCGGCCCGGCGACCGCCCCGCGCGTCGGCGACTCGATGGCCGGGTCCGCCGGGGCGGCGCTCGGGGTGCTCCCCCCGGGGCTCGGGTTCCTCTGTGGCGGCCTGCTCGTCCTCGCGACCGTCCTCGCGGCCGACCGACTGCGGGGTCCCTGATGGCGCCCTCCGCCCGACCCCGCGGCCGGGCGCGACCCGGCGGGCGGTGACGCCGTGACCC
Source organism: Halorarum salinum (assembly GCF_013402875.1). Classification (NCBI taxonomy): domain Archaea; kingdom Methanobacteriati; phylum Methanobacteriota; class Halobacteria; order Halobacteriales; family Haloferacaceae; genus Halorarum; species Halorarum salinum. The sequence goes on along the minus strand of NZ_CP058579.1, from coordinate 1,839,075 downwards.
GACTCGCGCCCGCGCTCGCCGTCCTCCTCACCCTCGCCGGCCTCACCACCGGGATGGTCGGCGCGGCCGGCGTCCCGGACGTCGGGCCCATCGGCGGCGTCGTGGGGGACGTCACCCCGCCGCAGGGCGTCGCCGCCGGCGGCGACGCCCGCGGCCCGGTCGGAGGCTCGGTCGACGGTTCGGCGGCGGCCGGCACGGCGGACGTCGGCGGGGCGGGCGTCGGGGACGACGCCGTCCGGGTCGGCGTCATCGGAAGCCGGTTCGACGGCGACCACCCGGAACTCGCGGGGCGCGTCGCCGCGTACAGTCGGGTGACCCCGCCGGGCGTCGCGCCCGCCTCCCCGGCCGCCGGCGCCCACGACACCGCGGTCGCCGAGATCGTCGCTGACCGGACCGACGGCGCGGAGCTGTACCTCGTCGGCGTCGGCACCGGTCCCTCGGCCGAGGAGTACGAGCGGGCCGTGGACTGGCTGCTGGAGAACGGGGTCGACGTCGTCGTCGACTCGGGGAGCTACTTCCCGGCGACGGCCGAGGGGATGGATCGCATCTCCGAGGCCGCGGAGCGAGCGACGAGCGAGGACGCCGTCTTCGTCACGTCCTCCGGGAACTACGCGCGGCGCCACTGGCGGGGGACGCCCGACTCCGGTGGGTGGCTCGAGTTCGACGACGGGACGCAGGGGAACAGGCTCGGCGACGGCGCCGTCGCGGGCGAGGTGACGCTCCGGCTCTACTGGGACGACGAGGCCGACTACGACCTCTACCTCTACCGGGACCTCCCCGGACGCGACGACCCGGTCGTGGCCAAGTCCATCCGCGAACGCGGGAACGCGGAGGCGATCGACGCGACGCTCCCGCGGGGCCACTACTACGTCTCGGTGTACGCCCGCGAGGCGGGGTCCGAACCCGTCGACCTCTTCGCCGCCGACCGGCGACTCGCCCACACCGCGGCCGACGGGAGCGCGGTCGCGCCCGCCGACGCCGACGGGGTCGTCTCCGTGGGCGCCGTCGACGGCGCCGGGTCGGTCCGGCCGTACAGTTCCGCCGGGGCGGACGTGAGCGTCCACGACGACGCCGACACGAGCGCCGCCGGTCGGTTCGACGGGACCTCCGCCGCCGCGCCGCTCGTCGCCGGCACGGTCGTGTCGATACGGGAACGGGGGTCGTACTCGCCGGCCGAGGTGGAGGCGATCCTCGTGTGTGCCGCCGACGGCGACGCGCGGGAGCTCGATCCCGACCGGGCGATCGCAGTCGCCGCCGGCGACGTCGCCGACCCGCGGACGGGGAACGCGACCGGGAGGGAGTGTGAGTGACCCACATCGTCCCGGGCGGGGCTGTACCGGCGGGAACCGAAAGCGGACCCGCGCGACCGGAGACGGGTCCGAACCGACGAGGGCGGAGAGCGGATGACCGACGCCGCGGCGCACGCCGTCTTCGCCAACGACCTCGCGGTCGTCGTGCTCGGCCGGAGTCCGCTCCCGGGGTGAGTCGCCCGGCGGCGACGGACGTTCGTGTCCGCGCAGGCGGCCGTTCCGCCGGCGGAGGTTTATCACCGAAGGCGAGGCCATCGACGCACTGAAGCCGTGTCGAACGCGAGCGTAACCGTGACCGAGGCCGAGGGCTGGCGAGCAGTGTTCGGGCACGACGAGCCGTACCCCGAACAGGAGGACGGGATCGAGGCCGCCGTCGAGACGGCGCGCGACGGAGGGTATCTCGCGCTGGAGGGCGCTTGCGGCACCGGGAAGACGATGCTCGCGCTCGCCGCCGGGATCCACCTCGTCCGTGACCCGGACTCCGACTTCGAGCGCGTGTTCGTGCTCACCAGCGTCAAGCAGCAGCTCCGCCAGTTCGAACAGGACCTGGAGACGATCAACGCCGGCCTGCCCGACGACTGGCGGTCCGTCTCCGCGATGACGCTCGTCGGGAAGGCGGACGTCTGCCCGTACGCCCGCGAGAACCGGGCCGGAATCGACGACTCGAACGTGTACGACCGCTGTGAGGGCCTGCGCGAACGGACGCGCGCCCTGACGGGCGAGGGGGGCGACGCGACGGCGGGCGCGCTCGTCCAGCAAGCCAGGCGCGCCCAGACCGGCATCGCGGACTCGGGCGAGTCGGGCGTCTCCTATCTCGAGACCGCGGGGGAGCCGACGCCGTACCTCCCCTCGATGCCCGAACACGGCGGGGGGGCGACCGCCGAGGGGACCGAGTTCTGTCCCTTCTACGCGCAGTTCCTCGACGACCTGCCCGAGGAGGGCGACCCGGCCGAGGCGGTGCCGTTCGACTTCGCCGACGCGGGGCTGATCGACGCCGAGGAACTCGTGCGGCTGTCGGCGGGCCACGGCTCCTGCCCGCACTCGATCATGGGCGCGCTCGTCCCCGAGGTGGAGGTCGTCGTGGGCAACTACTACCACGCGTTCGACCCCGTGACGGCGGCGACGTTCACCGGCGCGCTGCTCGACGACTCGACGTTCGTGGTCTGTGACGAGGCGCACATGCTGGAGCCGCGGGTGCGGGACCTCGTCTCGGACGGCGTCGGCGACGCGACGCTCCGGGACGCCGAGAACGAGCTCACGCGGGTCATCCAGCCCGTCGCGTTCGAGGACGAGGGGAAGCGGGCGCGGGGGACGACCGACGCGGAACTCGTTCGGGGGGAGCTCTCGGACTCGGAGGTGAGCCTGGGCGAACTCGAACTCGTGCGCGACTTCGTGCGCGACCTCCGCGAGGAGGTCGACCGACGGGTGACCGCCCACCTCGAACGGGAACACCCGGGATGGCGCGCGGACCTCACGGATCTCACGGACGCGGAACTCCCGCTCCGCGACCCCGAGGAGCCCGCCGAGGACGAGCTCTCCGAGTGGGCGCGCGAGGCGGGCTACGGCGGGAAGGTGTGGGCCCGCGCCGAGCACGTCGGCGCGGTCGTCGAGCGGGTCCTGAACGAGGCCGAGGAGGAGGAGACCAAGCGCGCGACGCCGGCGGTCGGCCGGCTGTTGAACGCCTGGTACCGGCTCGACCACGAGTCGTACTTCAGGGAGCTGGAACTGGACCGGACGTGGGACGAGACGGAGCCCGTCGACTCCTGGCGGCGGGCGTACAACGCGCGGCTGTCGCTCCACAACTGCGTGCCCGCGGACGCCATCGGCGACCGCCTCGCGGAGTTCGGCGGCGGCGTGTTGATGTCCGCGACGCTCGCCCCGCTCGACGTGTTCCGCGAGGTGACGGGGCTGAACTACCTCGAATCCGAGGGGCGGCCGGTCGAGGAGCGGACCTACGGGCTCGCGTTCCCCGACGGAAACCGCGAATCGCTCGCCGTGGACGCGCCCAAGTTCACGTACGGCAACCGCGGGCCGCCGGGCGAGGGGAACGAGACGCGCGAGGCCCACGCCGACGCCGTCGTGGAGGTGGTCGGGACGACGCCCGGCAACGTGCTCGTCGGGATGCCCAGTTACGGCGAGGCCGAGTGGATGGCGGGCGTGCTGGAGGAGCGGACGGACGCGCCGGTCCTACGCGACGAGTCGAGCGCGGACGCGGCGACCGAGGACCTGAAAGCCGAGTTCTTCGGCGGCGGGGCGAAGACGCTGGTGACGAGCATCCGCGGGACGCTCACGGAGGGCGTCGACTACCGCGGGGACCGGCTCTCGGCGGCGGTCGTCTGCGGGGTGCCGATCATCAACACCGCGTCGCCGCGGACGAAGGCGGTGAAGACGGCGTACGACCGCGAGTTCGGAAACGGGTTCGAGACGGCGCTGACGGTGCCGGCGGTCCGGAAGGCGCGCCAGGCCGTCGGCCGGGTCATCCGCGGCCCGGAGGAGGTCGGGGTCCGCGCGCTCGTGGACGCCCGCTACGCCCGCGACTCGTGGAACTCGGTCCGCGAACACTTCCCGGAACCCGCCCGCGAGGAGTTCCAGCCCGTGAGCCCGGACATGCTCCGCTTCGGTCTGGAACGGTTCTGGGACGGGCAGGAGTGAGGTTGGGCGTGGCGGTGTCCCGCTCGTCGGGAGAAGCCGGACCGACCGTCAGTTGTACCGCTCCTCGTTCCACGGGTTCGCCGTGTTCGAGTAGCCGCGCATCTCCCAGTAGCCGCGCTCAGGCTCGGTGAGGAACTCGACCCCGGTCACCCACTTGGCGCCCTTGTACGCGTACCTGTGGGGGGTGACGACGCGGAGGGGACCGCCGTGGTCGGTCGGAAGCGGATCGCCGTCGAACTCGTGGACGAACAGTACCTCCTCACGCATGCAGTCGTCGAGCGGGAGGTTCGTCGAGTAGCCATCGAGCGAGCGGAACATGACGTGGCGGGCGTCGTCGTCGACGCCGGCGCGCTCTGCGATCTCGGGAAACGTGACCCCGGCGAACTCGTTGTCGAATCGGCTCCACCCGGTGACGCAGTGGAAGTCCTGCACCTGGGTCTCGGCCGGTAGGTCGGTGAACTCCGACCACGTGAACGAGAGGTCGTTCTCGACCGCGCCCGTCACCGAGAACTCCCACGTCTCCGGGCTCCAGTCGGGGGTTCCGCTCTTCGAGAGCACTGGGAACCGCTCGGTCTCGCGCTGGCCGGGCGGGAGCCGTTCCCCGCCGAACTCCTCGTGAACGTCCGTGACGTCCTTCATCGTGGGGGAGAACTAGGGGAGGCGGCCGGTTAGTGCTACGTGCCGGAAGTCAGCCCGGTAGTGAGTATACGTCTGCTGTCGATCGATAGCTATCGACCGGTCGGTTGCCGGTTGCGTCCCGGGGCACGTACGCTTAGGGCAATGGCGACGCACCTAGAACGGTACGATGCCAGTCATCAGGTTCGAGATGGCCGACTCGACCGAGCGCACCCAGATCGGCGAGGGGCTGGTTCGGTTCGCCGTCCGGACCAGCCGATTGGAAACCGGAAAGGAGGGTGGCAGGTACTTCCTGAACCACGAGGACGGCTGTGGCGTGGACGGGGAGATGATCCGGCCGGGCGAGCCGTTCTACTTCGACACGGACACGGGCGAGATACTCTGCGAGACGCACGGCGAGCAGCAGCGGGACGAACCCGCGGGGTGAACGCCCCGACGGTTCACTGCCCGTTTCGCCGCGGAACCGTTCGTCGACGGAACACTACCGTTCGTTCCAGGCTAGAGCCGTCTGTACGTGATGGCGGCTACATCCTCGGAAAGCTCCCGTGTTTTGTCGGGATCCCGTCCGACTGCCGGCGACGGTGACCGGAGCAGCGGGCCGGCCGGTCGACGAGCGCGGCACACGTACGCCGACCGTACCGCGGACGGAACCCGGGACGTGTCCCTCCCGGCCGCGGCCAGGAGTGAACCTTCTCGTTCGCCCTCGGGTCGACGTCCCCGATCGAACTCCCTTCCAGTCGAACAACGGACTATTACGTGGATTCCACGAGCATTTCCGCGGAATAGCACGTTCGTTACTAACCGTCGACGGACCGTACTTCTGCGTTCATGACACTGGAACCGTCGCGTCGTCCGGCTCGTTCGAACCGCCGAACCTTCCTCGGGGCGCTGGGCGCCGGGGCCGCGGTCCTCGGGACGTCGACGAGCGTCCGCGGGTCGTCGGCCGATGCGGGCACCCGACAAACGACCGGAATCCCGGCTGAACTCGCGAGCGCCATCGAGATCGACGCCGAGGGAGGCACCGTGACCCTCCCGCTGTTTCGCGGTCGTGGCCCCGACGACGAGGACGTCTACTACGTGCTCACGGAGTCGTCCCGTCTCCAGCCCGCGATCCGTATGGGGCTCAACTGGTCGCCGAAACTCGAGAACGCGCTTGGAACGCCGGCCGTCCAGGAGGTAACGACGGCCGGGCAGGGGAGATTCAACCCACGAAACGCCCAGGTTCGCTTCGCCGGGACGGTCGACTTCGCGCCGGAGCGGAACGTCGCGCCGGGACCGGACGGGTTCCCGCTCGACAGCGAGAACACCCGACCCGGGTCGGTCGGCGACGGGTCGTACAGTCCGTTCGTGACGCCGACGGGAGGGGACGGCGTCGTGTTCAACGCTCCCCACGTCCAGAACCGAACGGGCGTCCACGACGCCGTCTCGGACATCGACACGGACGGGATGACCGTGACCCTGGGGCTCGTAGACGGGTTCTACGAGGGACGCGAGGAGCTGTACATCAGCACCGACGCGTATCCGGTCGACGTGGCAGCCCTCGAGGGCACGACGCACGCGCCGACCCTCGAGGCGGCACCCGTCGCCGGAAACCGCGACCTCGAAAGCTCGGCCCGGGAGGCGATCATCCCGATCGTGAACGGGCCGATGGGCCAGGACAACCCTGAGCGGCAGGGGCTCCGGTCGGCGGTGGCCGGCGAAGGCGGCCCCCTCAACGTCACCCGGTCCGAGCAGGTGTGCCAGCGGCCAGGAGACCCCACCGAGTGTTCCGTATTCTACAGTCCGCTGTGGGACGTCCACCCGGTCGTGTGGACCGAGGAGGCGATCGACGACGGGCGCCGTCGTCGGCTGACCGACCACGAGGAGATTATCGATCTGGTCCTGTCGGGGGATCTCGCGAGCGCCGCCGACGGTCCAGTCAATACGCTCCTCGGGAACATCCACGCGGCGGTCGCTGCGGTCAACTGTCCGATCATCTCCATCGAGGAGGACGAGTAAGGAGGCGATGTGGAGGAGAGATCCTGAAACGAGGGTGGGAGAGGGATCCTGAAAGGGGGTTCGATCGGGGTCGTCGACGGATCAGCGCCGCGCGACGAGGAGGAACGTCTCGACCCGCGTCTCCGCGCGCTTGACCGTGAAGCCGGCGTCCTCGAACGCCGTGACCGCCTCGCCCAGCGCGAAGCGCTCGTCGGTCGGGGGCCCGTCCGCGCCCGACCCCTCCGCGGTCCAGTCGACGGTGACGACGCGCCCGCCGGGGCGAACGACCCGCGCGAGCTCCGCCAGCGACCCGTCCCCCGCGTACTCGTGGTAGGTCATCGTCGAGAACGCGGCGTCGAGCGCGTCGTCCTCGAACGGGAGGTCCGCCACCTCGGCGGCCACGAACTCGACCGACTCCGGGACGCCCTTCTCGCGGTACAGGTCGTGCATCTCCTCCTGGACGTCCACCGCGTAGCAGCGGTCGACCCGGGGCGCGACGACGTCGGTGTAGAAGCCGGTGCCGCTCCCGAGGTCCGCGACCGTCGCGTCCGCCGACGCCGCGAGCGCGGCGAGCAGTTCCTCCGCCGAGCAGTGGCGGAACCGGTCCGGGTCCTCCAGTTCGTCCGCCCGCTCGACGTCGTACGTGTGAAAGCCCATGCACGTGGCTCGGCCCGTCGGGCGATAAGCCCTCGGACGGTGCGACCCGTCCCCCGGACGGGGCACCAGAGCGCGTGAACGGCGGAGCGGGCCCGGCCCGTGGCGTCGCTTCAGCGCTCGTCGACTTGGACCGTCTCCTCGACGATCATCCGGGGGCCGGCGCCGACCTCGAGGAACTCCTCGGCGTCGGCCAGCGTCCGCTCGCCGGCGTCGGAGTCGAACGCGGCGCCGTACGCGTCCACGTCCTCGAAGTACAGCTCCAGGACGCCGTCGTAGTCGGCGCGCTCGGGGTCGGTCGGCAGCGAGGTGACGTAGCGTTTCAGCCCCGGGAGCTCGGACGCGACGGGGCCGTGTTCCTCGAGCCAGTACTCGGCGAACTCCTCGTGGCTGTACTCCCCGTCGCGGACGACGAACTCGACCACCTTGATCACGCCAGTCGACTCACGCGAGAGGCACTTTGCTCTACCGCCCGGCGCCGGTGCGACCGCCTGCCACCGACGGTGGGCTTATGGTTCGGGACGCCCCTCTCCCGGATATGCCCGTCCAGATTCGCCGACCGGACCGCCGCGAGTGCGAGCGGTGCGGTCGGGTGGAGCGGTGGAACGAGGCGGCGGACGCCTGGCGCGTCGACGGCGGCGGGGGCGACGTCTTCTGCATCCACGAGTGGGACATCAACGGCGCGTTCCTCCCGTTCGAGGGGACCGAGGACTGAGGCCGGCCGGATGCCGACGCTGTACGTCACCGCGCCGCCGGATGCGGCTCCCGACCTCGCGCGAGCGCTCGTCGACGAACGGCTGGCGGCCTGCGTCAACCGGGTACCCTGCCGGTCGACCTACCGCTGGGACGGCGAGGTCCACGCCGACGAGTCCGAGGAGGTGCTGTTCGTGAAGACGAGCGACGCGCGCGTCGCCGCGGCCGAGGAGCGGGTCGCCGAACTCCACCCGTACGACACGCCGTGCATCGAGCGGTTCGAACCGGAGGCCGTCGCCGAGCCGTTCGCCGCCTGGATCGAGGATTCCACGCGTCCCGACTGACGGGGTCGCCCATCAGGCGCGGTTCAACAGGTCGGAGAGCACCGCCATCGTCCCGTCCGCGAACCCCTCCTCGAGGACGTGGTCGGCCGCGCCCTTGGCGACCTCGTCCGCGTTCGAGAGCGCGTACGCCTCCCCCACGACCTGGAACAGCTCCGCGTCGTTCTCGCTGTCGCCGACTGCGACGAACGAGCCGGCGTCCACGTCGAGGACGTCCGCGACGGTCAGCAGCGCCCGGCCCTTGCTCACGCCGCGGGACTTGAGGTGGTAGGCGTACTGCGTGTCGAGGAAGTCGAGGTCGAACTTCTCGGCGATCTCGCGGAGCAGCGTCTCGTCCGCCGTCTGCCGCGCCGCCGCCTCGGTCTCCCGCCAGCGGTTCGCCGTGTTCGCCCCGTCCCAGCCGAGGTCCCCGCCGCGCTCCTCGAAGGCGGCCACGGCCTCGCGCACTCGCTCGGGATCGCCCTCGAAGCGGACCGTCCCGTCCACGCAGACGACGCCGCCGTTCTCGGCGACGACGCGCTCGGGGATTCCCACGAAGTGACAGAGCGCGACCGGGTACGGGAACGCCTTCCCCGTCGCGATGACGACCGGCGCGGGCCACCGGGGGAGCACCTCGAAGATCCGCGGGTCGACGGTGTGGGCCGGCGTGGTGAGCGTGCCGTCGACGTCGAGCGCGAGCGGAGGGACGTCGGTCCCGCCCGTGTCGGCGGCGTCGGCGGCGTTGGCGGCGTCGGCGGCGACGACGGACGCGTCGGGCGTGTCGGGGTCGTCCGGGGTCTCTGACGGGGGCATTCGCTGGTGGGTCGTGTGGGTGCCCGCCGGAAAGCGTCGTCGGTGGGGACCCGACCGGTTCGGCTCTCGCCCGACCGGCAGCGCTCGACGGGCCGACGGACGCCGCTCGGGAAATCCACCCCGGCGAGCAGGCTGTCGCGCGCCGTCGGCGACGTCCGCTCGGACGGCGGCAGGGTGTCGGCCCGTCGCCGCTCCTGACGGACGGGCGGTGGGACGTCGGTCCGTCGAAACACCCGGTCGGGGGGCGGCGTCGTCGGTCCCGCGTCGATCGAGCGATCTCCGACAGAGGCAAGGGCGACCCGATGGAGGGGAAGCCGTGTTCCGCTACTGGTTCGGGGTGTACCACTGGCGTCGCCGCCTCCGGCGCATCGGGGTCGGCCTGGCGGTCGCGCTGGGCGGGGTCGCGCTCGGAACGGTCGTCGCCACCGGGGCGGCATACGTCGCCGGACTGGTCCTCGTCTTCGCCGGCCTCCGGTACGGCCAGCCCGCGCTGAAGCGGCTGCTCGTCCCCGCACCGTGGGAACCCGATCGGTGGCAGTACGCCCCGCTCGGGCACGCGCTCGACCTGGGGGACGCCGACCGCTGGCTCGACGTCGGCTGTGGCACCGGGCGGTCGCTCGTCGGACTGAGCGGGGCGTCTCGCGCCGCGAGTCCGAACGGCGACGGCGTGGGGCACGCGACTACCGCTGACGGGCGGGGCGCGCCGAGGGGGACCCGCGTGACCGCGCTCGATGCCTTCGACGCCCGTGTGATCCTCGGCAACGGCGCGCGACTGGCCGAGCGAAACGCCGCGGCGGCGGGGCTGGACGCCGAGGCGGTTCGGGGCGACGCCGCCCGGTTGCCGGTCGCCGGCGGGTCACAGGACGTCGTGACCGCCTGCCGCGTGCTGCACGACCTCCCGCGGGCGGACGCCGAGGCGGCGGTCGCGGAGGCGCGGCGGGCGCTGCGGGAGGGCGGGCGGTTCGGCGTGCTGGAACTCCGGACGACCCACGAGGAGACCGAGGAGGCGGTGGCGTACTGGGAGGCGATGCTGGCCGACGGGGGGTTCGACGTCGAGGTGAGCGGCGAGGTGTCTCGCGGGGACTCGTGGTACTGTTATCTCGTCGGGACCCCGTCCGGGCCCGCGAACTGACCCGGACGGGTCACCCGCGCCCGCCCCGCGGCGAGGAGGTGCCGCTCGACCGCCTCACTCGGCCCGCGTCCCCGCGGGGACGCGGGCCACGCCGATGGTGACCTCGACCCCCTCGACGGTCCACTCCTCGACCAGGTCGAACTCCGCCTCGTCCGTGAACTCCGCCGTCCGCGTCTCCTCCGCGACGTACTCGCGGTGCTCGTCGACGAAGCCGGCGACGCGGTCGTCCGCCACCTCGAGCGAGACCCGGATCGGCTCGTCTACGTCGAGGTCGAGCTCCTTGCGCATCTCCTGGATTCGGCGGACCACGTCCCGGGCGTACCCCTCCGACTCGATCCCCTCGGTCAGCTCCGTGTCGACGTAGACGGTGCCGCCGTCGAACCCGACGCCCACGACGCCCTCGGGGGCCTGCGATCGGAAGTTCACCATCTCCCCGTCGAGGTCGTACTCCTCGCCGTCGACCTCGACGGAGAGCCCGTCGCCCGCGTCGAGGTCCGCACGCGCCGCGCCGCGGACGGCCTCCATGACGCGCTGGGCGTCGCCGCCGAACGCCGGACCGAGCGTCGACATCTCGGGCTCGGCCACCTCGACGAGTTCGCCGTAGGAGTCGGTCACCTCGACCGTTCGGGCGTTCACGCGCTCTGCCAGCAGGTCCCGCAGGTTCCCGACCGACCCGCGGACGTCGGCGTCGTCGCTCTCGACCACGACGCGGGTGACCGGCCAGCGAAGCTTGCGCTCGGCGCGCTGGCGGGCGTTCGCCGCGGCCTCCTCGACGTCCCGGAGGACGGCCATGTCGCGTTCGAGGTCGGGGTTCCGGAGCGTTTCGTCGGCCTCGGGGTACGGGAGCTGGTGGACCGTCGTCTTCCCACCGTCGAGGTGCTGGTACATCCGCTCGGTGAGGTACGGGGCGAAGGGGGCGAGCAGGCGCGTGGCCTCGTCGAGCAGCGTCGACATCGTGGCGTAGGCGGCGCGCTTGCTCCCGGAGTCCTCCTCCTCCCACATGCGCTCGCGGATGGCCTTCACGTAGAAGCGGGAGACGTCCTCGGTGACGAACGAGAGGAGCGCGTTCAGCGCGTCGTCGACCTCGTAGTCCGCCCAGGCGTCGGCCATCTCGGCCTTCGTGGTCTGGAGTCTGGAGAGTACCCACTCGTCGACGACCGTCAGGTCGCCGTCGTCGAGGTCGGCCTCGGCCGGGTCGTAGCCGTCGAGGCGCATGTACGGCAGCGGGAAGCGGAACACGTTCCAGAGGATGTTGAGCGTCGACTGCATGGCGTGCAGGCCGTCCCACTCGAACGCGAGGTCCTGGCCCTGCTGCTCGTGGCTGAGGAGGTAACACCGGAGCGGGTCCCGGCCGACCTCCTCGATGGCCTCCTCGGGGGTGACGATGTTGCCGCGGGACTTGCTCATCTTCGTCCCGTCGCCGAGGGTGGTGAACCCGTGCATCAGCACCTCGTCGTAGGGCGACTCGCCGAGCGCGGCCGTCCCCATGCCGAGCTGCGACCAGAACCAGCCGCGGGTCTGGTCGTGCGCCTCGATGATGAGGTCGGCGGGCCACAGGCGCTCGAACGTCTCCTCGTCCGACGGGTAGCCGATGGTGCCGAGCGTGGCGACCGACGAGTCGAACCACACGTCGAACACGTCCGGCACGCGCTCGTGGGTGACGCCGTCCTCGGTGATCGTGAGTTCGTCGACGGTCGGGCGGTGGAGGTCCACCGTCTCGGGGTCGACGTCCTGGTCGGCCCGTTCGGCGAGTTCCTCGCGCGTGGCGACGACGAGGAGGTCGTCCGCGTCGGGGTTCCCCTCGCCCTCGGGCACCCAGATGGGCAGCGGGATGCCCCAGTAGCGCTGGCGGGAGACGTTCCAGTCGGGCGCCTCCTCGACGAAGTTCCGGAAGCGGCCCTCGCGGGCCTCGTGGGGGTGCCACTCGCTCTCGTCGATGTTCGCCAGCAGTTCGTCCTTGATCTCGGTGATGCGGATGAACCACTGGTCGGTCGCGAGGAAGACGATGGGCGTGTCACACCGCCAGCAGTGGCCGTAACTGTGGGAGTGGGTCTCCGCGGCGAGGAGCAGGCCCTTCGCGTCCAGGTCCTCGATGATGTCGTCGTTGGCGTCGCGGACGAACTGGCCCGCGTACGCGCCGCCGGCCTCGGTGAAGGTGCCGTCGCCCGCGACGGGGGTGAACGTCGGGAGCCCGAGTTCCTGCCCGCGCTCGAAGTCCTCCTGGCCGTGCCCGGGCGAGGAGTGGACGAGGCCGGTCCGATCCGCCTCGACGTAGTCGGCGGTGTACACCCGTCCGACGCCCTCGCCGGTCGCGTGGTCGGGGACCTCCTCCGCGAGCGGGTGCTCGTACGCCCAGCCGACCAGGTCCTCACCGGCGTACTCGGCGACGACCTCGTAGTCGTCGTAGCGTCCGCGCTTCAGGACGTCCTCGACGGTCGACTCGGCGAGGAAGAGGGTCTCCTCCTCGCCGTCCCTGCTCGCCCTGACCTCCTGGTACGTGAGGTCCGGTCCGACCGCGACGAACTCGTTGGCGGGGATGGTCCACGGCGTCGTCGTCCAGATGACCAGGCTCCCCTCGCGGTCACGCAGGGGGAACGTCACGTAGATGGAGGGCGACTCGATCTCCTCGTACTCGACCTCGTTGTTGGCGATGGCCGTCTCACAGCGGGGACACTGCGAGATCGCGCGTTTGCCCCGCTCGACCAGCCCGCGGTCGTGGACCCGCGAGAGCGCCCACCACGCGGCCTCCATGTACTCGGGCGAGATGGTCCGGTACGGGTCGTCCCAGTCCATCCAGGCGCCGATGGACTGGAAGTCCTCGTCCATCTTCTCCCGGTTGCGCTCGGCGAACTCGCGGCACTCCTCGATGAAGTTCTCCATGCCGAACTCCTCGATGTCCCGCTTGGTGTCGAAGCCGAGCTCCTGTTCCACCTTCGTCTCGATGGGGAGCCCGTGCATGTCGTAGCCCGGCCGGTCGGTGACGTCGTGGCCGGTCATCCGCTTGTGGCGGATGACCGTGTCCTTCAGCGTCTTGTTCCAGGCCGTTCCGAGGTGCATCTGTCCGGTCGTGTACGGCGGCCCGTCGACGAAGAAGAACTCGGGGTCGCCGGCGTGCGCCTCCTTCGCCGCCTCGTAGGCGCCCTCCTCGTCCCAGCGCGCCGCGACGGCGGATTCGACCGCCTCCGGGGCGTACTGGTCCGAGACGTCGCTGTCGTCCATACGCGAACGAACCCGCCCGGTGCTTATCAAAACCGTGGTGTTGCAGTCCGCGTAGTCGGGCGCGGCCGCCCACGGGACGAGGCGGCGAGGCCGCCGGACACGAACGGGCAGCGGACCGAACCCCTCCGTTCCCGCCTCCCGCTTTCACGGCTGATACGCAGGGACGAGAACCTAAACCGGATGCCGACAGAGGACCCGCCGTGACCGACGGGAGCGACCGAACGGACGACGACCGTCCGGAGGACGAGGGCGTCCTCGACCCGGACGACCTGGACATCCGCGAACGACGGGAGGTCGAAGAGCGCGACGACGGTCGGTACGTCATTTCCACCGAGGGGGGAGGGGCGGGCGTCGACGGTCGGTCTCCGGCGGACGAGGTGGGCCCGACGGTGGCCGAGTCGGCGGGCGAACCCGACGCCGAACCTCCCCTCGACGCGCTCGCCGCTGAACTCGACGCTTCGGGTGCGCCGTACGGGCTGGCGCTGGCCGGAAAGTCCGAGGACGGGACCGCGAACATCCAGTTCGCCGGCACCGACCCGGCTGACGTGCTGGGGGCGGCAGTCCGGTGGTACGCCGGGCAGGTGGGTTCGGAGGGAGACGTGGACGCGACCGTGATGGAGTTGCTCGAGGACGCGGGGCTGGACTTCGACGGCGAGTAGGGAGTTCGTGGCGTCGGGACGCGTGGCGAGGTTGGTGGGGCTCGGACGAGGCGTCGAACGGTCCCGCGGCCGTCGGCTTCGGAGTCAGTTCGATCGTCGTGGAACAGTCCCCGAAAGTCCCGTCCACCCGCACCTCGCCCTCCCGTACCTCGGAGCACGCTCCTCGGAACTCACCCTCGTGGTTCGAGACGGCTCCGCCGTCTCGTCGTCACGAAAGACACGAAGCGTCTTTCGAACGACTTCGCTCGCGTGACCGAGGCGCGGCCGCCGCACGCCGGTTCGAGGGGACACCCGCCGTCCCGCCAGTGGAAACCGGTAAACCCCCACCTCCCCAACGAGCCGACATGAGCGACGACGACGGGATCGCCCTCCAGGTCCGCGGCGCCGCGAAGCGGGACGCCGGCCGCGGCATCGCCCGCCTCCCCGCCTCCGCCATGAGCGCGCTCGGCGTGCTCTCCGGGGAGACGGTCCGCATCGCCGGCGACCGCGAGACGGTGGCGAAGGTGTGGCCCGCGGGCGCGGAGGCCGACGACGGCGAACTGCTGATCGACGCGGAGACGCGGACGAACGCCGGCGCGAGGATCGGCGAGTCGGTGCGGGTGACCGCCGAGAGCGTCGACGCAGCCGACGCGGTCACGCTCACCGCCCCGGCCGCGCTCGACGACGTCGACATCGACGACGCGACGCTCGCCCGCGCGGCGAAGCGCGACCTCGACGGCCGCCCGGTCACTGCGGGCGAGCAGGTCCGACTCGCCCACCTCGGCGGCAACGTGTTCGTCGTGGGCGACACCGACCCGGCTGGGCCGGTGCGGATAAACGACGGGACGCGTGTCACCGTGCGGCGACGCGAGGGGGCGGACGGGGAACGAACACGCTCGACGTCCGGGGCGACGCGGACCGGGGTCGGCGGCGAGTCGGGCGGCGCGTCGGCGGGGACCGGCGGCGCGGGCGAGACCGGCGGAGCGGGTGGAACCCCCGCGCCGGGGGCGCCCGCCGCGGGCGGGGTCAGCTACGAGGACATCGGCGGGCTGGACGAGGAGCTCGACCTGGTGCGCGAGACCATCGAACTCCCGCTCTCCGAGCCCGAGGTGTTCACCAGGCTCGGCATCGACCCGCCGAAGGGCGTCCTGCTCCACGGCCCGCCCGGGACCGGGAAGACGCTGATCGCGAAGGCCGTCGCCCACGAGGTCGACGCGACGTTCCTCTCGATCTCGGGCCCCGAGATCACCTCGAAGTACAAGGGCGAGAGCGAGGAGCGCCTGCGGGACATCTTCCGCGAGGCCGACGAGAACGCCCCCGCCATAATCTTCTTCGACGAGATCGACTCCATCGCGGGCGAGCGCGAGGAGGGCGGCGACATGGAGAACCGCGTCGTCGGCCAGCTGCTCTCGCTGATGGACGGGCTCGACGCCCGCGAGGACGTGATCGTCATCGGCGCGACCAACCGGGTCGACTCGCTCGACCCCGCGCTGCGACGCGGCGGCCGCTTCGACCGAGAGATCGAGATCGGCGTGCCCGGCGAGGCCGGCCGCCGGGAGATCCTGGAGGTGCACACCCGCCGGATGCCGCTCTCCGACGACGTCGACCTCGACCGGCTCGCGGCCCGGACGTACGGCTTCGTCGGCGCGGACGTGGACTCGCTCACCACCGAGGCCGCGCTGACGGCGCTCCGGCGCGTCCGCCACGACGACGCCGACGCGGACCTCGCCGGGGTGGAGGTGACCCGCGCGGACTTCGAGGCGGCGATGGCGAGCGTCGAGCCGTCGGCGATGCGCGAGTACGTCGCCGAGAAGCCCTCGACCACGTTCGACGACGTCGGCGGACTGACGGAGGCGAAGGAGGCGCTCGAGCGGACCGTCACCTGGCCGCTGACGTACGGCCCGCTGTTCGAGGCGGCCGACGCCGACCCGCCGACCGGGGTGCTGCTGTGGGGGCCGCCCGGGACCGGGAAGACGCTGCTCGCGCGCGCCATCGCGGGCGAGTCGGAGGTGAACTTCATCCAGGTCGCCGGGCCGGAGCTGCTCGACCGCTACGTCGGCGAGTCCGAGAAGGCCGTCCGTGAGCTGTTCGAGCGCGCGCGGCAGGCCGCCCCGGCGATCGTCTTCTTCGACGAGATCGACGCGCTGGCGGGCGATCGGGACCTCGCCGGCGGCGACTCCGGCGTCGGCGAGCGCGTCGTCTCGCAGCTGCTCACCGAGTTCGATCGCGCGTCCGGCAACCCGAACCTCGCCGTGCTGGCCGCCACGAACCGGAAGGAACGGCTCGACGACGCGCTCCTCCGCCCGGGTCGGCTGGAGAGCCACGTCGAGGTGCCGGCCCCGGAGGAGGAGGCGAGACTGGAGATCCTCCGGGTGCACACCGAGCGGAAGCCGCTGGCCGGCGACGTCGACATCGAGGACCTCGCCTCGCGGACGGCCGGCTACTCGGGCGCGGACCTCACGGCGGTGGCCAGGGAGGCGACGATGCGGGCGGTCGAGCGCGTCGCCGACGAGCACGGCGACGATGCGAACGAGCACGCCGACGAGCTGTCGGTGACGATGGCGGACTTCGAATCGGCCCTGGAGTCGGTGTCGCCGACGCTGTCGTCGTAGCCGGGCCGGTCACTCCTTCTCCAGCACCGCCATGTAGTGACACTCGTTTCCGACCGCCCCACGGCTCACCCCGTCGAGCGTCCACCCGGTTCCGACGCACGCGTCGCGGAGCCTGTCGGAGGAGAACAGTCGGAACAGCAGGGTGTCGCCGACGTCCCCCTCGTACTCGAAGTGCATGACCCGGAAGCCGAGCCCCGGCGTCGGGTCGTGCCGGTAGCCGAGGAGTTCCCGAGCCCCCTCGTACTCGGGGTCGTAGTTGTCGAGGATCGCCGTCGCGTCGTCGGTCGTGACCCGCGCGAGGTCCCCGAGGAACTCGCGGAGCCCCCGCATCGACCGCACCAGCGCGAGCTGGGTCCCGTAGGCGAGCACGGACCCGAACCGACCTCGCTCGAACTGCTCCGGGAGCGCGAACATGTCCCCCAGCCGCGCGTCGTCCACGCCGCGCTCGCGCATGGTCCCCACGAGGTGCTCGGAGACCTCCAGGGAGACCGTCTCGAGGCGATCCTGGAAGTACAGCGAGTCGCGGCCCGCGCCGGCGCCCAGGTCGAGGAACCGCCCGGAGAGGCGCGATTCGAGCCACCTCGTCCGCTCGTCCTCCGGGTCGACCTCGCCGAAGTAGAAGTCCTCGATCGGGTGGTCGAGGGACTCGTCGCCGTCGAACTGCCGCAACGGCTCGTCCTGTTCGCCGCGGTGGAAGTCGCGGATCGCGCGCCCGAAGGGGTCGGACATGTCTTCGACTGGCCGGAGTCGGATCGTAAATCCGAGCGATACGTGGTATTGAATGGCACACCCTCGGCGACCCCGTCGCGAACCGGTGCGGTCAACCACCTGGAGCGAGAGGGCGGGCCATGGACGGACTGCTGCCGGCCGAGGCGACCGAGCGGCTCGTCGCGACGTGCCGGACGACCGTCGGCGACAACCTCCGGTCCGTGACGTACTTCACACGAACCGACTTCCAGCAGGTGTACCTCCGGGACGACCTGGAGCGGGACGCCGACCTGATGGACTTCATCGGCATCGAGCGCCAGGACTTCAACACGACGGCCGACGCGTACGGCGGTTCGGAGCTCGGCGACTACCGGTACACGCTCCGGGTGTTCGAGAACGGCTACCTCGTCCGCGTCGGCGGGGAGAACGCCGCCGTGTTCGTGACCACCGACGGCGTGGAACTGCGCGACTTCGACGCGCTCGCCCGCGCGGTGAGCACGACCCTGGAGGAGTGGGAGTCCTGACGGACGGCCGGATCGGGCCGCCCGGGGCCACGACGCGGGGACCGACTACCCGTCGACCCGCGCCTCGCCGCCCGCCATCATTTCCAGCACCTGCATCACGCCGGAGTTGTCGTCCCTCCCCATCCCGTTCTGGACCATCGTCTTGTAGAGTTCGTGTGCGAGGGCAGTCTGGGGCATCGGCGAGCCGAACGCCTCGCCCGCGTCGGTGGCGATGCGGAGGTCCTTGTACTGGTACTCCGCGAAGAAGCCCGGGTCGAAGTCGCCGTGGATCATGTCCGGCGCGCGGTTGTCCAGCGTCCAGCACCCCGCCGCCCCGCCGCTGATCGCGTCCACCACGGCCTCGAGGTCGGCGCCGGCGTTGTCCGCGAACACCAGTGCCTCGCTCACGCCCACCATCTGGGCGGCGACGACGATCTGGTTACACGCCTTCGTCGTCTGTCCCGCGCCGCTTGGACCGCAGTGCGTGACCGTCTCGCCCATCACGTCGAGGACGTCCCTCACTTCCTCCAGTGCTTCCTCGTCGCCGCCGACCATGATCGACAGCGTCCCCTCGATGGCACCCTCCTCGCCGCCGGAGATGGGCGCGTCGAGCGCCGTCACGCCCTCGTCCGCGAGCCGCTCCGCGACCCGCTCGGCCACCGTCGGCGAGATGGTCGAGTGATCGACGAGCGTCGTCCCCTCGCGCAGGCCGTCGATCACGGGGTCGGGCTCCTCGCCCTCGCCGAGGACGACGTTCTCCACGTCCGGCGAGTCGGGGAGACACAGCAGGACGACGTCGCTCTCCTCGGCGACGCCGGCGGGCGACCCGCCGGCCTCGCCGCCGTGCTCCACGAGTTCCTCGACTGGCTCGTCGGAGCGGTTGTGTCCCACGACGCGGTAGCCCGCGTCGACGAGGTTCTTCGCCATCGGGAGGCCCATGATACCGAGTCCGACGAAACCGATCGTCTCGTCCGTCATGTCGCCTCACACTGCGGCGTTGTGGGGTAAATAGCTACGGTCGGGATCGCCGACCGAACGGAGCCGAGGGCGGACGCGGGCCCCGACGCGGAGTCATCCGGCCAGTTCCCGGTAGTCGTCGATGTACAGCGGGTGGGCGCCCCGGCCCTCCATCAGGGCGTCCTGGTGGAGGAAGTTGATGTGGAACGGCGTCCAGTCGGGTCGCCGCCAGTCGACGTCGCGCATCCCGACGTCCTGGAGGAACCCGAACGTGCCGACGTCGACGTCGAACCGTTCGAACAGCCGGTAGTCCCGTCTGAGCTGATCCGCCCGGTACCAGGGCATCGCGTCGTAGAAGTCCGCCAGTTCGCGGGGCGGACGCGGATCGGCCTTCGCCCGTTCGAAGTAGTCGACGGCCGTCACGTCCGGCGAGTAGCCGTACTCGCCGGCGAACCGTCGTCCGGCCCCCCACTCGCCGATCGGCGTCCGAACGTGCCTGTCGTACCGGAAGACGGGGGAGAACTCCGTGACGGTGATGGTCCCGTCGGGGAGCCGATCGCGCGCGATTTCGAGTGCCTTCCGGGCCTCCTCCCGCCCGTCGTAGTGGACGTGCAGGTCGACGCCGTCGACGTCGTCGTCCTCCCTCGCGATCCGAAACGTCTCCCGACAGAACGTCGGGAACCGCTCCTCTCGGACGGGGTCGTCGTAGAGCCGGGTGATCGCCCCGAGGAGGTACGCGGGGTCGCCGTGGTCGCCGTGCCGGAGGAGGTGCTCCTTGAGGTTCAGCGTGAACCGGAGGATCGGCGGGTCCTCCCCCGTGATGTCCTCGCGTTTCGTCTCCCACATCGGCTCGTTCCCGAGCACGACGACGTCGACCGGCGTGCCGATCGCCCCGAGATACTGCGTGGCACACGACAGCAGGCTCCGCTCGTCCTCGGAGTCCGGCTCCGGGACGCTCCTCGATTCCTTGCGGTCCCACCGCCAGTTCACCTCGAACCCCCACTTCAGGCTCACGACGAGCCTGCAGCCCTTCTCGCGGGCGGCGCGCCGGAGCGCGAGGACGTCGGGGTCCCCGCTCGGGTCCCGCCCGTCGTTCAGTTTGTCCCTGATATCGAGGAACGCGCGAACCCAGGTCGTGTCGCTCGCGTCGAGGCGGGCGAGGTCGTTCCCGAGGCGACGCGGCCGTCCGTTGAGGTTCGCGCCGAGTTTCGGCGTCCCCGGCCGGTCCGTCGCGGGGGAGGCCGCCTCCTCGGCCTCGGCGGTCGCCCCGTAGGTCCCGGCAGTCGCTCCCTCGTCGCCCTCCCCCGAGGACTCCTCGCTGGCCAGCGTCGATGCCGAACCCAGTACTGCTCCGAGGCCCGCGGTCGCGGCCACGCCCCTGAGGACGGTCCGCCGGTTCGCACGTGTTGGTTTCCCGTTCTGTACCGCTTTCGACACACTCGGTGCCCACTACCATCCCATTTAAGATTTTTTATTCCAAACTGGAACCGGGTTACTTTCGAACGTGCGGACGCGGTTCGAGCTCGCCAGGTCCTCGGTCGGCCGTTTCACGCTACTGTACTCGGGGAACACGTTCCGACGAAGCCGCCCCGTATCTAGTCCCAGAAGCTCTGCGTCCGGGCGTACTGGCGCTCCTGGGCCAGGATGTCCCGATAGAAGTCGTCCTCGTCCTCGCGGAGCTTCGCGATGATGCGCGCGGCGTTGTGTGGCCCGACGCCGCGGGCCGCCAGCGCGATGACGGCCTGCTTCCCGTGAGCCTGCACGAGGCTCCCGGCGCGGAACGCCCGCTTCGTCAGGCGTTCCTGTTCCTCGTCCTTCTCGTCGGCCCGGACCGCGGCCACCGTCTCCTCGGCCCAGGGGTTGAGCGCGGCGACGCGCGTCGACTCGCAGTTCGGACACCGCGGCGTCTCGCGAACGCGCCGCACCTTCGTCGTGTGGTTCCACTCGTGACAGTGGAGACACAGCAGGATGACGCGGTCGTCCATGATGCGCTCCTTTATCGTCTGGATCACCGACGCGTCGGCGTTCTCGGGCACGAGGAACTCCCTGCCCGAGGAGCGCCCGCCGGTTCCGACGGGGGTCGGCTCCCGCGCCGTGACGACCTCCAGGTCGCCCGACTGGATGGACTGGAGCAGATCCGCCGTCTCCTCGACGGCGAGTTCGGTGTGGAACACCTCCCGGACCGCCTCGTCGAAGACGGGCGTGTCCTCCAGGGCGGCCATGAGGCGGTCGGCGCCGAACCGCTTGTCCGCCTGGTACGGCTTCAACGCGCCGAACTTCGCTGCGACGTGGGTGAGCGTAAACTTCAGCGTGTCCGACCGCTTGAGCGCGAGTTCGAGCAGCGCCTCGACGTGCTCGGGGTCGGTCTCCTCCAGCACCTCGATGACGGTGCCGGGGTCGACCGACGTCGGCACCTCCAGTTCCACCCGGTAGGGGTCGGCGTCCATGCCGACCGACGACCCGGTGCGCTGTCCGACGAGCGCCGAGAGCAGGCGCCCGAGCGTCCGGTTCACCTCGTGGCCGCGGGCGACGTTCAGCGTGATCGAGCGCCCCTGGCCCTCGAGGACGACGCGGTCGTCGGTCGGCATCGGCGCGTCGGCCTCGACCTGACGCTCGACCTGCGAGAGGCCGACCTCGAGGGTCCGGGGCTCGGCCGGGTAGCGGGCGGCGAACTCCCGGGCGACGGATTCGACGTCGGCCCCGCCGGCGAACTGCGGCTCCGCGACGCCGCGCATCTCCCCGACCTCGGCGGCGACCGCGCTCGGGACGGGGATCTCCTGGCCCGTCCACGAGGGCACCTCGCCGGCGGGGTCCTCGATCGGCGAGACGTTCACCGTCCCCTCCTCGTCGTCGATGTCGTTGATGCGCCACATCTCCCCGCGCTGGATGAACGTCTCGCCCGGCGCGGCGAAGTTGACGACGAAGCGCTCGTCGAGCGTTCCGATCTGGTGGCGCGAGGAGATGTCGGTCACGTCGTACGTCTCCTCGTCGGGGATCATCGAGAGGTTCCGGTAGAAGTACTGCCAGGTGCCGCCGGACTTCTCCAGGACGTCCCGCTCCTCGTCCACCCAGACGAGCCGGTTGTTCGACAGCTGCCGGACCACGTCGCGGAACGTCCCCTCCGCGAGATCGCGGAACGGGTAGGCCCCGGTCACCAGTTCGTACGCCTCCCGCGCGTCGATCTCGCCGACGTCCATGAGCAGGCCGACGATCTGGTTCGCGACCACGTCCAAACTGCCGTGGTGGATGCCGGCGTCCTCGACCTCGCCGGCGGCCGCCCGACGGGCGATCGCCAGCGCCTCCAGCGTGTCGTCCGGGTTGTCGGTGACGATCGTGCCGTGGGACGTCTCCCCCCGGCGGTGGCCCGCACGCCCGACGCGCTGGAGCAGGCGCGCGACCTCGCGGGGGGAGTTGTACTGGACGACGTGGTCGACCCGGCCTACGTCGATGCCGAGTTCCATCGATGAGGTGCAGACCAGCCCGTCGAGTTCGCCGGACTTGAACGCGTCCTCCACCTCGATTCGGGCGTCCTTCGAGAGCGAGCCGTGGTGGACGCCGATGGGGGCGTCCAGCGCCGTGAAGCGGGCGCCGAGCGCCTCGGCGGTCTGTCTGGTGTTGACGAACACGAGCGTCGACTCGTGGTCCGCGACCTGGTCGCGGATGAACCGCACGTGGCTCGCGACGTCCGCACTGGTGGCGAGTTCGCCCGCCAGCCGCTCGTCCTCGTCGGTCACCTCCGGCGAGACGACGTCGAACTCGACGTCCGCGCCGGCGTCGATCTCGAGGATCTCACAGCCGCGGTCGGACGCCTGCGGCGACCCCTCCACGTCGCCGCGGTGGCCGGTGAGGAACCGCCCGACCTCGTCGGGGTCTCCCACGGTCGCCGAGAGGCCGATGCGCTGGAAGTCGCCCGCCAGCGCGCGCAGGCGCTCCATCGCGACGGTGAACTGGGCGCCCCGCTTCGAGGCGGCGAGTTCGTGAACCTCGTCGACGACGACGTGCCGGAGGTCCGAGAGCCCCTCCCGGAGCTTCTCGCCGGTGAGCATCGCCTGGACGGTCTCGGGGGTCGTGACGAGCACGTCCGGCGGGTCGTTCGCCTGCTTGGTCCGCTGGTAGTCGGTCGTGTCGCCGTGGCGCACCTGCACGTCGAGGTCGAGGTACTCGCCCCACCACTCCAGCCGCCCCCGCATGTCGCGGTTCAGCGCGCGCAGGGGCGTGACGTACAGCGCGCCGATGCCCTCGGGCGGGCCGGCGTCGGCGTCGGCCGGGTCCCCGCGTGGACTCCTCCCCGTGACCAGCGCGTCGAACACCGGGAGCATCGCCGTCTCGGTCTTCCCGGTGCCGGTGGGCGCGATGACCAGCGCGTTCTCCCCGGCCGCGATCGGCGGGATGGCGCGGCGCTGCGGCTCCGTGGGCGTCGAGAACCCGCGCTCGGAGAGCGCCGCGCGCACCGACTCGCCGAGCGCGGCGAAGGCGTCCATCCCCCCTACCTGCGCCGCGTCACTCATCGCCGGTTGTAGCGGTGCGAGGCGGTTAAGCACCCCGCCTCCGGCGGATCGGAGCCGTCACCGTAGCTCCGCCTCGGCGAGCGCGGCCGCCCGCCGGACGGCCCCGATGGACGTGAGGTAGCCGGCGCCGACCGAGGCCTTCGTCGCCCTCGCGGCCGACCCGCGGAGGACCGTCGGGCCGAGCTGTGCGACGGCGCCGTCGCCGACCGAGACGAGCCAGCCGGGCACGTCGAAGCGGTACCGGGAGAGCCGCGGGCGGAAGTCGGCCGCCGAGCCGTCCATCTCGTGTTCGACCAGCCGAGCGACGTTCACCGCCGCGGTCTCCGCCTCGCGGACCGCCGCCGACGCGCTCGCCGGGACGGGGTCGCCGTCGGCGTCGACGACGCGCGCGGCGTCGCCGAGCGCGAACGTCCGATCGGTCAGCCCGAGGTCCGCGCGCACGGACGGACGGTCGCCGCCGACCGCGGCGGTCCCGGCGATTCCGCCCGTCCAGACGAACTCGTCGTAGCCGAGTTCCCCCTCGTCGGTGCCGACGGCGTCCCGGGTCACGCGCTCGACGGTCGTCCCCGTCCGCACGTCCACGTCCCGCGCCTCCAGTTCCTCCCGGACCGCGCGTCGGAAGTTGTCGGGGAACCCCGGCGCCACCTCCGCGAACTGCTCGAGGAGGACGAGTTCGACGCCGTCGGGGACGGCGACTCCCTCCTCGGCCGCCAGCGCCGCGAGCTCCCCCGCGACCTGGACGCCCGAGAGCCCCGCGCCGCCGACGACCGCCCGGCCGCCGTCCTCACACAGCCGCAGGAACCCCTCCCGGACGGTCGTCGCGTCGGCCAGCGACTTCATCGGCGTCGCGTGCTCGCGAAGCCCCTCGATGCCGTAGTAGGCCGTCTCCGAACCGAGACAGACCGCGCCGTAGTCCCACGAGACGGAGTTCCCGGCCTCCAGGCTGGCCGTACGGGCGTCGGCGTCCACGTCGTCGACCCGGGCGTCGACGAGTTCGGCGCGGTCCAGCAGCCCCCGGATTGGGATCGAGATCACCGCGGCGACCGCGGGTCGGCGGATCGCGCGGTGGATCTCGTGGACGAGGACGTGGTTCGGACCGTCGTTCACGAGCGTGAGCTCCGCCCCGGCGGGGAGCCGGGATTCGAGGCGGCGGGTCAGCGTGAGCCCGGCGTAGCCCGCTCCGAGAACGACGACGTGCATGGATACGGGCCGTTCGAGGCCCGCCGGAAAGAGCGTGGCGGCGAGGGTTCAAGTGCGAGAACGGGGCCACACCTCCCGTGACGTGAGCAAGACCCCGTGGCGTGACGCGGTTGCGCGGGACGCCGCCGCGGGGACGTCCGTCCCGCCTGTTCGCCATTCCCGCCGACGGGAGCCGTTGCGGTGAAACGGCGCTCCTCAGAACAGCGCCTTCGAGTTCGGCAGCACCCGGGCCGGGCCGCCGAGCTCCCAGACGTCCGTCTCGACGCCGACCTCGCTCACCCGCTCCTCCACGCGGTCGGCGTGCTCGACGGTCGTGTTCACGTACACGCTCGCGCCGGTGTCCGTCGAGAAGTAGACGGGCACGTCCTCCTCCTCCCGTAGCGCTCGGACCGCGTTGAAGGTGGCGATCGTCTCGGGCTGCCAGTACACCCAGCCCGCCGGGCCGGTCATCGTCGTCGCCGTGAGCGACAGGGAGTCGTGCTCCGCGAGTTCGAACACGTCGTCGAACGAGCCGCGGCGGAGCGCGTCGCGCATCCGCTGGATCTGCTCGTGGACGTGCGCCAGTCGCGCGTCGAACATGTGGCTCGCCTCGGCCTCGCGGTGGGCCTCCTCGGTCTCCTTGTAGGCCGGGACGAGCGCGGTGACGACGCGGAGGTCCTCCTCCGGGTCGAACGCGTCGCTCGCCCCCGTCTCGATCCGCTCGGAGCGGCAGTCGTGGTCGTTCAGCCCCGCGTAGAGGTGCGAGTAGGCGCCCGTGACGGCCCGGGCGGCCGACGAGGAACCGCGGCGCGCGACCGTCGAGATCTCGGGGAGCGTCATCTCGAGCCCAGCCGCCTCGACCAGCGCCGTCGCCAGCGCCGCGAAGCCCGACGAGGAGGAGCCGAACCCGACGTTCGACGGGAAGGAGTTCTCCGACTCGACGCGGACCGCGTGGTCGAAGCCGGCCAGCCCGCGGACGTGTTCGACGACGTGGTCGATCCGCTCGGCGCCGCGCCCGTCGACCGCCTCGCCGTCGATCCGGTAGCCGTCCTCGTTCCCGTCCGGTTCCCACTCGACGGTGGTGGTCGTCCGTGAGGGGGCGGTACAGAGGCTGATGGAGTCGTGGTACGGGAGCCGCAGCTCCGCGTCGCGCATCCCGTGGTACTTGACGAGGCCCTGGATGGGGTGGGCCGTCGCGGTCGCCTTCATGTCCGCCCGAGCGGCCGGGCCGGGGTTAGTCGTTCCGGATGGCCGCGAGGGACCGTCCGGACGATCACGAGTGCTGTGTCCTACTCGTACTCGTAGAACCCCTTCCCGGTCTTCTTCCCGAGGTCGCCCGCGTCGACCTTTCGCTTGAGGAGGTACGCCGGCTTGTAGCGGTCGCCGAGTTCCTCGTGGAGCGTCCGGCTCGCGTCGAGGCAGATGTCCAGCCCGATGTGGTCCGCGAGTTCGAGCGGCCCCATCGGGACGTTGGTGCCGAGCTTCATCCCCCGGTCCATGTCCTCCTTGGTGGCGACGCCCTCGTCGTACGCGCGGATGCCCTCGTTGATCCACGGCATCAACACGCGGTTGGTCACGAAGCCGGGCTTGTCGTCGCTCTCCCACGTCTCCTTGCCGAGGTCCTCTGCGAAGGCGTGCGCGAGATCGGTCACCGCGGCGTCGGTCTTCTCGCCCACGACCACCTCGACGCCCGTCATCACGGGCACCGGGTTCATGAAGTGGAGGCCGACGACCAGTTCGGGTCGGTCGGTCGCCGCGGCGATGGTCGTGATCGACAGCGTCGAGGTGTTCGTCGCGAGCACCACGTCCCCGTCGGTCACGTCGTCCAGGTCCGAGAAGATGTCCCGCTTCACGCCCATGTTCTCGACCGCCGCCTCGACGACGAGGTCCGCCGCCGCGACGTCCGCGAGGTCCGTCGTCCCAGTGATGCGGTCCCGGATCGTCCCGGGGTCCTCGTCGAGTTGGTCCTTCGCGTCGAGTCGGGAGAGCGACGAGTCGACCGCCTCGAAGCCGTCGTCGAGGAACTCCTGCTCGACGTCGCGCACGATCACGTCGTAGCCGGCGGTCGCGGCGACCTGTGCGATGCCGTTGCCCATCGTCCCCGCCCCGATGACCGCGACCGTCTCGACCTCGGAGAGTCCACGCATACCGGAACGTGTCACGGGGTGGGCCGTAAGCGTAGCGAAGGGCCGCGCCGGCCGCGGGCGCGTCGCGGCTCGATTCGCGGTACGCCCGTTCGAGCACGGAAAATCAACCTCTCGTCGGCAAACCCGGCGACGGCGCGTCGATCCGTCTGACAAATTATTCGGTTCTGATACTCGGCACAGAAAGGTTAAGAACCAGGGCTCCAAGGCACTGGCAACTGGTGACAGTTCGTGACCGAGGAGGCCCCTGACCCAACCGACATCAAGTACGTCGGGCCGGCGACGGCGGCGGTGCTGGCCGACGCGACGTTCGACGCCGCCGGCATCCGAGAGAAGACAGTGTCGTTCCGGATGCTGCTGGACGCGGACGTGAACCCGGGCGTCGCCGCGCGCATCCGCCGCGAGCACTCGCTGTCGTGGTCGTTCGAGTCGGAGGACGCCGACGACCTCCGGCGCCGGTCGAGTCAGGTCCGTGGACTGGGGGACGCCGAACGTGCGTGGGTCGCCGCCGCCTCCGACGATTGGAGCGAGCGGGAGCTCACGCCGGCCGAGGAGGCCGACGACGGGGAGGAGGCCTGGGTCGCGGCCTCGTCGCGGACCACCGCGGAGGCGGCGGAGGCCGACGGCTCCGGCGATCCCGTCGCGGCCGAGTCCGCCTGGCGCGACCGCTCGCGGCCGACCCCGCTGACGGCGCTCGACGGCGTCGACGAGGGGACGGTCGGCGACCTCGCGGAGGCGGGCATCACCTCGGTCCGCTCGCTCTCGACTGCCGACCCCTCGGAGGTCGCGGACGCGCTGGACCGCGACGTGGACCGGGTCGCCGACCTCCGGGACGCCGCCAACGAGTACCTCGGCTGAGTCGGACGGGACGAAGACGCTATTCGGTTTCGAGTTAATTTCATCCCCGATTCCACCGGTCGCTTTATGTGACGTGACGGGCCACGTTTCAACGAGATGCTTCCCCACGCCGACGACGCCATAACCCGTGACGGCAAGGCCCTCGTCCTCGCGTACGACCACGGCCTCGAGCACGGACCGGTGGACTTCGAGCCGAACCCGGACACCGCCGACCCCGAGGCGGTCTGGGAACTCGCGACCCACGACGCCGTGTCGGCGTTCGCGGTCCAGAAGGGGATCGCGGAGGCGTACTACCCCTCCTACGAGGACGACGTGTCCCTGCTCGCGAAGCTCAACGGCACCTCCAACCTGTGGATGGGCGAACCCGACTCCGCGGTGAACTGGTCGGCCGACTACGCCGCCGAACTCGGCGCGGACGCGGTCGGGTTCACCCTGTACGGCGGCTCGAACGGCGAGGTCGAGATGGCCGAGGAGTTCCGCGACGCCCAGGAGACCGCCCGAGAACACGACATGGGCGTCGTGATGTGGTCGTACCCTCGCGGCCAGGGGCTGAAGAACGACACGAGCCCGGACACCATCGCGTACGCGGCCAGGCTGGGGCTCGAACTCGGCGCGGACATCGCGAAGGTGAAGTACCCCGGGTCGGGCGAGGCGATGGCCCACGCCTGCGAGATGGCCGGCCCGGCGAAGGTCGTCATGTCCGGCGGGTCGAAGACCGACGACCGGGCGTTCCTGGAGACCGTCGAGAGCGCGATCGCGAACGGCGCCGCGGGGCTCGCGGTCGGTCGGAACGTCTTCCAGCGGGAGAACCCCGTCGAGATACTGGACGCCCTCGAGGCCGTCATCTACGAGGAGGCGAGCGCCGACGAGGCGCTGGAACTGACCGGCAGCGCCGCCGTCGCGGACGATTGATGGGGAGCGACGACGCCGTCACCCGCGTCTTCGACGCCGTCGCCGCGACCGCGCCGGAGGTCCGCGGGAACCTCGCCGGCAGGCGCTCGTACCTCGACGCGGAGAACCCCTCCGGCGAGTCGGTGCTCGACGCCGACGTGTACGCCGACGACCTGCTGGAGGAGCGACTGACCGCCGTCGACGGGGTCGGCGCCTACGCCAGCGAGGAGCGAGAGGACGTCGTCGAGGTCGGCGAGGGGCTCTCGGTGACCTGCGACCCGCTCGACGGCTCCTCGAACCTGAAGCCGAACAACACGATGGGGACCATCGTCGGCGTCTACGACGCGCCGCTCCCAGCGGCCGGGCGCGATCTCGTCGCCGCCGCCTTCGTCCTCTACGGCCCCATCACGACGATGGCGGTCGCGCGGGACGGAACCCCGACCGAGTACCTCGTGACCGGCGACGGGACGCGCGAGGAACTCCGCGACGTCGAACTGCCCGACGACCCGGTCGTGTACGGCTTCGGCGGGCGCGTCCCCGACTGGCCCGCCGACTTCGAGTCGTACGCCCGCGAGGTGGAGTCGGAGCTGAAACTCCGGTACGGCGGTGCGATGATCGGCGACGTGAACCAGGTGCTCACGTACGGCGGCGTGTTCGCCTACCCCGCGCTGGAGTCGAATCCGAACGGGAAGCTCCGCCTGCAGTTCGAGGGCACGCCCATCGGCTACATCGTCGAGGCCGCGGGCGGCGCCTCCTCCGACGGCGAGCGGTCGCTGCTGGACGTGGAGCCGACGGAACTGCACCAGCGGACGCCCGTGTACGTCGGGAACCGGGAGTTCGTCGACCGGCTCGAGGCGGCGCTCGCGTAGTCGCCGCGTCCCGAAAGCGATTCCCGTGGTCACCCCAAGGTCGGGGCGATGAGAGATCGGTACAAGGAACTCATGCTCCGCTCGTTCAAGGACTCGATGGACGTGGTCGACGCCTACAACGAGTGGACCGAGGAGGCGTTCGACCAGCCCTCGCCCGTCCCGCCCCAGGCGGTCCCGCAGGTCGCGATGGCGCTGTACCAGAGCCGGGTGATGGACGGCTGGGGCGGCGACGGCGGGTTCGACATCCCGGAGTTCGACGACCGGATGTTCGACTAGCGCGGGCGGGAACGCCCGGGACGGCGCACGTGACCCGGCCCGACGACCGGCCGACGCTCAGTCGTCGGCCGCCGCCGACTCGGCCGACGCGGTCCCGACGCGGCGGTCGAGGAAGTCGTCGAGCAGCCGAAGGCTGCGGGCCTTGTTGTCGATGTCCGTCGAGCCGTGCCCCTCCTCGCCGAGTTCCTCGTACTCGTAGTCCTCGCCCGCCTCGAACCCGGCTCGGTCCATCGCGTCCCGGAAGATGCGCGCCTGGGACACCGGCACCCGCGGGTCGTTCACGCCGTGGACGAGCAGCAGCGGCGCGTCCACGTTCGCCGCGTGGGTCGACGGCGACCGGTCCTCGTACAGGCCGGGGTTCTCGTCGGGGTGGCCGAGGTACTTCACCATCAGCTCCGACCGGAAGTGCGGCATCGTGTTCTCGTACATGTCCTCCAGGTCGCTGACGCCGACCCAGGCGACCCCGGCGGCGTACAGGTCCGGGAACTGGACCAGCTGCCAGTAGGCCGAGTAGCCGCCGTAGGAGCCGCCGTACACGACCACGCGGTCCTCGTCGAGCCAGTCGTGTTCGTCGAGCACGTGCTCGGCGGCGGCGGCGACGTCGCCCTGTTCGGCCCCGCCCCAGTCGTCGTACAGCTCCTCGACGAACTCGCGCCCGCGGCCCGTGGAGCCGCGGTAGTTCACCTGCAGCACGGAGAAGCCCCGAGAGAGGAGGAACTGCGTCCGGTAGCCGAACGACAGGGTGTCACGGCCGCGTGGTCCCCCGTGCGGGTTGACGACCAGCGGCGACGGCCGCTCGCCCGAGTCGTACAGTATCGCGCCGATCTCCAGTTCGTCGTACGGGTCGTGCTCGACCGCACGCTGGGAGGTCTCCGGGACGCCGTCAGACCGGAACGTGAGGTACTCGGCGTCGACGAAGTCGTCGGGGGAGAACGGACCGTACTCCGCCTCGATCACCGTCGTGTACTCGTCGGTCCCGGGGTCGTACGCCAGGAGTTCGGGCCGGCGGGTCGGCGTCGTGTGCATCAGGAGGACCCGGTCGTCGTCGAGGATCCACTCGCCGCCCGCGAAGCCGCGGCCGAACGTCGCGACGCCGTCGGGGACGTCGAACTCGTCGCCCTCGCCGGTCGCGACGTCGTAGACGACGGGGACGACGGAAGCGCCGCGGGTCCGCGTGACGACGACGCGCTCGCCGTCGGGCATGAAGAAGCCCGGCTCCTCCTCGTAGGCCCCGTCGCCGAGCCACGTCACCTCGTCCGCCTCGAGGTCGTAGACGCCGGCGCGGGTGCGGCCGGGCGTGTTGTCGGACACCAGCAGCGCGTCGCCGTCCGGGCGCCAGTCGGCCGGGATCGCTTCGGCCCCGGTCTCGCCGATCCCGAGGTTCCGGGGGTCCGAGCCGTCGGCGTCTCCGCCGGCCGCCGGCCGGCTCTCCGTGGCGCTTCGGCCCACGTTCGCGACGTACACGTCCACGTTGTCGTAGTCGTCAGACTCGTTCGTGGCGTAGGCGACCTGCTCGCAGTCCGGCGAGAGTGTGGCCGTCCAGACGGCGCGGTCGTAGTCGGTCAGCTTCGTCGTCTCGTCGGTCGGCAGGTCGTGCCGATAGACGTTCATCTGGCCGTCGCGGTTCGAGCCGAACAGGAGCGTCTCGCCGTCCTCGCCGACCGAGTGGAGCGAGACCTGCCCGTCCTGCCGGATCACCGGCTCCACCGCGCCGTCGCGGTCGATGACGAACACGTCGTTCTGCTCGTCGCCGTCATCGTCGAGGTGGAAGAACACCCGCTCGCCGTCGGCGCTCCACTCGATCCCGTGGATCACGTTCCGGGGGACCTCGCCGTCGCTCCACCGGACTAGCTCGCCCGTCTCCGGATCCAGCCGGTACAGTTCGTTCCGCCCGTCCACGTCGTAGTAGAGCGCGATCTCGTCCCCGTCCGGCGCGACCGTCGGGTGGGCCATCGTCGGGAGTTCCGCCAGTTCCTGGAGGGTGTCCGACATTTCGATCGAACCGTTCGACCGGGGGGACTTCAGTCCTCGCCGGAGCGTGGTACTGAAATCTCGGTTACACGTCGAGCGCCGGCGCCGCCGGCGCCCCGACCCGGGCTCACCCGATTCCCGCCCAGAACCGTTCGTATCCGTAGTAGGTTCCGGTCTTCACGACGTTGGCGGCGACGCCGATGTTCAGCGCGTCGACGAAGTTCCCCGTGACCAGCAGCGCTACGGCCACCGTCACGACCACCATCAGCACGCGGTAGCCGGCGGTCTTCACCAGCGACCGGCGACGGCTCAGTGGCGGGAGGCGCGAGCCGACCGACTCACGTAACGTCATAGGGTTACGTCAACCTGGTGTATCAAGAAGATTCGGGTACCCCCGCCGTCGACCCGTGCGCGCTCGCATGGAAACTCCTTAGGGCAATTCTTGCGCAACGGTTCCGTATGAAGGTCCACGTGGGCGCCGGGGCGACCGAGGAGGAGGCGGGCGCGATCGCGTCCGCGCTCGCGGAGCATCTCGGCGTCGACATCGAGGTGATCGCGGGCGAGCGCGAGGACGGGGAGCCCGCCGCCACCGCGGCGGCGCCGGAACCCGAGTACCCGCTGGCCGACGACCTGGGGATGACCGACCGCGAGGTCGCGCTCCGCGAGGAGATCGCGGACATCCTCCAGGGCGGCCCCGAGAAGTACAGGCAACGGCTCCCCGAGCAGGGGAAGCTGTTCGTCCGCGACCGACTCGACCTCTGGTTCGGCGACGGCGGGGCCGGTGGCACCGGCGACGCCGACCGCGAGGACGGCTCGAGCGGGCTGAAGTTCGAGGACGGGAAGTTCGCGCACTTCGACGCGTGGCACCCCGACT
Source organism: Halorarum salinum (assembly GCF_013402875.1). Taxonomy (NCBI): domain Archaea; kingdom Methanobacteriati; phylum Methanobacteriota; class Halobacteria; order Halobacteriales; family Haloferacaceae; genus Halorarum; species Halorarum salinum. The sequence goes on along the minus strand of NZ_CP058579.1, from coordinate 1,806,681 downwards.
CGCCCGACGTGGAGGAGTACGACGAGTCCGACCGCGTCCCCGCCGACGGACTCATCACCGGCGCGGCCGAGTTCGAGGGGCGCGACCTCCACTTCATGGCGAACGACTTCACCGTGAAGGCCGGGTCGATGGCGAGCCGCGGCGTCGAGAAGTTCCTCCGGATGCAACAGCGCGCGCTGAAGAACGGGAAGCCGGTGCTCTACCTGATGGACTCCTCGGGGGGCCGCATCGACCAGCAGACGGGCTTTTTCGCCAACCGCGAGGGCATCGGCAAGTACTACTACAACCACTCGATGCTCTCCGGGCGCGTCCCACAGATCTGCGTGCTGTACGGGCCGTGCATCGCGGGCGCGGCCTACACCCCCGTCTTCGCGGACTTCACGGTCATGGTCGAGGGGATGTCCGCGATGGCGATCGCCTCCCCCCGGATGGTGAAGATGGTCACCGGCGAGGAGATCGACATGCAGGAGCTCGGCGGCCCCGAGGTCCACGCGAAGCACTCGGGCAGCGCCGACCTCGTCGCCCGCGACGAGGCGCACGCCCGCGAACTGGTCGCCCGGTTGATGAGCTACCTCCCGGACAAGGCCGGCGAGAAACCGCCCCGGAGCGAGTCGAAGCCGCCGAAGCGCTCGCCCGCCGGCATCGACGAACTCATCCCCGAGGCGCCGAACCGCCCCTACGACGTCCACGACCTGATCGAGCGCGTCGCGGACGCCGAGTCCACCTTCGAACTCAAACCCGAGTACGGGACCGAGATCGTCACCGCGTTCGTCCGGATCGACGGCCGGCCCGTCGGCGTCGTCGCCAACCAGCCGACCCAGCGCTCGGGCGCCATCTTCCCCGACGCCGCCGAGAAGGCCGCCGAGTTCATCTGGACGTGCGACGCCTACGAGATTCCGCTGCTGTACCTCTGTGACACGCCGGGGTTCATGGCCGGATCGGGGGTCGAGAAGGACGCCATCCTCGAGAAGGGGAAGAAGTTCATCTACGCGACCTCCTCGGCGACGGTCCCCAAACAGACCGTCGTCGTGCGGAAGGCGTACGGCGCCGGCATCTACGCGATGGGCGGTCCCGCCTACGAACCGGAGTCGGTCATCGGCCTCCCCTCGGGCGAGATCGGCATCATGGGCCCCGAGGCCGCAATCAACGCCGTCTACGCGAACAAACTGGACGACATCGAGGACGAGGAGGAACGGGAGCGGCGGGAGGCGGAACTCCGCGAGGAGTACCGCCGCGACATCGACGTCCACCGGATGGCCAGCGAGGTCGTCATCGACGAGATCGTCCCGCCCTCCGACCTCCGCGAGGAACTGGTCCAGCGGTTCGACTTCTACGCGGACGTCGAGAAGTCGGTGCCCGACAAGAAGCACGGCACGGTGCTGTAGGATCCTGGCCCCGTAGGTTCAAATACGGGGCCGGGACCAGCCCACCCATGCGCTGACCAGTCACCGCGGGACGACGAGCGGTCGTGCGGCAGTCCGTCCCGCGCGTAGCCGCCGCTGCCGCCTGTTCGCCCCAGAATTCGCACCGTTAGCCCCGGCACCCGGTCGGCGGCGCCGGACTCACCCCTCGAACGCACTCCTGAGCGCCCGGACCTCCTCGCGAACCGCCCGCCACTCCGCGAGGCTACCCGGAATCCCCCCCTCCTCGTCGCCCGTTCCGCCGGTCCGTTCGTCCACCACGGCGCGAACCGCCCCCGGGTCGTCGACCCGCCGGAAGGCGAACGAGGTCCCCGCCGTCTCCAGTTCGACAACCCCGTAGCCGAACAGCGACCCGGTCACGGACTGCCTGTACGCGGTGTTCTCCACCATCGCCAGCCTGGCCCGGGAGACGCGCCGACCGAGTACGCCGCGCTTGACGTACGCGGCGCGGTCGGTCACCGCGTAGCGGACGTTCACGAGCGAAACCAGCGCGACCGCCGGGATGGCGACGCCGAGCAGGATCGCCGCGACCGCCACCGGGAGCGGCAGCGCCATCCCGTCCGCGGGGACGACCCACCAGGCCACCCCCACGGTCGCGACGAGGAGGCCGACGAGCACGGCAGGACCGGCCGCGGAGAGCCGCGGCCGACCGCTCCAGACGACCGGTTCGTCGTCGGCGAGCGGCAGCGACCGGGGAACGTCGGCGTCGGTCATTCCTCGGAATCGGGGTAGTCGAACGTGTCCGCTGCCTCCGCGACCGCCGTGTCGGTCGCACCGTCGTCGGCCTCGACGGCGGCGCGGATCGCCCGGAGTTCCGCGAGGACGTCCGAGAGCACGTCCGACTTCGTCTCGCCGTCGCCGCGGCCGCGGGCACGGATGCGCTCGTTCACGAGTTCCTGCACCCGTTTCGGGTCGGGGACGTCGTCGAAGCTGAGTTCGACGCCCGCGCCGCCGGCCGTCGAGATCTCGACCGTGCCGTAGCCGAACCGGGTGCCGAGGAAGTCCTGCGTGTAGGAGGTGTCCTGCACCTTCTCGAAGCCGATGCGCTTCACGTCCCGCGAGAGGATCCCCCGTTTCTTGTACAGCGCGTCGGTGGTGAGCACGTACTCCGTGTTCTTCCGGCCGAGGTACGCCGAGACGACGATGGGGATGCCGACCAGTATCAGCGAGAGCGGGACGCCGACGACGAGCGCGGGGACGATGCTGAGCACGTGCGGGATGCCGCTCCAGACGACCTCCTCGTCGGGGTCGAGCGTGAGCCAGTCGAACTCGTCCGAGCGCGGGTCGGCGGTGGAGGGTGGCGACATACCCGGCGTGTTTCGACGGCGACTATAAAACCCCCGCGTCGATCACGCCGCGTGCTCGCGCTTCAGGCTCAGGACGGTTCGCTCGAACTCGCAGACGAGCGGGTCCTCCCCGTCGCCCACCTTGAACGCCTCGACGCGCATCGTGACGACCCCACGTTCCCCGTCGCTGGTCTCCCGCTTGTCGAGCACCGTCGAGCGAGCGTATATCGTGTCCCCGTGGAACACCGGATTCGGGTGCTGGACCCCGTCGTACGAGAGGTTGGCGACGATGGTGCCGTCGGTGGTGTCCGGGATGGACAGCCCGGTCGCGAGCGCCATCGTGTAGATGCCGTTGACGAGTCGCTCGCCGAACTCCGTGTCCGCCGCGAAGTCGGCGTCGAGGTGGAGCGGCTGCTGGTTCATCGTCACGTCGCAGAACGCCTGGTTGTCCCGCTCGCTCACCGTCCGGCGCTTTTCGTGGTCGATGGTCACGCCCACCTCGAACTCCTCGTAGTACTTCCCGGCCATGCGCGTGGGTCGACGGCGGGGGCAAAAATCCTGTGGGAAGGGGGACGGTGCGACTGATGCATGCCACGAATTCGGTCACGGCAGATCGGCAGGGAGTGGCGGAAGTCGTCGTTCGGTCCCGACTCGACGGCGCCACGATCGACGACCGAAATAGCATTCACTTGTATAGTTCCAGTTCGTGTAAGATCGAATATGTTTCGTAGCGCCGTTTCACTCGTCGTGTCCGGCGCCGAGTCGGTGGCACGTCGGTTCGTTCCTCCACGTAACGACCGTACTTCACCGACGCGGATCGGCGGGTCACCGACCCCGCGCTCCCGAGGCGCCTCGTTGGACCGTGCGAGACCCACGAACGTACTCGGCGGCGACAGGCGGTCGAGGCCGTATTCCGTGGTTCGTCGGAGGAGGGTGTCCGGACCGTCCCCGATCGCGGCTGCGGATCACCGACCCCGCGCTCCCGAGGCGCCTCGTTGGACCGTGCGAGACCCACGAACGTACTCGGCGGCGACAGGCGGTCGAGGCCGTATTCCGTGGTTCGTCGGAGGAGGGTGTCCGGACCGTCCCCGATCGCGGCTGCGGATCACGGCTCACTGACCAGTTCGGATCCGTGGTCTTCCGATGAGCCGTCGACCACGGTTCACGATCCGAACGTGACGCAAGGCCACGGTCGATCGGCGTCGAAGCATAATAAGAAATTACTGTGTCCTGAACTGGTTGTTCCGGGGCACGCAGGCGGCGTCGAGCCTTCGCCAGTGACGCCGGCACCGTTCGCCCCGGAGATCCGATCCGTGACCGGGAACACCCCTCCGGCACCGCTCGAAACCGATCGCTGTTCAAACAGACGGGTCGACGACCGGTCGGTCCCGAACTGACGCGACCGCCCGGGTCGCGATTACATCGCTAAAAGCGTCATGAAAATCGGACCGAAACGGATTGTATTCGGTATAGCCGAACGGAGCGAACGGGATAGCGCCGCCCGCATTCCGCCGTCGCCGGAGATGCACCCCGGCAGGGCGGCAAAATTCTAGGTTCCATCGGCCCCGACCCGACGCGCGTCCGTCGAAACGTCGTGCGGCGACGATGAACACAGTAGTCCGCCTCTTTGGAGGGGCCAACCGACCGGCGATCGTTCGGGGTAACGATACGCGGCGATTCCGGGCGGTAACAGTCGAGGAGACGATCGGTCCTTCGGGCGAGTAGACCCGTACTAAACGACGGTGACAGAGTTCTCCAGGACGCCGATGCCCTCGATCTCGATGCGGACCTCGTCACCCCTCCGAAGCGTGAAATCCTCGTCTGGAACGAGGGCTGTTCCGGTCAGCAGAACCGCCGTTTCGGGGACGACGTTGTGACGCGTGTAGTACGAGACGAGTTCCTCGCACGTTACGACCATCTCGGACGTTGACGTGGCCTCGTCGTACACGACCTCGCCGTCGCGTTCGATCGTCATCGCCATCCCGAGGTCGTGCGGATCGCCGACGGTGCCGGGAGGCGTTATACAGGGACCGATGGAGCAACAGCGCTCGTACACCTTCGCCTGCGGGAGGTACAGGGGATTGGTACCTTCGATGGAGCGGCTGCTGACGTCGTTCCCGATGGTGTACCCGACGATGTCGCCCCGATGGAGGACGATCCCGAGTTCGGGTTCGGGCACGTTCCAGGCGGAGTCCTCGCGGACGCCGACGGCGTCGCCTGGGCCGACGGTCCGGCTCCCGGTGGCCTTGAAGAACAACTCGGGACGCTCCCGCTCGTACACGTCGACGTAGACGTCGGGCATCCCGCTCTCGGCTTCCCTCGCTTTCTCGCTAATCCGGTAGGTTACGCCGGCGGCCCACACCTCCTCGGGCACCGCAGGCCGGCCGAGTCGCCCCGTCAGTTCCTCGGGTGCGACTTCTTCCGCTTCGTCGAGCAGTCCGCGCGCGACGCGCTCCACGGACTGATTCGTTATCCTCGCGGCCCGGACGAGGTCGAAGTACCCCTCGACGTCGGGGTTGGCGCTCGGCAGATCGAAGATATCGTCACCGTCGCGTGCGACCAGAACCCGCCGCTCGGGGCGCGCGAGGGCGTAATAGCGCATGCTCCGGATACCGAACAAATCTACATAATTGTTGCCCCGGAACCCGGCGGCGTCTTTCAGCGAGTCCGACCGTCGAAGGAGTTGCGTTCTCGGCCGCGGTGTGACTCCGTACGCGATCGTTGGCCCCCATGACGGCGACCCAGTCCGATCAGCCCGGAGTCACGCCGATACGTGCAGTCGGCGGACGACGATCGTGAGCGTCCTGACCACGTTCGGGGCGAATCCGTGCGGCGGTGTCGATGTATCGACCCCGATGACGGGGAGATCGTTCATCCTACACGAACGAACGTTTATTATCGTGGGTATGGTCACGCTCACGACATGGAACCGAACACCGCGAACACGATCGGGGCGCTCGGAACGTCGCTTCGAATCCTCGAGGCGCTGAAGGAGATAGGTGGCGCCGGAGTGACCGAGCTGGCGGGCGAACTCGGCCTCCCGAAGAGCACCGTCTACAGCCACCTCCGAACGCTACGCGAGCACGAGTACGTCATCAACCACGACGAGACGTACTGTATCGGGTTGAAGTTCCTCGACTTCGGCGAGCACACTCGCGACCGGATGGACATCTACGAGGTAGCCAAGCCCGAGGTGCAAGCGTTGGCCGAGGAGACGGGGGAGCTGGCGAACCTGCTCGTCGAGGAACACGGCGAGGGCGTCTACCTCTTCCGCGCGAAGGGCGATCGGGCGGTCAACCTCGACACCCACGCGGGGATGCGCGTGAACCTTCACTGCACGTCGCTCGGGAAGGCGATCCTCGCGTACCTCCCCGACGAACGCGTCGACGAGATACTCGACCGGTGGGGTCTCCCTGCGCGGACGGCAAACACGATCACCACGCGCGATGAACTCGAAGCCGAGCTAGCCACGATCCATGAGCGCGGGTACGCGAAGGACAACGGCGAACGGCTCGCCGGCCTCCGCTGCGTCGGGGCGCCCATCACCGACGCCGACGACCGCGCCATCGGCGCCGTGAGCGTCGCCGGTCCGACCAGTCGTATGAAGGGGGAGGCGTTCGAATCGGAGATCGCCGAACGCCTCCGGAGCGCCGCGAACGTCATCGAACTCAACCTGACGTACTCGTGATCGCTGGCGTCGTCGCCGACGACCCGACCGGGGCGACCGATACGGGCCACGAGTTAGCCGCACGCGGCCTCCGGACCCTCGCCTCCGCGTCCGGCACCGCGACGGGCGAGGCCCCGGGACCCGTGGACGTCCACGTCGTCGACGCTGACTCCCGGTACGTCGACCCGGAGGAGGCCACGACCGCGGTCGCTCGTGTGATCGACGGGCGCGACCACCCGTTCGTCTACAAGAAGACGGACTCGACGCTCGGGTGAGACCTCGTCGCGGAGGTTGACGCTGCGCTCGACGCGGTCGGGGCGGACGCCGTCACCTCCGACCTTCGAGCGGCAGCGCGCAGGCCGTACGATCGTGGTCGCCGACGCCTCACACGAGCGGTACCTCGACGCGCTGGCGACGGGGGCGGCGCGTTCGGACGGGTTGGTCCTCCACGTCGGAGGCGCCGGACTCGCACGGTACGTGGAGGCGCCGTCACCCGCCCCGGGCGGTTCCCCCCTCCGTCCCGACCTGGAGGCGGAGCGTCCTCTGCGTCGTCGAGAGCACGAACCCGGTCACGCTCGAGCAGGTCGGCGCGCTCCCCTCGGAGTGGGTGGTCCGCTTGACCTCAGCTCGGCGATCGACGACCCGGGGGCTGTGACGGCTTGCTCCGGGCGCATCAAAGACCGGGGCGTCGCCGCGCTCGTCTCGGCGCCGGACGACGACACGCCGACGCGAGCCTTCGAGGCAGGACGGCGTCACGGCCTCGACGGGTCGACTGTTCGGTCCCGTATCGCCGAGGCGATGGGCGGAACGGTGGCGCGACTATGGCGCGGTCACTCCGCGGGCCCGTTTCGGAGCGGTTTCGCATGAGGGTGGTCGGACGGGTGGCCCCTGGGGGCGTCAGAGGGGTCGGTCGCACCAGCGACGTCGTCCCCGCTAGATGGCGCTGTAGCCGCCGTCGACGTACAGCAGTTCGCCGGTGACGTAGTCGGCGTCCTCACACGCCAGATAGAGCGCCGCCCCCGCGACGTCCTCGGGGCGGCCCGCCCGGCCGGCCGGGATCGGCTTGATACCCTCCCCCCCGCTCCTTTCGGTCTCCTCGGCGTCGAGGAGGCCGAACTCCGTGGCGATCCGCCCCGGAGCGATCGCGTTGACCCGGACGTCGTGTTCGGCGAGTTCGACGGCGGCGCTCAGCGTGATCATCCGCACTGCGCCCTTCGTCGATTCGTAGGCGACCTGCCGGGGCTTGGCCCCCGTCGAACTGATGGAGGCCATGTTGAGGACGACCCCGCCCGCGCCGCGGTCTATCATGTCGTTCGCGGCTGCCTGACAGCCGAAGAACGTCCCCCTGACGTTGACGGCGTGGACGCGATCGAACGTCTCGGGGTCGACCGACCGGATCGACTCCTCGACGTGGACGCCCGCGTTGTTGACCATCACGTCGACGCCGCCGAACTCGCGGGCGGCTTCGACGGCCGCCTCGACCTGCTCGGGGTCGCTGACGTCCGTCGCGACGAACGCCGCGTCGCCGCCCCGTTCCCGGACGACCTCGCGGGTCGGCGTCGTCTCCCCCCGGTCCCGCGGCTCCTCGCGGACGTCGGCGACGACGACCGCCGCTCCGGAATCGGCGAACCTGGTGGCTATCTCGCGGCCGATGCCCGAACTCCCGCCAGTGACGAGCACCGTCTCGTCCTCGTAGTCGTAGCTTGCACGTCCCATGGCCCCCGGTGCAGCGGCGGGGATGATAGCTGTTAGGTCGTCGGGTGCGGTGGTGGACGCCCCACGAATTCCGGAGCGGCGGTTCCCGGCGGGCGACCGGAGCACCTCCATCTCGGCGATCTCGATGCTGGTCCCGCCCGGGACGGGAGAACGACGCTACCGGTGGGCTATCCGTTCGCCGGGTTCTCGTAGACGCCGCGGTCGCGCATGGCCGCGACGGCGTCGGCGATGCGCTCGCGGTCCGCCCCCGACGAGTCGACGATGGGGTTCCGCGGGTGGCCCGGGTTCCGGCCGAGCAGTTCGATGGCCGCCTTGACGCCGCCGGGGTAGTTGCCGTCGCGGTCCCACACCGCCGCCCGCGCGAGCGGGAGCGTGGCCTCGTGGATGGCGCGCGCCCGGTCGATTTCGCCGTTCCGGACGGCCTCCCAGAGGTCGACGCTCACGCGGGGGTAGACGGACGTGACGCCACCGATGGTCCCCTCCGCGCCGAGGACGTACGACGGGAAGAGCAGGTCGTCGAGCGCGGTCAGGACGGTCAACTCGTCGCCGACGGTGTTGAGCATGTGCGCGAGGCCGTGCATGTCGCCCCCGCTCTGTTTGATGCCGTACAGTTCGGGCACCTCGTCGGCGATCCGGGCGGCCAGGTCGGCCGTCACGTCCACTTTCTCGATGACGTCGTAGATGAGGATGGGCAGGCCGCCGGCGTCGCCGACGGCGGCGAAGTAGTCGACGAGGCCGTCGTCGGTCGGCCGCTCGTAGTGCGGCGGCGTCGCCATGACGGCGTCCGCGCCCACGTCGCGGGCACGTTCGGCCTTCGCGGCCGCTTCACGGGCGCTGGTGGCGATGACGCCCGCGACGACGGGTACCGACCCGTCCACCTCGTCGACGGCGACGCCGTACACTAGTTCGTGTTCGTCGACCGAGAGGGCGTTTCCCTCGCCGGTGCTGCCGGCGACGGAGACGCCGTTGACGCCCGAATCGAGGTGGTACCGAATCTCCTCCCGCAGCGCGTCGGCGTCGATCTCGCCCGCCTCGTCGAAGGGTGTTACGATCGGTGGAACGACTCCGTGGACGTCCGTCATCGTGAGCACCTCGTTGTGAGCATCAGAGTCGGCCGAAGGTGCGACCCGGACCGTGTTAAGTGTGTGCGTACCGCGACCCGGACGACTTTACGCCGTCGCCGCGTCTCCGCGGCCGTCATGACACGTGATGACACACCTCTCGACGGGAAGACGGCGCTCGTGACCGGCGCGAGTTCCGGGATCGGGCGCGCCGCCGCCGGACTGCTTGCCCGCGACGGGGCCGACGTGGCTCTCGCCGCGCGGCGCGAGGAGCGACTCCGCGAACTCGCCGACGAGATCGAGGCGGAGCACGGCCGACGGGTGCTCGCCGTTCCGACGGACGTGACGGACGAGACGCAGGTGCGGGAGATGGTCGAGCGCACGGCCGACGAACTCGGGGGAGTCGACCTCGTCGTCGCCAACGCCGGCATCAACCGGCAGGGGAGCGTCGAGGACATCTCGACCGAGCGGTACCGCTCGCTGATGGACGTCAACGTCGACGGCACCTTCTTCACCGCGCAGGCGGCGATCCCCGCGCTCCGGGAGACGGCGGGCGTCCTGATATTCGTCGCGAGTTTCGCGGGGCACTACCCCCGTCCAGACCAGCCGATCTACGCCGCCTCCAAGTGGTGGACCCGCGGGTTCGCGCTGTCGCTGGCGGGCTATCTCGGCCGCGACGACGTGGGCGTCACCGTCGTCAGCCCGAGCGAGGTCGACACGGAAATCGGCATCCACGACGGCCGGCCCGCCCATGAACGCTTCGCCGACATCGACTCGGCGACGCCGGAGGAGTTCGCGGAGTGCATCGCCTTCGCCGCGCGGCAGGAGGCGCCGAACGCCGTCGCCGAACTCGGGTTCTACCGCCGGAACAAGTTCAGCAACTGGACCCGGAACGCGGACGGATAGCGCCCCTCCCGACGGCGGCGCTGCGGTCGGCGACGACGAGTGCCTCCTCGTCGGCCGTCAGTTCGCCCAGTCGTTCGACGATCCGCCTCGCCACCGCGGCATGCTCGAGGTCGCGCATACCTCGCACTCCGGGCGCAGGCCCGGAAGTCCGCCCTCGACCGGGAGCGAGGGTCCGCCCCCGGCGGGAGCTAGCTTTTCCCTCGTCCCGGAAGGGTAGCGTATGGCCGAGGACCGCTGGCGCGTGCTCGTCCCGGAACCGATGGACGAGGTGGGACCGGAGGACATCGCCGACGTCGCGGACTGCGTGTGGTACGACGGTCGCGACGAGATGCGGGCCGACATCGGCCGGTTCGACGCCGTCGTCATTCGGACCTTCGTCGTCGACCGTGCCGAGCGGCTGAAGGTCGTCTCGAAATGCGGCGCGGGTTCGACGCCGTCGACATCGAGGCGGCGCCGGGGTCGGCGACGTCGTCTGCAACACGCCGGACGTGAACGCACCGTCCGTCGCCGAACACGCGATGACGCTCCTGCTCGCGGCGCGAAAGCGGATACGGGTCGCGGACGCCGACGGCCGCGCGGGGACCTGGAACCGGACGAAGTACGCGGCGAGCGAGGTCCGCGACGACACGCTGGGCCCGTTCGGGAGCGGTGACATCGGGGCGAGATGGCCGCCCTCGCGTAGGGGTTCGGGATGGAAGTCAGCTTCTCCGACCCGTACCTCCCTGCCGGCGAGGGATCGCCGGGGGCGACGCGCGTCGTGCCGGTGGACGACCTCTTCAGCAGCGTCGAAGCGATGGAGCGGATGAGCCGCGGCGCGGCCGAGAACAGCCGGGCGGTCCACGAGGGGCGCCTTCCGGAGACGGCGGTGAACGAGGTCGCGGCCGCCGAGTGGTCGCGGCCCAAAGCGTTTTGCCGCCGGTTTGCGACTCGACATCGTATGAGCCGTGAGAACAAGGTACGGGAACGACTGGAGTCCGGCGGCGCCGCGCTCGGCGCGCGCGCCGAGACGATGTCACCGACCCTCATCGAGGTGTACGGCCAGTTGGGCTACGACTTCGTGTGGCTTGACTTCGAGCACGCGGGCGCGAGCCCCTACGACAGCACGGCCCTCGAGTCGCTCGTTCGAGCGGCCGAGGGCGCCGACGTCGAACTCCTGGTTCGCGTCCCCCACGGGGACCCGCCGCTCGTCCACAAGGTGCTCGACGCCGGCGTCTCGACGCTGCTGGTCCCGCGGGTCGAATCGGCAGCCCAGGTGGAGCGCGCCGTCAGGGCCGCCCGGTTCGAGTTCGACGGCGAACCCGGCGACCGCGGGTGGGGAGGCGGCCGGCCGACGGGGTGGGGCGCGGACGCGAAGGGCTTCACCGACCGCGAGGACGAGCAGGTGCTCGTGGGCGCGATGATCGAGAGCGCGGCGGCCGTCGCGGACGTCGGGGAGATCCTCTCGGTGCCGCACCTCGGCTTCGCGTTCATCGGCGCGAACGACCTCTCCATCTCGCTCGGCCACCCCCGGGAGACGGATCACCCCGAGGTGGTCGACGCGATCGAACGCGTCGAGTCAGCCTGTCTCGACGCCGGCGTGCCCTTCGGTGCGCCCAAGCACGACACCGACGCGGCGGCCGCCGCGCTCGAGGACGGCTACTCCATCCTCCGCGTCGGCGACGAGGTGGGGTCGGTCCGCGAGGTGCTCGGCGACCGCCTCGAGGCGCTCAGGTGAGCGATGTCCACGCAACGTGAGGCGACTGGTTCGTCCGCGAGGTGGTGGAAGCCGTCGACCCGTCGGGATGCGGGTGGTCGGCCATCGAAACACCGACGCCGACGTGCCCGCGGCGAGCGCGGCGCCCGAGCGCGTCAGGCCGTGGGCCGACGCCTGCCCCAGGTGAGCGCGAGGACGGGCGTTCGAGGACATCACTGAGATCATGGAGATCACCGACGTCCGGGTCGACGCGCTCCGCGTGCCGCTGGAGACGGAACTCGGCGACGCGCGGGCGTCGGTCACGGAGCGCTACTGGGTCGTCGTCGAACTCGACACCGACGCGGGGTTGACGGGCACCGGGTGGATGAGCACGTGGCGCGTGCCCGACCTGCTCGCGCGCTACACCAGGGAGTTCTCGGACCTGCTGGTCGGCGCCGACCCCTTCGCCACGACGACCCTCAGCGAGGCGATGCGCGGGCGGACGCTCTACTACCCGGGCGAACTCGGGTTCTCCGCACACCCCCGTTCGGCCGTCGACGTGGCCTGCTGGGACCTCAAAGCCCGGACGGCGGGAGTGCCGCTCTACCGCCTCCTCGGCGGCACGGACCGCGAGGTGCCGGCCTACTGCTCGCGCCTCGACGCGGGCGAGGACGCGGGGACCCTCGTCGAACGGCACACAGCACAGGGCGACCGCGGGTTCGAGGCCTTCAAGACGAAGGTCGGCGGGCGGTCGCTGGCGGCCGACCTCGAGCGGGTCGACGCCCTGCGGGCGGCGCTCGGGGACGACGTCGACCTGCTCGTCGACGCCAACCAGGCCTGGACCGTCGCGGAGGCACGGCGGGCGGTCGCGGCCCTCGCCGAACGGGACGTCGGCTGGGTCGAGGAACCCGTCTCGGCGTTCGACGTCGACGCCTACCGCCGGGTCGCGGCGGGGGCGAGCGTCCCCATCGCGACGGGCGAGATGTTCTACCGCCCGGAGCGGCTGCGCCACCTGCTCGGCGCGGGTGCCGTCGACGTCGCACAACCCGACCTCGTCCGCGGCGGCGGGGTCACGGGACTCCTAAACGCGGCCCACCTGGCCGAGAGCCAGCGCGTCCCGTTCGCGCCGCACGTCCACTACGCCGTCAGCGCGCACCTCGTCAGCGCCGCGCCCAACGGCCTGTACGCGGAGTACATCCCGGAGTACGACGCCTCGCCACTCCTGGCCGCGGGGCCGACCGTCCGCGACGGCCACGTCGTCCTCCCCGAGGAACCCGGTCACGGCTGTCGGCTCGACCCGGACGCCCGCGAGCGGAACCGACTCGACGGCTGAGCCGGCACCACAACTCCCTTACCCCAGTCGGGAGTGACGGATTCATGGCACCGACGATCACGCGCATCGAGACGACGGAGTTCGCCTACCCGTTGGAGAACGTCACGAGAAATCCCCACGGGTTCGACTTCGTCTACGAACCCGGACGGACACGCGAGCGGATCACGTACGGGATCAGGATCCACACCGACGAGGGGGTGACGGGCGAGTACGTCGGCGGGAACCCGCCAGGCTTCGCGCAGGTGAACATGATCGCCGATTACCTCGTGGGCAGGAACCCGCTCCGCCGGGAGAAACACTGGAGCGAGCTGAAGCGCGCGCTCCGCAAGTACGACCGGATGGGCATCGGCCCGGTCGACATCGCCCTCTGGGACCTCGCGGGGAAGCACTACGACGCTCCCATCCACGAGTTACTGGGTACCTACCGCGAGCGGTTCCCGGCCTACGTCTCCACGTACTTCGGGAGCGAGGCGGGCGGCCTCGACTCGCCGGAGGCGTACGCCGACTTCGCCGAGGGCTGTCTCGATCGGGGATTCCGGGCGTTCAAGATCCACCCCATCGGCGGACTCGACGACCGGGACGTCGACCGCGAGGTCGCGGCGGTCCACGCCGTCGGCGAGCGGGTCGGCGACGAGATGGACCTGATGCTGGACCCCGTCGGCGAGTACCATACGTTCGCCGACGCGCTGACGGTGGGGAGGGCCTGCGACGAACAGGGGTTCCTCTGGTACGAGGACCCGCTCCGGGGGGCCACCCGTTCACGGCACGCAAGCCGAAAGCTCCGCCAGCAACTGGAGACGCCGCTCCTGATGACCGAACTGGTCCGGGGGCTGGAACCGCACACGGACTTCCTGGCGACCGAGGCGACGGACTTCGCGCGGGCCGACCCCGAGTGGGACGCCGGCATCACGGGGGCGGTAAAGCGCGCTCGCGCCGCCGAGGGCTTCGGCCTCGACGTGGAGCATCACCTCGCCGGGCCCGTCCAGCGACACCTGCTGGCGGCGACGCGCAACACCAACTACTACGAACTCGGCCTCGTCGGCCCGGACTTCGGTGTGCCACACGTCGAGCCACCCGTCTACGTCGACGGCTACACGGACGCGATGGACGCCGTCGACGACGGGCACGTGTCGGTCCAGGACGGGCCGGGCCTCGGCGTCACCTACGACTGGGAGTACGTCGAGGAACACGCGCTCGGCGGGCGCGTCTTCGACTAGAACGTGCGGGCGATGGCGGTAGAACGGGCGACGGAGGGGAACGCGGGCGACCGTCGCATGCGTGTCGGCCTCACTAAGACGTCCGCCCCACGAGAACCGGCGTTCCGCCTCCCTCACCCGAAATCTTTCAACGGTTCCCAACGTCGCGGCGAGTTCCGGAAGATCGCCACCGTCGCCGACGCCTTCGACGTGCCCGTCGCGCCGCACAACGTCTCAAACCCCGTCGGGACGCTCGTGAGCGCCCACGTCTGGGCGACCGTCCCGAACGCGTTCGCCCTCGAGCGCGTGGTACTCCAGCACGTCGAGGTTGGGGACGCACGCCCCGAGGTGGACGCAGGCCATCGTGCCGATGGGGCCACGGGCGTTGTGCGGCGAGAAGGCGGTGTAGTTCTCCTCGGCGCGGTTGGCGATCGCCTTCGACTCGGCGAGCCCGCCGCACGTCGGGAGGTCCGGCGTGGTGATGTCGACGCCGAAGTCGTACAGCAGGTCCTCGAACTCGTGGACTCGGAACCGGTTCTCTCCCGTGGCGATGGGGACCGGCGAGACGCGGGTTATCTCGCGCTGGGCCTCCACGTTCTCCGGCGGCAAGGGGTCCTCGAGCCACATCAGGTCGTACGGTTCGAGCTTTCGGCAGAGCCGTTTCGCGCTGTCCATCGAGTAGTCCCAGTGGATGTCGAACGCGAGGTCGATCTCGGAGCCGATCTCCTCGCGGATGGCCTCGACGGTGTCGACCTTCCGCCGGATGGCGGCGTTCGAGACCCGCCCGTTTTGGGGGTCCGGGTGGTTGTCGAACGGCTGGTCGAGGTCGAACCTCGGTGCGGAAAAGCCCATGTCGGCGACGCGGCCCGCCTCCTCGGCGTACGCCTCGAACGAGTACGCGTCGTTGGACGCCGGCTACCACTCGCCGGCGTCCGTCGCGAACGCCTCGCCGGCATGGCAGTCGCAGTAGATGCGTACCTCGTCGCGGTGCTTGCCGCCGAACAACTGGTAGACGGGGACGTCGAGGACCTTGCCGGCGACGTCCCACAGCGCGATGTCGAGAATGGGGATGGCGCGCACCATGACGCCCTTGCGGCCGATCCGGACGGTCCCGTCGAACATCTCCCGCCAGAGCCGCGTCGTGTCCCGCGGGTCCTCGCCCTCGAGCATCGGCGCGAGCACGGCGGCGGCGACGAGTTTGGCGCCGCCGTACCCCAGCGAGTAGCCGAGACCCTCGTGACCCTCGTCGGTCCGGACGTAGACGATCGCGTGGTCCCGCTCCTCGACGGTCCGGGTGGCGAACGATACCGGCTCCTCGAGGAGGATCGAGGCCGCGAAACCCTCGATTTCGGTGATTTCCATGCCCACGCGAGTCGAAACGATACGAGGGAAAACGCTCTTGACGAGGTAACGTCCCCCATGCCGGTGGCCATCAGACCGGTTGTTCCGCCAGACGCAGCAGACGCTCCCGCAGCAACCGAACCTCGCCGGCGTACGGCCCGGCGGTGCCGGTCTCGAGACGCTCCCCCAGCGCACCCGCGACGTCCCGCTCTGCCGCGTGGAGGTCGGTCTCGATGCTCGCCGCCCGTTCCCGCTGGTCGGGCGTGAGCGACCCCTCGCGGGCCGTCCGGAGGTGCGTCCTGACGTCCCGGCTCATCTCGATGGCCTGCCGGCCGTCCTCGACGATGTACCGTGATTCGTTCTGCTCCCAGGCCACCTCGACCGCCTCCTCCGAGAGCGCGCCGATCAGGAACTCGGCCTTCCCGAGGCGTGCGTCGGTCGGTGACGTGCCGGGGTCGAAGTCGGCTCGGGCGTCGTAGGAGACGAGCACGGCCTTCTCGGGCGCGGTGTAGGTGTCGGTCGCGTACGCCGCGTTGACGACGCCCATGACGCCGACGACGAGGATGGCCACGAGTCCGAGCGCGAGGAACCACCGCGGCGCGCCGCGGACGGGTATCGGTCCGACCAGCGGGTTGTTCGAGCGGTTCCGCATCGACACGCCCCGGATGTCGGCCACCCGCTCCGCCAGCGCCCGCGTCCGCTTGGAGGCGCCGGTGACGACGAGTTGTCCGCCGCCCGTGAGCCGGACGAACGAGTTGTGGAAGCCGCCGTGTCTGACCATCAGCCCCTCGCCCTCGGGGAACGACTCCCGACGGACCGAGTCGGCGATGCCGCCGCCGATGGCGTCGGCGATGCACGACAGCGCGCCGTCGGGGTTCGGGTCCGGTTCGTCCGAGACGAACGTCGCGTCGAGTTCCGCGGCGCCGCGGCGGCGGGCCGTGAGGTACCGTCTCCCGCGGCGCGACCAGAGCTTCGCGTACGCGAGCGCCTTCGGGAGCAGCAGTATCGTCATCGCGGTGACGACGCCCGGCAGGAACCGAAGCGGGCCGCCGTACGCGACGGCTGCCCAGACGCTCAGCGCGAACAGGAACGTGGCGGACGAAACGGAGACGACGCGGAGCCAGTTCGTCATCGCCAGGCGAAGAGCGCCCGTTTGAGACGGACGAAGAGGCCGACTCGGCGCGAGCGTATCTCCGACTCGATTATCGGTTCGAGCTTCCGTTCGAGGTCCTCGCGGCTCTCGAAGCGGTCGACGCCGTTGTCGACGAACAGCTCCGACACCATGATCATGTGCTGGCCGTCCTCGTCGAGTTTGACGTTCTCGAGGGCGTGTTCGCGTTCGAGCCGGCTGACCGTCACCGGATAGCTCCACCCGGAATCCTCGATGAGTTCGTGGATGGCATCCAGACCGTAGGTCATACCCGAAGTAGTCCGTCGGATGGTATAAATGTACTACGCACCCGTCGCCGGGCGGCTCAGATGATCCGGTTCTCGATGTCCTCGTAGGACCCGGTCCCCTCGACCCGCGCGAGGTTGCGGGCGAGGACGTCGGCGACGCGGGGGGTACTGGGGCGTGTACCCGGAGTTGTGCGGCGTGACGTGGACGTTGCCCATCCGCCAGAGGTCGTGGTCAGATGGGAGCGGTTCGGGGTCCGTCACGTCGAGGGCCGCCCCGCGGATGTCGCCGTCGTTGACCGCGTCGGTCAGCGCGTCGGTGTCCACGATGGGGCCACGGCCGGCGTTGACGAGGACGGCCTCCGGCGGGAGCGCCTCGAACTCCGCCCGCCCGACGAGTCCGCGGGTCGTCACGGTCAGCGGCAGGCCAACACGAGATAATCGTCCGCGCCAGCGCGTCGTGGAAGTCCGCCTCGTCGAAGCAGAGCACCTCGTCGGCCGGGCCTCCCTTCTCCGGCGTGTACCGGACGCCGGTGAGGTGCGGACCGAACGCGTCGAGGCGCTCGATATCTCGCCGTCCGGGAGCGAGATGGATCATCTGGAGGAGCCGTACGAATCGGTCCGCCCCTCGGGACACGGGTAGGCAGAACGACGGGGGCGGAACCGACAGGCCGGTTCCCGCCTGGCGTACCGCCGTGCGAGAGGTGAAGGCGAGAACCCGTTCGGCGGGCTACTCCGCGCCGCCTACCCCCTCGATGGGGGCCTCCTGATCCCGGTCCCGGACCGCCCTGGATTTCTCCGTGCCGTGGGTGAGCGCCTGCTCGGTCTCGATGTCGAAGAGGTGGACGTTCTCCTCGTCGAAGGTGATCTCGAAGACGGCGTCGATGTCGGGTTCGATCGTCGACGGCGTCCGCACGCGGCACTCCTTGCCGTCCACGTCGAGGTAGATGAAGTTGTCCGAGCCGACGACCTCGACGACCTCGACGCGGGCGTTGACCGTCTTGCCCTCCGGGGTCGTCTCGTCCGCGGGGGTGATGCTCTCGGGGCGGATTCCCATGGTCATCAGATCGCTCTTTCGGTCCTGGACGTTGTTCACGATGTCCTCGGACACCTCGTAGGTGAAGCTCTCGTTCACCAGCCGTCCGCCCCCGTCGGCGGCGGTCTCCAGTTCGACCTCGAAGAAGTTCATGCTGGGCGAGCCGATGAAGTCGGCGACGAAGTAGTTCACCGGTTCGTAGTAGACCTCCTTCGGCGTGGCCACCTGCTGGAGTCGCCCGTCGTTGAGCACGACGATGCGGTCTGCCATCGTCATCGCCTCCTCCTGGTCGTGGGTCACGTACATCGTCGTGATGCCCAGTTCCGTGTGGAGGCGGGCCAGTTCGGTCCGCATGTGCTTTCTGAGCTTCGCGTCGAGGTTCGACAGCGGCTCGTCGAACAGGAACACCGCCGGCTCGCGGACGATCGCGCGACCCGTGGCGACCCGCTGCTGCTGGCCGCCGGACAGCGAGCCGGGTTTCTTCTCCAGGAGATCCTCGATGCCCATCATCGCCGCGGCCTCCTCGACCCGTTTGTCGATCTCCTCATCCGTGAGGTCGGTCGAGAGCCGGAGGCCGTATGCCATGTTCCCCCTGACCGTCTTGTGGGGGTAGAGCGCGTAGCTCTGGAAGACCATGGCGATGTCGCGGTCCTTCGGCGCCTTGTCGTTGATGACCTCGTCGCCGATGCGGATCTCGCCCTCCGTGGCGGTCTCCAGGCCGGCGACCGTCCGCAGCGTCGTCGACTTGCCACAGCCCGACGGGCCGACGACGACGACGAACTCGCCGTCCTTGATGTCCAGGTCCAGCTCTTCGACCGCGACGATGGGACCGGAGTCCGCCTCGAACACTTTCGTGAGGTTATCTATCTGTAGTCGTGCCATAGTTGTCTTGTTGCGTGGGTGTCAGGTTTCGGTTATTTAACGTTACTTCCGGAACGGTCGCGACGCGAGCAGTACCGGGGTTCGATGCCGGCCGACACGAGCACGGCGCCGGGGTGGAATCGAGGCCCGTCACGATCATCCACCCCCGGCGGTTCCGCCCAGCCCCTCGCCGACGTAGCGCTGGGAGAGGCCGTAGAAGATGACCGGCGGCGCGACCAGGATCACCACGGCGGCCATCAGGACGTTCCACTCGCGGAGCACGTCGCTCCCGAGGATGTAGTGGATCGCGACGGTCGCCGTCCGGACGTTCTCGTCGCTCGTGAGGATGAACACCCAGAGGAAGTTGTTCCATCCCGTGAGGAACGAGAACAGGGCCGCGGCGCCGATGGCGGGCGCGCTCAGCGGGAGCACGATGCGGAGGAACGCGGTGATCTCCGTGTTGCCGTCGAGCAGCGCCGCCTCCTCGATGTTCGGCGGGATCCCCTGCCGGAAGAACCCCTGGAGCAACCAGATGTTCTGTGGCAGCGTGAAGATCGCGATGGCGATGATGACGCCCGTGAGCGTGTTCACCAGTCCCAGCCGGAAGAAGATCTCGTACACCGGGATGGTGATGACGATCCAGGGGAACATGATGGTGAACACGGCCGTGTAGAACAGGATCTGCCGTCCCGGGAAGTCCAGCCGGGCGAACGCGTACGCGCCCGGGATGGAGAACAGCACCGAGATCACCATCGCGGAGAACGCGACGATGATGCTGTTCCGGAAGAACAGCGGGAAATCGGCGCGTTCCCAGATCTGCATGAACGGTTCGATGGTGAAGATGTCAGCCGTGGGGATGTACGGCGCTGCCGGATCGATGGCGGCGAAGTTCGTCAACACCGACGTTCTGAGGACCCACAGGTAGGGAATCAGCGCCCAGAGGGTGAAGACGGCGATGCCGGCCCACAGCAGTGTTTTCGACCGTTTGTTTTCGTTCAGCATGGTCAGACGTAGAGCTCCTCCTCCTGTCGGATCGCGTTGATGTAGACGATCCCCGCGAACATCGCGAGCAGGATCATCACCACGCCGATGGCGAACGCACGCGAGAACGAGAGGTTGACGAACGCGGTGCGGTACGTCAGGATTGACAGGAGCATGGTCCGAGTCCCCGGGCCACCGGCCGTCAGTTCGAAGGGCTGTGCGAACTCGGCGACGTTCCACGCGGTCCGGAGCGCGAGGATGATCACCGTCGGGATCAGCAGGTGCGGGAGCGTCACGTCCCGGAACCGACGGAGTCGGCCGGCGCCGTCGAGGGCGGCGGCCTCGTACTGATCCCGCGGAACCGACGCCAACGCGGCGAGGTAGATGATGGCCGCGTACGCGTAGTCGTGCCACGTCTGTGCGACGATGAGCGAGACGTACGGCCAGAAGCCCTCCGCGAGGAACCCCGGCGCGGTCGTGCCGAGGTCGGCCGCCAGCATCGCGGCGAGCCCGTAGTTGCTGTCCAGGAACCAGAACCAGATGACACCGCCGGCCAGCGGGGCCGAGAAGTACGGCGACATCATGATGGCGCTGAACGTCTCCTTCAGCCCGGTCCGGATCTCGTTCAGCAACAGCGCGGCCATGAGGCCGACCAGCAGCTGCAGGGCCGTCACGCTGAAGACGAACACCAAGGTCCAGCCGAGCGCGAACACGAACAGGTCGTTCGAGAACATCCACACGTAGTTGTCCAGTCCGACGAACTCGTAGCTCGTCCCGCCGAGCGTCGCGTTCGTGAACGTGATGAAGACCCCCTGAACGATCGGGATGTAGAACAGGAGGACGAACATGACGAACGTCGGCAGGATGAACAGGTATCCCGCGTAGTTCTCCCGCATCCTGTCGAGGAGCGTCTCCTCACCGACGCCGTATCGTTCGCGGATCGCCTCGGCGGATCGTTCCTCTTGTGCCACGCTAACAGTCACCTCGGAGCATCGTTGGGTGATTCACTAACCCGGTATAAAAATCATCGTGAGTCATGTTCGTGCTGTCTTCCGTGGAGTAGCGTTTGAGCCTCTGATGTGCTGTCCAAGCGACCAATCGAGGTGCTCTAGTTGCGCTCCTCCAGCGTAGTGTCGACCTTCTGTCGGATCTGCTGGGGCAGGTTTTCTACCTGAACCTGTCCCGCGATGGCCTGGCTCATGGTCTCGTTGATGTCCGTCCAGCGGATCTGATCGGTCCCCCAGACGTCCCACGGGCCGCCCGTGTTGTTGTACTGGCTTCCGTACTGTTCGACGTCCTCCAGCACCTTCGTGAAGTTCTGCGGCATGTCGGGATACTCCTCCAGCAGCTTCTGCTGCATGGGCAGGTCAGCCGGGGAAGCGGGGTAGGTCTCGCCGTATTGCGTGAGGACGTGCTGGTCGTCCTGGTGCAGGAAGGTGTTGAGTTCCCAGGCCGCGTCCATCTTCGCCTGGTCGCCGACGTCGTAGACGGAGTGCGCCTGCTCGAGCGACCACACGTGGCCGCCGTGTTGGCCTTCGAGGCCCTCGAGTTCGCTGATTCCGATTGCCGCGCCGTAGTCGGCGTCGAGCCTGGGGACGGGGAGCGCCATCACGTCGCCGTCGCCGCCGTTCCAGCCGAAGGTGACGTCTTCCTTCACCTGCTTCCAGCGGGTGAAGTTCTCCGTCATGTAGGTGAAGGACGCGACGCGGTCGGTCAGCATCAGCGACGGGATCTCCTCGTCGCCGCGGCTGGCCGACTCGTTGCTGGAGAACTGGTTGGCCAGCGTGACCGTGTTCTTGATCATCCCGTCCGTCCGGTCGCCCTCCTCACCGTCGCCGTCGATGAGGACCTCGGGGTTGGCGCCCTCGCCTCGAATCCACGGGTCGGCCCCGTCGGTGTACGCCGTACGAGCCTGCCCCCAGTAGGATTCGAGGTCCGGCCCGACGCCGGTCTCCTCGTAGGCGATGGCGTTCGAGAACTCCTGGTCGACCATCTGGAGCGCCTCGTAGAAACCGCTCCAGGTTTCCAGCTGCGAGGGGTCGGAAACCCCCGCCTGGCTGAACATCTTGGGCCGGATGCCCAGGTGGCTATGGGTGTGGCGGAGCGGGCCGGCGCTCCACCAGTTACCGCGGAAGTCGGCCGTCGCCTCCGCCGCCGTGCTCCAGCGATCCGGGTAGTCGCTCCCCTCGATCCACTGTCCGTGGTCGGGCACGGTTCCGTCGTCCCAGAACTCGATACCCGCGCCGCCGGACTCCGCCAGCGCCGGCGGGTTGCCCGCCGAGACGGTCGAGGAGATCTTCTGTCTGACGTCGGAGTACGAGGCCGTCTGCAGCGTCGCGTTGTGGCCCGTCTGTTCGTTGAACCGCTTGACGGACTCGTTGAAGTGCGGCTTCGTCAGCGAGTTCTCGGCGGCTTCGGCCGAGAGATACTGGAAACTGGCGCCCTCGGAACCACCGCCGTTTCCGCCGCCGTTCCCGCCGCCGTTTCCGCCGCCGTTCCCGCCGCCGTTCCCATCGCCGTTTCCGCCGCCGGCACAACCGGCGAGCGCCCCGAGTGCGCCGGCCGCCCCGGCAGCACTGGTGACTTTCAGGAAGTTACGTCGGGAGGAGTCCACCGGTTCTTCGGTAGTATTCGTGTCACCCTTTGACATACCGATTGCGTCTTAAGCGGTATATGTAATAAAAGTTCGGGGCATGATTGGCCGGATGTAGTATAGGTAAACGTTATGTTTTAGGTGAAAATGACCGGCAGTTGCGTGTCAGCCCCGTTCGCGTTGGGGATCCCGTCGCGTCACGATCGGCCGGTCGAGCGGGAGGGGCGTGCGCTCCGACCGTCCGGGAGGGCGAACGAACCCGAGCACGAGAACGAACGGGAGTGTCCGCACCCTCAGCGAGGTCAGAGGAACGACGTCGATCCCTCGACGAGGTGGTCCTCGACGACGTCGGCGTCGAGTTCGACGCCGAGTCCGGGTCCCTCGGGCAGATCGATGAAGCCGTCCTCGATGATGGGGTCGTCGGGGGCGTCGGTCCGGTCCACCAACTCGCCCCACCACGGGACGTCACGCGCGTGCCACTCGAGCGAGAGGAAGTTCGGGATGGCGGCACAGACGTGGGCGCCCGCGACCGTGCCGACCGGACTGGAGATGTTGTGCGGCGACAGCGGGATGCCGTTGAGGTCACAGACGGTCGCGATCTTCCGGAGTTCCCACAGCCCCCCGCACTTGTTGACGTCGGGCGCCGCGATGTCCATCGCGCCGGCCCCCGCGTAGTCGTTGAACGCGTCGGCGGTCACGAGGTTCTCGCCCGTCAGGATCGGGAGGTGCAGTTCCTCGGCGAGCCTGGCGTGTGCCTCCAGCTGCTCCGGCGGGACGGGGTCCTCCAGCCACGCCAGGTCGTACGGTTCGAGTTTCCGCCCGACGCGACGGGCCGTCTCGACGGTGAAGTTCCAGTGGAGGTCCATTCCGAGGTCGACGTCGTACCCGATCTCGTCGCGGACCGCCTCCACGAGCGACACCTTGTGTTCGATCGCCTCGTTGTCGAGGCGGCGCGCCGCCGTGTCGATGTCGCGGTGTGTCGGCACGTCGAGGTCGAACTTGAGCGCCTCGAATCCCTCGTCGACCACCTCGCGGGCCGCCCGCGCGTACGACTCCGGCGTGTAGACGTCCATCGGATCCCGCGAGGCGGCCTGTCCCAGCGACTCGCCGCCGTGGGTGTCACAGTAGATCCGGATCTCGTCGCGGTACTTCCCGCCGAGCAGTTCGTAGACGGGGACGTCGAGCACCTTCCCCTTGATGTCCCACAGCGCAGTCTCGATGCCGGTGAACGCCGCCTGCCCGATGCGCCCGCTGCCCGTGTAGCGCTGGTTCATCAGTTCGAGCAGCCGTTCGACGTCGAGCGGATTCTCGCCCGCCAGGTCGACGACGAGTCGCTCGGCCATGTCGAGCGCCGCCTCGGCCCGGAACGTCTCGCCGATGCCGTGGTGTTCGGCGTTCGTCTCGACCTTGACCAGTCCCCACGTGAAGTTCCCCGCGACCGCCATCGTCTCGATGCCCGTGATCTCGACGTCGCGCTCCGGCGGCCGGTGGCGTTCCTCGACGCTCAGGTCGCGCCACGGAACGCCGCCACCCGGCGGTATCCGATAGTCGGCTTCGTCTTCGGTCATAGCTCGGTCGGTAAACCGCACGAGTTCACATAAAGCTCCGGGAGCGGTCAGTCACGGTGGCTCGTCCAGCCGCCGTGCGACAGTCATCCCGTCGCCTCGAGCCGCCCGACGACGGCGTCGTATGCGTCCCCTAGCCGCCGTTCCTCCTCGGCGGACAGTTCCGGCAGCGGCAACAGCGGCGGGCCGACGTCCGTGCCGCCGCGGCGGACGAGGTACTTCATCGCTACCGCCGTCGGGATGCCGTCGTGGCCGGCGCTGACGGGGATGACGACGTCCTTGAGCAGTCGGGCCGCCCGGTCCCGGTCGCCGGCGACGTGGGCGTCGTACAGGTCGACCATCGCGCCCGGGAAGACGTTCGCCGTTCCCGTGACGATGCCGTCGGAACCCGCGTCGAGCGACGCCGTCGCGAGCGTCGTGATGCCCTGGACGACCGAGAAGTCCTCGGGCGTGTTCTCGACGAGCCTGAAGTGGTAGGTCGCTCCCCCGCTGGAGTCCTTGATGCCGACGATGTCGTCGTGGTCGGAGAGCGCCGTCACCGTCTCGACGTCGAGGGAGACGCCGGTCAACTGGGGGATGTTGTACAGCACCACCGGGAGCGGCGAGCGGGTCGCCACGGTCTCGTAGAACTCCCGCAGCCCCGACTGCCGCGTCGAGAGGTAGTAGGGCGTCACTACGACGGCGGCGTCCGCGCCCGCCTCCGCTGCGTCGTCGATGCCCGCCAGCACGTCGCCCACGCTCGTCCCGCCGCAGCCGGCGATGACGGGCGTCCCGTCCGCTGTCTCGACCACCGTCTCGACCACCGTCCGTCGCTCGGCGCGCGTGAGACTGGAGAACTCCCCGGCCGAGCCGTTCGGGAATAGCGCGTGAACGCCGCCGTCGACGAGCGACCCGGTGAACGACCGGAGCGTCGGGACGTCGACGCCTCCGTCGCGAGCGAGCGTCGGCGTCACCATCGGTGGAATCGTGCCGGATATTTGCATCGGTGCCTACCTCTCGGTGAGCCCTAAAAAAGGTGCCCCGCCTCACCACTCGGCGAAGCTCCCGTCCTCGTGTCGCCAGACGTCGCGGTGGAACGAGAGCGCCTCCCCCCAGTCGACGGCCGCGGGGTCCTCGGCGGCCCCCCGGACCTTCGATTCGTCGATGGGGATCCCCAGCCCCGGGTCGTCCGGGATGTCGACGTATCCGTCCTCGTACTCGAGGACCGACGGGTCGTCGAGGTAATCGAGCAGGTCGGCCTCGCGGTTGTAGTGGACGTCGAGGCTCTGTTCCTGGATGACGGCGTTCGGCGTGGCGGCGTCGACCTGGAGACACGCCGCGAGCGCGACGGGGCCGAGCGGGCAGTGGGGCGCCAGCGCGACGTCGTACGCCTCCGCCATCGCCGCGATCTTCCGTACCTCCGTGATGCCGCCCGCGTGCGAGAGGTCCGGCTGGACGACGTCGACCGCGCCGGACTCGAGGAGCGGCTTGTAGTCCCAGCGGGTGAACAGCCGCTCGCCGGTCGCGATCGGCGAGTCCGTGTGGGCCGCCACCTCCGAGAACGCCTCGAGGTGCTCGGAGAGGACGGGTTCCTCGACGAACATCGGGTCGTGGGGTTCCAGCGCCGCCGCCAACTTCTTCGCCATCGACTTGGCCACCCGCCCGTGGAAGTCGACGGCGACGCCGACGTCCGGCCCGACCGCCTCGCGGACCTCGCGGAGGCGAGCGACCGCGGCTTCGACGGCGGCGGGCGACTCGATGCGGCGGAACTCCTCGGTCGCGTTCATCTTCATGGCGGTGAATCCCTGGTCGACCTTCCGTTCGGCCGCCTCGCCGACGTCGGCCGGACGGTCGCCGCCGATCCACTGGTAGACCCGCATCCGATCGCGGGCTCTCCCGCCGAGCAGTTCGTGGACGGGCGCGCCGTGGTGCTTGCCCTTGACGTCCCACAGCGCCTGGTCGATGCCCGCGATGGCGCTCATGAGCACGGGGCCGCCCCGGTAGAAGCCCCCGCGGTACATCGTCGTCCAGTGGTCCTCGATGCGCAGCGGGTCCGCCCCGCGCAGTCGTTGCTCGAAGAGCGCCGCGACGGCCGCCGCGACGGGGGCCGGGCCGCCTCCGCCGGTGACGTGTTCGCCCCACCCGACGGTGCCGTCCGCGGTTTCGAGGCGGACGAACAGCCACCGGGGTGGGACGGCGAACGTCTCGCAGTCGACGATTTTCACGGGTCGTTCACCGCCGTCTCGGGGCGTTTCCCCTCGAGCGCCTGTCGGATGGCGCGCGCGACGCCCTCCCGGCACTCCCGTTCCGACTCCTCGGAGTACCACGCCTGGTGCGGCGTGGTGACGACCCGCGGGTGGTCACGGAGCCGGCTGTCGGGTGCCGGCGGTTCCTCCTCGAAGACGTCGATGCCCGCTCCGGCTATCTCGCCGGCGTCGAGCGCCTCGACGAGCGCCGTCTCGTCGACGACGGGGCCGCGCGCGACGTTCACCAGGGACGACGTCTCCTTCATCCGCGCGAGGACGCCGGCGTCGATCAGCCCCTCCGTCTCGGGCGTCAGCGGCGAGTGGACCGAGAGGTAGTCGGCCCGTTCGACGGCCTCCTCGAACGGGACGAGTTCGGCGTCGTGGTCGGCGAGGTCCTCGGGGTCGAGGTACGGATCGGCCGTCAACACCGTCGCGCCGAGCGCCGCCGTTCGGTCGCCGACTCCGCGGCCGAGTTTCCCGAACCCGACGACGCTCACCGTCTGCTCGGAGAAGCGGTGGATCTCCGCGGCCCCGTCGGTCTTCCACTCCCCGGCGGCGATCGCTGCGTCGTACTGCTTGAGCCGGCGGTCGAGCGCGAGGATCAGGGCGACGGCGTGGGTCGGGACCTCCTCCAGACAGTAGTCGGGGACGTTGGCGACGTAGATGCCCCGCTCGGTGGCCGCCCCGACGCCGATGTTGTCCACTCCGACGCCGTAGCGGGCGATGACGCGGCAGTCCTCGAGTTCGGCGACGTCGGCGGCGGAGACGACGTCGACGTGGTTGATGAGGGCGTCCGCGTCGGCGAGCGAGACGCCGTCCTCCTCGAGCAACCGTATCTCGGCGAGGTCGCCGAGGATCTCGCGCTCCACCCCGAACTCCCCGTAGTTCTGGTCGGTGGCGACCACGGTATAGTCACGCATGCTCTGGACATGCAGGCACGCGGCGACGGCATAACGTTACGGGTGCCCGCGGTTCGATAGTTCCGTGGTTCAATACATCTATAACTCCGTGTGCGCCATGGAACAGGCATGGCCGAGAACGCGCGTGCCGACCTCACTGCCGATGCCCGCACCGTCTGTGACCTCGTCCGGACGACGGTCGGGCCGTTCGGCGCGAACAAACTCGTACTCGGCACGAACGGGACGGCGACGACGACGGCGTCGGGATCGCTCGTTCTCGACTCGCTCGAACTCGACAACCCGGCGGTGAACCTGTTGAAGGGCGCGGCGAGCGACTTCAGGGACGCCCACGGCGATGGGGCGAGTTCCGTCGTCGCGCTCACGGGGGCGCTCCTGACCGAGGCCGACCGCCTCGCGGAGCTAGGGCTCCACCCGACGACGATAGAACGGGGGTACCGCGAGGCGCTCGGCGTCGCGGTCGACCGATTGGAGCGGAGCGCCCGCCCCCTCGACGAGGTGGGCGTCGACGCCGTCGCGCGCACGGCGCTCACGGCGACGCGAAACCCGAACACGCGCGCGCAAGTGGGCGAGTACGTGGCGCGCATCGCCGAGAGCCTCGCCGACGAGGACGGCTTCGACGCCGATCGAGTGAAGGTCCTGTCGCGGCTTGGCGGGAGCGAGTCGGAGACGGAACTCGTCGAGGGCGTCGTCCTCGACCGGGACCCCGTGACCGACGACATGCCGCGGACGCTCGAGGACGCCGGCGTGGCGGTGCTCTCGGCGACGGTCGACGTGCCGAAGCTCGGCGGCAGTACCGGCCGGCTGGACGTCAAGCTCTCGATCAGCCCCGAGCGCTTCGAGGACCGGGCCGCGATCGGCGACGGCGAGCGCGAGCGCTTCCGCGAGCAGCTCGACGCCGCCGTCGACGTCGGCTGCCGCGTCGTCGTGACGGGCATGGCCATCAACGAGCGCGTCGAGCGAATGATGGCGAACGCCGGCGTCCTCGCCCTCCAGCGCGTCGACGAGGAGGACCTGCCGGGCGTCGCCCGTGCCACGGGTGCGACGGTCGTCCCGGGGCTCGAACAGGTGGCCCCGGAGACGCTCGGGCGCGCGGCCGTCCGCGTCACCCGGCGGGCCGGCCGCGACGTGACGTCCTTCGAGTCCGTCGGCGCCGAGCGGGAACCGGTCTACACGCTGTTCTGTCGGGCACCCGATTCCCGCTCGGTTGAGGCGTTCGAGCGGTCCGTCGGGAGCGCGCTGGCGGCCGTCGACCACGCGTATCGGACCCGCACCGTCGTCCCCGGCGGCGGCGCGGCGGAGACGGGGGCGACGCTCGCGGTCCGCGAACACGCCCGGTCGGTCGCCGGGACCGAACAGCTCGCGATCGAGGCGTTCGGCGACGCGATGGCGACCATCCCCCGGGCGCTGGCGGTCAACGCCGGCATCGACGGCTGGCGCGGCCTCGTCCGCCTCCGGGTCGCCCACCACGAGGGGCACGACGCGGTCGGCGTCGACTGCCTGTTCGGCGAGACCCGCGACGTCCTCGCGGAGGACCCCATCGCCGAACCGACGGCGCTCAAGCGCGACGTCTGGTCGGCGGCGACCGACCTCGCAACCCACCTCGTCCGCGTGGACGCCGAGGTCCCCGCGTCCGACCTGAGCGACGAGGAGACGGCGGACAGGCTCGGAGAGCGCCCCTGAGGGCGGTCAGTCCCGTTCGGGTTCCGGACGGAATTCCCCCAGGTCGACGCCGGGGTGGATGACCGCGTCGACGGTGAGCAGCTGCTCGGCGACCGAGTTCGCCGTCTCGACGGCCTGCGAGAACAGCCGACGGGGTTCCACGACGCCGGCCTCCCACGCGTCGACCGGGTCGCCGTCGACGGAGACGCCCACGGCTATCGGCCCCTCGTCGCCCCCGTGTTCGGCCCGCAGGGCGGTGAGCACGTCGAGGCGGTCGGCGCCGGCGTTCGCCGCCAGCGCCGCCGGCACGGATTCGAGCGCGTCGGCGAACGCCTCGATGGCCAGCTGTTCGAGGTCCGGGACGGAGGTGGCGTACTCCCGGAGGTCAGCGGCGACGGCCATCGCGGGCGCACCCGCCCCGGGAAGCACCTGACCGTCGGTGGCCGCCGTCGCCGTCACCTCGAGGGCGTCCTCCAGCATCCGCTCGTGTTCGGCGCTGGCCGTCTCGGTCTCCACGTCGACGGTGAGCGTGTACACGGCGCCCTCGCAGTCGTCGAAGAAGGTCCACTTCTCGTCGCCGACGCGGCGCTCGGTTATCGATCCGACCGTCCCGAGCCGGTCCGGCGTCAGCTCCGAGAGGTCGTCGACGACGGTCCCGCCGGAGGCCCGCGCCAGCCGGTAGACGTCGACGAGCGGATACTTCACCTCGTCGACGACAGCGACGCCGCGGGACTCGAAGGCCGTCCGCGTCCGGTCGTCGAGCCGCTCCTGGGAGACCAGCACGTCGACGCCCATCCCGACGAGGCGGTCGGCGAGCGCCGCGACGCGGCGATTCAGCCCCTCGGTGTAGTCCGTCCACCCCTCGAACGACTCGATCTCGACGCCGGAATCGCTCCCCCCGCCGAACGACGTCGCCGTCTTCTCGACGTCGATCTCCTCGTCGACGATCGCCACCGTCGCGTCGGTCATCGGGTCGAGCGTCGACCAGTCGAACTCGCGAACCGCCTCCTCCGACTCGTCGAGCGGCCCGGGGTACCGGCGGACGACGACGCCGCGGTAGCGGCCGCCGGGCGCCTCGGGGCCGGCGAGCACCTTCGCGTCGTCGGTGTCGACCCAGTCGGTGTCGCCCCGCTCGGCGAGCACGCGAATCGTCTCCGCGACGCGAGCGGCGTACGCCTCGCGCGTGCTCGCGCCGAGGTCGCCGGTCATCGAGGTGGCGGCGACGCGTTCGAGCAGGTCGACGTCCTCCGGGTCGACCTCCCTCGCGAGCGCGTCGAGGACGGCGCCCGCGCGGGCGGCCGCCATCGAGTAGCCGACGACGACGTTCCCCGGGTGGAGGCCCGCCTCGACGAGGTCGACGCCCTCGTCGACCAGGGCCTCCCCGAGGAGGACGGCGGTGGTCGAACCGTCGGAGAGTTCGCGCCGCATGCCGTCGACGGCGTCCACGAACAGCGCGGCGACGGGGTGGCCGAAGCCGCCGCCGCGCTCGATGGCGTCGAGTATCTCGCCGGCGTCGGACGTCAGCACCGTCTCGGGTTCCTCGACGTTGTCGACGGTTTCGATCTGCGCGCTCATCCCGTTCGGGCCGAGCGTCGAGCGGACGAGCGACGCGACGGTCCGCGTCGCGGCGGAGACGAACGTCCGCGCCTCCTCGTCCCGGAGGGTCCACGACCCGGCGTCGACGGGGGCGTAGTCGACGTCTTCGCGTCCACCGTTCATGCCGCAGGGGTATGGAGGTACCGTTGATAAACCTGCCCGTGCGCCGGCGTCACTCGCCGCTCACGGCGTCCTCGAACGCCCCCGTCAGTTCGGTGCCGCCGCGGATGAGATAGCCCCTGTCGGTGCCGACGATGAGGAAGTCGAAGCCGAGGCCCATCCAGCGGTCGACGTCCGCGGCGGAGACGGCGAGCGATCCGACCGCGGTGCCCGCCTCCCCCCCGGCTTCGGCGACCCGGGACATCGCGTCGAGCAGCCGCCCTCGGCGACCGTGTCGGGGGAGAGCGTGGCGAGGCGGCACACGCCGTGGGAGCCGTGGCCGATCAGGTCGACGCCGACGAGCGACGCCGCGACGTCCGGCGGGGTGTCCCACGATTCGACGACCGAACGCGCGAACGATTCGAGTTCGGTAGCCTCGATTCGACCCGTGCCGACCGACGAGAGGGTCCGGGATGAACCTACGCCGCGAGCGGTCGGACGGCCCATCTTTTTGCTCGACGGCGGCGAACGCCGGACGATGTCCGGCGAACACAGCACGGTCCGGGTGGACGACGTGGAACCGAAGCCGTCGAAGAGTTCCGGGACCGACCACGTCGACCTGGTCGAACGGCTCGGCTGTACGGAGATGCGACCGAAGGTGTGGTACCTCTCGCCCGGCGACGCGATGAGCTACCACCGACAGACCGAACAGGAGGAACTCTACTACGTTCTTCGGGGGCCCGGCCGAATGAAGATCGCGGGGGAACTGCTCGACGTCCAGGAGGGGACGGCGGTCCGCATCCCGCCCGAGACCGACCGACAGGTGCTCAACGACACCGACGGCGAGCACGTCTGGCTCATCGTCGGCGCACCGCCGGCCACCGACGACGGCCGGCCCGCCTCCGGGGACGCCTGACTACGCGAGGAACCGCAGCCCCCAGAGGACGGCCATCCCGACGCTCGGCGTCGGGAGGACCCGCTCGGTGCGCCACGCGACGAGTGTCGCCAACGCCGCCGCGAGGAGGCGCTCGTTGCCCGGCGAGACGGCGTCGAAGTCGCTCTCCCCGTCAGTCGCGGCCGAAGAGCTTCGCCATCGTCTCCTGCTCGGCCCGAACGAACTCCGACTCGCGGTGCTTCTCGTATAGCCGGTCGAGGGTGGCGCCGTCCCGCTGCCGTTCGGCGCTCCACTCGCGGGCGAACGAGCCGTCGTCGATCTCCCGCAGGCGCTCCTCGACGAACGCCTTGAGCGGCTCGTGGTCGAACTCCTCGGCGCGGGAGAGCTGGCCGTACTGGCTCGTCGTCGAGTGGTACGGCAACTGCCCGAGGAACCCTTCCTCGGCCATCAGCTCGAAGATCTCGGCCAGCTCCTTCGAGAGGTAGAGTTCGGACATCACGATCTCGGGCGGGATGCCGTTGGCCACCTCCACCTCGAACTTCGCCCGCATCGCGCCCATCAGCATCGGCACGAGCGCCTGCTCGGAGAGCAGGTCCACTTTCGTCTCCATGTCGAAGGTCCCCTCGACCACGCCGGCGGCGGTCGACCCGATGCCCTTCGCCAGCGCGAGCGCGGTCGCCGTCGCCTCGCCGGTCGCGTCCTGGTTCACCGCGAGGATGCTCGGGAAGCCCTCGCCCGCCTCGTAGAGCGTGCGGACCGACGTGCCGGCCATCCGCGGGGCGACGAGCACGACGTCGACGTCGTCCGGGGGCCGGATGCGGTCGAAGGTGACGTTGTACCCGTGCGAGAAGTAGAGGACGTCGCCCGACGCGAGGTTCGGTTCGATCTTTCCCTCGTACACTTCCGGGGCGACCTCGTCGGGGACGAGCAGGAAGACGACGTCCCCCTCGGCGGCCGCCTCGTCGATGGGGAGGGCGTCGAAGCCGTCCTCGCGGGCGCGTTCGCGGTAGTCGTCCGAACGGTTGCCCACGACCACCTCGACGCCGGAATCACGGAGGTTCAGCGCCTGCGACCGGCCCTGGTTGCCGTAGCCAATCACCGCCACCGTTCGACCGTCGAGGACGGACAGGTCGGCGTCCTCATCGTAGTAGACCCTCGTTTCTGACATCGGCGAGCGGTTCGTTGGCACGGACCAAGACTGTACTGGTCGTCGACGGCTTCCACTCAGTCGAACGCGACGAGGTGTTCCTCCTTCGCGTCCGGGTCGACGCGGTACCCGTGGCCCGGACGGTCCGGGATGAGGACGGTGCCGTCCTCGATGACCGGGGACGGGTCCAGGAGCGGCCCCACGTCGTACTCCGGGATGTACTCGACGACGAAACCGGTCGGCGCGGCGCTGACGAGGTGCGCGCTGACGACGTAGTAGAAGTGCGTCGCCAGCGGCACGCCGTACGTCGCCGCGAGGTCGGCGACGCGCGTCGCTCCGGAGACGCCGCCCGCCCGGATCAGGTCCGGCTGGGCGACCTCCATGCCGCCGCGCTCCAGGAGGCGGACGAACTGCTCGGGGCGGTTCAGCATCTCGCCCGTCGCAAGCGGCGGCCCCGTCGCCTCCGCCACTCGTCGGTGGCCCTCGAGGTCGAACTCCGAGATGGGCTCCTCGACCCAGTCGACGCCGTGTTCGTCCATCGCCTCGACCGTCCCGATCGCCTCCGGCACGGTCCACGCCTGGTTGGCGTCGACGAAGACGTCGGCGTCGGAGCCGACCGCCTCGCGCACCTCGGCGACGCGGCGGGCCTCCTCGGCGGTCGACCTGTCGCCGACCTTCGTCTTGAACGCGGTGAAGCCCTCGTCGGCGAATCCCCCGTGCAGCGCCCGGAGTTCTCCGAGGTCGTGATGGGCGTCCATGCTGGAGGCGTACGCCCGGACGCGGTCGTCGTCGCCGCCGAGGAGCCGGTAGAGCGGCTGCCCGGCGGCCTTCGCCTTGATGTCCCAGCAGGCGACGTCGATGGCGCCCCGGGGCCACGCCGACAGCCCGAGTTCGCCGTAGTAGACGGTTTGCGCCCTGAGCCGCTGGCGAAGTTCCTCCGTGGCGAAGGGGTCGGCGCCGACGACGAGGTCGCGGAACTGCGAGTCGACGAAGCGCTCCAGCAGGTCGGGCGCGAAGCCGAGCGAGTTCATCCACCCCGTCCCGGTGTGCCCCTCCTCGGTCTCCAGTTCCACGACGACGGTGTACATGTCGGTGATCTCGAGCCGCGAGTCGCCGACGACCCGGTCGAGCGGCTGGTGGAGCGTGTAGGTCTCGACGCCGGTGATCTCCATACCCGGCGTGGGACCGTCTTCGGGATAAATCTACGTCCCGCGAGGGGAGCGAAGACAACTTCGTGACCGGCGAGGTGCCCACTGCCGACGGCGGCTGGACGGCGTTCGCGTGGGGAAGCCGGGGTCGGTGAGGATTCAATCGACCTCCGCCGCGACGGCTGGGGAGACGTCCCTGAGAGCCGCCTCGAACGCGTCGACGAGCGCGTCGATCTCGGCGTCGTTGAACGGGACGGTCGAGACCCGCTCCTCGACGTTCCGGGGGATGCCGGAGTTCTTCCGGCCGTCGCCGGTGACGCCGACGAGCACCGTGTCGTGGGTGCCGTGGAACGCGCCGTCGAGTTTGAGGACGTGGTCGTTCCCGGTGTGGGCGATGGCGGCCCGGACGGCGTTCGTCGTCGCCTCCGTACCCGAGTTGGCGAACCGGACCGACTCGACCGAGGGCGTCCGCTCGACGATCCGTTCGGCGAGTCGGGTCGCCTCGCGCGTCGGTGCCGCGAAGCCGTTGCCGCGGGCGAACCGCTCAGTGACCGCCTCGACGACCGCGAGCGGCGCGTGGCCGAGGACCGCCTGCGTGTAGTTGTTGAGGAAGTCGAGCAGCTCCTCGCCGTCGTCAGCGTACACCCCGACGCCTCCTCGACGAACGTCGGGTACGGGTCGAAGTACGTCACCTCGCGCGTGTCGCCGCCGGGCATGACGGCGCCCGCCTCCTCGAACAGCCGCCGCGACTCCGGCGTCCTCCGCTCGTACTCCTCCGTGAGGTCTGACATGCGCGACCAGTTCGCCGAGCGAGCACAAAACAGTGTTCACCGGTACCACTTGCCATGGAATCGGACACGGTTATTAGTCCCCCCGCCGACGTCCGCTCGAATGAACGACGTTACCGTGGACTCGGTGGAGGCGATCGGCGTGTGCGCGCCGACCGACGAGCCGTTCGGCTACGCGCAGGCGTGGGTCGACGAGCGGACCGCGACGCTGGTTCGCGTCGAGGCGAGCGACGGCACCGTCGGGTGGGGCGAGTGCTGGGGGCCCGTCGAGGGGACCGGCGAGGTCGTCGAGTCCGTGCTCGCCCCGCACGTCGTCGACGAGAACCCGCTCGAGGTCGAGCGCCTCTACGACCGCCTCTACGACGTGGGGCGGGCGACGTACCAGACCATCGTTCCCCTGCCGGCGATCAGCGGCCTCGACGTCGCGCTGTGGGACCTCGCGGGGAAACTCCAGGGCGTGTCGACGGCGACGCTGCTCGGCGGCCGGCGGCGCGAGTCGATCCGCCCCTACGCCACCGGCCACTACTTCAAGCCCGTCGACGACCTCGAGGAACAGTACGACCGCATCGTGGCGGAGGCGCGGACGAACGCGAACGAACTCGGCGCGATCAAACTGAAGGTCGGCCTCGAACTGCTCGGCTACGGCCCCCGGGAGGACGTCGAACTCGTCCGCCGCGTCCGGGAGGCAGTCGGCCCGGAGACGACGGTGATGGTCGACGCCAACTACGCCTACGACCGGCGGGACGCCCGCCGGGTCGGCCGCGAACTCGAATCGCTCGACGTGGAGTGGTTCGAGGAGCCGGTCCCGCCGGAGGACATCGAGGGGTACGCGGAGCTACGCGAGGCGCTCGAGGTCCCCGTCGCCGGCGGGGAGTGTCACGCGCCGGCCGAGTTCGACCGCCTGCTGGAGACGCACGCCGTCGACGTCGCCCAGCCGGACGTCTGCATCGTCGGCGGCCTGACGCCGGCCCGCCGCATCGCGCGGCGGGCGCGCGACCACGGGGTCTCGCTCGTGCCGCACGTGTGGGGGACGCCCGTCGGTCTGGGTGCGAGCCTCCAGCTCGTCGCCACGCTCCGGGGCCGGCCGTGGCTGGAGTTCGACCGCTCGTCGAACCCGCTCCGCGAGGAACTGGCCGCGGAACCGTTCGCCGCGGAGGACGGCCGCGTGTCGATCCCGGGCGAACCGGGGCTCGGCGTGGCTCTCGACGCGGACGCGCTCGACCGGTACCGCGCGTAGTTAGATACGGGAGGCGCTCGTAGCCGACGACGTGACCCGCGTGACCGACGTCGACCTGTACGGCGTCCCGAACGAGGAGTCGCTGAACGACGCAACCCAGTCGTTCGACGAACTCGAACTGATCGTCGGCGGCAGCGGCGCCCTCCTGACGACCCCCTGAACGCTGAACCTTATTATCACGGCGGTCCCGACCCACGTATGGCGCCGACTATCACCCGAATCGAATCAACGGAGTTCGGTTACGAACTGGAGGACCGCGGGCCCTACCCCGGCGGTTTCGGGATGGCCTACCACCCGGGCGAGACGACCACCCGCCACCTCTTCGGCGTGCGCGTCCACACCGACGATGGGGTGACAGGCGAGTACGTCGGGGGAAACTCCCCCGGCATGGCGGAGTTGAACATGATCGCCGATTACCTCGTGGGTAGGGACCCGCTTCGCCGGGAGCGCCACTGGAGCGAGTTGAAGCGCGCGCTCCGGAAGTACGACCGGATGGGCATCGGCCCGGTCGACATCGCGCTGTGGGACTTCGCGGGCAAGTACTACGACGCGCCCATCCACGAGCTCCTGGGCACCTACCGGGATCGGCTCCCCGCCTACGCCTCGACGTACGGCGGCGACCGAAACGGCGGGCTGGACTCCCCGGAGGCGTACGCCGACTTCGCCGAGGACTGTCTCGACATGGGGTACCGGGGCTTCAAGATCCACGTCTGGGGTGGCGAGTGGCGTGACACCGAGGAGGTCGTCGACGTGATCCACGCGGTGGGCGAGCGGGTCGGCGACGAGATGGACCTCATGCTCGACCCGGCCTGTCAGCTCGAGACGTTCGCCGACGCGCTGACGGTGGGGAGAGCCTGCGACGAACAGGAGTTCTTCTGGTACGAGGACCCCTATCGGGACGCCGGCATCTCGCAACACGCCCACCGGAAACTCCGTCAGCAACTGACGACGCCGATCCTCCAGACCGAACACGTCCGCGGACTGGAGCCGTTCACCGACTTCGCCGCCACCGAGTCGACGGACTTCCTCCGCGCGGACCCGGAGTATGACGCCGGCATCACGGGCGCGCTGAAACGCGCCAAAGTGGCCGAGGGGTTCGGGCTGGACGTGGAGTTCCACGCTCCGGGTCCGGCCCAGCGGCAGTGCATCGCCGCCATCCGCAACACCAACTACTACGAAATGGCGCTCGTCCACCCGGAGGTCCCGAACACGACGCCGCCGGTGTACACCGGCGGCTACGACGACCAGCTGGAATCCATCGACGACGAGGGATACGTCTCGATCCCGGACGGGCCGGGGCTCGGCGTCACCTACGACTGGGACTACATCGAGGACAACGAGACTGGCCGGCGGACCTACGAGTAGCCGGTACCTAACGTTATGGTGCCCCTCCGGGATGGTTGGGTACGATGGCGGACCCCTGTCTCTCGTCGGCCGAGTCGCTCGCGCGACGCATCCGCGACGGATCGCTCTCGCCCGTCGAGGTGGTCGAGGCGCACCTCGACCGCATCGACGACCGCGACGGGGAACTGAACGCCTACGTTGAGGTGCTCGACGACCAGGCGCGCAGGGCGGCCGCGGACGCCGAACGCGCGGTCGAATCTGGCGCCGACCTGGGACCCCTGCACGGCGTTCCCGTCGCCGTCAAGGACCTCCAGAACGTCGCCGGCGTTCCGACGACGTTCGGCTCGAAGCCGATGACGGACTTCGTCGCCGAGGAGAACGACCTGTTCGTCGACCGGTTGCTCGACGCCGGCGCCATCGTCCTGGGCAAGACAAACACCCCCGAGTACGGCCACAAGGGGACGACCGACAACCTCGTCGTCGGCCCTACCGGGACGCCGTTCGACGCCTCGAAGAACGCTGGCGGGTCCTCGGGCGGGAGCGCCGCCGCCGTCGCCGCGGGGCTGGCGCCGCTCGCACAGGGGTCCGACGGCGGCGGGTCCATCCGCATCCCGTCGGCGTTCTGCGGCGTCTTCGGCGTCAAACCCACCTACCGCCGCATCGCTCGCCCGGCGAGGCCGAACGCGTTCACGCACACGCCCTTCTCGCAACTCGGCCCCCACGCTCGGACGGTGCGCGACGCGGCCCTGCTGTTGGACGTCATGGCCGGCCCGCACCCGGAGGACCCGATGGTCCTGCCCGAGTCGGACGACGACTACCTCGCGGCGACGACCCGCGGCATCGAGGGCCTCTCGGTCGCGTACAGTCCGAACCTCGGCGTCTTTCCGGTCGAGGAGACGGTGACCGACATCGTCGACGACGCGCTGTCGGCCTTCGAGCGGGCGGGCGCGGACGTCGTCGACGTCGAACTCGACTACGACGGCCGGACGCGCGAGGAGATGGAGGACGCGTGGCTCGCCGGCTTCCGGACCAACTTCGGCGCGCTCGCGGAGGACAGGAAGGCGCTCGGCGTCGACTACCGCGGCGAGGACCGGGCGGACGCGACGCGGACGTTCGTGGAGGCGGCCGACGCCGGGGCCGCGATGAGCGCCGTCGACTACCAGCGCGCCGACAACGTCCGTACCGACGTCTTCCTCGGCGTCCAGGACGTGTTCGAGGAGCACGACCTGCTCGTCGCGCCGACCCTCGCCGTCGAATCGATCGACAACGCCGGCGACGACGAGGGGAACACCGTCGGCCCGAGCGAGTTGAACGGCGAACCCGTCGACCCGCTCATCGGCTGGTGTCTGACGTACCCGTTCAACATGACGGGCCACCCGGTGGCGAACGTCCCGGCGGGCCTGACCGCGGCCGGGATGCCCGTCGGCATGCAGGTGGCCGGCCCACGCTTTGCCGACGAGCGGGTACTGGCCGCGACCGCCGCCGTCGAGCGGACTCGCCCGTGGAACGACGCGTACGACACGCTCTGACCCTCGCGGTCGTCGCGAAGGTCGATGAGGATCGGTCGTGATTCGCTCGCATGGTCAGAAAGGGACGTGGCCGTCGAAGGATGCCCGACTCCGGAGCAACGACGTAACCGAGGGTCCCGAGCGGGCGCCACACCGGTCGACGTTCCGCGCGATGGGGTACGACGACGAGGACCTCGCCTCACCGAGGCGCGGTTCGTCGCGCTCGCCTGCCCGCTGAACGAGGCGACCCACCACCTGTTCGACGCCGCGGCGTTCGAGGCGATGCGTGGGGACGCCCACCTCCTCAACGTCGCCCGTGGCGCGGCGGTCGACGAGGAGGCGCTGGTCGAGGCGCTCGACGCGGGCGAGATCTCCGGCGCCGGCCTCGACGTGTTCGAGGCGGAACCGCTCCCGGAGGACTCGCCGCTCTGGGACGTGGACGAGGTGATCGTCACCCCGCACCGTGTGGGTTCGGACAGGGAGTACTGGCGCGGGGTCGCGGCCATCGTCCGCGGGAACGTGGACCGGATTCGTGAGGGTGGGGAGATGACGAACTGCGTGGTGTGAGCAGCGGAATCGCGACGACTTCCCCGGGAAACGCCGATCGTCGCCCGCGGCGACCCCGTCAGCGATCCGGGCGACGGTCTCGAACGTGGATTCCCGACCGGCGTTCGTTGAGTTCCCCGACCGGTTGCCTTAATAACTCGCTGCGGGACTAGCCCACTATCAGGTGACACGGCCAACGTGAACGAATCCCTCGGCCGTCGGGAGCGGTACCAGCGCCTCGCCATCGGGATCGCCGCCGCGGCGAACAAGGGACGAGTCGTCCTGATGGGGACGGTGATGTCCGTCTACATCGGGCAGGTCGGGTCGCCCTTCGCGGTGAGTCTCGTGTTCACCGTCTACTGGTTCGGGCTGATGGTCTTCTCGCCCGTCGCGGGGGCGATCGCCGACGTGACCGGCCGCCGCCGGGCGGTACTCGTCGGGACGGCGACGCTCTCGACGCTCACAGTCGTCCCGTTGACCGTCGTCGACGGCGTGTGGGGGCCGCTCGCGTTCCGCGGCCTGTTCGCCGTCTTCGCCGCCGGGTTCCTGCCCGTCATGCTCACCATCGTGAGCGAACGGGGCGGCAGCGAGGGACGCGGCCAGTCGCTCGGCTTCTTCAACAGCACGCAGGCCATCGGGTTCACGCTGGCGCAGTTCTTCGCCGGCGTCCTCCTCGGCCTGGTCGCGCCGTGGGCGGTCTACCTGGTCGTCGCCGCGGTCAGCGGGAGCGTCGCCGTCGCCGCCGTGTTCGTCCGCGACACGACGCCGGCCACGGGTGGGACGCCGACGCTCTCCGAGCTGGCCATCGAGGTCAAGACGCGACTGTTCCCGGCCAAGCGGGACCGCCAACACCTGGACCGAAACGGCCTGAAGTGGCTCTACGCGGCCGTCCTCCTGCGGAACATGACCGTGCTCGGCACGTCCAGTCTCCTGCCCATCTACCTCGTGAGCGAGGTGGGTGTCTCGGAGTTCGTGATGGGGGTCCTCCTGGCGATCAACCCCGCGGCGCAGATGTTCTTCATGTACCTGTTCGGCCACGTCGCCGACACCTCCGGGCGGAAGCCACTCGTCGTGTACGGGATGGCCGGCGCGGGCGTCCACGCGCTCATCGTCGCCGCCGCCGTCGTCCCCGACTCGGTGCTGGTCCGGGCGGTCCTCATCG
Organism: Halorarum salinum; assembly: GCF_013402875.1. Lineage (NCBI taxonomy): Archaea > Methanobacteriati > Methanobacteriota > Halobacteria > Halobacteriales > Haloferacaceae > Halorarum > Halorarum salinum. The sequence continues at coordinate 1,766,377 of NZ_CP058579.1, read as the reverse complement.
GCGCCTCGTTCCTCGTGCTGGCGGCGGCGTTCTCCTCGGAGACGACGGGCACCTACGCGTTCATCGGCGACGTCTCGCCCGACGAACGGGAGTCGGAACTGATGGGGTTGCACTCGACGGCCCGCGGCCTCGGGGGCGCCGCCGGGCCCGCGCTCATCGGCAGCCTGGCGACGCTGTTCAGTTACGAGACGGCGTTCGCCTCGGGGAGCGTGCTCGCGATCGCCGCCACGGCGCTGGTCGCGCACTTCCTCGTCGAGAGTTACCCGTCGGCCCGGCCACGTGGCGGCGTTCCCGCCGAGGACTGACCGACGGGACGACCGCCTGGAGTACTCGCCGGTCCGGCGCCCGCCCGGCGCACGCTCCCCCGGCACCCATGTAGGTCATCGCCCGATACACGAGGGTGGACGCGGAGGCACTGCGGGAACGGGCGACCGCCTCGAACCCCCGGTGTATGACCTGGAGGAACCGCTCTGGACGGCCGAGGATCCGGTCACCGAGTGCATTGGCTTCGGATACGTCGAGGAGGAGGCGTTCGGGAACCTCGTCAGCGCCGTCACCCGATACGAGAACGGGCCCGGCGAGAGAGGGTACCGGAAGCTCCCGGGGGAGGTCGTCCGCCGAACCGACGTGGACGAAGGACTCATCGAGGCGGTGAAACGCGTCTTCGGTCGCGGCTAACCGTCGGCACGTTCCACCTCGCTCGACCATCGAGGCCGGAGACCGGACGAACCGAGCGACCGGCTATGGGTCGAGGCCGATACCCAAGACGACGAAGGAGAGCGACTTCCCGTGGCCGTCCATCCGGAGGGGCCTCGTGACGCCGCCGGCCAGCGCGAACGTCCGCTCCGCGAGACGCTCGAAGGCGAGATGATCGAGGTCAGGCACGGCGGCGTCGTCGGCCTCGTAGGCGACGTCGACGGATTCGGGGTCGAGCGTGACGTGGATCAATCGGTCGCCCATGGGGAGGGACCAGTCGGCCGTCGTGATCCCGTCGAAGCACGTCCCGAGCGCGAGCACGACGTCCGCCCGGTCGAGGACGCGCCTCCCAGCTGGGGGAAGTGTGACCCCGTGACGCCCAGGAATCGGGGATCGTCCTCGGGAAGACGCCCTCCCCTTGTACGGGACGGCCACGGGTGCATCGAGGTCGTCGCCGAGGCCGCGGACCGCCTCGACCCCGCCCGGCGAGCGCCGTGCGCCCCCGCCGACGTGGGCGACTGGACGCTCGGCGTCCGCGAGCAATGCCGTCGCCAACGTCCCCCGCTACGGCGAGGACGAGGTGTCGGACCACACGCCTGTGCTGACCTCGCGCTGGAACGTGGCCTGATGCCGTAAGCTGGAGAGACGGGGGCGCGACGGTGGAACCACCGGAGGACGACCGCGAACGTCCACGATTACGGACGTTCGACGCGGACGCCTTCGGCCGGGTGAAGGAGACGGCGCCGTTCGTCGATCTCACGCGCGGCGGCCGCGCCGTCGAGGGTGGCCTCGTAACGGCGCTCGACGGGGGAACGGCGACAGTCGTACCGTAGTGACGAACGTTCGAAAAGCGGCGCCCGTTCGCCCGCAGAGAGGGAATCGATACGAAGCTACGGTATTTCACTGGTTATTCCACGGTAGTGAAGTGTCACAGCGTTTGAGTTGTCGAATCTTCATTCCTGTGCGGTTTGATATCATGGCACACCGTCTCCGGCGATTCCCGGGATCACAGCGGGTGACGGTGCGAGGGTGACGCGGGACGGACGTCCCGCCTGGGATTACAATCATATGCTCGTAACGATGTCGGTTCGTCGACCGGCGACGGGACGCGACCACGATTCCCGCGCCCGACGGTCCATCGGCCCCGAATCGGCCACGCAGGAACGCAGGTCGCTTCGTTCGACGATGGGGCACGTCGAATCACGCCGAAACCTGGGTGAACGGGTTCGACGTGTCTTCGGGCGGGGAACGCGCCCCGGAGGGAGACGTTCTCACGCCGCTGACGTCGTTCAGTTCCGGGGAACGGCCGGTGGCCGCGACGACGACCGGCAGTGGATGCTCGAGCGGCGACGCCACGACCGCGGAACTCGCGCGAGAACGACGGCACCCTCCCGGACGAGGTGGCGGTTACTCGTAGACGTGGACGCTGCCAGTGGCGTTCGTCCCGATGTAGTCCCAGTCGTACTCGACGCCGAGGCCGGGGCCGTCCGGGACTGGAACCGTCCCGTCCGTGTCGATCGCGTCGAACATGTCGGAGTAGTCGCCCCGGTACACCGGCGGCTGGGTGTTCTGCGCCTCCGGGTGGACGAGTGCCATTTCGTAGTAGTTGGTGTTGCGGATGGCGGCGATGCACTGCCGCTGGGCCGGACCCGGAGCGTGGAACTCCACGTCCAGCCCGAACCCCTCGGCCACTTTGGCGCGTTTCAGCGCGCCCGTGATGCCGGCGTCATACTCCGGGTCCGCGCGGAGGAAGTCGGTCGCGCCGTTCGCCACGAAGTCAGTGTGCGGTTCGAGTCCCCGGACGTGTTCCGTCCGAAGCAGGGGAGTGTCGACGAGTTCGCGGAGTTTCGCGTGCCCGTGTTGGGAGATGCCGGCGTCCCGATACGGGTCCTCGAGCCAGAGGTAGTCGTACTCGTCGCAGGCGCGGCCGATCTTCAGCGCGTCCGCGAACGTCTCCGGCTCGCAGGCGGGGTCGACCATCAGGTCCATCTCGGCGCCGACGCGCTCGCCGACGGCCCGCACGGTCTCCGCCTCGCGGTTCACGTCCCTTGCGCCGTCGCTCCCGCCCCAGACGTGGATCTTGAAGCCCCGGTACCCCATGTCGAGACAGTCCTCGGCGAAGTCGGCGAACGCGTCCGGCGAGTCCAGCCCGCCGTTTCGGTCGCCGCCGTACGTCGAGGCGTAGGCGGGGAGCCGATCCCGGTAGGTGCCCAGGAGCTCGTGGACGGGCGCGTCGTAGTACTTGCCCGCGAGGTCCCACAGCGCGATGTCGACCGGGCCGATGCCCATCCGGTCGTACTTGCGCAGCGCCCGGTTGATGTTGCTCCAGTGGCGCTCCCGGCGAAGCGGGTCCCTACCCACGAGGTAGTTCGCGACCGTGTTGATCTGGGCGGCCGCGGGGGAGTTCCCGCCGACGTACTCGCCCGTCACCCCCTCGTCGGTGTGGACCCTCAGCGCGAACGACTTCCGCTCGGTCGTCTCCCCGGATCGTACATCAGGTTGAACCCGTTCCCGTCCGTCCCCACGTCCTCGATCGGGTACCGGAACTCGGTGCTCTCGATGGGGGCGATCGCAGATCCCATGACTCCGCCGTCAGGGTGAGCCGTATTAAACGCTGGTACGCGCCGGGTGCGTGCCCGTGGCGAGGCTCACCGAACGGACTCGGCCGCCGGGCGTCGAACGGTTGGACCGGGACGGTCCACGAGATCCGGTTCGTCCGACGGGTGTCCTCGGGACGTCCCTCCCCGACGACCCGACGCTGCCCCCCGCCGTCCGTCCGCGCCGGTCCGAGGCGGGATGTCGGCCGGTCGGCCGACGATTCCTTTTATGCCGTACGACTGTGTGATAACGTCGCACGAAGCCGGGGGGATCCCGTCTGACGGCAAAGGAACCCCTCGTCTTACGCCGGTGCGTCTGTAATGACGTTCTACCGACGTTGCGCCGGGACGGCGTCCGGACGCCGTCCCGGGGATTTTGGAGGAAAACGGCCGTCTCGACGTGAATCCCTTCCCGCTGTCGCCGAGAGACGTCGTCTAACCGACTACTCGTCCGTCGTTTCGTGGTGACGGTTCCACGGACGGATGTTGGCTCGATCCGGCCCTTCCTTTCGTGATCATCAACTTTACTTTCGTGAATCGAATAGAACGGGGGTTCGGGAACCGCACGTCGGCTGAATGGGCGTTCACTCCTCTCGAACGCTCCGTCATGTCGGACCACGTCGACCCGTTCCGTCGTCCGACGGTTTCCGGGGGCGGACCGTGTCCCGATCTCGGGGATTTCCTCGACGGTCGTCCCCCTTTCCGGGTCGTGCGTACGCATCAACGATCGGGACGCGCCAGGGGAGACGGATCGGAAGCCGCGTGCGACGTCGTCGCACGCACTCTGGGAGGGGCGAAATCCGACCGCCGTTCGACGGCCCCGTCTTCGAACCCCCCTCGGGACGGCGACCGGGGTCCGCCGTCCGAACGCCGTCGGTTCCCCGGGGATCCCGATTCGTCGGGACCGTCGGCGGCGATCGTCGCACGGAATCAGGAAGGGGGCCGGAACCCAGCCCCGAGCAGGCGACCGACGCCGGCGCGCAGTGCGACGCGTGCCGGCTGACCCGCCCTCTCAGCACAGCACCGCGAGCCTCGACACGGCGATCCGACTCCCGAGGGATTCGGGCGGTCTGCGCGAACGGGGTCTGCGACGGGGAGCGATCCCGACGATCCGTCCGCGGCTCAGTCCTCTCCGGCCTCCATCACGGGTTCCGTCCCGCAGAACGCGGGTCGCAGGTCGCCGCCGGAACGGGACGTCTGAACGTGCATCCCGGCAGTCACACGCGCGTGGCTGCCGGGAGCGACGAGGCCAGGGGAAGGTCGAGGACCTGCTAGCCCGCCACGGGGGTTCCGGCCAAGGAGACGAGCGTTCGCCGGATGGCCGGCGAACGCTCCTTCGCGGAAGGGACGCGAGCATGGGGTGATCAGCCGGTGCGGGACGTCGTCGAGTACGGCGAAACGGCGACGCACGAATCCGGACTCGCGGTGGTCGACGCCCACTCACAGTTCGCCGAGGCGGCGACCGCGCTCGCGGCAGCGGGTGCTCAAGTGATCGTCCACGTCACCGACGAAGGCGTTCCCACGGGCCACCCGGTCGCACCCGTCGTGAAGGTCACTGGCAACGGGGCGACCCACGAGGCGCTCGAGACCGACATGGACGTCGACGCGACGGCCACGTCGGCGTCGGAGTTACTCGAGTACGTCGTTCGGGTCCCGTGCGGCGGCCAGTCCTGCGCGGAGCGCCACGGCTTGAGCGACTTCGCGATCACTCGCGTCGGGCCGTCGACGTAACGGCTGGCCTGCATTCCGGCCGACATTTCGCGTCGGGTTCACGACCGGGAACCGAACGGCGACTGGAATCCCTGTTCGGTGGCTCCGGGGGACGGAGTCTGTCGAAAAACCGTTCGTTCTCGATACTAACTGTAATTCATATATGTTTATCTCATTTACATTCCGACGGACGGCCGGGTGTGTCGAACTGGACTGCACAGTATTTGTCCCGCGACCCGTAAAATAGTTCGAAGCAGCGATATACGTGGGAAAATCCCGCAGTACCAGGGCGTTTCCGAGCGTTTCGGACGAACCGTTCCCCGATCTGCACCTCGTAGGCTCCGATCCGAGAACGTGGCGTTTCATCACCGAAAACGTGATTCCCGAGTGAACACCGCCGGGACCCATCGCAGTTCCGATTATTCCATTCTACTGTGCTTTCGGGTTAACAGTCATCTAACGTATCTTTCGATCCATCGGATCACCTCGGCACGGACCCCGTCCCGTGGGTACGATGCGGAAGGCGACTCGTGCACTTCTCGTGGATCGACAGCGATCGACTCGGGCGACCGGAGTCGATGGGATTGAAACCCCGACCGCGCGAACCCGAAACATGGTCAGACGCAGCGTCCTCTTCTCGCCGGGCGACCGCCCGGCGCTCATGCGGAAGGCACCCGGCGCGGGCGCGGACACGATCGTCTTCGACCTCGAGGACGCCGTCGCTCCCGCCCGGAAGGCGGAGGCGCGGGCGGCCGTCCGCGACGTCCTGGCGGACCCGACGTTCGACCCCGACGCCGAGGTGTGCGTCCGCGTCACCGGCGCCGACACGTACCGTGACCTGGAGGCGCTGGCCGACGAGGGGCCGGGGAACTTCGACGCCGTGATGCTCCCGAAGGCCGGGTCCGCCGACCGGGTCGACCACCTCGAGAATCAGCTCCGGGAACACGACTGTCGCGTTCCCGTGCTCGCGCTGGTGGAGACCGCGCGGGGCGTTCTGAACGCCGCGGCGATCGCGGACGCGGGGGCGACCGACGCCCTCCTGTTCGGCGCGGAGGACCTCTCGGCCGACCTCGGCGCGACGCGCACCCGGGAGGGGACCGAGGTGCTGTACGCCCGCGAGAAGGTCGTCGTCGCGGCCGCCGCCGCCGGCGTCGACGCGATCGACACGGTGTACACGGAGTTCGAGGACGCGGCGGGGCTCCGCGAGGAGACCCGGTTCGCGAGGGGGCTGGGCTACGACGGGAAGATGGCCATCCACCCCGCGCAGGTGCCGGTCGTCAACGGGGCGTTCACCCCGGACGAGTCGGAGCGGGAGTGGGCCGAGACGGTCCTGTCCGCCCGCGAGGAGGCCGCCGCCGAGGACCGCGGCGTCTTCGAGGTGGACGGCGAGATGATCGACGCACCGCTGATCGCGCGCGCGGAGCGGATCCGCGAGTACGCCCGGCTCGCGGTCGAGCGGGACGGCGGGGACGAGAACTGAGCGGGGAGCCGGAGACTGCCTACGGCCAGAGCCCGCGGACGCTCTTCGCCTCCGCGATGCGCCGGAGCGCGACGATGTAGGCGGCGTCGCGCCACGTCACGTCGCGCTCCTCGACCTCGGCGCGGACGTCGTCCCAGGCGGAGAGCATCTCCGATTCGAGCTCGTCGTTCACCCGTTCGAGCGACCAGGTCCGGCGGTTGATGTCCTGGAGCCACTCGAAGTAGCTGACGGTCACCCCGCCGGCGTTGGCCAGGATGTCGGGGATGACCTCGACGCCGCGCTCGGCCAGGATGGCGTCGGCCGCGAACGTCGTCGGCCCGTTCGCCCCCTCGACGACCAGGTCCGCCTCGACGTCGGCCGCGTTCTCCGTGGTGATGACGTTGCCGACGGCCGCGGGGATCAGCACGTCGACGTCGAGTTCGAGGATGTCGTTCCCGTCCTCGAGCGTCTCGGGGGCGTCGTGGTTCGTGACGGCGTTCTGCTCCTCGGAGAAGGAGGGGACGGCGTGGGTGTCGAGCCCCGCCGGGTCGTGGACGGCGCCGCCGGTGTCGGAGACGGCGACGACGTTCGCGCCCCAGTCGTCGAGCAGGCGGGCGGCGTTCGCGCCGACCGAGCCGTAGCCCTGCACGGCGACCGTGAGGCCGTCGAGGTCGCGGTCGTAGTAGTCGGCGGCCTCGCGTGTGATGAGCGCGACGCTGCGACCGGGCGCCTCCTCGCGCCCCTCCGACCCGCCCACCACCGGCGGCTTGCCCGTGACGACGCCGGGGATGGTCTCGCCCTCCTGCATGCTATAGGCGTCCATGAACCAGGCCATCGTCTGGGAGTCGGTGCCCATGTCGGGCGCAGGGATGTCCTTCTTCGGGCCGACGAACTTCCGCAGCTCCTCGGCGAACCGGCGCGTGAGCCGTTCCCGCTCCCCGTCGGAGAGTTCGCGCGGGTCGACGACGACGCCGCCCTTCCCCCCGCCGAACGGGAGGTCCATCACGGCGCACTTCCAGGTCATCCACATCGAGAGGCCCACACACTCCTCCTCGCTCACGTGGGGGTGGTAGCGGAGCCCGCCCTTGTACGGCCCGCGGACGTCGTCGTGCTGGGCCCGGTAGCCGGTGTACACGTTCACCGAGCCGTCGTCGTGCTCCAGCGGGACCGCGACGCGGTGGACCGTCGTCGGGTGCTTGAGGCGCTCGATGACGCCGGGGTCGACGTCGAGATGCGCGGCCGCGTGCTCGAGCTGGCGGCGCGCCGTCTCGAGGGCGCTCTCCGGTTCCTCCGCGTCGCTCGGGTCCGCCTGCGTCTCCGTCGTGTCCGCTGTTCCGGTTGACATGGTGACGTACGTGGGGGCGCGGTCCGTACGGCCCCGTTATCGGTGATCCGCCGTTCCGGAATAAAATATTGATGATACAGTCTTCACTAAGGTCATTAAACACACTATTATTTTCTCCGTCCAGTTCCGTCCGGTCCCGTCCCGGCGCGACGGTCGACCGATGCGGTCGTGCCGACGCGGACGGAACCGGTTCGGGCGGTACCGATGCTGTCGAAATTGGCGACCGCCGACAATGCTAACCCCCATAGGTCTGAATCCACGTCCATGGAAGGCGAGGCAAACCCATTCGAGAGCCTGCAGTCGCAGGTGGACGACGCCGCGTCGTACCTCGAGGTCGACGACGACGCCCTCGAACGGCTCAAACACCCCCAGCGGGTGGTCGAACTGAACCTCTCGGTCGACCTCGACGACGGTTCGATCGGGCGCTTCACCGCGTTTCGCTCCCAGTTCAACGGCGACCGGGGGCCGTACAAGGGCGGGATCCGCTACCACCCCGGCGTCAGCCGAGACGAGGTGAAGGCGCTCTCCGGGTGGATGGCGTACAAGTGCGCCGTCGTCGACGTTCCCTACGGGGGCGCGAAGGGCGGCATCGTCATCGACCCCGCGGAACACTCGACGGACGAACTCGAGCGCATCACGCGCGCGTTCGCGGCGGAGCTCCGGCCGTTCATCGGCGAGGACGTGGACGTCCCCGCGCCGGACGTGAACACCGGCCAGCGGGAGATGAACTGGATCAAGGACACCTACGAGACGCTGGTCGGGGGGACGGCGCCCGGCGTCGTCACCGGCAAGTCGCTCGACTCCGGGGGGAGCGAGGGGCGCGTCGAGGCGACCGGCCGCTCCACGATGCTCGTGGCGCGCGAGGCGTTCGACTACCTCGGGAAGGAGATGGCCGGGGCGACCGTCGCCGTGCAGGGGTACGGGAACGCGGGCCACGTCGCCGCCTACCTGCTGGAGGATCTGGGCGCCGACGTCGTCGCCGTCTCCGACTCCTCGGGAGCGATCCGCCGGGAGTCCGGGCTGGACACCCGCGCCGTCAAGGAGCACAAGAACGAGACGGGATCGGTGTCGGGCTACGCCCGCGCCGAGGAGAAGCTCTCGAACGAGGACCTGCTCACGCTGGACGTCGATCTGCTCGTCCCCGCCGCGCTGGAGAACGCGATCGACGGGGACCTGGCGCGCGAGGTCCGGGCGGACGTCGTCGTCGAGGCGGCGAACGGCCCCCTCACGCCGGAGGCCGACGAGGTGCTCGCGAGCCGGGACGTGTACGTCCTCCCCGACATCCTCGCGAACGCGGGCGGCGTCACCGTCTCCTACTTCGAGTGGGTGCAGAACCGCCAGCGCTTCTACTGGAGCGAGGAGCGGGTGAACGAGGAACTGGAGGCGGTGATCGTCCCCGCGTTCGAGAACCTGGTGGAGGCGTACGAGTCGATGGACCTGCCGAACTTCAGGACCGCCGCGTACGTCGTGGGAATCCGCCGCGTGATGGACGCCTACGAGGACAGCGGGAACTGGCCGTAGTCGGGGTCCATCCGAACCCGACCCTTCCCGGCCGACGGGTCGTGGGGCGGCGGCCGTAGTTCCGAGACCGGATGCGGGCCAGGGACCGGATGCGGGCCAGGGACCGGATGCGGGCCAGGGTTTAGTATCGAGGGCCGAGTCGTCCGAACCATGACCAGCGTGGAGTGTTCCGGCTGTGACGCCGTGGTCGACGAGGCGGAGGCCACGTCGTTGACCGAACTGTACGGGATACGGCCCGCACGCGACCCGCAGTTCTGCCGTGACTGCGTCGACCGGTTCGAGTCAGGCCTCCACGGCTCCTTCTGACCGCCCCGAAGCGCGATTCGGACCCCGAGGGCGATTCCCTCGAAAGCGGTCGCGTCGGAAGGCGGACGACGGGAACGGATGGCGGGAGCCGTCGGCAAAGCGCCCCCGCTTCGCCGTCGGCGTAGCTGGCGATCCCGACCGCCGTCGTGGCTCCCCCACCAAGAGCTATCCACGCTCGTGCCCAACCGGTAGCCATGAACGTCCGCGTCGAGGCGCTGTTCACCGCCCCCGAGGATTCGGCCCCGATGGAGAGCCACGACCGGATCGAGTGCGTCGAGGGCGGCATCAAGGGCGACCGCTACCTGCTGGGCACCGGCTTCTACTCCCCGTTCGACGTCTGCCAGGTCACCTTCGTCGCGGCCGAGGCGATCGAAGAGATCCGCGAGTCGTTCGGCATCGACCTCACGGACGGGCGCCACCGGCGGAACGTCGTCCTCCGCGGCGTCGGCACGGACGGACTCCACGACCTGCTCGGCGCGACGTTCCGCGTCGGCGGGGCGACGTTCCGGGGGACCCGTCCCCGCCCGCCCTGCGCGCACGTGGAGCAGGTCGCGGGGGAGGAAGGTGTCGCCCGGGCGCTGAAGGAGCGTCGCGGCGGCGTCTGTGCGGACGTGGTCGAACCGGGCACCGTCGCGGTGGGCGACGAACTCGCGGTCGTGGAGGGGGACGCCCGGAGCGTCGGGAAGCGGATCGCGGACCGGCTTCGGGGCGACGGCGGCGGCTAGCTGGCCGGGCGCGACCTCGATCCGGGATGGCGGGACGGACCCTACTCGGGGAAGAGGCTGTCCGCGACGTAGGCGGTCACGGTCCAGTTCGGCGCGTCCACGACCTCGCTCACCTTCAGATCCATCGCGGCCGAACAGAGGAGGTACGCCTCGCCCCGCGTCAGCCCCCGGTTCCCGTGGAGGTGATCGATCATGTGCCGGGTCGCCTTCCTCGTCGCCTCCATGAGGTCCGGATCGATGCCGGTCGTGGCGTACGTCGGCTCGTCGACGCCGGTCGGGGTGAACGGCCCTTGCGTGTGGAGCTGGGGCTGTTCGACGTCCATCTCCTTCCGGACCGAGAACCTCGCGGTGACGAACATCGGCGCCTCGACGCCGGTGACACACACCTCGCCGTCGCCCTGCGCCGCGTGGCAGTCGCCCGTCGAGAACAGCGCGCCCTCGACCTCCACCGGGAGGTAGACGGTCGAGCCGGCGGTCATGTGCTTGACGTCCATGTTGCCGCCGACGTCACGCGGCGGGAGCGTGTCGTGCTCTCCGGCCTCGCCGGGCGCGTTGCCGATGACGCCCGGGAACGGGTCGAGCGGCACCTCGATGCCGTTCACGAACGCCCCGACGTCGCCCTCGAGGTCCCAGACGTGGATGCCCGGGTCGTCGAAGTCCTCCGGGAGCAGGCCCAGCCCCATCTCGCCGGGGAAGTAGAGGTTGTACCCCCAGCCCTTGTGCTGGAGGTCGAGCAGTTCCACCTCGAGGACGTCGCCGGGTTCGGCGCCCTCGACGTACACCGGCCCTGTGAGCGGGTGGACCGGGTCGAACGAAACGTCCGTCACCTCCTCGGCGGTCGTCTCCACGTCCACCTGGCGGTCGACGGCGTCGCGACACTCGAACCGCACGATCTCGCCGGGTTCGACAGTGAGGACCGGGTCGAGCGAGCCGTCCCACTTGCTGTGGATGTTGTGGTCCGCGTCCGAGAGGCGGTGGTCGACCGTGTATCGCTCCCCTCCGGGATCGTGTTCCATGGTACCTGTACCCATTCTAACGGGATAAAATCGACTCCGCACGGCGCCCCGAGCGCGGGGACACCGCGACGGTGCACCGGACGCACCGACAGCCGCTACACCTCGTCGCGGTCGGTGAACGTGTACCGGCGCGCGATCTCGCCGGCCTCGATCTCGTGGAAGTCGGCGAAGCCGAACGCGACCTCCTCGCCGCCCTGTCGGCCGGTGAACCGCCCCCGAACGGCCGCGGTGGCGCCGTCGACGACGACGTCGTGTATCTCGTGGCGACCGTCCTCCAGCGGGCGGCCGGACTCGTAGAACGCTCGAAGCCCGTCTCGGCCCTCGATGGCGTCCCGTCCCGGCCGTTCGTATCGGACGTCCGCGGCGAACAGCGAGACCAGGTCGTCGTACCGCTCGGCGTCGACGAGGTCGTAGTACCGACGGGCCACCGATTCCGGTTCGGAGCTACCCATGGTCGGGATACGTGGCGCTCGCCGTAGTAACTAGGGTGGCACGGTCGGCGATCGCGGGGCCCCGTTTCGCGACCTCGCGGGCGAACCGGGACGCTCGCCGCTTCCGATCCGCTCGCCGTTCCCGACCCGCCGAGGGTGGCGGATCGAGAAGTCACCGACCCGACGGAGCTACGCTTCGTCGAACAGGGTCTCGCCGCCGATCATGTGCTCCTCGACCGTATCGAGGTCCAGCGTCACGCCCAGTCCCGGTTCCTCGGGGATCTCGATGGAACCGTCCTCGATGACCGTCTCCTCGACGAGGTCGGACCACCAGCCGAGTTCGTAGCTGTGGTACTCGACGGCCAGCGAGTTGGGGATGGCCGCGCCGACCTGCGCCGAGGCCATCGTCGCCACGGGCGAGGAGACGTTGTGCATCGCCACCGGGACGTAGTACTGGTTCGCCACGTCGGCGACCTTCCGCGTCTCGCGCATCCCGCCGACCTTCGGGAGGTCGGGCGCGATGATGTCCACCGCGCCGTTCTCGATCAGCCGGCGCTCCTCGGTGACGCGGTACCGGTTCTCGCCGACCGTGATCGGCGTCGTGGTGGACTTGGTGACCTCCTCCTGCACCTGGAGGTTCTCGGGCGGGACGGGGTCCTCCAGCCACCAGACGTCGTACTCCTCGATCGCCGCGGCGAGCCGCTGGGCCGAGTTCGCCGAGAACGTCCAGTGGCAGTCGAACGCGACGTCCGCGCGGTCCTTCACCCGCTCGGTCACCCGCTCGACGATCTCTGCCTTGTGGCGGATCTCGCCGGGCCGGAGGTGCCGGTTCGCGCGGTCCTTCTCGAAGCCCGAGGGCACGTCGAGGTCGAACTTCAGCGCGTCGTAGCCGAGGTCCTCGACCACGCGCTCGGCCTCGTCGGCGCACGCCCCGGGATCGGCTTCCTCCTCGGTGTGACAGTCGCAGTAGACGCGTACCTCGTCGCGGTACTTGCCGCCGAGGAGCTGGTAGGCGGGGAGTTCGAGGATCTTGCCCGCCAGGTCGTGGAGCGCGATCTCGATGCCCGCGATCGCGGTGACGGTGACGCCCTCGACGGAGCCCTCGCCCGACATCTTCTGTATCAGGTACTCGAACAGCCGGTCGACGTCGAGGGGGTTCTCCCCGACGACGAACGGCGTCATGCGTTCGATCAGCTCGGGGACGCCGGCGCCCCAGTACGCCTCGCCGGTTCCGACGATGCCGGCGTCCGTGTAGACGCGCACGAGCGTCCACGGGAAGTTTCCGTCCACCATCGTGCACTGGACGTCCGTGATCTCCATGTCGCGGCCGCCGCCGCGCTTGGCCCGCACGCCCATCGTCTCCCCGGAGAGCTCCCGCATCGTGTACTCCGCGTTCGGATCGTGGAGCGACTCGTAGTTCCTGCCCATGGGGTCGAGTTTACTCGATCGAAGGTAAACCTTCGGCACTCGGAGTCGACGGCGGACCGGTCGGCGCGAACCGTCCGGGTTCGACATGGTCGCCGCGGCGCGGACGTGGGGGGGTCGCGATCCTCGAACTCGTTCGGCCAGTCACAATGATATCGTAACGGTCTGTTTTGAGTTTTAGTAACTTTTATTATATGTAAACCAGTTCTCTCGTCGCGGTGAGCATGCTCGGTACGTCCAGAGGCCCATGGGATTCACGGTGATCAGTCGAACGGAACGTGCGTGTCCCGGCGGTGGATTCGAACGGTTCGACCTCACGTCGAGGGAATCGCCCCGAGGTCGAACCGATCGGGTCCGCGGGGGAGGGGATCGAGGTCCTCCCCGACCGGAGCGTCCGATTCTCGTCCGCCGGCGTTCCGCCGGACGAACTCGCCGAACTGCCGGACGCTCGAGGAAGTGTCCGCCGACCGTTCCACGACGCCGGTTCCGAACTGCGCCACTGGTCGATCGTATAACTCCCGCCGTACGGCGCCCAACACGGTCCACGCGGCCGACTCGGGTGACACCCGCCCGGGACGGTTCACGGGGGGCGCTCGGGACGGTGACCGTACACGCCAGAAACGGTCGCTCCGGTCGATGCCAGTCCGACGCTTCGGGGTTGATCTCGCGCGCGAGGCCGTTGCCGTCGAACGACGGGGTGCTTCCACGAGTCGACACGCGGATGGAGAGGGGAACGAGACGTCCATGTCGATAGATGAAAAGTATTTTTCTATTCTGTATTTCTGTCTTTTCAGCGTCGACCTCTGAGGGACGTGGCCTCCCTCGCCGTCGGCATCCCGGGCCGAGTGACCCTCCACACGGGCTACGTCGTCGGGCCGGTCGATCGACCGAGACAGCCCTGCCACAGCGCACGGGGATATGAGGGTGAATCGACCTCCCTCCTCGACCCGGTCGCCCCTACTCGTCGTAGCGGAACTCGGTCCAGGCGCCCTCAGTGAAGGGGTACTCGTCGACGACGTCGAGGTCGACCTCGATGCCGAGCCCCGGTGCGTCGGGCACCGCGAGGCGGCCGTCCGAGACCGGGGGTCGCCCCTCGACGAGGTCGAACGCCAGGTCGAACGGGTACATCCCCGGGTCGCCGGACGCGTCGACGAGCGGGTCGTTCTCGAAGATCGGGTACTCGACGAGTTCGACCTCCGGGGCGGCGGCCACGAGGTGCGCGTTCGCCAGCAACCCGAGCCAGGTGCCGAAGTTGTGCGGGACGAACTCCACGGGACGGCCGCGGCAGAGCTCGACGGCGCGCCGACAGCCGGTGAAGCCGCGGTGGTGGCGGACGTCCCCCTGGAGGAAGTCGACCGCGCCCGTTTCGCCGAGCGCGAGCAGCCCCTCGGGGCCCGCCTCGCTCTCCCCGCCGGCGAGGGCTGCGCCGGTCTCTGCCAGCCGGCGGTAGCCGTCGTAGTCGTCGGGCGCGACGGGCTCCTCGACCCAGTAGGCGCCCCGCTCGTCGGCGTAGGCGACGATCTCCGCCACCTCGTCCGCGCCGTAGGCGTCCTCCAGTTTCCACCAGGTGTGCGCGTCGAGCATCACCTCGGTCTCCGTCACGGCCTCGGTCACGAGGTCGATCGTCCGCCGGTCGCGCTCGGGACCGATCCCCGGGCGGTACTTGTAGCCGAAGAAGCCGGCCTCCTCGACGTAGCCGGCCTGCTCGGCGTACCCCTCCGGCTCCATGTACATCCCCGAACTGGCGTACAGCGGGAGGTCCTTCGTCGGCGCCGGCGGGTCCTCGTACCCATCGAGGAGGAGCTCGTACACCGGTGCGCCGAGTTCCTTGCCGCGGATGTCGTGGAGTGCGACGTCGACGGCCGAGACTGCCTTCGTCTTGAGTCGTGCGGGCAGATCGGTCGCGTCGATGTACCCGTGGGCGTCCGCCATCGCGTCGACCTCCTCGCCCTCGAGCGCGTCGGCCACCTCGTTCTCGAGCACGTCGGCGAACGTGCCGTGCGAGTCGTCCTCGAAGAACTCCCGCATCGAGGAGGACGTCGCGCCGGCCGTCGCGGCGCCGCGCTGGCCGTCGGCGGTGTCCACGACGGCGAGCACGACGTCCCGTTTCAGCAGGCGGCGCGTCCCCCCGTGGAAGCGACGGTCCTGGGGCGGGTCGATCGGCGATGAGAGGGCGAACCCTCTGACGTCCGTGATACGCATACGGGGTCACCACGTCGCTTCCACATAAGTCGACCGGCTGCGGTAGATTCGGGCGGCAGGGCACGGGCGGATCGGCGACCCCGAGCGGCGCCACGACCGCCCGGAGTCGGCACGTCGGGGCGCCCCGTCGCACACCCGTTCGATTGATATGAGTCGGGCCAGTCGGTGTGGTATGCACACGCTCAGTCCGGACCAGCGCGAGTTCGCGGAGCGGGCCGAATCGGTCGCGGCGGGGTTCGCGGAGGACGCGTACACCTGGCAGGGAGATCTCCCGTGGAGGAACATGCGGGCGCTGGCCGACGCCGACCTCCTCTGTCCGTCCGTCTCCGACGCGTACGGCGGCGGAGGGAGGGGGGACCTGGCGTCGCTCCTGCTGACGGAGGCGGTCGGCCGGGTGTGCCCCGACACGGCGTGGTTCGTCTACACCCAGGGCATGGTCGGGCCGCGCGCGATCGACCTCTTCGGCTCCGAGACGGTCAAGGAGCGGTACCTGCCGGGCGTGACTGCGGGCGAGGAGCACGTCGCGATCGCCATCTCCGAGCCGGACGCCGGCTCCGACGTCGGCTCGATGTCCACCCGCGTGACCGAGGAGGACGGGGAGCTGCGGTGTTCCGGCGAGAAGACCTGGGTCGGCGGCGTCCCGTTCTCCGACGTCGCCGTCACCTGGGTGAGGTTCCCCGAGGGGCTCGGCTCGATCGTGCTCGATCTCACCGATCCCGGCGTCGAAGTCGAGACGGAGCACACGAACATGGCGGGGTACAGCCAGACCCACTTCACCATCGACGACGTCGTCGTCCCCGAGTCGCACGTCCTCACGCGCGGCAAGCAGGCGTTCAAGGAGCAGCTCGTCTCGCTCAACCACGAGCGGCTGGGCAGCGCCATCCTCGCCACGGCGTGGGCGACGGCCGGGCTGGAGCTCGCCCTGGACCACGCCGCAGACCGCGAGCAGTTCGGGCAGCCGATCGGGGAGTTCCAGGGCGTCGAGTGGAAGCTCGCGGAGATGTACCGGCAGGTCGAGACGGCGGCCGCGACCGTGTACGGCGCGGTCGCGGACCCCGAGGGGACCGGCGACGCGCCCCACCGGCTGCAGACGTCCGTCGCGAAACTGCACTGTTCGGCCACCGCGGAGCGCGTGATCAGCGAGGCGTTGCAGCTGTTCGGCGCCCGGGGCTACCAGCAGGGACATCCCCTCGAGTACCTCTACCGGCTGACGCGCGGGCGGCGGATCGCCGCGGGCACCGACGAGATCCAGCGGAACACCATCGCGAAGGTGCTGAAGGAGGACGGCGTTCCCGCCGTCTCGGACCGATAGCTTCGGCGGGGACGCGGGAGGGTGCTTCGAACGGGACGGCGCTGTCCTCGAACGGGGCGGCGCGCCGGGCGGGCGTCTCGAACCGGAGTTCGCGCCCACCACGCGAACTCACGCGTGCCGACCTCCGCCGCGGAAACTCACTCCTCCAGCCGTTCGATGAGCTCCACGACGTACCCCTCCGGGTCCGTGACGAACGCGATCTCGATGCCCTTGTCCGCGAGCAGGTCCGGCCCGCGGACCACCTCGGATCCGAACGCGTCGACGAGCCGGTCGACCCGGTCCTCGACGTCCTCGACGGCGATCGCCACGTGGTCGAACCCGGAGGAGGGGCCGGATTCCCGGTCGACCCCCTCGTCGTGCTTGAACTGGATCTCCGTGTCGCTCTCGCCTGTCAGGAAGTAGTTCCGCACGCCGTCGGATCCCTCGAACTCGCGGCTGAACTCCAGCCCGAGCCCCTCGGTGTAGAACTCGTCCATCGCCTCGACGTCGTCGACCCACAGCGCCGCGTGCAGTACGTCCATGCGCGACCGTCCCCGCCCAGTCATATATCCGTTCTGCAACCGGCACGTCGACGGGGGCGGAGGGGAACTCAGCCGGTTCGAGGGCGTTCCGAGACCTCGACCCCGCGGACCGGGCGTGCGAGTTTCGTGTGACTCGCTCGCATCGACCACAATGCTGGTATAGGAGAAGGACGAACTCGGAACCACGCGACCGATGATGTACGAGAACTACGTCGGCGGCGAGTGGATCGAATCCGAGAGCGGCGAGACGTTCGACGTCCGGAACCCCGCGGACACCGCGGAGGTCGTCGGGACGTACCAGGCCTCGACGCGGGCCGACGCCGAGCGGGCGATCGGCGCCGCCGTCGACGCGCAGGACGAGTGGGCCGGCACGCCGGCGCCCGAACGCGGTCGAGTGCTCAGGGCGACGAGCGAGGCGCTCGCCGACCGCGAGGACGAGATCACGGAGACGCTCGTCAGGGAGGAGGGCAAGACCCGCAGCGAGGCCGCCGGCGAAGTGGGGCGCGCGGTGGACGTCTTCGCGTACTACGGCGAGAAGGCGCGCGACCTCGGCGGGACGGCCAAGGCCCCGAGCGGGAGGAACGCGACGCTGCGGACGCGGCGGGAGCCGCTCGGGACCGTCGGGCTCATCACGCCCTGGAACTACCCCATCGCGATCCCGGCGTGGAAGCTCGCGCCCGCGCTCGCGACCGGAAACACCGTCGTCATCAAGCCGGCGACGGCGGCACCGAACGTGACGCGGCAGGTCTTCGAGTGTCTCGACGGGGCCGGGCTCCCCGACGGCGTGGCGAACTACGTCACCGGTTCGGGGAGCGAGGTCGGCGCGGCGCTGGCCGAGGACGAACGCATCGACGGCGTCTCGTTCACCGGCAGCACGTCGGTCGGGACGCGAGTCGCCCGCACCGCCTCGTCGGACATGAAGCGGGTGCAGTGCGAGATGGGCGGCAAGAACCCGACCGTGGTGATGCCGAGCGCGGACCTCGACCGGGCGGTCGAGATCGTCGGCGTCGGCGCGTTCGGCACCACGGGCCAGTCGTGTACCGCCTGCTCGCGCGCCATCGTCCACGAGGCGGTGTACGACGAGTTCGTCGACGCGATCGCCGAGTACGCCGAGTCGCTCACGGTGGGCCCGGGGCTGGAGGACCCGGACATGGGCCCGCACGTCAGCCGAAGCGAGCTCGACGCGACGCTCGAGTACGTCGACGTCGCCCGCGCGGACGGCGCGACGCTCGAGACCGGCGGCGCCGAACTCGAGGGCGACGAGTACGACGACGGGCACTTCGTGGAACCCACGGTCTTCTCCGACGTCGAGAGCCGGATGCGCATCGCTCAGGAGGAGGTGTTCGGCCCGGTGCTCGTGGTCATGAAGGCGAGCGACTTCGGGGACGCCGTCGAGGTCGCCAACGACGTCGACTACGGGCTCTCGGCGAGCATCGTGACGCGGGACCTCTCCGAGGCGAACCGGTTCATCGAGGCGGCCGAGGCGGGCGTGGTCAAGGTGAACGAGAAGACGACGGGGGTCGAACTGCACGTCCCCTTCGGCGGGTACAAGGACTCCTCGACGAACACGTACCGCGAGCAGGGCGACGCCGGACTCGACTTCTTCACCACGACGAAGACGGTGTACGTCGACTACTGAGCCCGGCGGTGCCGGTGGTTTTATCGCGTCCGCGGAACCAGAGGCGTACCATGCCGCTGTCAGCCGATCGGATACGGGACCGACTGCGGGGCGTCGCGGTCGGACTGCTCACCCCCTTCGACGCGGACGGGGAGATCGAACACGGGAAGCTCCGCGAGAACGCGGACGCGCTCTACGAGGGCGGGATCCGCCTGTTCATGGCGTCCGCGAACATCAGCGAGTACCACTCGCTCTCCCGGACCGAGCGGGTCGACGTCGTCGAGACGGCGGTGGACGCGCTCCCCGCGGACGCGTGCGTCCTGGCCGGCGTCGGCGGGAGCACGGCCGACGCGCGCGAACTCATCGACGGCTACGAGGACGTCGGCGCCGACGCGATGATGATCATGCCGCCGGACCACACGTACCTCCACGAGGCGGGGCTGCTCCGGTACTACCGCGAACTCGCGGCCGCCACCGACCGGCCGCTCGTCCCGTACGTCCGCGGGTTCGACCCGTCGGTCGCCTACCTCGGCGACCTCACGCGCGTCGACGGCGTGATCGGGATCAAGTACGCGCTCCCCGACGGAGTGAAACTCGGCGCCGGCGTCGCCGCGGGCGACGACGACGTCGTCTGGGTGAACGGGCTCGCCGAGCCGTTCGCGGTCTCCTTCTGGGCCGAGGGCGCCGAGGGGTTCTCCGCGGGCGTCAGCAACTTCCGCCCCGAGGTCGGCCTCGCGCTGTTCGACGCGCTCACCGACGGCGACTGGGAGCGCGCCCGGGCGCTCCGAAACGCCTGTCTGCCGTACCAGGGGTTCCGCGACGGAACCGGCCAGGGTAACGAGATCCCGGGGGCGATCAGCGTTCCGGCCGTGAAGCAGGGGCTCGACCTCGCGGGGCTGCACGGCGGCTCCGTCCGGGAGCCGATCCGCCCGCTCGCCGAGGAGCAAGTCAGGGAGGCCGAGGAACTGTACGCAGCGCTCGAGGACGACGTCGACCGGCTCGTCGGCTGAGCCGGTCGCGCCGGTCCGGGTTCTCCGTCGGTCGCGCGTGGGTCGCTACTGGCGAGCACCGTCGTGGGAGACCGCACGAATCGGGTCCGACATCCCGTTCCGCTATAGGGAACGGATTGCTTCGCCCGCTTCCGAACGCCCGTTGTACGCCACCCACTACGGCGATACATTACACCCATACGACTGTAATGAAATCTGAGAGGGGACGGCCCAGTCTCCGTGACGATCGTACGAGTGTAAGGTACGTGGGCCGTTCGAACGGCATCCGAGACGGACGACGAACGCGTCGTCGTCGCGACGGCCACGGCGACGGCCGGACGATCGCTCCGGAACCGCAGGACTCGACGCTGGTCATGACCCCGATTCCGACGAACGGCCGACCGGACGATGCGTTCTCCATAGCGGAACCCGCTACGTCGTGTACTTCGCGTTGATCTCGATCACGCGCGCGGTGTTCCTGATGAGGTCCGAGATCTCGTCGACGTACTCGTCGTTGTCGAACCGCTTCGTCGGCCCGGAGATGCTGATCGCCCCGAGGAGCTCGTCGTCCCGGATGATCGGCGTCGCGACACAGCGGAGCCCGCGGATCCGCTCCTCGTCGTCGATCGCGATCTTCCGGTCCCTGATGGCGTCCAGTTCCTCGTACAGCTCCCCCTCGTCGGTGATCGTGTGCTCGGTCCACTCCGGCAGCCCGTACTCGTCGACGATCTCGCGGACGCGCTCGCGTGGGATGTACGCGAGCATCGCCTTGCCCGTCGCACATGAGTGAAGGTACACCCGCATCCCCACGTGTGAGTCGGTCTGGACCGCCTGCCCGCCGCGTGCCTGGTAGAGGTAGATGCCGCGGCCGGCGTCCTCGACGACGAGCTTCGCCGCCTCGCCCGTCTCCGCCGCGAGGTCGTCGATCTCCGGCTTGGCGATCTCGTAGAGCTCCTCGAGCTGTCTCGCGTGCCCGCCGAGGCTGAGGAACCGCAACCCGACCGCGTACTCGTCACCCTCCCGGCGAAGGTACTTCAACCGGACGAGCGTCGTGAGGTGGTCGTGGATCGTGCTCTTCGAGAATCCGAAATACTCCGCGAGCTCCGTCACGCCCGCGCGCTCGCGTCGCATGATCTCCTCGACGATCGCCATCGACCGCTGGGTCGCCCTGATGGGGACGTCCGCTTCGAGTGGGGTGTCGGTCATGCGAGAGCCTCACATCCGGAGATACAAAGGTGTTCCCCATAGCCAAACGGACCGGTCGGCGGTCAGCCGGCGGCGAGCGGTTTTCGGTATCGGCCGTTCTCCAGACCCGAACCCATCGGACGGGCCGGACGTCGCCGCGTGGAGGGCCGCTCAGACGACCGACCGGTCGATTCCGGCCTCCGCCTTCGCCGCCTCGTAATACTGCTCGGCCCGCTCGGCGTCGGCCGCCGACAGGGACGCCAGCGGCTCCCGGACGGGCCCGCCGTACAGCCCGGCCAGCTCCATGCCGCGTTTCACGCCGGGGACGTTGTTGGCGGCGCGGATTTCGTTGTCCGGCCCGGTCCCCTGGCGGAGCCGCTCGTAGGGCGCCAGCAGGTCGCGCAACTCGCGAGCGCGCGCCCAGTCCTCGCGCCTGATGGCGTCCATGAGCGCGAGCACCTCCCCGGGCAGGAAGTTCCCGATGCCGGTGGTGAACCCCTCGGCGCCTTCGATCGCGAACGACGGCGCGTACCGCTCGGCGATGCCGTTCGACCAGACCACGTCCGCGTCGACCGAGGCGACGAGGTTCGCGAACGCCGCGACGTCGTCTTCGGCGTATTTGACGCCCACGACCCGTTCGTGGGCGGCGAGTTCGCGGATCAGGTCCGCCGTTACCTCCGGCCCGCGCTTGTAGACGACGACCGGCAGGTCAGTCGCGTCGACGATCGCCCGATAGTACTCGCGGAGCCCGGCCTCGTGCTGGTAGGTGTGCACCGGGTGCATCACCATGATCGCGTCCGCCCCTGCGTCCTCGTAGGCGTCGGCGAGCGCGATCGCCTCCTTCGTGCTGCCGCCCGCGCCGGCGACGATCGACGCGTCCTCGCCCGCCGCCGTCGCGGTCGTCGAGACGACCGCGACGCGCTCGTCGTCCGTCAGCGAGTAGTACTCGCCGGTGTTCCCGCACGGGATGAGCACCCGCCCGCCCGCGTCGACCACGTGGCGCGTGTTCTCCGCCAGCGCGTCGTGTCGGACGTCCGCTCCGTCCGCCGAGAACGGGGTCGGGTTGGTGAACGCCACGCCGCGGAGGTTCGCCTTCAGCTGATCGAAGCCCATGGGCCGTAGCATCGGTCAACCCCGTGATAAAGCTTCGCGGGCCGGCGAGGGGAGGGGAGCGCCTATTCGTACACGTGGACGCTGCCCGTCTTGTTCGCCTCGACGAACTCCCAGTCGTACTCGACGCCGAGCCCTGGCCCCTCGGGGACCCCGACCGTGCCGTCGTCGTCGACCGTGTCCAGGAAGTCCGAGTAGCCGTCGGCGTACACCGGCGGCTGGTTGTTCCGGCAGTCCGGGTGGACGAGCGCGATCTCGTAGTAGTTCGTGTTCCGGATCGCCGCGAGACACTGCCGCTGGGCGGGCCCGGGCGCGTGGAACTCCACGTCGAGCCCGAACCCCTCCGCGACGCGGGCGATCTTCATCGCGCCCGTGATGCCGGCGTCGTACTCCGGGTCCGCGCGGACGAAGTCGGTCGACTCGGTCGCGATGAAGTCGGTGTGGGCCTCGAGCCCGCGCACGTGCTCGGTCTGGAGCAGCGGCGTGTCGATGAGCTGTCGGAGCTTCCGGTGGCCGTGCTGGGACACGCCGCCGTCGCGGTAGGGGTCCTCGTACCAGAGGAACCCGGCCTCGTCGCACGCCTTGCCCATCTTCACCGCGTCGGCGAACGTCGGCGGCTCGCAGGCCGGGTCGAGCATGAGGTCCATCTCGTCGCCGACCCGCCCGCCCACCTCGAGGACGGTGTCGACGGTCCTGTCCGCGTCCGTCCAGTCGCCGCCCCAGTCGTGGATCTTGTACGCCCCGTACCCCATCTCGAGGCACTCCTCGGCGAAGTCGGCGAACGCCTCCGGCGAGTCGAGCCCGCCGTTCTCGTCGCCCTGGTAGGTCGACGCGTACGCCGGGAACCGCTCGCGGTACGTCCCGAGCAGCTCGTGGATGGGCGCGTCGTAGTACTTGCCCGCGAAGTCCCACAGCGCGATGTCGACCGGGCCGATGCCCATCAGGTCGTACTTGCGCAGCGCCCGGTTGATGTTGCTCCAGTGTTTCTCGCGGGCCAGCGGGTTCTTCCCGATCAGGTAGTCCGCGAACATGTTGATCTGTGCGGCCGCGGGGGAGTTGCCGCCGACGTACTCGCCCGTGATGCCGGTGTCCGTGTGGACCTTGATCCCGAACAGCTTCCGCTCGTTGGTCGCGCCCGGCTCGTACACGACGCTGAAGCCGTTCGGGCTGTAGCCGACGTCCTCGATGTCGTAGGAGAACTCCGTCGACTCGATCCGTGTGATCTCTGGTGACACGGGGGTACACTCACGAACGTCGCGAAAAAAGATACTGATTACGGCGAACCCGACCGTCGCGGGCGGGGCCCGCCTCGGCCGGACGGGACGCGGGTTCGGGTCGGTCCCCGTTCGGGCTCGGTTCCGCCCGCCGTCGGACCGGGTTCCCCGCCGGCCGGCGCTCGCCGGTCACTCCGACTGCATCGCGTCGAAACGGCGATCCAGCGCGGCCAGCCGCTCGTCGCGTCGCCGCATCACCGCCTCGGCCGGCTCGTCGTACTCGAAGAACCCCCGGCCGGTCTCGACGCCGAGGTGGCCCGCCTCCAGGTGCTCGGCGAACGCGTCGTTCGGCTCGTCGTCGTCACACAGGTGCGGGTAGAGGTGGGCCGCGACGGTCTCGAACTGGTCGACGCCGGCGATGTCCATCGTCTCGAACGGGCCGATGACGGACGTCCGCCGGGCGTAGCCGTCCCGGACCGCGGCGTTGACGTCCTCGATCGACGCGACGCCCGCCTCGACGAGGTGGAGACACTCCCTGATGACGGCGTTCTGGACCCGGTTCCAGACGAACCCGGGGACGTCGCGCTCGACGACGATCGGCCGCCGGTCGACGTCCTCGACGAACGCGCGGATCCGCTCCATCGTCCGGTCGGTCGTCCCGGCCCCGCGGACGACCTCGACCGGCTCGAGCAGGTACGGCGGGAACCACCAGTGGCAGCCGACGACCCGACCCGCGGCCGAGGGGACGGCCTTCGCGAGATCGGTGATCGGGATGCCGGACGTGTTGGACGCGAGGATCGCGTCGTCGGGCGCGGCCGCCGCGACCGCGGCGAACACCTCCCGTTTCAGCTCCAGGTCCTCGGGGACCGTCTCGAGGACGACGTCCGCCCCGGAGACGCCGGCGTCCCGGTCGGTCGTGAACGTGATCCCCTCGAGGACGTCGCCGGGCGATCGTTCCGTGAGCCCCTCCGCGGCGAGTCCCGAGGCGGCGTCGCGGATGCGCGCTGTCGCCCGTTCGAGGTTCGATTCGCGGTGGTCGACGAGCGTCACGTCCTGGTCGTGGAGTCCGAAGTGGACCGCGAACCCCTGGCCCATGTTGCCCGCGCCGATGACCGATACCCGTCGTCTCATGGTGTGGCTGGGTCGAGCCCGTGTACCACCAATAATCTTCCGTGCGACGGAGGGAGCGGCGGCACCACGCCGAGGACCGGCAAAGCGCGGAGGGCGGTCGAGAACGGCGACGCGACGGAGCGGCGACCGAGTTTGGCGAGCAGGTGCAGCACGGCGGCGCGGGACCGACGAGGGACGGTCGACCACGGCGACCGACGGCGGACCGCGGCGCGAGACGACGGCGGATCCCCCGAACGCGGGGGTGAACAACCGAACAATTATTACGACAAACGACGGTGACAGAGGTAGGATTATGAGAACGAGTGATGCGATCATCGACTGTCTCACTTCCAACGGAATCGGGACGATCTTCGGCATCCCGGGCAAGCAGACGCTGCCGCTGAACAAGAGCATCAGCGAACGGGATGACATCCGGTTCGTGATGGTGAGACACGAGACGAACGTGTCACATCAGGCGTGGGGGTACGCCGAGACGAGCGGGGAGATGGCCGCGACGGTGGTGATCCCCGGCCCCGGCGACATGAACGCGATGAACGGGCTGAAGAACGCGCTCAACGACTGCACGCCGCTACTCCACGTCGCCGTGGAGACCGAACCCGAGGTGCGGGGCGGCGACGGCATCCACGAGACGCCCCCGGACACCTACGACAACGTCGTCAAGGAGAACGTCACCGTCGAGACGCCCGAGAGCACGATCGCCGAACTGGAGCGGGCGATCGCCATCGCGCGGGAGGCGCCCAAGGGGCCGGTGCGCGTCGGCATCCCGAAGAACTTCATCCCGACGGACGTCGACCTCGCGGCGGCAGAGCGGGCTGAACCGGGCGCCGCCCCCGAGCTCCCGCGCGACGAGATCGCGGACGCGAGCGACGTGCTCGCCGCCGCGAGCGACCCGGTGATCGTCGCCGGCGGCGGGGTCCGCGCCGGGAACGCGAGCGGGGAACTCCTGACGCTCGCCGAGACGCTGGAGGCCCCGGTCGCGACGACGTACAAGGGGAAGGCGACGTTCCCCGAGGACCACCCGCTCTCGGCGGGCGTGCTCTGTGGCGGGACGAGCGCCGAACTCGTCGACTGCCTCGAGAGCGCCGACGCGGTCCTCGGCGTGGGGACGGACTTCGACGCGGTCTGGACGAAGCAGTGGTCCTACGACCTCCCCGAGGACCTCGTGCACGTGACGATGACCCCCTCGGACGTCGGGCGGGGCTACGACCCGCGTGTCGCCATCGTCGCCGACGCGGGCCCGGTGCTCGCCGCGCTCGACGAGGAACTGCGCGATCGTTCGCTCGCCGGCGGCGACGGGGCGGCGCGCGCGGGCGCCGTCAGGGACGCGGAGGCCGAGCGGATGGCCGAGCTCCGAGCCGTCTCCGAGGCGCCGCTCACCTCGGTGAGCGCGCTGACCGCGCTCCGTGACGCGCTGCCGCGGGAGACGATCGTCGCGGCGGACGCGGGCGGGTCGCGCATCTGGACGTTGATGGCGTTCCCCGCCTACGAGCCCCGGGACTACGTCAACCCCGGCTCCTGGGCGTCGATGGGGCTCGGCGTGCCCGCGGCCGTCGGGGCGAAGGCGGCGAACCCGGATCAGCCGGTCGTCGCGTTCACCGGGGAGGGCGGGCTCATGATGTGCGTCGAGGAGCTCCACACGATCGTCTCGGAGGACCTCGACGTCGCGGTGTTCGTGTTCAACAACGACGACTACGCCATCATCAGCGAGGAGGCCGAGCGCTCGTACGCGCTCGACAGGGGCGAGTACGGCTGGACGCGGGCGCCGCTCGACTGCACGACCATCGCCGAGGGGATGGGGATGCGCACGGCCCGGGCGGAGACGCCCGACGAGATCGTCGCGGCCGCCCGCGAGGCGCTCGACGCCGGACCCACGCTCGTCGAGATCCCGACGGACCCGTACGAGCCGCAGGCGGGCGAGTTCATGACGCGCTGACGGGCCGAGCGGCCGGGATCGGCTCGGCTCGGGCGTGTCGAACTCGGCTACGCAGTGTGGCGGCGCCGAGAGAACGGGACGACGCCGCGACGGCGGAGGCGTCGGAACGCGGCGCCCCCGGGTCGAATCACTCCTTGCGGTGTTCCTCGACGACGTCCCAGTCGAGTTCGATGCCCAGCCCCGGCGCGTCGGGGACGGTGATGCGACCGTTCTGGATCAGCGGCTCGGACCGCCGGACCAGGTCCTCCCACCACGGCACGTCGCGCGCGTGGAACTCCAACGCGAGGAAGTTCGGCACCGACGCGCCCACGTGGACGCCCGCCATCGTCGCCACCGGGCTCCCGATGTTGTGTGGCGTCAGCGGGCAGTAGTACGCGTCCGCCAGATCGCCGATCTTCTTCGACTCGGCGATCCCGCCCGTCTTCGGCACGTCCGGCGCGACGAAGTCCACCGCCCCCTGCTCGAGCAGGTCCCGGAAGCCGTGTCGCCCGTACCGGTTCTCGCCGGTCAACAGCGGCACGTCGACCTTCGAGGCGAGGTTCGCCATCGCCTCGGTGTTCTCCGGCGGCAGCGGATCCTCCACCCACGCCGGGTCGTACCGCTGGATCGCGTCACACACCCGCTTTGCGGACTCGACCGTGAAGTTCCAGTGGAGGTCGAACGCGTACTCGGCCTCGTCGCCGACCTCGTCGGCGACCGCCTCGACGAGCCGCCGCTTGTGTTCGACCTCGGCTTCGGTGAGGTGGCGCGACTTGGTCTGGATCTCCGCGCCCGACGGCACGTCGAGGTCGAACTTGATGAGGTCGAACCCCTCGTCGACCGCGTCACGGGCCTCCTCGGCGTACGCTTCGGGGCGGTACGTCTCGGCCGACTGGCCCTCCAGGGCCGCATCCACCATCGACTCGCCCGCGTGGCAGTCGGCGTAGATCCGGACCTCCTCGCGCATCTTGCCGCCCAGCAGTTGGTACACCGGCTGGTCGAGGTACTTGCCCGCGGCGTCCCACAGCGCGAGTTCGACGCCGCTGATGGCGATCGTCCCGATGCCCTGCTGGGAGCCCCGGCCGGAGAGGCTCTCCCGCATGAGGTGGTAGAGCCGCTCGACGTCGAGCGGGTTCTCGCCCACCAGCACGGGGCGGAGGTAGTCCGTGATGACCTCGTGGACGCCGGGTGAGGGGTACGACTCGCCGATGCCGGTGACGCCCGCGTCGGTCTCGATCGTCACGATCGTCCACGGGAAGTTGCCGTCGACGACGACCGTCGAGAGGTCGGTGATCTCGGGCGCGTCGGTCTCGCGCCCGGGCGTCCGGTCGTAATCGCCCCACATGGTCGTGGCCAGCTTGGTCGCGAAGTCCTCGTACATGATGTCGGGTACAGGAACACCGCCGTCAACCGGTCGCATAAAACCATCGCCCCGGCGGGTCCCGACCTCCGCCCGCCCGGCGACGACGGCCACCCAGTGGCGGCTCCTCCGCGGCAACGACCACCCGGCGACGACCGCTCGTCTACGGCGACCTCGACCGGTAACTGCAGGCACCACCAGGCCTATATGTGTTTTCGACCCTCGTGGGGTATGGACCGAGAGTCGCTCCCGCCGCGCGTAGGCTTCCGGACGAACACGCTCTCCGACGAACGGCTCCGCTACGTCCGCCAGCTCGGCGTCAGCGACGTCTTCGTCAACCCGGTCGAGCCGGGCGGCGGCACCGGCGGGGACGTGTTCGACGACGAGAGCGACCGGACCGACACCGACCGCCGCCTCCCGCTCGGCCCCGACGAGGTTCCCTCGGTCGCGTACCTCCGCTCGCTCAGGGAGGCGTGTGAGGCCCACGACGTCCGCCTCGCCGGGATCCACACGCTGGGGTACAACAGCTACGGCGACGTCAAGTTCGGGCGGGAGGGACGCGACGACCAGGTGGCGGCGATCGCGGAGCTGATCGAGAACATGGGCGAGGCCGGCCTCCCCGTCCTCGGCTACCAGTGGAACCCGCGGGGCGTCGTCCCGATGCGCACCGGGACCACGCGGCTGCGCGGGGACGCCCGCGGCACCGACTTCGACCTCGACGCCGTCGAGGGCGCGTCGGACCCCGCCCTCGACCGGGAGTGTTCGGAGGCCGAACTGTGGGACAACTACGAGGCGTTCCTCGAGGAGATCCTCCCGGTCGCCGAACGGGCCGGCGTGACGCTCGCCCTGCACCCCATCGACCCGCCGACCATCGAGTCGCTCGGCGGCATCCCGCGGCTGTTCCGGAACGTCGAGAGCTTCCGGCGCGCGATGGAGACGGTCCCGAGCGACAACCACGGGCTGAAGCTGTGTCTCGGCTGCTTCTCGGAGATGGGCGTCGACGTGGCCGACGTGGTCCGCGAGTTCGGCGAGACCGACGACGTCGTCTTCGTCCACTTCCGCGACGTGGAGGGGACCGCGGAGTCGTTCAACGAGACGTTCGTCGACTGCGGGAACTACGACGAGTACGAGGTGATGTCGGCGCTCGTCGACGCGGGGTTCGACGGGATCGTCATCCCCGATCACGTCCCGGAGATGCACGACGACACCGACTGGGGCCACCGCGCCCGCGGGTTCACGGCCGGCTACCTCCGCGGGTTGTTGAGCGCCATTCGCGCGCCGTAATCCGAACCGGCACCGCCCACGGTTCGCGGATCAGCCGTCGAGGCGAACGATACCGTTTTCCCGGTCGGTTCGGGAGTGGGAGTCATGGATCGGAGCGCCACCTCGTATCTCGTCCTTCACTACACGCTGTTGATCGGGCTGATCCTGTTGGTCGTCGAGACGATCGAGCGGACGGGAACCTCGGTGCCGCTGTGGATGGGCGTCATCGTCGCACTCGTCGTGGGCTTCGGCTACCCGCGGGTCGTGGCCGCGGCCGGGGTCGCGCCCGAGCGCTGGGAGTCGTAGGGTCGAGCCCGGACCCGTCGACCGGCGACGCCGACAGCCGGGGCGCGACCGGCCGCGCTACTTGATCGCGACGGGGTTGGCCGGGGCGCCGGAGCCGCCGACGACGTGCAGCGGCGCCGCGACGAACAGGAAGTCGTACGAGCCGTCGTCCGCGCAGGCGTCCGCGAGCTCGTCGAGCCTGTTCATCTCGCTGATGGCGACGCCCAGGTCGCGCAGGAACGCCGCGTGAAGCGGGTTCCGCGTGCCCGTCTCCTCCGACAACGTCTGCTCGGCGGTCACCGTGTCGGTGCCGAAGAACGGGATCTCCATGTCGTGGAACCACTCGGCCAGCGCCTCGGTGTACGTGATGCCGGGCTCGTCGAGCACCCGGTCGCCGTCGTCGACGACGCCGTACTCCCCGTAGAACGCCTCCCGGCCCTCCCGGTAGAACAGCTCCATCGCGCCCGTACGCACGATGAGCACGTCCCGCTTCTCGAGGTCGACGCCCTGGGCGTCCGCACACTCCCGCAGCTCCTCGAGAGTGATCCGCTCGCCGTGGGCCAGATGCGACACGTCCCGGTGGCGAGCCACGTCGAGCAGGACGCCCCGCCCGACGACGCCGTGGTCGGCGATGTGCTCGACGCCACAGCGGTCCAGGCCGCCCTTCGTCGAGTTGGCGTCGAAGCCGTTGTAGAGCGACTCGTCGTACCAGGCGTGCCCGAGGGCGTCCACGTGCGTCGTGCCGTGGTTGAACATGTGGAGCACGTCGTCGGAGTTCTCCCAGTTGCCGAACGCCTCCCGCGACACCTTCCCGGACTCCACGTGTCCCTTGTCGCGGAGCATGTAGTGGCCCGTCTCGTCCCGGCTCGGCCAGACGGGGTCGCCCCCGTCACCGCCGACCGGGAGCCCGAGCGTGAACGTCGTGCCGTGCTCGACGGCCGCGACGCCGCGGAGCACCGCCGACTCGGTCAGGTAGTTGACCGCACCCAGTTCGTCGTCCTCGCCCCACGTCCCCCAGTTGTCCGGCGCGTCCGCCAGGATGCTCGAGATGTCCTCGTATCCCATGGCCGCTAGACCGAGGGGGCGTAGTAAACGATTCCGGCGGACAGTTCGCCGCCCGCTCAGCGGTACTCCCGGTCGAACTGCGGGTCCCGTTCCTCCCGAAACGCCGCGACCGCCTCCTCGTGTTCCGGGTCGCGCACGCACGCCCACTGGTGCTCGATGGCGAGCTCGCAGTGCTCGTCGAACGGCCCGTCGTGGTTGGCGAGCTCCTTCGTCCGACGGACCGCGACCCTCGGCCGGTCCAGGAGCCGCCCGGCGAACTCGCGCGCGGCCGCGAGCGGCGTCGCGGACCGCTCGACGGCCAGTCCGAGGTCGACGGCGTCCTCGGCCGTGATGTCGTCGCCGGTGAGGAGGTACTCCTTCGCCTTCGACTCCCCGATGAGCCGCGGGAGCAGCCACGCCCCGCCGTCCCCGGGGACCAGTCCCACCCGGACGAACCCCTCACGGAGGAACGCGTCGGGGGCGATCACCCGGGCGTCACAGGCCAGCGCGAAGTCGCAGCCGGCCCCGATGGCCGGGCCCCCGACCGCGGCGACGCTCGGGACGGCGTTCGTCCGGAGCTGGCGGACCACCGACTGCACGTCCCGGAGGAACCGCGCGTACTCGTCCCGGCCCATGTCGCCCCAGTCGGGCATCTCGGTCACGTCCGCGCCGGCACAGAACCCGTCGCCCGCGCCGGTCAGGATCAGGGCGTCGACGCCGTCGTCGGCCTCGCTCTCGGCCAGTGCCGCGTTCAGTTCCCGGATCGTCCGATGGGTGAACGCGTCGTACGCGTCGGGCCGGTCGATGGTCACGGTCGCGATGCCGTCCTCGGTCTCGTATCGGATGTCCTCGTACATGTTGGCTGGCGTCGGTCGGTTCGGGACCGAACTCGACGGACGTTCGGAACCCGTCCCGCAGCCACTTCAGGATACGTGCGACGGCGAGTCGGGACGCGGCGGGCGCGCCCAGCGGCGGGGCCGCGACGGGCCCGCCCACGGACCGGGACGTGCCGGTCTCCAGTCGCCCCCGGCGCGACGCGAGGGTACCTTTATGACCGACTGCGGTCGTGTGAACGTATGGCAGCCCAGCACGACGAGCGTCGAATCGTCACCGAGGAGACGATCAGGAACGTCTGTGGCGACAGAGCGGTCCCGGACATGGGAGTCATCGAGCAGGTGTGGGACACCGCGCCCATCCCCGAGGGGCGGATCGAGTCGGCCGCGAGCGAGGCGGTGGACGACCTCGCGTTCGGCGACGTGCCCGAGGGCGGCACGGTCGCGATCGGCGTGGGGAGCCGGGGGCTCGCGAACCTCCCGGCGATCGTCCGCGGGACCGTCGCGGGCGTGCGCGAGGCCGGCTACGAGCCGTTCCTCTTCCCGGCCATGGGGAGCCACGGCGGGGCCACCCCGGCGGGACAGCGGGAGGTGCTCGAGGCGCTCGGCGTCACCGAGGCGGCCGTGGACTGCGAGATCCGGGCGACGATGGACGTCGTCGAGATCGGCCGCACGCCGGACCGCGACGTGCCGGTGTTCGTCGATGCGAACGCCCACGAGGCCGACGCGATCGTGCCGAT
Source organism: Halorarum salinum (assembly GCF_013402875.1). NCBI lineage: Archaea > Methanobacteriati > Methanobacteriota > Halobacteria > Halobacteriales > Haloferacaceae > Halorarum > Halorarum salinum. Next base: position 1,734,427 of record NZ_CP058579.1, on the reverse strand, counting down.
CAACCGGATCAAACCCCACACCATGTTCGAGGGCGACGTCGAGAGCGGCCTCTCGAAGATGCTGGTCATCGGGATGGGGAAGCAGCGCGGCGCGAAGACGGCCCACGAGTGGGCGCTCGACTGGAGCTTCCGGAACATGATCCCCGAGATCACCGAGCGCCTCCTCGCGGAGCTGCCCGTCGCGGGCGGGATCGCGATCGTCGAGAACCAGCGGGACGACACCACCCTCCTCGAGGGCGTCCCCCCGTCCGGGTTCCTGGATCGCGAGGCCCAGCTGCTCGAGGCCGCCTACGACATGATGCCCCAGCTCCCGTTCGACGACCTCGACGTCGTCGTCTTCGACCGGCAGGGCAAGGAGGTGAGCGGCTCCGGGATGGACACGAACGTGACCGGGCGCATCCTCCCGTTCAACGAACCCTCGCCCGAGACGCCGTTCGTCCGCCGGATCTACACCCGGTCGCTCACGGACGCCTCCCACGGCAACGCGACCGGCGTGGGGCAGGCGGACTTCATCCACCGCGACCTGCTGTCGGCGCTCGACGTGGAGAAGACGGTCGTCAACACGGTGACCGCCGGGAGCGTCGAGAACGCCCGCATTCCCGCGACCGTCGAGACGGACCGGGCCGGCATCGTCGCCTGCATCTCGACGGTCGGCGTCCGCGAACCGGGGGAGCTCAGGATGCTCCGCGCGACCGACACGATGCACCTCGAGCGGCTCTACGCCTCGGAAGCGCTCGTCGAGGAGGCGCGCGAGCGCGACGACCTCCGCGTCGTCGCCGAACCGGAGCCCGTCGAGTTCGAGGACGGCGACCTGGCTGCGCCCTCGCCCGTCCCCCCCGAGTAGCCGCTCGGCCGCCGCGTCCCCGCCATTCGGGCCGTGCCGTCGTCCGAACCCGGTTCACGACGGCACTCGTCGATCCGGGGTCCGACCCCCTAGGCGATCCGGTTCCTGAGCGGGTCGTCGGTCCGCCGGCGGTCGTAGTTGTGGAGGAAGAGGTCGACGAACCGGTCGACGAAGTCCCGCGAGCGGCCGCCGACGTGGGGGGTGACGATCACGTTCTCCATCCCCCAGAGCGGGGACGAAGTCGGAAGCGGCTCCGGGTCGAACACGTCCAGGCCCGCGCCCGCTATCTCGCCCGACTCGAGCGCGTCGATCAGCGCCTCCTGGTCGACGACGGGGCCGCGCGCCACGTTGACCAGCAGCGCCCGGTCGGGCAGCGCCGCGAACGTCTCGCGGTCGACGAGGTGGCGGGTCGCCTCGGTGAGCGGGACGGTGAGCGCCAGCAGGTCGGTCCGGTCGACGACCGCGTCGAGTTCATCCGGGGCGAGCACGCGCTCGGACGGGAGACGGCCGTCGTACTCGTCGGGGGTTCCCTTCGTGCCGTACACCTCCATGCCGAATCCCAGCGCCCGCCTGGCGACGTTCTCCCCGATGTCCCCCATCCCGACGACGGTCATCGTCCGACCCTCGAGGTCGAACAGCCGGCTCCCCTCGGAGCGATCCCACTCCCCGCGGCCCTGGCTGCGGGCGAAGGAGGCGACGCCCCGGGAGAGTCCGAGCGCGAGCGCGAAAACGTGGTCGGCGACGGGCGCCCCGTAGTTCCCGGTGGCGTTGGTGAAGGTGACGCCCCCCGCCTCGAACTCCTCGACGGGGAACGCCGAGTAGCCGGTGCTCGTCGCCTGGACCCAGTCACCCTCCCGGAGGGGCTCGAGGAGCTCGTCCGTCCAGCTCGACGGGTTGATGACGAGCGCGTCGGCGTCGGCCAGGAGCTCCCTCGCCTCGTCGGTCGTCCCGGCGGATTGCACGGTCAGGTCCTCGCGCCGGTCGGCGAGCGCGTCCGCGATTGGCAGATCGTGGCGTACGATGACGGTCGGCATGAACGGAGACGATGCGTGCGCCCATTAAAGAGGTGCCGCTCGGGGTCGACGCGGTCGGTCAACCGGCGGTCACAGCGTCGCCCGGCCGAGCCCGCCGTCGACCGTCACGGTCGTCCCGTTGATGAACGCCGAGCTCGGCGCGCTGAGGAACGCGACGGTCCTGCCGAGCCCCGTCGGGTCGCCGAGCTGGCCGACCGGGATGCTCTCGGCGCGGTCGGCGATCCCCTCCTCGTAGGAGTCGTACTCGCCCCGCCCGACTGCGTCCTCGACGAGGTTCTCGACGCGCGAGGTCTCGTGGGGGCCCGGGAGGACGGCGTTCGCACGCACCTCGGGGGCGAACTCCCGCGAGAGCGTCTTCTCGAGGCCGACGACCCCCATCCTGACCGAGTTCGATAGGACGATGGGATCGATCGCCTCCTTGACGCTGCGGGAGGTGATGTTGACGATGGTCCCGCCGCCGTCCGCCCGAAGCGGCTCCGCGCTCTCGCGGATGAGTCGGACGACGCTCATGAGGAGCAGCTCGTGGGCGTCGTTCCAGTCCTCGTCGGTCGTGTCCATGAACGAGCCGCTCGGAGGGCCGCCGGCGGACGTGACGAGGTGGTCGATGCCGCCGAACTCGTCGAGCGCGCGGTCGACCAGCGCGGAGACGTCGTCCTCGTCCGTGATGTCCCCCCGCTGGCCGACCACGGTCCCGGAGCCGGCCGCGTCGACGTCCGAAACCGCCCGGTCGAGCCGTTCCTCGTCCCGCCCGTTGATGACGACGTTCGCCCCCTCCTCCGCCAGCGCCATCGCCGATGCCTTGCCGAGCCCGCTGCTCGATGCCGTTACCACTGCCGCGTTACCCTGGATCTCTAGATCCATGGGCGGAGTGTTCCTCCCGGCGGCATATATATTGTAGCGTGATAACAGGTCACAGTGCCGCGGCACGGACTGACCGCCGTTCCGACGGGTGACCTCGCCGCCGCGGGTCCGTCGAACGGCCCGGGCCAAACAACTATATCACGTCCGCCGGCAGAGTTCGGGCATGGAACTACACGGGGAGACGGCGCTCGTCACGGGCGGCGGGCGTGGCATCGGCGAGGCGATCTGTAGGGAACTGGCGGACCGGGGACTCGCCGTCGTCGTCGCGGACATCGACGACGAGGACACGGCCGAGACGAAACGCGATATCGAACGGCGGGGAGGCGAGGCGACGTGTGTCCGCATGGACGTGACGGATCGGGAGGACGTCGCGGACGGGGTGGCCGAGGCGACCGCTCGGGTCGGATCGATCGACGTGCTCGTCAACAACGCGGGCATCGCCGGCCCCACCGACCCCGTCGAGGACGTCACCCCCGAGGAGTGGGACTCGACGATGGCGGTGAACCTCCGCGGCCCGTTCCTGCTCTGTCGGGAGCTGATGGGCCCGATGAAGGAGCAGGGGTACGGGCGGATCGTCAACGTCTCCTCGGCGTCGGGCAAACGGCCCGTCCCGTACCGCGCGCCGTACACGGCCTCGAAGAGCGGCCTGTTCGGACTCACGCGGACGCTGGCCGTCGAAGGGGGGCCACACGACGTCAACGCGAACGCGATCTGTCCGGGCTCGGTCGCCGGCCCGCGGATCGACCGGGTGATCGAGCGGCAGGCGGCCGCCACCGACCGGTCGTTCGAGGAGGTCGAGGCGGAGAAGGCGGCCCGCAGCCCGCGCGAGGAGTTCGTCGAGCCGGAGGACGTCGCCGGGACGGTGGCGTTCCTCTGTTCGACCGCCGCGGACCGTATCACCGGCCAGAGCGTGAACGTGACCGCCGGGAAGGTCACGTACTGACACGGCCCCGTCGGGCGGCTACTCCTCCAGCGGGGGCGCCTTCCGTTCCCGCTGGCGGTAGACCTCGAGCAGCGAGAGTAGCTGACGGTCCCGCTCGTCGGTCGCCGCCTCCACGTCGACGTCGCTCCAGTCGTAGACGCCCGCCCCCGTCTTGGCGCCGTAGCGCCCCTCCTCGACCAGCCGCGTCAGCGACTCGGCGGGGGTCGTCCCGCGATCGATCTCGTCGAGGAGCCCCGAGAGCACCTTGGCGTGAACGTCGAGCCCGGAGTGGTCGCCCTTCTCGAACACGCCGAGCGCGGGCAGGCGGAACCCGAACGTCCCCTTGACCGCCGTGTCGATGTCCTCCGCGCTCGCGACGCCCTCCCGCAGGAGCGACCACGCCTCGTGGGCCATCGCGGACTGGATCCGGTTCCCGATGAACCCCGGCACCTCCTTCTCGAGGACGACGGGCGATTTGCCGATCGCCTCCAGCGCCTCCCGCACGACGCGGACGGGCCCGTCGGCCGTCCCCTCGCCCTTCACGACCTCGACGACGGGCACGATGTGGGGCGGGTGGAACCAGTGCGTCCCGAGCAGCCGACGCGGGTCGTCGACCGCGTCGCCGAGCTCGGTGATCGACAGCGATGAGGTGTTCGACGCCAGCACGGCGTCGGCCGGGGCGGCCCGTTCGACCCGCCGGAACGTCTCCGTCTTGATCGCGAGGTCCTCCGGCACCGCCTCGACGACGAGGTCGGCGTCGGCGACCGCGTCGGGGAGCGACGGCTCGTACTCGATCGCGTCCAGCACGGACTCGGCCGCGTCGGCTTCGGCGGCGTCGTGCCCGACGAGCGTCGAGACCGCGTTCTTGACTGCGGACCGTGCCCCGTCGAGCGCCGCCTCGTCGGCGTCGAACAGTCGCACCGTTCGGCCGCCGGCCGCGAACGCGACGGCGATCCCGTGCCCCATCGTGCCGGCGCCGACGACCGCGACCCGTCGGACCGGGTCGGCGTCGGCCCCGCCGTTCGTCTCGACCATGCGGGTCCGTTCGGAACCCCCGTGCATAACCGTTTCTCGGAGGGCGTCCGGGCGCCGGAAAACCGAGCGCCGTCGATTCGGTTTCCCACACAACATTTATCTCGGTGAATAATCCATATGGACTCCATGGCCGAACACGAATCGGGAACTAGTTTTGGGCCTGCGGTAGCGATCGACAAGCTACTGACGGTGCTCTCGATCGTACTCTGGGGGGTCGCGATCTACTACGCGTACACGCAACAGTGGGAACGAATTCTGTACACGCTCGGGCTGTTCGGGCTCGCGTTCTCGATGTACGTGCTCAACGAGATGGTCGACTCCATCGAGGAGCGTAAGGTGGTCGACACCTACCTGCTCACCGTCACGCTGGGCATCGTCGTCGTGACGACGACGTACCTGATCCTCAACTTCGATGAGCTCCTGTTCATGCGGCGCGGCACGTCGTACCACCACGAGTACGTCCTCGCGCTCATGTTCACGCTGGCCATGTTCTACCTGATCTACCGGGCGTTCGGGATGGCGTTCCTGGCCGTCATCGCCGGCGGCGGGCTGTACGCCTGGCTCGGGCCGCACCTCCCCGGCATCATCGGACACGGCGGGCTGACGATGGATCGGATCCTGAACGTGTTCGTCATGGACTTCAGCGGCTTCTTCGGCTCCATCAGCGGCATCGTGGCCGCCTGGGTCGCGCTGTTCCTGCTGTACGCCGGGCTGTTGAACGGGTACGGCGCGTTCGATTACGTGATGCGGATCGCGTTCAGGGTGTCCGAGTTCGTCGAGTCGGGCATCGCACAGTCCGCGGTCGTCGCGAGCCTGGCCATCGGGTCGATCAACGGCGCCCAGGTGGCGAACGCCGCGATGACCGGGTCGGTCACCATCCCGCTGATGAAGGACGCGGGCATGAAGAAGGAAACGGCCGCGGGCGTCGAGGCCGTCGCGTCCTCCGGCGGGCAGATCATGCCGCCGGTCATGGGCGCGGCCGCGTTCATCATGGCGTCGATCCTGGGGATCACGTACATCGACGTCGTGCTCGCCGGGATCGTGCCCGCGCTCGTCTTCTACCTCTCCGTCGCCATCGCGGTCCACTACGCCGCGATCAACCAGGACATCCAGACCGGCCTCACCATCGGGGACGACGCGGACGTGGGGGAACGCAAGTCGGGTCCGGCGTTCCTGTCCGAGACCGTCAAACTCGCGATCCCCTTCGTGGTCCTGCTCTACACGCTCGGCGTCGCACAGTGGACGGTGATGTCGGCGGCGCTGTACACGTCCGTCACGATGTTCCTGACGGGGATCACGTTCCCCATGTTCGAGCGGCTCCTCGGGTGGAACGAGACGTCCGTCCTCGACGTGTTCGAACAGACGCTGAGCGGGCTCAAGTACGGTGCGCTCATCTTCGCGCCGATCGCCGTCATCGTCGCGGCGATCAACGCGATCGTGGACGTCCTCGTCACGACCGGCGTGCCCGGGAAGCTCGCGCTCGCGCTGATGGAACTCTCCGGGGGGGTGCTCATCATCGCGCTCCTGCTCGCGATGCTCATCTGTATGATTCTCGGGCTCGGCATGCCGACGGTCGCGGCCTACACCATCGTCGCGCTGCTCGTCGCGCCGTCGCTCATCGAGGGGTTCGAGCTGGCCCGGCTTCCCGTCCACTACTTCGTCTTCTACGCGGCGATCCTGTCCGGGATCACGCCGCCGATCGCCATCGCCGTCGTCGTGACGACCGGGATCGCGGGGTCGAACTTCTGGAAGTCCGCGATCGAGGCGATCAAGATCGCCGCCCCCCTGTTCGTGCTTCCGTTCGCGTTCATCTACAACCCGGAAATAATCGTCGAGGGGCTGACCGCGTACAAACTCCTCTCCTCGGCCCTGCTGCTGCTCGGCGCCTTCTCGCTCGTCCACGGGCTCAACTACTACGGCAAGGCGTTCACGAGCCGACCGGCCAACCTCGCGTTGAGTTTCGTGTTCGCCGTGCTCGGCATCGTCATCATGGCATCGCCTAACGAGTTCATTCGGATGGGGACGTTCGTCGTGGTCGTGGTCCTGATGGGGTGGCAGTTCCTGACGGTCAACGACACGGACGTCACGAGCGTCCACACGTCGATCCTCCGTCGGTTCTGAGCCGTCTCTGGCCGACTTTCCCGCCCGTCGTTTCGCGCCCCGGAACGCCCGCCCCGGAGGAAACGAACGTTTAAGCCGTGTGAGCTTCTACCACGGCCCATGACGTCCGACAGCGCCGATGCCGACGCCCCGGATCGAACCGACGCCGAAGGGCCGGAGGACCTGGCAGGTAGGCTCGATAGCTTCAGCGATTCGCTCAGGACCGCGGCGAGTGGAATCAGGCCGGACAACCTCGACGTGGTGAGACGGGGCGTCAAGGTCACGTTCGCGGCCGTACTCACGGTGATCTTCGCCTACTGGAGCGTCGCGTTCCTCTTCGACGTCATGCTGTTCGAGTTCTAGCGGGCACGCCGCCCTCCGTCGGCGTCTTCCCCGCCCGCAGCGGGGACTCCCGCCCTTGAACCGCCGGCATCCGCGGCCTTCCGGCTACTAATCACGGTTGCCCGTGACAATCCCCCCCACATTTATTAGCGCCTAAACTATGGTGACATACGCAATGCCAGAGGAATCTCGAACGAGACGGCGGATGCTAAAAGGAACGGCTGGATTAGGTGTGCTCGGAATGGCCGGGTGTATGGGAGGGGGCGACGGGAACGGTGACGGGAACGGCGGCGGCAACGGCGACGGGAACGGCGGCGGCAACGGCGACGGGAACGGCGGCGGGAACGGCGGCGGCAACGGCGACGACGTCGTCGAGATGCGCGTCGGCTCCTCCACCGAGGGCTCCACCGTCTTCCAGACGTCCCAGGCCTTCCAGCGCGTCCTCCGCGAACACTCGGACAGCGTCCGATGGAACACCCAGACCACCGGCGGCGACCCCCCGAGCATCCGGATCTACGACGAGGGCGACCTCGAAGCGTACGGGCTCACCAACTACATCGTCCGAAAGGGGATGAACGGGGAGGACCCGTTCCAGGAGGAGATGGAGGTGCCGTACCAGTGCTTCAGCTACTTCGTCCGCGACGACTTCTTCGTCGCCGTCGACGGCTCCGGCATCGAGACCACCGACGACATGCTGGGCAAGAACGTCTACCTGCTCCAGCCAGGCTGGGGGACCAGGGCGATGTTCATGGAGGTCATGGACGAGGACCCCGAGCTCAAGGAGCAGCTGACCGAGAACGTCGTCAACATCGACACGAGCGACGTCGCCGGGGCGGTCGAGGAGGGCCGGATCGACGCCATCCTGGGCTACGGCGCCAACGAGGTCAACCTCCCCTCCTGGTTCGCCGAGGTCGACGCCCGCGCGGACCTGCACACCGTCGAGGTGTCCGACAGCTTCAAGAACGTCTTCGAGTCGTCGCCGCTCGTGCCCTACTACGAGAAGGACTCGTACGGCTTCAATCAGGACGTCGGCGGGCAGATCCAGGGGTACCAGATCCTCTTCCAGTACTACGTCTCGCCGGACGTCCCGAACGAGGCCGTCTACGAGATGCTGCAGGTGGCCCACGACGAGTACGAGAGCGTCCAGGAGGGCCAGCCCGCGTTCTTCCCGTACGGGGAGAACCCCGAGTACTTCGTCAACGCGCTCGAGGGCGAGGGGCTGCCGCCGGTCCACCCCGGCGCCGCGGACTTCTACGAGGAAGTCGGCGTCTGGCGGGACGACCTGGAACGGGGCGAGTAACGCGACGTCGACGCGGACCGTTTTTCACCGCGGGCGTGAGTCGACCGGGAGGGACCCGAGCGCCCCGTGCGGACCACGAACCGCCGTTCCGCATCCGTAGCCGGCGGAACTGGATCGTGACCTGCGCCCGTCGACGGACGACGGGCGTCCGCGCGGTGCTCGGAGACCATCGGGCCGGAAACCGTCGGACGGTCAGGTCGTGGGGATCGAACCGGCGCGTCACACGACGTTCGCCGAGCCGGCGCTGTCGATCACGCTGTGGTCGGTCAGCCGTTCCTCCACGTACTCCCAGTCGATCTCGACGCCGAGCCCCGGTCCCTCGGGGACGGTGACCGTCCCCGCGTCCGAGAGCGCCTCGGGCGACCCCACGAACCCGAGCTGGTTCATCCAGTCGACCCCGCTGGGGTGGACGAGCGAGTGCTCGAAGTAGTTCGAGTTTCGGATCGCGCTCATGCAGTGCATGGTCGCGGGGCCGCCGATGTGGAGCTCCACGTCGAGCCCGAACGCCTCGGCGACGCGGGCGATCTTCAGCGCGCCCGTGATGCCGCCGTCCTGGTGGACGTCGGCCCGGACGAGTTCCGCGGCCTCCCCCGCGATGTGGTCGGCGCGTCCGAACGGGCCCGTGCGTACGTGTTCGAGCCCGAGCAGCGGCGTGTCCAGTTCCCTCGTCAGATTCCGCGCGGCGTTGATGCTCTGACCGGTGTCGGCCATCGGGTCCTCGTACCAGTAGAAGCCGAGTTCGTCCAGGACGCGGCCGACCCGCTTGGCGTCCAGGTACGTGCGGTAGTTGCTCGCGGGGTCGAGCATCAGGTCCATCTCGTCGCCGACCGCGTCCGCGACCGCGCGGCAGATCTCGACGTCCACGTCGGGGTCCCCGTCGGGGTGGCCGTGGATCTTGAACGCGGGGTACCCGGCGTCGAGACACTCCTCCGCGAACTCGGCGAACGCCGCCGGGGAGCTCAGCCCGTCGGGGGCGTCGTCCATGAAGAACGTCGACGCGTACGCCGGCAGTTCCTCGCGGTAGCCGCCGAGCAGCTTCGAGACGGAGTCGCCGTAGTGACGCCCGGCGAGGTCCCAGAGCGCGATGTCGATGGGTCCGAGCCCCATGTGGTCGGTGTGCCGGAACCCGCGCCAGATCTCCTCCCAGATCCCCTCCCGCTCCAGCGGGTCCCGGCCGAGGAGGAACTCCGCGGCCGCCATCTCGATCTGGACGAGCATCGACTTCGCGAACGTGATGCTCCGATACCGCCCCTCCAGGCCGTCGTCGGTTCGGATCGTGAGCACGAACGCGGGGGTCTCGAGCGTGCTGTCCGGGTCGTACACCTGGTGCCCGTGGGCGGTCCCCACCGACTCCAGTTCGTAGGTGAACTCGTGGATCTCTATCTCGCTGATTTGCATCTTGGTTTCCTCGGTCGCGACGGTCGATCGTCTCCGGTGATTCCCCCGACCCCGGTGCGTCGGGGGCCGAGTCGAGCGGGCCGTTCCGTCGGGGTCGGACGCGGTCGACGGGCGCCCGCAGCGGCCGGAGGGCCGCCGGGGCGACTCGCCGACCGGAATCGACCGTGAGTCGTTCGGACGCGCACATAACCTTTGGGAGGGAGTCACATCCGGCCGACGGTCGCGGCCGGCGACGGCGGGCGACTCCCGCCGCGACGCTCGCGCCGGCCGGGTCCGGCCCGGAGGTGTGTCCACGCAAAGACCTTTATCACAGTGGACGAACTCACCCCCGAAGCGATGTACGTTACACCAGCCGGCAGCGTCGACCGCCCGGGTGCGACCGCGCGAGCGGAGTCGCGCGCGACCCGGCCACGCTCGCGGCCCGACGGCGCGGGGGAGCGATGAGCGAGCGGTTGAAGGCGGCGTTCGAGTCCGGCCGCCACCTCGCCGCGACGTGGGTCTCGGCGGGCAGCCCTGTGATCGCGGAGGTGAGCGCCTCCTCCGCGTTCGACTTCGTGCTCATCGACACCGAGCACACCACGACGACGCTCGAGACGGTCGAGCACATGCACCGGGCGATCGTGGCGGCGGGCGGGGACGCGGGGACCGTCATCCGCGTCCCGTGGAACGACCCGGTGTACCTCAAGCGCGTCCTCGACGTCGGCGTCTCCGGCGTGATGGTCCCGATGATCGACACCGCCGCGGAGGCGGAGTCGCTCGTCGACTCGCTCCGGTACCCCCCGGAGGGCACCCGCGGCATCGCGTCGGGACGCGCGTCGGGGTACGGCTCCGACTTCCGATCGTACGTCGAGCGCGCGAGCGAGACGTTCGTGACCATCGCCCAGATCGAGACGCTCGAGGGCCTGGAGAACGCCGAGGCGATCGCGGCCGTCGACGGCGTCGACGCGCTGTTCGCGGGCCCGGCCGACCTCTCGGGCGCGCTCGGCTGCTTCGGCGAGTGGGACGCCGAGCCGTTCCTGGAGGCGATGGACCGCGTGATCGCCGCCGGGGAGGCCGCGGACGTCCCCGTCGGGACGCTGACCGTCCGGCCCGAGGACGCCCCCGAGCGGGTCGAGCGGGGGTTCGGCTTCCAGATCGTCGGCAAGGACACGACCGCCCTCCGGGAGGCGAACGAGCGGGCGCTGGAGCTGTACGACGAAGCTGCGGACCGCTAGGGGACGTTCGGCCCGTCGACGCCGTCGGCTGCTCGGAACCGCTGCCGTCGACCGCGGCGGGAGGGCCGACCGCGCGACGGCTCAGTCCATCCCGAGGATCGACCGCGCCTCCGAGGGCGACGCGACCGGCCGTTCGAGTTCGCCGGCGATCCGCACCGCCCGCTCGACCAGTTGCGCGTTGCTCTCGGCCCGTTCGCCCCGCCGGTAGTAGCTGTTGTCCTCCAGGCCGACCCGGACGTGGCCGCCCAGAAGCAGCCCCGTCGTCGTCATCGACAGCTGGTGGGGACCGAACCCGAGGACGTTGAACTCGGCGCCGTCCGGCAGGTTGTCGACGAGCGTGACGAGGTTTCGCGGGTGCGGGATCGTCGTCGTCCCGCCGCCGAAGACGAGGTTCACGTACGGCGGCTCCTCGAGCTCGTCCCAGATCCGCATCGACTCGTTCAGGTGGCCGCCGTTGAACACCTCCAGTTCTGGCTTGATCCCCCGCTCGAGCATCTCCTCGTGGAGGTCGTCGACGAGCCCCCTCGTGTTCTCGCTCGTGAGCTTCGCGTACCGGTTGAGCGGACCCATGTCCAGCGACGCCATCTCGGGGGCCGGGTCGGTCCGGAGCGGCTCCGCGCGGATCTCGTCGGACGCCGCGGTCCCTCCCGTCGAGTGCTGGACGATGACGTCGTCGGTCGCCCCCCGAACGGCGTCGGTGACCTCCTGGAACCGCTCGGTCGAGAAGGCGCGCTCGCCGTTCTCCCTGCGTGCGTGCAGGTGGAGGATGCTCGCCCCGGCGGCCTCACACTCGCGGGCCGCCTCCGCGATCTCCGCCGGCGACTCGGGGAGGTTCGGGACGGTCTCCTTCCCCTGCACCCCGCCCGTGAGCGCCGCCGTGACGATGACCGGCTTCCCGTCGAGGTAGTCGTCGTACGTCATGGCTCGCTCGCCCCGGCTCCTTCGTCAGCCCCGGCCGACTCGGCGGCCTCGTAGTACTCGCAGTCCCGTTCGGGCTCGAGGTCGTACCGACGGTTGCAGACGTCCGCGCGCATCGGCTGGACGAACCGCTGGGCTGCGGTGCAGTAGGCCCGCTCGACGTCGAACTCCTTCCCGTCCCCCTCCGCCCGGTATTCGAGGTACCGACACTGGTTGCCCATGCCGGAACGTTGCGCGTTCCGTATATGTACATTCGGGTCACACGGGCGGTCGCGCCGGACGTCCGGACCGAACGCGGCCCCGTCGATCGCGTCCGGACCGATCTCGTCCCGTCGGACTGGCCGGGTGGGCAACACCGTGCCCGAATGAACAGGGTGAAGTGCCGAGCAGTCACCGACGGTGTATGGTGTCGAGTCTGGGGGTCGGCCTCGCCGCAGTGGCCGCCTGCTGTCTCGCCGGGCAGGCGCTCACGATCCGGCTCGCCACGCGCCACGGCAAGCCCGCGGACGTCCTCCTCGTCGTGATCGCCGTGAACGTCGTCGTGCTCGTCCCGCTCACGGCGCTCGTCGTTCCGGACCCCGTCGTGACGTGGCGATCCCTGGGCGCGTTCGTGCTCGCGGGGCTCACGGGAACGCTCGTCGGTCGGAGCCTGTTCTACGCCGGCATCAAGCGCATCGGCGCCAGCCGCGCGGAGCCGATCAAGGCGTCCATGCCGCTCCACGCGACGATCCTCGCGTTCCTGTTCCTCGACGAGGTCGTCACGGGCGGGCAGTTCGTCGGCGTCGTGCTCGTCGTCGCCGGCATCGCCTTCGTCTCCCGGCAGGGGCGGGACGCGAACACGGACGTCGACGGGGCGTCCGGGCTCGGGGCGTCGCTCCCGCTCGCGGCCGCCTTCTTCTTCGCGCTCGAGCCGATCTTCGCGACGGTGGGGCTCCGGGAGGGGACGAGCGCCTTCGTCGGCCTCACCGTCAAGACGCTCGCCGCGTTCGTCGTCATCGTCGCCTACCTCGCGTGGCGGGACTCCATCCCGCGACCGGGGGACGTTCCCAGGCGCGAACTCGGCTGGTACGTGCTCGCCGGGACGATGAGCACCGGGTTCCTGCTCGCGTACTACGCGGGGCTGGCCGTCTCCCGCGTCGGCATCGTCGTCCCCATCATGCAGACGAGCCCGCTGCTCGTCATCCTCGCGTCCGCGGTGCTGTTGAAGGGCGTCGAGCGGGTCACCCCGCGGCTCGTCGTCGGCGCGCTGACCGTCGTCGCCGGCGCGGTCGTCGTCACGCTGACCGGGTGACCCGGTCGGGCGAGCCGGGACCGGACGGGGAACCCGCTCACGGGGACGCCATCGCCGACTCCACGTCGTCGTACGGGGGCGTCTCCGGCCACTCGTCCGCGACCCACTCGTAACTCACCGTCAGCCCGTCGTCGAGGAGGAACGCGGCCGGCCGGGGCTCCGCGACGCCGGCCATCCCGTCGAGGTCGTGCACGACGTCGTACGCCTCCGCGACGCCGTTGGCGGGGTCCGAGTACAGCGGGTAGGGCATGTCGCGCCGCTCGAGGAAGCGCTGGTGGTCGAACGGCTGGGAGACGCCGAGCCCCACCACCGCGACGTCGTCGTCGCCCCAGCCCCGCCGTTCGATCTCCTTCCACCAGTACATCGACTTGCCGCCCCAGTTCAGCGGGGAGAACACGAGCAGGACGGAGCCGGCCTCGGAAGCGAGCGCCGACAGCGGGACGTCCTCCCAGCCCTCACGCGTGACGAGCGGGCGGGTGAACTCCGGCGCCCGCTCACCCGCGACGGGGTGGTCCGACGGCGGGAACGTGACCGGCCGGAACTCGGGGGTAGCCCCCGCGTCCCCGCCCCCGTACGTCCGCTCCAGGTACTCGCCGATCCGGGCGCTCTCGGCCATGGTCACGCCCCGTTCGTGGTCGACCAACAGCGGCACCGAGCGCGTCCCCGCGACCCGCGCGACGCCGTCCCGGCGGCTGTGCTCGCCCGCGACGAACCGGGACGCGTACTCGACGCCGTGTCGATCCAGCAGTTCGACGATGTGCTCACAGTACGGACAGCCGTGGAGCCGGTACAGCGTCACGGTCGTACCCTCCCCGTCGTCGGACGCGGTCGTGGACATGGTCGGCCGTTCGGGCGGCCACCGTAAAAACGTCGCCGCCGCGGCGGGCCGGGCGATCCCCGCCGAGCGGGCGGCACGGCCATCCACACCTCCGAATCCACGCACAGTTTGAAGTAGGAGGACGGACGACGGGGACCATGTACCACGCAGTGGTCGCGGTAGACGCGGACATGGCCGAACCGACGCGTCTCGGGGAGGCGGTCGCATCGCTCCCCCGGGCGGCCGACGCCGTCGAGGTGACGGTGGTCAACGTCTTCGAGGAGTTCGACGTGACCGACGCGGAGGGCGGCGACGTCGACTCGGAGGACCTCTACGACGAGACCGACGTCCCCGAATCCGCCGAAGCGGTGCGAGGGTACCTCGCCGACCGTGGCGTCGCGGCGTCCGTCGTTCGCCGGCACGGGGAACCGTCGGACGAGGTGCTCGCGGAGGCGAGGGCGAACGACGCCGCTGTGATCGTCATCGGCGGGAAGAAACGGAGCCCCGTCGGGAAGGCGCTGTTCGGGAGCACCGCCCAGTCCATCCTGCTGGAGGCCGACCGACCGGTCACGTTCGTCCACACCGACTGACGGACCCGCCCGTCGACCGGCGAGCGGGACCACCACGGCGACGCTCGCCGGGGTCGGTTTTAAGCCCCGGGCGTGTGAACGGCCCGCATGGAACTCGAGGACTGCCCGATCTGTGACACGGAACTGATCGCGTTCGCCGACCTGCCCGCCGAGCGGCGCGTGCCGCTGGAGGAGGACCCGTCGCGGCAGCGACAGTCCGTGGCCCACCGCCGGGAGAAACACTCGATCTGCCCGAGCTGTACGCTGGAGATCCACGGCTGCAGCCAGCCGTACGCGATCCCCGACGAGCACGTCCCTGCACAGTAACGGGCCGGCCCCGCCCGCCGCGACCCCGGGACCGCCCCCGTGGGTCCGGCAATGGACCGTCACGATTCCCCGCCGTCCCCCTTCCGGGCTCGGTCCGGCACAGGGTTGCCGGAATCTCCACACTGATTCGTCAGTCGCGTGGAGTCGTGGTCAACCGGGTCCCCCGCGACGCGGAACCGACTGACATGCGTTGGCACTACCGACACACCGTCCTCGCCCTCTGTACGTTCGCGTTCTTCGCGACGATGGTCGCACGGCTGGCGATCAGCCCGGTCGTCCCGTCCATCACGGCCGACTTCGACATCTCCAACACCGTGATCGGGTTCGCGCTGACCGGGATGTGGATGTCGTACGCGTTCGCGCAGTTCCCCAGCGGCGTCCTCGGCGATCGGTACGGTGAGCGGCTCGTCGTCCTCCTCGCGATCGGGGGGACGGCGGTCATGAGCTTCCTCATCGCGGTCGCCCCCGCGTTCCCCGTCTTCCTCGTCTGCGTGGTCGTCCTCGGCGCCGTCGCCGGCCTCCACTACAGCACCGCGACGAACCTCCTCACCCGCACGCACGACGACATCGGGACGGCGATCGGCGTCCACACCATCGGGGCCCCCGCGGGCGGGCTGATCGCCCCCGTCGCGGCCGCCTGGATCGGCGTCCGCTACGGGTGGCGGCCCGCGGTCGCCATCGGCTCGGCGATCGCCGCCCCCGTGTTCGTCCTGTTCGCGCTCCGCGTCCGGTCGGCCGAGCCGCGGCGGCCCGACCAGCCGATCAGGGAGCGGCTCCACGTAGGGCCGATGCTCGAACTCCTCGGCCGGCCGTCCATCGTGTTCACCGCCGTCATCGCCTCGGTCGGCGCGTTCGTCTGGCAGGGGACCGCCTCCTTCCTCCCGACGTTCCTCATCGAGCATCGGGGCCTCTCCTCGACGGCCGCCGGCGTCGTCTTCTCCTCGTACTTCGTCGTCCAGGCGATCGTGAAGCCGGGGCTGGGGGTGCTCTCGGACCGCTACGACCGGGACCTCGCCATCGCGGTCAGCGTGATCACCAGCGCGCTCGGGATGGTCCTGTTCATCGTCGGCGCGGGGGTCGTCTCCATCGTCGCCGCCGTCCTCCTGGTCGGGACGGGCCTCGGCATGGCGGTGACGGTCGAACCGCGGTTCATGGACGAACTCTCCGAGCCCGAACAGGGGATCGGCTTCGGGCTCGTCCGGACGGTGTATCTCCTCGTCAGCTCGCTTGGCTCGGTCGCGGTCGGGTTCCTGGCGGACACGTACGGGTGGGCGACGTCGTTCTGGGTCCTCGTCGCGCTGCTCGCGCTCATCGTCTGTTCGCTGGTCGTGAACCAGGCGCTGGGGCTCGGCTACTGAGCCCGGTCCGCGGCGGGTTCGTGTGGACGCGTCGACCGCCCCTTCCGCCGTGGCCGACCGCCCCTTCCGCCGTGGCCGACCGTCCCTTCCGCCGCGGCTGCACGCAACGTTTATCATCGCTGGTGACGCGTGATATCATCTAGCACATGGTCACCATAGGAGGCGGCTGTGGGAGCGCGCTCGACTGGCTCGAACCGTCCCGCCGGCTGATGGACGAGGGGCTCGACTACGTCATCCTCGAGACCATCGGCACCGTCGCGACCTGCCGCGCGGCGAAACGGGCCCACCAGGGCGAGGTCGGCTACCATCCCTACCTCGAGGACAGGCTCGAACTGATACTGGGGCCCGCGACGGAACACGGGACGACGATCGTCACGAACGGCGGGGTCGTCGACCCGACCGGCGCCGCCAGGCTGGCGCGACGGGTCGCGCGGGACCGGGGACTCTCCGTCCAGGTCATCGCCATCACCGGGGACGGCTGTCTGGACCTCGTCGAGGCGCGCGCCGACGAGTTCGACGTCGACGTCTCGGAGCTCATCTCGGCGAACGCGTACATCGGGGCCGAGGAGGTGGTCGGGGCCCTGGAACGTCGCGACGACGCCTACGACGCCCACGTCGTGATCGGCGGGCGGATCGCGGACCCGTCGCTGGTCGTCGGGCCGCTCGTCCACGAGTACGGCTGGGCGCTCGACGACTGGGACCGGCTCGGGAGGGCGACCGTCGTCGGGCACCTCCTCGAGTGCTCCGCGCAGGTCACCGGCGGCTACTTCAGCGATCCGCCGCGAAAGCCGGTGCCCGACCTCCACCGGATCGGCTACCCGTACGCCGAGGTGGCCGAGGACGGGTCGGCCGTCCTGGCGAAGCCCGACGACAGCGGCGGGCGCCTCGACCGGCACACGGTGCGCGAGCAGCTGTTCTACGAGGTCCACGACCCCTCGGAGTACGTCACCCCGGACGTCGTCGCGGACTTCTCGACGGTCGAGCTCACGGAGGTCGGGCCGGACCGGGTCGAGATCGGCGGCGGGGGCGGCCGCGAGCGCCCGGCGGACCTGAAGGTCCTGCTCGGGAGCATCGAGGGGTACGAGTTCGAGAAGTTCATCCCCATCGGCGGACCGAACGCGGTCGGTCGCGCCGAGGTGACGAAGGGGATCGTCGACGACCGCCTGGAGCACGTGTTCGACGTCGACCGGTCGAGGCTTGACCTGCGGATGGAGATCCTCGGCGTGGACGGGCTGTACGGCGACGCACACGACGGTCGCCCCGACTACAGCGAGGCGATCGACGAACACGAGGAGGTGATCCTCAGGGTCGCGGGCAACGCGCCCGAGCGGGAGCTCCTCGATCCGGCGCTCCGAACCGTCTCCACCACCCTGCCCGGACCCGCCGGCTCCGGCGTCGCCATCCCGTACGACGCGGGCGGCATCACGGAGAAGGCGGAGATCGTTCCGATCTACGTGCCGCGCGAGCCGATCACGGGGAACGTCGATTACGCCGAACTGACGACCGAGGAGGTGATCGAGCGTGCCGACTGAGACCGAACGGTCCGAGTGGGAGCCGTCGTCGGTCGCCGACGCGGAGACGCTGTACGACGTCGCCCACGCGCGGGCAGGCAACAAGCAGGACATCAGCAACGTCTCGGTGATCCCGTACGACGACGACGCGTACGACGACCTGGTGGCGGTCCTGACCCCCGAGCGGGTGAAGGACCACTTCGCGGGCATCGTCACGGGCGGGGTCGAGCGGTACTGCGTCCCGAGCGTCTCCAGCATGAACTTCGTGCTGCACGGAGCCTTGGACGGGGGCTGGACCCAGTCGAACAGGATCGACAGGAGCGGGAAGGCGCTGAGCACGTACATGCTCCGCCTCCCGCTCGACGAGTAGGCGCCGGGCCTGGACCTGGACCGGTCCTCGCGGCCGAACGGGGGGCACGGCGGAGGCCCCGCGTCACGGGCGAAGGGCGGCCGCTCACTCCGTAACCAGGAACAGCCGCAGGTCCATCAGGTTCGTGCCGGTTTCGCCGGTGTAGACCGCGTCGTTCGCGCGCCGGAGCGGAACCGACGAGTCGTGTCGCCGGAGGTGCGTGAAGGGGTCGACTCCCCGCTCGCGGAGGCGGGGGACGGTCGTCCCGTCGACGAGCCCGCCGGCGACGTCGGTCGGTCCGTCCGTCCCGTCCGTTCCGAGCGCGAGCGCCGTGACCGACTCCCGGTCGGCGAGTTCCAGCGCGACGCTCAGCGCGAACTCCTGGTTCGGGCCGCCCTCGCCCGCGTCGTCGGGGACGGTCACCGTCGTCTCGCCCCCGGAGACGAGCACGCACGGCGTGGGGGCCGGCCGATCGTACGTCGCCGCCTCGACGGCGACGCTCGCGAGCGCGGTCCCGACGTCCCGGCTCTCCCCCTCCACTCCCGTCGAGAGGATCAGGTCGTCGTAGCCGAGCGCGGCCGCCTCCTCGGCCGCGGCCTCACACAGCGTCGCGGCGTTCGCGAGGACGACGTACTGCGCCGGGAGCGCCCCGATCCGGTCCGGCGACGGCGGGGCCACGGACGCGGACCCCTCCGGACGCCGCAGGTACGTTCGGACGGGGTCGGGGATCTCCGCCCAGAGGCCGCGGCGTTTCAACGCGTCGACGGCGTCGGCGGCCGTGGACCCGTCGGCGACCGTCGGCCCCCACGGCTCGCCGGCCACCTCGTCGACGACGACGAGGGTGACGGCCGTCGCCGGGGCGAGCCGCTCCGCCAGCCGCCCCCCCTTGATCCGCGAGAGGTGCTTCCTGACCGCGTTTATCTCGTCTATCGGGAGGCCGGCCCGCAGCAGTCGGTCGGTCGTCTCGGCGAGCGCGACCAGCGGTACCGCCGGCGGCGGCGAGACGAGTTGGGCCGACGCGCCGCCGGTGATGCACACGAACACGAGGTCGTCGCTCCCCGCCCGGTCCGCGATCTCGCGTGCACGACGGCCCGCCTCGAGGCCCGTCTCGTCCGGGATCGGGTGTCCCGAGCCGACCACGTCGACGCCCGGAAGCGGTCGCTCCTGGCCCGCCTTCTCCGCCACGATCCCCGCCGAAACGTCGCGGTCGAGCGCCGCTTGCAGCGCCTCGACGACGGCGACCGACCCCTTCCCGGCCCCGATGACGGAGACGCCGTCGATCGACGTCAGGTCGTACTCCTCGCCGTCGACGACGAGTCGGTCCCCGTCCCGTCGAACGTGCGCCGCGACGGTGTTGCTGGGATGGACTCGTTCCAGCGATCGCTCCGCGATCGCGAGCAGGTCGCGACGGGCCCGTTCGTTCCCGTGGTCGGTCAGCGATTCGGTCCGTTCGATCATCGGAACCACTCACGCCCGGTCGGTGAGACACGGGCCGGCGTCGACCCCGTACGTCGCGGCCGAACCGAGCTCCGCCTCGATCTCGAGCAGCCTGTTGTACTGTTCGGTCCGTTCGCTTCGACTGACGCCGGTCTTGATCTGCCCAGCGTTCAGGCCGACCGCGAGGTCGGCCAGCCAGGTGTCCGCGGTCTGTCCGGAGCGTTCCGAGACCTGAACCGCGTACCCGTTTCGGCGCGACCGCGACGCCGCCGCCAGGGCCTCCGACACGGTGCCCACCTGATTGACCTTCAGGAGCAGGGCGTTCGCGGCGCCGCGTTCGATGCCGGTTTGCACCCGATCCGGGCTCGTGACGAACAGGTCGTCGCCGACGATCTGGACGTCAAGCGCGTCGGTCAACTGCGCGAACCCGTCGAAATCCTCCTCGTGGAGCGGGTCCTCGATGGAGACGAGCGGGTAGCCGTCGACGAGGTCCCCGTACAGGTCGACGAGCTCGCCCCGCGTCATCCGCTCGTCCATGACGTCGTACGTCCCCGTGTCCGGGTCGTACAGCTCCGAGGCCGCGACGTCCACGGCGAGGGAGAACTCGCCGCCGTACCCGCACTCCTCGACGGCTCGAAGCTCCAGGTCGAACGCGTCCCGCGGGTCGGTCAGGCCGGTCGGGGTGTAGCCGCCCTCGTCGCCGACGTCGAGCGACGCCGGCCCGAACTCCGATTCGATGAGCCCGCCGAGTTCGTGGTACACCTCGCTGCAGCGGCGAACCGCCTCGGAGAACGAGTCGGCGCCAGTCGGCACCACCTGGTGCTCCTGGAAGTCCAGCCCGCTGGCGCCCAGTTCGCCGCCCTCGATGAGGTCGAACAGGGGGACCGGGAGGGCGGACGCGTCGACGCCGCCGAGGTACCGATAGAGCGGCGCGTCCAGCGTGGCCGCGCCGGCCACGAGCACGGCGACGGAGACACCGGTCAACGCGTTCCCGCCGAGGTTCGACCTGTCTGGCGTTCCGTCGAGCGATACCAGCCGGTCGTCTATCGCTCGCTGGTCCGTGACGTCGGTTCCGATCAGCTCCGGGGCGATCCGCTCCTCCACGTTCCCGACGGCCGTCCGGACGCCGAGCCCGCGGTACCGGTCGCCGCCGTCCCGTAGGTCGACCGCCTCGTTCGCGCCGCGCGAGCGGCCGCACGGAACGTCGGCACGCCCCGTCCCCGCCCCCGTCTCCACGGTCACCCGGAGCGTCGGTTCCAGTCGGTTGTCGAGGATCTCCCTCGCGCTGACGTCGGTGATGACTGCGTCGTTCACGGCAGAGGCACTCGTCTCCCCACTCGTGGCAGCCTCCCTTAGTAGTATCTCCGCGACGGGCGAGAGACTCCCGGAGGACGTTTCGCCGTCCGAGGGACCCGGTCGTCCCGGCAGTTTCGTCGTGAACGCGATTCGGTCGCCCCCGACCGGGCCGAAGGCCGGGATCGGCGTTGTCCCATCAGAAAGACTTGAACCGACACCCACCGCATGGTCTCGCGATGGCCGATCCAGCCTCCGCCGGGAACCGCGAACCGCTGTTCGGGAATAGCCCGGACGTCGCGGACACGGCGTTCGTCTCGAACCGTTCGTACCTCGTCGGCGACGTCGCCGTCGGGCCGCGCGCAAGCGTCTGGCCGTTCGTCTGCGCCCGCGGCGAGGACGCGGCCGTGACCGTCGGCGCCGAGTCGAACGTCCAGGAGTTCACGATGCTCCACGGCGCCGACCTCGGCGACGGCGTGACCGTCGGCCACAACGTCGTCGTCGACTACGCGACCGTCGAGGACGACTCGCTCGTCGGGATGCAGAGCGCGGTGCTCCGGGGGGCGACGGTCGAGTCGGGCAGCCTCGTCGCCGCCGGCTCGGTCGTCCTGCAGGACCAGACGGTCCCCGAGGGGCACCTCGCCTACGGGACGCCGGCGCGGACGAAGCCGCTCACCGAGGCGCAGCGCGCGGAGATCGAACGGGTGCACGAGCACTACGTCGAACTCTCCCGTTCGTACAGGGCGGCAGAACGGTTCGAGTGACCCCGACGGGACGGTTCACCGGGCCGACGTGATCGAGTCGTAGGCCGCGTCCAGTCGCTCCCGTTCGTCGTCGGCGAGGTCCCACTCGAGGATCCGCTCCACCCCGTCGCGTCCCAGCCGGACCGGCACGCTGAGACAGACGTCCTCGAAGCCGTACTCCCCGTCGAGGGGCACCGACAGGGAGACCGGCTCGCCGTCGAACCCGCCGTCGAGGACCGCGCCCGCGAGCCGCGCGACGCCCCGACCCGTCACCCAGCGGGAGGACTCCCCGGCGCCGCGCAGGTCGATGACGTCGTACGGGACGTCCCGGACGTACTCCCGGACCTCGCGCCGCTCCGCCTCGGTGAGCGTCACGCGCTCCCCGTCGATCGTCAACCGGGAGAACAGGGGCACGACGTGCTCGCCGTGTTCCCCCACCGTCGGGCAGTAGACGCTCCCCCTGGGGACGTCACGGAGCGTCGCGATCCTGTCGGCCGTGCGCGCCGTCTCGGAGAGCGAGTAGCCGACGAAGCGACGGCGGTCCCAGCCGGTCTCCCGCCAGAGGTGGTGGGTGATGTGGTCGACGGGGTTGCTGACGACGACGACCGGGAGCGGGTCCCGTTCTGTCAACGCCCCCGCGATGGTCGACGCGAGCTCCCGGTTCCGCTCGAGGAAGTGGGCCCGCCCGCCGCGCTGTGCGGACCCCTCCGGTCGCGGGACGCTCGCGGCGATGACGGCGACGTCCGCCGTCTCGAGCGAACCGCCCCTCGACGGGGCGCCCTCGACCGGGGCCGTGGTGCCGTCCCCGCCGAACTGCGGCAGTTGCCCGAGGGTCCGCGCGTGGCGGGCGTCCGTCGCGTGGCCCGTCGCAGCGTCCACGTCGACGTCGACGAGCGTCAGGTCGACGTCGGGGCGGTCGATCGCGAGGGTGTACGCGGCCGTAGAGCCGATGGTACCGGCCCCGCCGATGACGGCTACTTCCATGGGCGAACATCCGATCACGTCCGCTTAAGGATGCGGATACGGGACGCGTCCGCCGCCGTCGTCCGGGTCGACGGTCGAGTTCCCACGCGACGTCCTCCCGGGTCGTACGCACGACCGCGTCGACCCGGACCGCCCGTTCGGCTCACGTGACGCCGAAACCACATCATTTTAAGCGTGATTCCGCAATGCACCAACGGAATGCTCGAACTCTACCAGTCGGAGACGTGCCCGTACTGCGGGAAGGTGCGCGAGAAGCTCTCGGATCTGGGCGTGTCCTACGTCGTCCACAACCCCCGTCTCGGCGGGAAGAGCGGCGGCGACGTCACGAACCAGCGGACGTACGACGAGATGATCGAGATGGGCGGGGAGAACCAGATCCCGTACCTCGTCGACAACGCGCGCGACGAAGCGCTCTACGAGAGCGACGACATCGTCGCGTACCTCGAGAAGCACTACGAGTGAGTCGGGCGGGCTGAGTTCCGTCCTCGACCGGACCGACCCGGGCCCTGAGCGGCGCGCTCGCCGCTCCTGGATCGTTCGAGGACGTCGGAAGCGGCTGCCCCGCGGAACTATTCGATGGCCGCTTGTTATACACGCGCATCTGATGGTTCGCGCCGCCCGAACCGGCGTGACGGTCCTCGCCGTGCTCCGATCGTCGACAACCAGTGCTCGTGGAACGTCGACGCGGGGAGCGACGGGGAGCGGGAGAACGCGGTACGTTGGGGCGTTCACCGCGTGGTTCGACGTCGACGGCCCGTGTTCTACGGGACGTCGCGAGGGCCGCACACGAACGGGACCGAACGGTCACTCGATCGGCCGTCAACCCGATTTCGAGGCACTCCCCCGGGCGTACTTCTCTACGTAGTGGGAGACTCGTCTCGTGATCCTTCCCCGAGAGAACGCGAACAGGCACCGTCCGGAGTACGTATCCGTATCCGTATGGATTCGACGATGTATTCCTTTCTAGTAGTGTCGAGCGACTCCTCCACTCGCGACCGTCCCCGGCCGGCTACCCGTCCAGTTCGACGAGCCGGTTCAGCGCGTACACGGTCCGGAGCATCTCGTCGGCCCCGCCCGGCGCGAACACGAGGTCGTCCGTCGATCGGACGTGCTCCAGGACCGACTCGGAGGAGTGTGCCGGCGCGGCCGCGATGCCGGCGTCGGCCCGTTCGGCCCACTCCATCGCGCGCAGGTCGGACTTGCTGTCGCCCATCACGCAGACGAACGGGTCGGCCACGCCGAGCGCGTCCAGCGCCGCCCGCACCCCCGCGGCCTTGTCGAGGTCGCGCGCCGCGAGTTCCGCCGCGTCCGCCCGGTAGAGCGCGACGTCGAGGCGCTCGAACAGCCGCGCCGCCTCGGGGTCGGTATCGGGAGGAACGTCGGCACCTGCCCGCTCCAGCGCCGCCTCGATCTCCGGGTCGGCGTCGGCGTAGAACGCGCGCGCGGCGGCCGGGCCGTCGATCCCGTCCCCCTCGCCGCTCCCGCCGCTCCCCCCGCCGAGTCGCTCCGCCACCGCCTTCCCGACGAGTTCGAGCAGGTGGGCCATCGCCTCGTCGATCACCTCGTCCGCGCGGTCGCTCCCGGTCTCGTAGTTCGGCTTCAGCGTGACGTTGAACTCGTTCCCCTGGAGGTGACAGCCGCGCCGGACCGGCTCCGGCGCCTCGCGTAGCACGCGGGTCCGCACGTCGTCCACTACCGCACGCACGTCGTCGTCGAGTTCCTCGTAGAGCAGCCGCTTCGTGTCGGCGCCGCTGCCGGGGGTGAACACGCCCGCACCCGCCTCGTAGACGACCGAGACGTCCCCCGAGTGGACGAGTTCGCTCCCGAGCCCCTGGACGAGGAACCCCTTCACGTTCTCCAGCGTCTGCCCGGTACAGACGACCAGCGGGACGCCGTGCTCGGCGAACTCCGTGAGGAGGTGGAGCGTGTCACGGGGGATCTCGTTGTCCGTGTCCCCGGCCGAGCGGAGCGTCTCGTCCACGTCCAGCACGAACGCGTTCACCGCCCGGCCGTACTTTCCCCGGAGGTCCAGCGCGGTGAAGGCGGCCTGTCGGTCTGCCCGCTCCGCGATGGACGCGAGCGTCTCGCCGTCGGCGAACGCCGCCTCGATGCCGGCCCGACGCTCGGCGAGCGCGGCGTTCGCCTCGTCCCACCGCTCCAGCGCGACCCGGGAGTCCAGCGGCGGGAACAGGTCCACGAACTCGCGGTAGGCCCGCAGCGTCTCGGTGTCGAACTCGGCGTACAGTTCGTACACCCGGTCGTAGAGGTCCACGGGCGGGGTTGGGCGGCACGCGGAATAAAACCAACTCGGCGGGCGAACGTCGCCGGACGGGCGACGCGGACGGAATCGGCGCGGGGCGTGGACCGGTCCGACACGGGACGCGGACGGGGCCGGTTCCGGCTCTCACCTCCCGCCCGACACGCGGACTTATGGGTGAGGCAGCGCCACGGATACTCATGGCAAACGAGGGCAGCCAGCGGGCGATCGCGACCGGTTCGACCGCCATCCCGCACTGGTACGACCCGGACGGCGACGTGCCGACCATCGTCGAGGGGGAGGACGCGACGGTGTACGACGACGAGGGGACCGCGTACCTCGACTTCCAGGCGCAACTGTACTGCTGTAACGCGGGCCACAGCAACGACGTGATCGTCGAGGCGATGACGGGCCAGGCCGAGCGCATCCCGTACGTCTCGTCGGCCAAGCACAACGACGCCCGGTCGGCGCTCGCGCGCCGCCTCGGCGAGATCGCCCCGGGGTCGCTCTCGGACGTCCTCTTCGCGGTCTCCGGGAGCGAGGCGAACGAGCTCGCCTGCGGGATCGCCCGGCGGGTCCAGGACGCCCCGAAGGTGCTCACCCGCTGGCAGTCCTACCACGGCGGCACCTACGGCGCGGGCAGCCTCACGGGCGACCCGAACACGCGCGCGACGCTGGAGCGCCACGCCGCGACGACGGGGGCCGGGAAGTTCCTCCCGCCGCTCCCGGAGTGCTTCGACGCCGACTCCCCCGAGGAACTGGCCGAGCAGGCCGCCGACCACGTCGAGTTCGTGATCCGGAACGAGGGGCCCGACTCGGTGGCGGCCGTCCTGATGGAGCCGGTGGGCGGGACGAGCGGCGCCTACCCCGCGCCGCCGGGCTACTTCGAGCGGCTCCGCGAGATCTGCGACGAGCACGACGTGCTCCTCGTCGCCGACGAGGTCATCACCGGCTTCGGCCGCTGCGGCGAGTGGTTCGGCGTCGACACCGAGGGGATCCGGCCCGACCTGCTCACCTTCGCGAAGGGGGTCACGAGCGCGTACGTCCCCCTGGCGGGCGTCGTCCTCGACGACCGGATCGGCGAGACGATCCGCGCCGAGGAGTTCGACCTCGGGCAGACGTTCGCCGGCCACCCGGTCGCCTGCGCGGCGGGGCTGGCCGCCATCGGGGAGTACGAGGACGGCCTGATCGGGAACGCGAACGCCGTCGGGCCGCACCTCGAATCGCGGCTGCGCGAACTGGAGGACCGGTACGAGGAGGTGCGGACGGTTCGCGGGCGGGGCCTACTGTGGAGCGTCGTCTTCGCGGACCCGGTGACCGGCGAGCCGTTCCACGACTCCTTCGCCGGCGACGAGGGCGAGAACCCGGTCGCGGCGGTCCGCTCGGCGGCCCAGGAGCGCGGCGCGCTGTTCGGCGGCGGCCGCCCCGACGATCAGGTCATCGTCAGCCCGCCGCTCTGCGTGACGGAGTCGGAGATCGACGAGGCGGTCGACGCGCTCGCGGCGGGCGTCGAGGCGACGTTCGGGTAGTCACCCCGGGGAGTTCGCTCCCGTTCCCGGGGCTCGTTCGCCTCCGACTCACTCGCCCCGTTCCTGTCATGGCGGGTTCGGCCTAGATACCTCGCCGCCGAACCCGGGGCCGCTTACTCCGTTCGTTCACCCTCGCACCCGTTACGGGCGGCTCGCCCGCGGCCCTCGTCACCGTTCTCCGAGGCCTCGTTCGCCTCCGGCTCACTCGCCCTCGCTCCCCCCGAACGTGACGCCCTCCCGCGAGTCCGCGCGCCGCCGCCGGAGCGCGGCGGCGGCCTGGCTCGCGTCGTACCCGAAGAACACCTCGTTGGCGTACGCCTCCGCGACCTCCGTGGCGTGAATGAGGTCGTCGATTTCGACGTTCACCGCGTACAGTTCCACGGAGAAGGCGACGTCCAGCCCGTCGAGCCGGCTCTCGAACCCCTTCGCGATGGTCTCGAGCCAGTAGGTCGTCCCGTAGTGGGTGTCGTACAGCGGGACGACGAACTCGTCGACGTGGTCGGCCAGCGCGTCGAGGTCCAGCCCCGCGCGCTCGTGCAGGTGGCCCGGGTAGGGGTCTGGGTAGAGCGTGAGGTACGTCCGGCCCGGGATCCGGTCGGTCGCCTCCGCGACGAAGTCGGTGATCACCTCGGCGCGCCAGTCGGCCCACTCGTCGTGGTCGCTCGCGGCGAACTGCTCCCGACATCGGTCACACCGACAGTAGCCCTGGCGGGGGAACCCGACGTCGTCGAGGCGGACGTCGCCGTTCACGTCGGCGCAGTCCTCGACGATCTCGAGCAGGCCGCGCCGGTAGTCCCCGTGGGTCGGGCAGACGTACGCCCAGTCGAAGTACGTCCGGTCGCGGGTCGCCGGCTCGCCGGCGTCGTTCACGGGGACGAGGTCGGGGTTGGACTCGGCGGCCGCGTTGTCGCCGAAGCAGGAGACCATGTTGACGGCGTTCTCTAGGGGCTCGGCCGAGCGGCCGGTGACGTCCTTCACCTCGTAGAAGCCGCGGTCGAACTCCGGCCACGCCACCTCCTCGGCGTTCCGGGTGACGACCCCGTACCTGGTCATTGCGGGACGGTAAGCCGGGTACGCGGGTAAGTGTCTCGGAAGGAATCGGGCCGAGCGACGCGCGGTCGGCCGGTCGACGCCGGTCCGGCCGCGGGGGCGTTCGGCCGCTACTCCTCGACGTTCACCTCGATCGGGTCGCCCCCGGTATCGAGGACGACGTAGAGGACGACGACGGCTGCGAGCAACGCGACGAGCTTCGCTGTTCGGGACATGTCCGGGGGTTAACGTATATCGACTAATCGTTTCCGGCCGTCGCCAGTTCTGCCCGCCGCCCGTCAGTCGTCCGCCTCGCCGGACGCATCGTTCGGCCCCTCCCTCTCCGGCGGCCACGCCGGGAGCCTCTCGGCGTCGTGGGTGCCGACGGGCGGCAGGTTCACGGCCGCGGCGGGCGACGCGTCGAGGTCGGTTTCGTCGTCGAGGTCCGTCATCCCCTCGCCGGCCTCGCGGGCGTCCCGGTCGATGCGCATCGAGCAGAACTCGGCGCCGCACATGGAGCAGAATCGGGCCTCCTTGTAGTTGTCGCCGGGCAGCGTCCGGTCGTGGAACTCCCGGGCCCGTTCGGGGTCGAGCGCCAGGTCGAACTGTCGGCGCCAGTCGAAGTCGTACCGCGCCTCCGAGAGCGCGTCGTCCCAGTCGCGCGCGCCGGGCAGGCCGTTCGCCACGTCGGCGGCGTGGGCGGCGATGCGGTAGGCCGCCATCCCCTCCCGCACGTCCTCGCGTTCGGGGAGGCCGAGGTGCTCCTTCGGGGTGACGTAACAGAGCATCGCGGCGCCCGCTCGGGCGGCCTCGGTCGCGCCGATGGCCGAGGTGACGTGGTCGTAGCCGGGCGCGACGTCGGTGACGAGCGGGCCGAGCACGTAGAACGGCGCGCCGTCGCACGCCTCGCGCTGGCGGTCGACGTTGTCGCGGATCTCGTCCATCGGAACGTGCCCCGGCCCCTCGACCATGACCTGCACGCCGCGCTCCTGGGCGACCCCGGTCAGCTCCCCCAGCGTGTCGAGTTCCGCGAACTGGGCCTCGTCGGAGGCGTCCGCGAGGCTTCCGGGTCGCAGGCCGTCGCCGAGGCTCACGGTCACGTCGTGTTCGCGGAACGTCTCGCAGAGCTCCGGGAAGTCGACGTACAGCGGGTTCTGCTCGCCGTGCTCCTCCATCCAACGCGCGAGGATGGAGCCGCCCCGCGAGACGATGCCCGTGGTGCGGCCGTCGGTGAGCGGGAGGTGCTCCATCAGCACGCCCGCGTGGACGGTCATGTAATCGACGCCCTGGCGGGCCTGCTTCTCGATCACGTCGCGGAGGAGGTCGCGTGTGACGTCCGCGGGCGAACCGGCGCGCTTGACCGCCTCGTAGATGGGCACGGTGCCGACCGGCACCGGGGAGTGGGCGACGTTCGCCTCGCGGATGCGGTCGAGGTCCGGGCCCGTCGAGAGGTCCATCACCGTGTCGGCGCCGAAGTGGACGGCGGCGTGAAGCTTCTCCAGTTCCGCCTCGGGGTCGCTCGTGTCCTCGCTGTTGCCGATGTTGGCGTTCACCTTCGTCGCGAACGCCTCGCCGATCACCATCGGGTCGAGCCCCTCGTGTCCGTGGTTGTTCGGGATCACGGCACGACCGTCCGCGACCCGTTCGCGGACGAACTCGGGATCGCGGCGCTCCCGTTCGGCCACCCGTCCCATCGCCGAAGTCACCACGCCGTCCCGGGCGCGTTCGAGCTGTGTCGGCATCGATAACCTAGTTATATTACTCAGTTATAAAACTAGGCCGTGGCGATGCGACGTGGAGTCGGATCGGCTGCGCGAGAAGCGCGGAGGGGGGAAGGTCGGTCGGTCGGTCGCTGCGGTCAGTTCACCGCCAGGTGATCGCCGATGTCCGTCCGGATGATCTCCCCGCAGTACTCACAGCGGACGCCGTCGTCGACCACCCGGAACGACGACGAGACCGGTTCGTCGGCGTTCGTGATGCAGTTGTGGTTCGGGCAGCGAAGGAGGCCGACCACGCGCTCGGGCCGCTCCACGCGGTTCTTCTCGATCACCTCGTACTCCCGGACGATGTTGACGGTCGCCTCGGGGGCGAGCAGCGAGATGATGTCCACCTCCCCCTGCGAGAGCTCCCGACCCTCGACCTTCACGATGTCCTTCTTCCCCAGCGTGTCCGACGGGACGTTCATCCCGATGGAGACGCCGAACCCCTCGTCGCCGTCGATGCCGAGCACCGCGAGGACGTTCAGCGCCTGGCCGGCCGTGACGTGGTCGATGACGGTGCCGTCGCGGATCTTCGAGACGCGGAGTTCGCGCTCGGTCATCGGTCACCCCCCTCGACGGAGAGCAGTTCGTCCAGCAGCGCCATCCGCACCGGGATGCCGTTGTGGGCCTGCTGGAAGTACCGCGCGTGCTCGGTGGCGTCGACGTCCGGCGCGATCTCGTCGACGCGCGGGAGCGGGTGCATCACGGTGAGGTCGTCGGGCGCCGCCTCGAGCGTCTCGGCGTCGATCTGGTACTGGCCGGCCACCGTCTGGTACTCGTTCTCGTCGGGGAAGCGCTCGCGCTGGATGCGCGTGACGTAGAGCACGTCGAGTTCGGGGAGGACGTCCCCGAGGTCGGTGTGTTCCCGGAGCTTCGCGCCGCCCTCGTGGAGGTCGAACTGTACCCCGCGGGGGAGCTTCAGGGACTCCGGGCTGACGAAGTGCATCCGGGCGTCGAAGTTCGTGAGCGCCTCCGCGAGCGAGTGGACCGTCCGCCCGTACTTCAGGTCGCCCATGATGCCGACCGTCAGGTCGTCGAGCCCGGCGTTCTCGCGCATCGTGTACAGGTCGAGCAGCGTCTGGCTCGGGTGCTGGCCCGCGCCGTCGCCCGCGTTGACGATCGGCACGTCGACGAACTCGGCGGCGAGCTTCGCGGCCCCCTCGCTCGGGTGCCGGAGGACGATGCCGTCGGCGTACCCCTCGATGACGCGGACGGTGTCCGCGAGCGACTCGCCCTTCTTCACCGACGAGGACTCGACGGTGCCCATGTCGACGGTGTCCCCCCCGAGTCGTTTCATCGCCGCGTCGAAGGACATCTTGGTGCGCGTGCTCGGCTCGAAGAAGCACAGCGCGAGCAGCCGGTCGGCGTGGCGCTCGGCGACGCTCGCCGGGTCGGCCGCCAGCTCGGCGGCGCGGTCCAGCACCGCCTCGATGTCCCCTCGGGTGAGCTGGCCGGCCGAGAGGAGGTGGTCGTGGCGCATCACTCGTGTCACCGGCGGGCGTCGCCTTCAATCGCTCGGACCGGTCGTCCCGTCGCCTCCGTGCGGTTTTGCATCCACGTGCTTGTCCTCGCGCGGCGCGTTTCGAGATTCGAAGCGTCGCTTCGACGGTCGAGTCGAGCCCCGGCGACGGCGCCCCGGCGGTTCGGTCCGACGCGTCGGCGCCGTCGGGCGCGTCCGACACCCTCATTCCGGCGGACGACGACCGGCCGACCATGTCGCTCGTCGCCTCGCTCCCCGGCCGGCCGCTCTCTGACGCCGAGATCGCGTCGCTCAACCGCGCGGACTCGGTCGAACTGGCGGTCGCCGTGGACGAGTCCGGAGCCACCGAGGCGCTGCTGCTCGCCACCGACGACTGGGTGAAGGGGCTCCGCTTCCTCGGCGGCGCCTGGGAGGTCACCGAGACCGTCGCCGTCGACGAGGGGACCGACCGGTACGACGCGCTCCGGGCCTGTGAGGACGCGGTTCGGGCCGCCGGGGAGGGGGCTGACGGTGCCAGTAGGGGCGACGATACCGGCGACGTGGACGACGCCGAACGCGACGGGGCGGACGCGGCCCAGGGACCGGACGGCGACGGCTGACGCGGCGACGCACCCGGCCCGCGGACGCGTCCGACCGGGGGAGGGTTTTAGGTGTCAGTCGGGGCAACACCCTCCCGTATGTACGACAGGATCCTCGTGCCGACGGACGGGAGTCCGGCGGCGGACGCGGCGGTCGAGCACGCCATCACGATCGCAGAGCGGTTCGGCGCGACGCTCCACGCGCTGTACGTCATCGACGCGACGGCCTACTCCTCGCTGGAGGCCGGCAGCCAGATGGTCGCCGAGGCGCTCGAGGAGGAGGGGGACGCCGCCGTCGACCGCATCGCCGAGGCGGCGGCGGCGGCCGACATTCCCGTCGTCGAGTCGGTCGTCTCCGGGACCGCCTACCGCTCCATCCTCGAGTACGCCGACGAGCACGACATCGACCTCGTCGTGATGGGAACCCACGGCCGGCGGGGGATCGACCGCTACCTGCTCGGGAGCGTCACCGAGCGCGTCGTCCGGACCGCCGACCAACCGGTGCTCACCGTCCGACTGCCCGAGGAGGAGCAGTAGGCGGCCGAACCCGTCGGGGAGAGCCCCGACCGGCGAGCGCGTGTGGCTCGCCGCGAGGACGCACTTTATGCCGGTCCCAACGAATGTCGGGCCATGAGCCTGGCAGTCGCACACGACGACCTCGTCCAGTTCCGCAGGGACCTCCACCGACACCCCGAGCCCGCGTGGTGCGAATTCTACACGACCGCGCGCATCGTCGAGGAACTGGAGACCCGCGACGTCGACGAGATCCACTACGGCCCCGACGTCCTCGGCGCCGAGCGGATGAACGTCCCCGACGACGACGAACTGGCCGAGTGGTTCGACCGCGCGAAGGCGGCCGGCGCGCGGGAGGATATCCTCGCCGAACTCGAGGGGGGTTACACCGGCGCGGTGGCCGTGATTCGACGGGGAGACGGGCCGGTCGTCGGCCTGCGCGTGGACATCGACGCGCTCCCTATCGAGGAGGCCGACGCCGAGCACGCGCCCGCGGACGGCGGGTTCCGCTCGGAGAACGAGGGCTGGATGCACGCCTGCGGCCACGACGCCCACGCCACGTTCGGCCTCGGCGCCATCGACGAGGTGCTCGCGTCCGACTTCGAGGGCACGCTGAAGGTGTTCTTCCAGCCCGGCGAGGAGCAGATCGTCGGCGGGAAGCCGATGGCCGAGTCCGAGTTGATCGGGGACGTGGAGTACCTCGTCGCCGTCCACGTCGGCCTCGACCACCCGACGGGCGAGGTCGTCGCGGGCGTCGACGGCTTCCTCGCCGTCTCGCACTTCCTCGCGGAGTTCTCGGGCGTCCCGAGCCACGCCGGCGGCCACCCCGAGCAAGGGAAGAACACGGTGCAGGCGATGGCGGCGGCGGTCCAGAACCTCTACGGCATCCCCCGGCACGCCGACGGCGCGACCCGCGTGAACGCCGGCCTCGTCGGCGGCGGCACCGCGACGAACATCATCCCCGAGGAGTCGTACGTCGAGGGTGAGGTCCGCGGCGAGACGACCGACCTGATGGAGTACATGGACGACAAGGCCGAGACGGTGCTCCGCTCGGCCGCCGAGATGCACGAGGTCGAGGTCGAGACCGAACGGCTCGGCCGCGCGCCCTCCGCCACCTCGGACCAGGAACTCGTGGACGTCGTCGCCGACGTCGCCGGCGGCGTTTCCGGCGTGGACTCGGTGCTCGAGCGCGACGAACTCGGCGGCAGCGAGGACGCGACGTTCCTCATGCGGGCGGTCCAGGACGACGGCGGCTACGCGACGTACGTGGGCGTCGGCACCGACCACCCGGGCGGCCACCACACGAGCACGTTCGACGTGGACGAGGCGTCGCTCGACGTCGGCGTCGAACTGCTCTCGGGGACGGTGCTGGAGATCGCGAAGCGCCGGCCGTAGCTCCGCGATCGATCCCGACCGTCCGACTCCCGCCCCCGCCGAAACTCGTTTCGAGGCCGGCCGCTCGGGTCGACCGCCGGACGGGGCCGAGCCGCCGACGGGAAACGGTACGATTTGTGATTCCGTATCGCGGAGCCCTTAACGGGCCGGGAATCCGAGTTAACACGATGACGAGTAAAGCACTCAGCCGACGGACGATGTCGACGCTCGCCAAGCGCTTCCGGACGACCGCCGCCTACAGCCGACGGCAGCCCTCGACCGGGTGGGCGGCCGACGCGAACGGCGATCAGCTCAAACTCTCGGCCATGGCCGCCGCGGCCGCCTGAGCCATAGACCAGACCCTCCGAGCCGCGAATCGAGACGCCCCGAATCGCATACGACGCGCGAATCACCGGAGCCGGCTTTTCCGCGATCGCAGATCAACCGGTGTGCCGCGACAGCCCGGCCTTCGGCGGGACACCGGGCCACCCACCGCGAGCGAGGGAGGCCCGGCGAAGCCAGGCCGACCGAGTCAAGCGGCCTTTTGGCATGAACGGGTTTTGCGGGGGTCTGGCCGCAGCGCGTCGGCGGAGCCGACGCGCGAGGACATGCCCCCGCAAAAGAGGTTCGTCCTAGTACTTCGGCTCGGCCCCGGTGGCCTCGTAGACGCCCTCCATCAGGTCGTCCCGCTGGGCCCGCCAGCCCTCGAACGCCCCCGGCCGCGAGGGGTAGCGCTCGTAGTGCTCGATCAGTCCCTCCGCGTGGCCCTTCACCCGGTAGAAGTCCCGGATCTGTCGCCAGTAGCCGAAGCTGTCGACGGCGGTGCGGAGCTTCAGCCCCAGCCCCATCGACGTCTTCCCGGAGTAGAGCGCCTCCGCCAGCTTCTCGCCCGGCAGCGACGCCATCAGCCCCATCAGGTCGTCGACGTCCACCGCGGTCGAGAGGATGTTGTACACGTCCAGCCCCGCGTAGCGTGCGCCGAAGTGGTCCATCACGCGCTCGTTGTAGCGCCACAGCGCCGACTCGCTCACGTCGCCCTCCGAGATGGCTCTCACGGCCTGCTCGGCGGCGTACTTCCCCGCGTAGGCGGCGCCCGCGATGCCGCCGCCGGTGGTGGGGTTGACGTGGCCCGCCGCGTCCCCGACGGCGACGAAGCCCGGCGCGACCGCGGAGTCGTACGGGCGGCGGGTGGGGAGCGCGGCGCCGAGCTTGTCCTTCACCGTCGCGCCGGCGAACTCCGCGCGGTTTCGGAGGTCCTCCTTGAGGACCTCGACGAGCTTCATCGGCTCCTCGTTCATCTGGAAGCCGAGGCCGGCGTTGATCTCGGTGCTCGTGCGCGGGAAGTACCAGAGGTAGCCCGCGGCGGTCTTGGTCGGCTTGAACACGAGCGCGTCGGTCCACTCGACGGGTTCGGGAACCTCGACGACCTCGCGGTAGGCGGAGCAGAACTGCGAGTAGGAGACGTTCGTGTCGAAGGTGGCGTCGGCGAAGTCGCCCTTGTCCTGGAGGATGGAGAGCGAGCCGGCGGCGTCGATGACGATCTCCGCGTCGTACTCGACGACGTCGCCCTTTCGCTTGGCGCGGACGCCGGTCACGGTGCCGTCGTCGTCCTGGGTCACGTCCTGGACGACCGTGTCGTAGTGGAACTCGACGCCCCGACCCGCCGCGCCCCGGATGATGCGCCGGCCGTACTCCCAGCGGTCGAGCACCGCGAGTTCGCCGGGGACCGGGATCTCGAGCACCGTGTCGTGGCTCGGAATCTCGAAGCGTCCGTGCGTGACGCCGGTGTTCGTGAACGCCGGCTCGATGGTCTCCTTCGGGATCGCCTCGGGGAAGGCGTCGGCGCCCTTCAGCGCGTCCCCGCAGGCGATGTGGCCCGCCTCCTCCTCGTCCTTGCGCTCGACGACGACGACGTCGAGGCCCGCGTCGGCCGCCGTGGCGGCCGCGTAACAGCCCGCGGTGCCCGCGCCGACCACCGCGACGTCCGGCTCGTACGTGGTCATTGGTCGAACTCCCTTCCGCCGGGCCTAAACTCTTTATTCCCTGCGCGGACCCGATTCCGGCCCGCCCCGGCCGCGTCCGGCCGGCACCCGCAGGACGGGATTCCTTGAAGTGACCGCGGGTGGAGTGTGTGACATGCCCTCGGCGGACGCCCTCGATCAGTTCGACGCAGTCGTGACGCGTTACGACCGGCTCGCGGGGGTCCTCCTTCGGGGCGGACTCGGCGTCACCATCCTGCTGGCCGGCGGTCACAAGCTCGTCGCGCCGGCGGCCTGGCACGCGTACCTGGCGCCGCCGTTCGCGGCCCTCTGGCCGACCGGGCTCCTCCCGCTCTCCCCGACGTTCGTCCTGTTCGGGGTCAGCGAGGTGCTGTTCGGGCTCCTGTTGCTCGCCGACTGGCACACGCCGACGGTGGCGTCCGTGACGGCGCTCTCGCTCCTGGGCGTCGTCGTGAACCTCTGTGTCGGCGTCGCCGTCGGGGAGCCGTACGTGGACGTGCTGGTCAGGGACGTCGGGTTGACGTTCCTGGCGTTCGGCGTCGCGCTGAACGGCGATACGGCCCGGGGAGCGGGGGACGGTCCCGAGACGTGACGCCGCGACCGATCG
The DNA here is from genome assembly GCF_013402875.1 of Halorarum salinum. Taxonomy (NCBI): domain Archaea; kingdom Methanobacteriati; phylum Methanobacteriota; class Halobacteria; order Halobacteriales; family Haloferacaceae; genus Halorarum; species Halorarum salinum. The sequence goes on along the minus strand of NZ_CP058579.1, from coordinate 1,698,653 downwards.
ACTCGACACCACGCGTCCCGGGTAGCGGGAACGAAGTTCCCGGGGAGCGGGGACGAAGTTCCCGGGGAGCGGGGACGAGACTCCCGATGCGACCGGCTAACGCGCCACGAATGGAGGCGACGGCCCGCCGCTACTCCTCGCCCGACTCGTAGTGGTCGCCGGCGGCCTCGGGGATGCGGGTCCGACCGAACAGCGCGAGCACGACGATGACGGTCACGTAGGGGACCGTCCGCACCAGTTCAGAGGGGATGGCGAACAGGCTCCGCGCCTGCAGGGTGAGCTGGAGCGCGTCCAGGCCCGCGAACAGCAGCGTCGAAAGCAGCGCCCCGATCGGGTTGTAGTTGCCGAACAGGTACGCGACGATGGCGATGAACCCCTTGCCGTTCACCATCGTCGGCCCGCTCCCGGAGAACTGGCCGATGGAGAGCGCGAGCGCCGCGCCGCCGATGCCCGAGAGCACGCCCGACAGGAGCACCGCCTTGTACCGGACCAGCGAGACGTTCACGCCGGCCGTGTCGAGCGCCTTCGGGTTCTCCCCGGACGCGCGGACGTGCCGGCCGAACGAGGTCCGGTTCATCGTCCACCACGAGGCCGCGACCGCGACGAACATGAGATACACCACCGGCGTGGCGGAGAAGAGCGCGCCGACGGTCGGCAGGTCCGCCGCCCACGCCAGCCCGTCGACGACCATCGTCGAGAGCACCGGGAGGCTGCTCTCGGCGAGCATCCGGGGGACGGTCCGGAACGTCCCCACGCCCTCGGTGTTCGTGCTCCCGTAGACGACCTGCGAGAGGAACGGAGCCAGCCCGAGCGCGATGAGCCACACCGCGAGCCCCGCGATGATCTGGTCCGCGCGGAACTCGATGCAGACGACCGCGAACAGCAGCGCGAGCAGGACGGAGGTGACCACGCCGCCGAGCAGCCCGAACCAGACGCTCCCCGTGACGTCGGCCACGTAGACGCCGCCGAACGCGGCGATGATGAGCAGCCCCTCCAGCCCGATGTTGATGACGCCCGACTTCTCGGCGAAGATGCCGCCCAGCGCCGCGAACGCGATGGGCACCGAGAGCCGGAGCGCCGCCGACACGGTGGAGTTCGCGAACAGCACGCGCACGAACCGCCCGAGCGGGGTCCCCGGCGTGAGGGCGCCGACGACGACGACGACCGCGAAGGCGGCCAGCGCCACGAGCCCGATCCCCGTCCGGAGGCCGACCGAGGTGAGCCGGTCCAGCGTCCCCGCGCCCGCCTCGACGGCGTCGTCGCTCATCCGGACTCACCCCCGTCGGTCGCCACAGCCCCCTCGTCGGGTTCGTCCAGCCCGGCGTACCTGCCGGCCATCCGGAAGAACTCCGGCATGGCGACGAACAGGACGATGAGCCCGCGGAGCACGCCCACGAGCTCCGGCGGGACGTCGGTGCCGACGTCGACGACGATGCTCCCGGACTTCAGCACCCCGAACAGCAGCGCGGCGGGGATGACCCCCAGCGGGTTGTTTCCGGCGAGGATGGAGACGGTGATGCCGTCGAAACCGTAGTCGGGGACGCCGACCTGGAAGTTCCCGAGGATCATCAGCACGTACACGGCGCCTCCGATGCCGGCCAGCGCGCCCGAGAGCGTCATGCTCGCGACGACCGTCCGACGGGCGTCGACGCCGCCGTACTCGGCCGCCTCGGGCTGGAGCCCGCTCGTCCGGAGGTCGTAGCCGAACGCCGTGCGCGCGAGCAGGTACGCCATCGCGGCCGCGAGCGTCAGCGCGAACGCGAGCGCGACGAGCGAGACGTCCGCCCGCGCCGGGAACACGAGGCTGGGGAACGTCGCGTGACCCGGGAGCGCGACGGTCTGGGTCGCGAAGCTGTCGGGGTCCTTGAAGTGGTTCTGCACCAGGTAGAGCGCGACCGAGGTGGCGACGAAGTTGAGCATGATCGTCGTGATCACCTCGTTCGCGTCCGCGTACGCCTTCAGCGCGCCCGGGATGGCGCCGAACAGCCCGCCCGCCGCGGCGCCGACGAGCAGGCCGAACGGGACGAGCACGAGCGTCCCCGCGACCCCCGAGACGAACGAGGAGGCGGGGAGCACCGCGAGCGCCGTCGCCAGCGCGCCGACGACGAGCTGGCCCTGCCCGCCGATGTTGAAGATGCCCGCCTTGAACGCCACCGCGACGGCGAGCCCGGTGAAAAGCAGCACCGTCGTCTCCGCGAGCGTCGTCGCGAACTGGCCGTTCAGGGGGTTCGCCGCGAGGTCCCCGAACGCGCCGAGGAACAGCCGGTCGAACACGACGAACGGGTCGTAACAGAAGCCGACGCCGAGAAGCGAGAAGGACGCCGACCCGCAGGAGGTCATCCGCCCGGCCGCGAGGACGAGCAGGAAGCCGATGGCGACCGACAGCAGCAGCGCCGAGCCGGAGATGAGCAGGCGCTCGGTCCCGGAGGCGCGGGAGAGCCCGATCAGCATCCGCATCGCCCGGTTCCGGAACGCCGACTCGGGGCCCCCGTCGGGCGCGCCGGACCCGCCGGGCGAGGAGCCGTCCTCACTCATGGGCCGCCCCCGTGACCTCCCTCGTCGGGGCGCGCGGCACCGAGTCGGGCGTCTCGCCGGCCATCAGCAGCCCGAGCTGTTCCTCGGTCACCTCGTCGGGGTCGACGACCGCGACGGTCCGACCGCGGTACATCACCGCGAGCCGATCCGAGAGCCCGCGAACCTCGTCGAGCTTCGAGGAGACGAGCAGCACCCCGCGGCCGTCGTCCCGGAGGTCCAGCAGCCGGTCGTGGATGAACTCCGTCGAGCCGATGTCGACCCCGCGGGTCGGGTGGGAGGCGACCAGACAGGTCGGCTCGCGGGCGAACTCCCGGCCGACGATGAACTTCTGCTGGTTGCCGCCCGAGAGCGACTTCGCGGTCGCACGCGCGTCCGGGGGGCGCACGTCGTACTTCGAGATGACGCCCTCCGCGTGCTCGCCGGCGCGGCCCCAGTCGAGGCGCCCGCCCGCGGCGAACGGCGCGTCGTGCTGGGAGCCGAGCACGCCGTTCTCGGTCAGGTCGAACTCCATGACGAGCCCGCGCTCCTGCCTGTCCTCGGGGATGTACGCCATCCCCGCTCGGGTCCGCTCGCGCCGCGGGGCGTCGGTCACGTCGCGTCCGTCGAGCGCGACGGCACCCTCGTCGGGGTCGCGCAAGCCCGTGATCACCTCCACCAGTTCCGACTGGCCGTTGCCGTCAACGCCGGCGACGCCGAACACCTCCCCTTCGCGGACGGTGAAGGAGACGTCGTCGACCGCCACCACGTCGCGGTCGTCGGTGGCCGTGACGCCGTCCACGTCGAGCACGGGGGCGCCGGGGTCGGCCGGCGTCGACTCCGTCTCGAGCACGACCTCGCGGCCGACCATCAGCTCCGCGAGCTCCTCGCGGGAGGTCTCGTCGGTCCGGACGCTGCCGACGTTGCGGCCGTCCCGGAGCACGGTCACCTCGTCGGCGGCCTCCAGCGCCTCGCCCAGCTTGTGCGTGATGAAGATGACCGTCTTCCCCTGCGCCGTCAGTTCGTCCAGCACCTCGAAGAGGTCCTCCACCTCCTGTGGGGTGAGCACGGCCGTCGGCTCGTCCAGGATCAACACGTCGGCGCCGCGGTACAGCGCCTTGAGGATCTCGACGCGCTGCTGGACGCCGACGCTCACGTCCGCGACGGTCGCGTCCGGTTCGACGTCGAAGCCGTACCGCTCGGAGAGGTCGAGCACCGACTCGCGCGCGCGGTCGCGGTCGATCGCCAGCCCGCCCCACTTGCGGGGCTCGTTGCCGAGCGTGATGTTCTCGGCGACCGTCATCGGGTCGACGAGCATGAAGTGCTGGTGGATCATCCCGACGCCGGCGTCGATGGCGTCGCGCGGCGCGTCGAACCTGCGCGGCGGCGCGGCGTACTCGCCGTCCTCGTCGACCTCCAGGCCGTCGCCGTCGACGTACACCTCTCCCTCGGTCGGCTCGTATAGCCCGTAGAGGACGTTCATCAGCGTCGTCTTGCCGGCGCCGTTCTCGCCGAGCAGGGCGTGAACCGTCCCCCGCTCGACGGAGAGCGTCACGTCGTCGTTGGCGACGACGCCGGGGAAACGTTTCGTGATTCCGTCGAGGCGGACGGCCTCCGTCATCCTGTCGGTCCTTTCGACGGTGGCGGCATAAACGGCCCGTTTCGGTCCGGACGGGCCGAAACGATGCGCGTCGGGGGCGGGGAGATCCCGGATCCCGTCACGGGCGGTCGCCGTCGAACCTACTCCGGGACACCCGCCGGATCATCGGGGAAGTTTCCCGGACTCACCGGGGGAGTCACCCGAATTCGCCCGGCGACCCGCGCGAACTCACTCGGAGACGTCGCTCGGGCTCTGCGGGACCTCGAGCTCGCCGCCGATGATGGCCTCCCGCGAGCTCTCGACCGCGCTCGTGACCTCCTCGGGGAGTTCGCTCCCGAGTTCGTCGCCGTAGACGGCCGCGACGCCCTCCTGTTCGAGGCCGAGCGCGACGAGGTCGCCGGTGGGGAGCTCCCCGTTCAGCTTGGCCTCGATGGAGTTGTAGACGGCCGTGTCCACCCGCTTCACCATCGAGGCGAGGATGACGTCCGAGTAGTTCGGGCGGGTCAGCGACTGGTCCTGGTCGACGCCGATGGCGAACCGGCCGGCCTCCTGGGCCGCCTGGAACACGCCCGTGCCGGTGTTGCCCGCGGCGTGGTAGACGACGTCCGCGCCGTTGTTGTACATCGCGAGCGCCGCCTCCTGCCCGGCGCCCGGGGCGTTGAAGTCGCCGACGTACGTGGTCTGGATGTCGACGTCCGCGTTCGCGTGTGCCGCGCCCGCGAGGAACCCGGCCTCGAACTTCTGGATGAGCGCGCTCTCGACGCCGCCGACGAAGCCCACGCTCGTCGAGTCGGGGTCGGTGGAGCCGGCGCCCGCGGAGAACTCCTGGGTCGTCAGCAGGCCGGCCAGCTGGCCGACGAGGAACGAGCCCTCGTGTTCCGCGAACGTGTAGGAGGCGACGTTGTCGTTCTCGACGACCTCGTCGACGATCATGAAGTCCTGGTCCGGGAAGTCGGCCGACGTCTCCCCCAGCGCGTCCGCCTGCAGGAACCCGATGCAGGAGACGAGCCCGTAGTCCGGGTCGGTCGACTGGGCGTACTGCTGTTGGTAGTTCGCGAACTGGGAGACCTCGTCGGGCTGGGACTCGTCGTAGCCGACGTCGAACTCCTCGGCGGCCTGCTGGAGACCCGTCTGGGCCTGGTCGTTGAACGACCCGTCGCCGAGCCCGCCCGTCGCGTACACCATGCCGACGTTCAGTTCGGCCGATCCGTCGGCCGACCCATTGCCGTCCTCGCCCGACGGCGTTCCGGTGTCGTCCGGGGAGTCGGTGCCGTCCTCGCCCGAGGAACCGTCGTCCTCCGGGCCGCCGGTGCACCCGGCGAGACCGGCGAGTCCCGCGATTCCGCCGGCGCCGGCACCTTTCACGAACGTCCGCCTGTCGATGTTCCGGGGCATACCCTGAGTGGTGGAACAGAGGGTGTTAAAATCGTCGTATCCGGGCCGAGAGCTACCCGATATCCGCGACGGCGTCCTCCACGACGTCGGTCACCGACGCGACCAGCTCGTCCACGTCGTCGCTCTCGGCGTACACGCGGACGTACGGCTCGGTCCCGCTCGGCCGCACCAGCGCCCACGCGTCGTCGGGGAAGGCGAGCCGCACCCCGTACTCCGTCGAGACGGACGCCTCCGGGAACGCCTCCGGCAACGTGACGGCGAGTCGCTCCATGACCGCGACCTTCGCGTCGTCCCCGCAGTCGACGCTCACCTTCCGGTACGGTCGCTCGGTCACCGGGTCGCGCAGGCCCGCGAGCCCCTCGGCGGCGACGAGTCGGGTTAGCACGGCCGCGCTCGCCACGCCGTCGATCCACCCGCCGAACCCGGTGTGAACGTGCTTCCAGGGCTCGGCCGCGAACACGACGTCGCTCCCGGCCTCGCGGGCGGCCGCGATGCCGTCGTGAAGGTAGCCAAGCGCGACGCGCTCGACGCGCCCGCCCGCCGCGCGCACCCGCTCGTCGATCCGGCCCGAGGCGTTCGGCGTCGTCACCACGACCGGGTCGGCCGCGTCGCTCTCCCGGACGTACCGTTCCGCGAGGACCGCGAGCACCGTGTCCTCGTGGACGACCTCCCCGTCGGCGTCGACGACGACGATGCGGTCGGCGTCCCCGTCATGACCGATGCCGAAGTCCGCCCCGTCGTCGCGCACGAACGCGCGGAGGTCCGCGAGCGACTCCGGCGTCGGCTTCGACTCCCGGCCCGGGAAGTGCCCGTCGACGTTCGCGTTCAGCGTCACGACGTCGGCGCCGAGTTCGCGGAGCACGTGGGGCGTCACGAGCGCCGCCATCCCGTTCCCGCAGTCGACCGCGACACGGACGCCGGCGGGGTCCGCGCCGAACCGGGCCGCGTACGTCGCCACCGCCTCGCGGTACGAAGCGAGCACGTCTGCCTCGGCGGCCTCGCCCCACTCGTCCCACCGTGCCGGGGCGGCGCCGGCCGCGACCCGTTCCTCGACGTCGGTCTCGGCGGTCTGTGCGTACTCGACGCCGTCGCGGAACACCTTGATGCCGTTGTCGGCCGGGGGGTTGTGCGAGGCCGTGAGCATCACGCCGTGGCGTCCCCGCGAGGCGAACGCCAGTCCGGGCGTCGGAAGCTGACCGAGCCGAGTGACGTCCGCGCCCGCGGAGGTCAACCCCGCCTCGACGGCGGCGGCGAGCGACGGCCCGGTGACGCGGCCGTCGCGGGCGACGACGAACTCCCGGTCGCCCGCCTCGCGCGCTGCGGTCCCGACCGCGCGCGCCACGTCGAGCGCGAGTTCCGGCGTGACGCGCCTCTCGGCGCTGCCGCGGATGCCGGCGGTACCGAACAGGTTCATACCCGGTCCTCGGCCGCCACACTAAAAGACTCTCCCGAAATCGGCCCCGAGGGTTCAAGTACGGGACCGGGACCAGACGGCCCATGACGTGACGAGTCGCCCCGCGGCGGGGAGCGGGTGTGTGCTCGCGCCGGAACGGCGGTCGGCGCGGGCCCGCGGCACGCCGACGCGGGAGCCGAGCGTGCCGCCTGTCAGCCGAGCGAGAGCGCCGCCCGTTTCGCGGGCGTACCGCCGTCCGACTTTAGGCGTCGGGCGACGAGGCTCGGCCATGAGCGGACCGAGCGACGAGGGGACCGACCACGAAGCGACCGACGAACGAGTCCGCGCACACGTGTTCGTGACCGGCAGGGTCCAGGGCGTCTACTACCGAGACAGCACCCGCGAGGCCGCGAGGGAGCGCGGCGTCGACGGCTGGGTTCGGAACCTCGACGACGGCCGCGTGGAGGCCGTCTTCGAGGGACCGCGCGACGCCGTGGAGGGGATGGTCGAGTGGTGTCACACCGGGAGCGACGCCGCCGTCGTCGAGGACGTGGACGTCGAGTACGGCGATCCCGAGGGGGAGACGGGGTTCGTCGTCCGTCGCTGAGAGCCGCTGCTCGGGAACTCCGCGGACCGTTCCGACGGAGGCTTCGTCGGGTGACACCGCCGACTCGGGGCGCGGTCGACGTCGCCGTCAGTCGGTGGCCGAGGGCGTCCCGGACGGCGTCCGGTCGTCCTCCGTCGACCGGGCGTCCTCACCCAGCGGCCGCTCCGGGTCGAGGCCGAGCGCTCGGTTCCAGACGACGAGCGTCGAGGGAAGCACGAGCATCGACGCCAGGAAGGAGTAGAGGATCGAGAGCGCGGTGAGCACCCCGAACTGGCCGAGCACGCTGAGGACCGCGAACACCAGCACGCCGATGCCGGTCGTCGTCGTGAGCATGCTCCCCGTCAGCGCGCCGCCGGTGCCGCGGACCGTCCGGTCGAGCGCGTCGAACAGCCCGTGTTCGCGTCGCTCGTCGACGAATCGGTGCGTCACGTGGACGGAGTAGTCGATGCCGAGCCCGATGGTGATCGCGAGGATGGTCGCCGTGAAGGCGTTGAAGGAGATGCCGGCGAGCCGCATCGTCGCCGCGACCGCCGCGACCGAGACGAGGATGGGGACCGTGTTTGCCACGCCCAGCGACGCGTACCCCTCCAGTAACCGGTAGACGACGAGGAGGAACGCCCCGGTCAGCGCGAGCGCCACCGCGAGGCTCGTCACCGCCGACTCGAAGATCAGGTCGGAGACGGCCTTGAAGACGACCGTGTTCCCGGTCGCCGTCGCGTCGGCGCGGTGGCGGTCGGCGACCGTGCGGGCGTCCGCCGTGATCGCTCCCTGTGATGCGTCCGCCTTCGTCGTGTAGACGACCCGTGTGGATCGGCGGTCCTCGGCGAGGTGCTGGCTCACCTCGCCGCTCGCCGACGAGGCGAGCAGGTAATCGTACACCTCCCCCAGATTCCGGTCGGGGATGCCGTTCCCGTCCCGGTCGTTGCGTGCCACGAGCCGACGGAACTCGGGGTCCCGCTCCGCCTGGTCCAGGACCACGGTGACGATGCTGGTCGACTCGGCCCGCCGCCCGTCGCTCACGAACGAGTCCGGGGGGTCCTCGCCCATCCGGTGGAGTTCCTCCAGCGCCGTGTCGCGCTGTAGTCGCCCCTCCACGTACACCGTCACCTCGCCGTCGTTCGTGCTCTCGAAGTTGTCCTCGAGGAAGTTCAGCGTCCCCACGACCGAGTAGTCCGCTGGGGCGAACGGCTCCGGCAGCGCCTCGAGGTACGCCGGGGACTCCTCCGGCGGGAGGAAGTCCTCGTCCGAGAAGCTGGTGTCGACGCCGGTCGCGTACGCCCCGGCCCCGACGGCGCTCGCGAGCACGAGCACGAGGAACGCCAGCGGAGCGACGCGTGCGATCGACACCCCACCGCGGAGCGCGCGCGCGAGCCTGGTCCCCTCCGCGCCGAGCGGTCGCTGGCTGTACGTCGGAACCGGAATCCGGTTCCGGCGGCGGTCGAGCCACACCTTCGCCGCGGGCAGGAACACGCCGAACAGGAGGAACGTGAAGAGGATGCCGACGGCGGCCACGAGGCCGAAGTCCCGGATCGGTCCGAGATCCGAGGCGAAGTTCGAGAGGAAGCCGATGACGGTGGTGCCGGTGACGATGAAGAAGGCGACGAGCAGCTGTCGGGTCGCCGCGTTCATCGCGCCGTCGACGCCCAGGTCGTCCCTGTCCTCGCGGTACCGGTTGACGACGTGGATGCCGAAGTCGATGCCGACCGCGAGCAACAGCGGCGGAACCGCGATCATCATCTGGCTGAACGGGATGCCCGCGAGTCCGAGGAAGCCGAACGTCCAGACGACCGCCATCAGGAGCGTGACCGTCCCGAGCAGCAGGTCGAGCAGGTCCCGGTAGGCGACCACGAGGAAGGAGACGATGAGGACGACGGCCGCCGGGGTGACGACGAGCAGCGAGTCGGTGATGACCTGCGAGAACTCGGCGGCGAGGACGCCGGAGCCGAAGACGGTGACGTCGGCGTCGCCGTTCGCGACGACGCGCTCGACGCGCTGCTGGATCGGCGTCAGCGGGCTGGTGCCGCCCTGGCCGGCCGCGGCGCCCGACGAGAGCCCGCCGGGGAGTTCGTGGGTGACGACGGCGATGGTCGCGGAGGCCGACACCGACTCGCGGTTGAAATCCGAGGAGACGGACCCCGTGAACGCCGGGTTGTCGACGTTCTCCCGGACCGCCCTCCGGACCTCGGTGGGGGTCGCCCCCTCCAGCGCGCGGATCTGCGCCTCGGTGGTCGTGGCGGACGGGTCGACGGTCCGGGCCACGACGCTCGCGGCGCTGGAGGTACCCGTCACCCGGAGGTCCTCGCGCTCCTCGACCCGCTCCTGGGTCCGGAGCATCCGCAGCATCGCGGGCTTCGAGAGCACGTTCCGGTTCCGCTGGATGAGCTGTGTGGTCCCGGCGTCGGCCCCGAAGGGGGGGCCGAACTCCCGCTGGACGTCCGAGAGCGCCTCCTCGGCGGGGATGCCGGAGGCGAACTGGGAGGTCCCCGCCTCCGTGGAGACGTTCCCGAGCCCCACCGCGAACGCCGCGGTGACGAGCAGGAACGCGAGGACCACCCGCTCGGGTCGCTCGGTGACGAGGGTGCTGGCGCGCTCGACGAGTCGCTCGTGGTCGAACCCCGCCATCCGTCACCGCCTGACGTAGTAGACGCCCCCGACGAGGAGGGCGAACAGCGTCGCCGTCCCGCCGAGAACCGACAGCGGGAGGTCGCCGCCGTTCCCTCCGGAGACGGTCACGGGGACCTGGTAGGCGTCGGAGAGCCGCGTGTCGCCGTCGGCCGTCTCGTACCGGAAGTCGACGCTCAGCGGGTACGACTTCTCGAGCGCGGCGTCGTCGACCCGCAGGTCGAACGTCAGCGTGACCGTCTCGCCGGGGTCGAGGTTCGGGTGGAACGCCTCGTCGTCCCCCGAGGAGAGCGGCGCGTCCGGGAACAGCTTCGCGGAGACGTCCGAGACGGGCGCCTCGCGGTTGTTCGTCACCTCCAGGCGGAGTTGTCCGCCGGAACCGGCCTCGAACTCCGCGTCGAGGGGCGCCACGTCGAACTCGTCGCGCGGCGCCGCGACGTCCGCGAGAACGTCGGTCTCGTCGCTCGTGATCCGGCTTCCCCCGACGTCGCGGTACTCCACGACGAGCCCGAACTGCCGGGCGCCGGCCTCCGCCGAGTCGGACACCTCCACGTCGAACTCGAACGCCGCTGACTCGCCGGGGTCGAGCGTCCCGACCGCGAGCTCCGACTCCAGCGGGGAGACGTTCGGGTCGTCGGTCTCAAGCAGGAGGACCGCGTTATGGACGGTCCGGTCGCCCGCGTTCTCGACCGTCCCCGAGAGCGTCCCGTCGCCGCCGACCCGGAGCGTGCTCTCGAGTTCGCCGAAGACGAACGTCGCCTCGGGGAGCGGGGTCAGGCCGAACGAGAGCGGGGCGGACGTCCGGGCGAGGCCGTCCGCGTCCTCGTACTCGACGGTCGCGTCCACCGCGTACTCGCGGGGGTCGGCGCCGTCGGCCGCCGAAGCGTCGACCTCGACGGTTCGCGTCTCGCCGGCCGCCCACTCGCCGACGAACCGCCGGGTGGTCGCCGACCCGGCGAACGTCACGTCCGCGTTGCCCGACTCGAACGCCATCACGGCGCCCGAGGCGTTCGCCTCGCCCGCGTTCGTCACGTTCAGCGCGACGGTGCCGCTCCCGCCGACGGGGACGTCCGCGTCCACGTCCTCGACGACGAAGCGGGCGCGCTCGTCGACGCGCACCCGGACGGTCGTCGTTTCGGTCTCCCGGTCGTCGCCGGCGTCGAGGTACTCGACGGTGACGGGGAGGTCGTACGTGCCGGCGGGCACGTCCGCGGGCACGGTGACGCTGACGGTCACCGACCGACCGTCCCCGTCGCTCATCGTCCCGAGCGAGCGCGGGCCGGATCGGACCGTCATCGGCGTATCGTCGCCGCGGACGGTGGCTTCCACCTCGTGGGCCGTCTCGGCGCGGTCGTCGGGGTCGGCCGCGTCGTTCGCGAGTTCGAACGTGAGCTCCTGGGTCGACCCGGGCTCTACCGTCGGTTCGGGGACGCTCGTCTCGAACCTCGCGTCCACCGCGGTGACCGCCGTCGGAACGGCCACGAGCAACACGACGACACAGAGGAGGAGTGAGCGACGAACCATTGCGTCGATTCGGACCCAGCCACGCCCGACCCATAAGTCGTCCCAAACGACCGGGAACTGAACGGCCGTTCAGTCGGGCGGCTCGCGTCCCGTCGCCGGGTACGACGGTCGAACGACGTGGCCGGCGGAGTGTGATAGCTAATTTATGCCTCCAGCGGCCCGGACCGGATACGCGGGTCGCACTCGAGTACATCGGCGGTAGTTGCACGGGCGTAACCCGGTGACCCGACTGTCAGCAAACAGATATAAGTGCCCGTCGCCTCGGTCCGAGTGCAATGGATTCCACCGTCATCCTGCAGGGAGGAACGAACGTGTTCGGCGGCACGGGTGCCGCCGAAGCGTTCCTGATCGGACGACTGCTGTTCGGCCTCGTGCTCGCGTTCACGGGCCTGAATCACTTCCGGAGCGTCGAGGGCATGACCGGCTACGCCGAGGCGAAGGGGCTGCCGGCGCCGCGCTTCGGCGTGCTGTTCTCGGGCGGGATGCTCGTGTTCGGCGGCCTCGGAGTCGCCGCCGGCGTGCTCCCGACGTTGGCGGCCGGCGCCATCGCGCTGTTCGCGCTCGCGGCCGCGGTCGTGTTCCACGACTTCTGGGCCGTGCCCGAGGAGCAGAAGCAGGACGAGCTAACACAGTTCCTGAAGAACATGACGATCCTCGGCGGCGCGCTCGTCCTCCTCTCGCTCTCGTCGGTTCCGTGGCCGTACAGCCTCGGGCTGTAGACGCCACGGCGTTCGCACCGCCGACCGCCCGACGGTCCGACCGCGCCGTTTTTCCGCCGCCCGAACCCACCACGAGCCATGCGAATCGGGTTCCTGTGTAACCCCGTCGCGGGGATGGGCGGACGCGTGGGCCTGAAGGGGACCGACGGGAAGGTCGCGGAGGCGCGTGCCCGCGGCGCCGAACCGCGCTCGCCCGAGCGGGCGCGGCGCGCCCTGGACGCGCTCTTCGAGCACGCTCCCGACGCCGAGGTGCTCGCGTGGGGCGACCCGATGGGTGCATCGGAGGTCCGCGCCGCCGGGTTCGATCCCGAGGTGCTCGGCGGTCCGGACGGCGAGGGGACCGACGCCGCGGACACCCGGGCGGCCGTCGAGGCGTTCCTGGGCGCGGGCGCGGACCTCGTTCTGTTCGTCGGCGGCGACGGCACGGCCGCGGACGTCGCGGAGGCGCTGGAGGGGAGCCGGACGCCGATGCTCGGCGTGCCCGCGGGCGTGAAGGTGTACTCCTCCGTCTTCGCCGTCTCGCCGGAGGACGCGGCGTACGTCGCCGCCACCTTCGAGCGGACCGAGCGCCGCGAGGTGATGGACGTCGACGAGGACGACTACCGCGAGGGCGAGGTGAATCCGGAGCTCCGCGCGGTCGCGTTCGTCCCCGTGGCGGAACGGCTCCAGTCCTCGAAGCAGCTCGGCGGCGGCACCGTCGAGGCGCTCGCCGAGGGCGTCGCGGACGACGTCCGCGCGAGCCCCGGGCGGACGTGGGTGCTCGGCCCCGGTTCGACGGTCGGCGCCGTGAAGGAGGAACTCGGCTTCGAGGGCTCGCCCATCGGCGTCGACGTGTACCGCGATGGGGAGGTGCTCGTCGAGGACGCGAGCGAGTCGGAGATCCTCGCCTCGCTCGGGGAGGACAACGTCGTCGTCGTCACGCCCATCGGCGGGCAGGGGTTCGTGTTCGGCCGGGGGAACCCGCAGCTCTCGCCGGCCGTGATCCGGGAGTGCGACCTGGAGATCGTCGCCTCCCGCGACAAGCTCGACGACCTCCGCGTCCTCCGGGTCGACACGGACGACCCCGAACTGGACGAGGCGCTCCGGGGCTGGGTGAAGGTCCGCGTCGGGAAGTTCGAGCGGCGGATGATGAAGATCGTCTGACCGTCCCGGACGCCGGCCGGTTCGAACGCTGGTCGGGCTCTCCGCCCGTCCGGAGTCCTCCACGGACAATAAGGACGAACCCACGTGTATTATGGTCGTGGGAACAAGGTTAAGGTCATTCAAGGGCTCCCCTCGCATATGGAGACGCGCAAGGTCCAGCGGCTCGGTCCCTCGACGCTGGCGATGACGCTGCCCGCGGAGTGGGCCCAGGAACACCACGTGGAGAAGGGCGACGAGGTGTCGCTGCGCATGGGCGGCAAGGGGACGCTCACGGTGCTCCCGGAGTCGGCGAGCACGGAGGACGCGGAGGCGACGCTGCACGTCGACAACCTCGACGCGGGCGCGTTGGAGCGGGCAATCCTCGCGCAGTACGTGCTCGGCCGGCGGGTCATCAACATCACCGCGAAGGAGGGGGCGCTCGACTCCGACCACATCAACGCCGTCTACAAGGCCGAGACCCAGCTGATGGGGCTGGGCGTCATCGAGGAGACGCCCGAGAACATCGCCATCCGCTGTTCGGTCGACCCGGAGGACTTCGCGCTCGACAACCTGCTCGGGCGGCTGGAGAACACCGGCTCGACGATGCGCGGCGAGGCGGTGAAGGCGCTCGCGCACGGCAACCCCGACCTCGCCCAGCGGGCGCTCAACCGCGAGCGGCAGGCGAACAAGATCTTCGTCCTCCTCCTGCGGCTCATCTTCACCGCCTACCAGAACCCCAACCTCGCGCGCGCCGTCGGCCTCGAGTCGGGGTTCCCGCTCATCGGCTACCGGTCGGTGGCGAAGAACCTCGAACTCATCGCGGACAACGCCGAGGACATCGCCGAGATCGTCATGGAGGCCGACGACCACACGCTCGACGTGGAGTCGTCCACGATGCGGCAGATCCGCGAGATGACCGACCAGGTGAACGACATCACGGCGATGGCAGTCGAGTCCATCGTCCAGCGGGACTACTCGCTCACCATCGAGGTGCGCTACCTGTTCCGCGAACTGAAGGACCGCGAGCGGGACATCCTCGACGACCTCCCCGAGATGGAGAACGAGCAGTTGCTCCGCGTCCGCGAGGTGCTGGTGAGCCTCCAGGAGACCGCCCAGTACGCCATGCGCATCGCGGAGGTCGCCGCGAACCTCTCGCTGAACGAGGAGAACGAGCACGTCAGCATCGAGTGACAGACGTCCCGACGTAACCGGCGGGGTTCGTTCGGGTTCCGGCGGTCTCGCCCGCGGAGTTCGGACCCCCGCTTCGCGGGCGTTACCCCTCCTTCTCCGCGGTCAGCGGGTTCCGTCGCGTGATGGAGCAGTCGAACGCCGGGTGCTCCGCGAGGTGTCGGATCAGCATGTGCCGCCGGGAGCCGGTGATGCCGGTCCGTCCGACCTCCTCGGCGGAGAACTCGTCGGGGAGCCGGTCGTACAGGCGGCGCAGTTCCTCGAAGGAGTCGAACACCTTCGCGTTGCCCGCCGAGTCCGCGGCCTTCCGCGAGACGACGTAGCTCCCGTCCGTGCGGTACTCGCCCGCCGTCCGGAAGAACTCCCGGCGCTCGGTGAGCGCGTCGCCGATGGCCTCCTGCAGGTCGGCGGCGGCGTCCCTGCTCAGTTCGCAGGTTCGGCCGTCGACGTCGACCAGAATCGAATCGCTGTCGGTGGTGACGGTCACGTTACCGTCCGAGAACTCGACCAGGAGCGGTGATACTCCGAGACATACTACTCCCTGACGCCGCGGGGGATAAAGCGTTGTCGGCGGGCGCAAATAGCGTGGCCGAACGCGGCGGGTCGGCCGGACCGGAACCTCAGAAGAGGCCCCCGTCGTCCTCGGTCGTCGTCGTTCCGCCGTCGGGCGTCGCGGTCGGGGTCGGCGTCGCGGTTCCGCCGTCCGTGGGGGCGTCGGTCCCGTCGCCGTCCGGCGCCTCGGTCCCGTCGTCGGTGCCGTCGCCGTCGGAGGCGTCGTCATCGTCGCCTCCGCCGGTCGTCCCGTCCGCACTCCTGTTCTTGGTGCCGAACACGTCGGTCTCGACCGTCTCGTTGAACTCGTCGAGGTCGACGCGCCGTTCGCCCGCGCCGGCCTCGGAGAGGTCGATCACGAGGTACAGGTCGAGCCTGAGGTCGGTCACCTGGTTGCGGTCGAGGTGTGAGACCCACCACTCGTCGAGCCGCTGGGTGTCGATGGTCGTCGTCGCCTCCACCGGGACCGTCTCGCCCGGCGGGATGGTCGTGGTCCGGCCGGCCTCGCCGTCCCCGACCGCGACGTCGTTCATCGTGATGTCGTAGCCGACCTCCGAGAGCGTGATCGGGTACGGCTTGGGGTTGTGGAGGTACAGCGTCATCCGTACCTCCGTCGTCCCCTCGTCGACGGTCCCCCAGGATGCCTCGGTGCGTTCGAGGACCATCACCGGGTTCGTCACCGCCGCCGAGTCCACCTCCACCGGTCGCGGTTCCTCCGAGCGGAACGCCTCGATCACCGACGTGTCCACGTCGCGTTCGACCTGGGGCGCGCCGAACGTCCGGTCCAGCAGCGAGGAGTGGACGTCCGCGTCGACCCGCAGCGTCGTGTGCTCGTCGTTCGAGACGTGGCTCACCCACCAGGCCGGAATCTTCGAGTTGTTCATCCCGGTCCGGAACTCGAGGGTGCTGTTGCCGGTCTCGACCCCCACGCCCTCCTTCGACCCCTCGGCCATCCGGACGTCGTTCATCCGAACCGTGTATGAGACGGTCGTGCCGCCGAGTCGGATGCCGATCGGGTTGGGGTTGTTCACGACCATGTCGGTCCTGATCTCGGTCGTCTCATCGGTCACCTCGCCGAACCGGTTCTCCACGCTCTCGACCGACGGCGCGCCGACGACGCCGAGCGCGACCGCGCCGCCGACGGAGCCGACGAGCACGACCGCCGCGACGGCGACGACCTTCACGGTCGAGATCGCCCCCCTGGTATCGACCATGCGGCGAGTGACGGACGGGCGGGTGTTAAACCCGCTGAGTTCCGCCGACCGGCCACGCGCGGGTTCGGAACGGGCGCGACGCGTTTCCCCGACCGGGGTTCGGTAGCCGGTCGTGCTCCCGTCGGTTGCCGCGTTCGCCGGCCCGGTCGGAGAGGACGGGACGCCGACCGCCGAGGGCGGTACCCCGCCGGAATCGGGCGAACTAAGTGCGCGCCGGCGAACGGCCGGACATGGCTACCGAATCCGCCTCCAGTGACATGGGCACCGGACTCGCGCTCGCGTTCGCGGCCGTCGCGGCCGTCGGCGCGGGGTTCATGCTCGTCGGCGCGAGCCAGCAGGCGATGGCGTGGGGGTTCGCGCTCGCGATGGCCGCGGCCACGCTGTCGGTCGTCGCCGTGCACGTGTACGACGCGTAGACGCGTCGACGGTCGAACTGATCGGGTTTTCGGGGACGAACACGGCCACTCCGTAAAGCGTTAAGCACGTTCGTCCCCAAACACGAACGAAGCCAGCGATGACCGACTACACATCCGAGGAACAGCGCATCGTCGCGTACCTCCGTGACAGCGTCTCCCGGGGCGAGCAGTACTTTCGGGCGAAGAACATCGCTGAGGCGATCGGGCTGTCGGCCAAACAGGTCGGTTCCAGGCTCCCCCAGCTCGCGGAGAAGTCCGACGAGATGGACATCGAGAAGTGGGGGCGCGCCCGCTCTACCACCTGGCGAGTGGAGCTGTCCTGACCCGGAACCCTCGCGTTTTTCGTTCCCCGCGTCCGCCGTTTCACCCATGACAGTCCGCGTGCGCAGGGAGGTGGTCGTGGACGCGCCCCCGGAGACGGTCTGGGCGTTCATCGCCGACCCCGCGAAGCGCGCCGGCGCGATCAGCGTCGTCGACGAGTTCGAGGTCCACGACGACGGGAGCGCGACCTGGCACGTCCGCCTGCCGATCCCGATGGTCCGCTCCACGATCGCCGTCGAGACCGAGGAGACCGAGCGCGACCCGCCCCGACACGTGAAGTTCGTCGGGCGCTCCGCGGCGTTTCGGGTGACCGGCGAACACAGGGTCGAGTCGACCCCCGACGGCGGGACGCGGCTCGCCAACGAGTTCGTCGTCGAGGGGAAGCTCCCCGGGGTCGAACGGTTCTTCGAGCGCAACTTCGAGCGGGAACTCGAGAACCTCGAGTCCGCCCTCCGCGCCGAGGTGACCGACGCGTGAGGCTCGCGCTCGCCCAGCTCGGCGTCGAGGCCGCCGACACGGACGGGAACCTGGAACGGGCCCGGGAGGCGGTCGTCGCGGCCGCGGACCGGGGCGCCGACCTGGCCGCGCTGCCGGAGCTGTGGAACGTGGGCTACTTCGCGTTCGAGTCGTACGCCGCCGCGGCCGAGTCGGTCGCCGGGCCGACGTTCGGCGAACTCGCCGCGCTCGCGGCCGACCGCGACGTGGCGCTGCTCGCGGGGAGCATCGTCGAGGACCTCGCGGCGTCGGCCGCGGACGGGGTCGAGGTCCCCGAGCGGGAGGGGCTGGCGAACACCGCCGCCCTGTTCGACGCCGACGGCGAGCGCCTGGCGGTGTACCGCAAACACCACCTGTTCGGCTAGAGTCGGCCGAGACGCGCCTCCTGACGCCCGGGGAGGCCCTGCCGGTCGTCGACCTGCTCGGCTTCCGCGTCGGCGTCACGACCTGTTATGACCTGCGGTTCCCGGAACAGTTCCGCGCGCTGTCGGAGGCGGGCGCGACGCTCGTGCTCGTGCCGAGCGCGTGGCCGTACCCGAGGGTCGAACACTGGCGGACGCTCCCCCGGGCCCGGGCGATCGAGAACCTCGCGTACGTCGCCACGATCAACGGCGCGGGGACGTTCGAGGACGCGGACCTGCTCGGCCGCTCCGCCGTGTACGACCCGTGGGGGACGACGCTCGCCTCGACCGACGACGACCCGGCGCTCGTGTTCGCGGACGTCGACCCCGGTCGCGTCGAGCGCGTGCGCGAGGAGTTCCCGTCGCTGCGCGACAGGCGCGACTACTGAGGGCATATCGGGTGGGGACGCTCCCGGATCGGGACGCTCCAGGGTCGGACCGAAGCCAGGGCGCGGGTCGGCGGGGCCGATCCCCCTGCCCCATCGATGGCTGGCCTCCTACCGGTCGAGGTAGTGGACGAAGACGGTCCGACGACCGCCGAGGTCGTGACAGAGCCGCTCGCGTTCGTCCGGCGGGAGATCGAGGTGAGCGAGCGGGAGTTCCTCGACGGCGACCAGCCGACCCTCGATGTCGCCCCCCAGGACGTCCCCGGGGTCGCCGAGTCGCTCGGTCCGGACGTACCGTCTCGGTTCGGTGAGGAGACCGTCCGCGCCCCCGAGGAGCGCGTCGGCCCGCACCCGTGGCATACGCGTCCATTCGCGGCCGCCCGCATAGCCCTTCCGCCGGCGGCACCGCTTCGCCGTCCCGGAGGGTTTATCCGTGGTAGCGCACTACCCATGAACGCCGACGCAACGACGCTTTTCTCGTCGTGACTCGGCAGATCAAAAAACCCGCCACCTCGCCGCCACCGCCGCGCTCGACGGCACACGGCTGCGCCGCGATTCCGGGGTCCTCGCGGCGCGAGTCCCGCGCCACTTCGCCTTCGCTCCGCCCCTTCCCTTTCGCTTCACCGCCCTCGTTCGACTTCAGCAGGGCGCCGCTTCACGTCCGCCGGTCGCGCGGGCGCCGGGGCCCTCCGGACTCACGGTCGCCGTCGAGTCGCACGGCCCGCCCCGTCTCGGCCGATTCGAGGACGCCGGCCATCGCGCGCACGTCTGCGAGGCCGTCCCGGCCGTCGGGTTCGATGTCGGCGCCGGTCAGTACGGCGTTCGCGAAGTAGTCGAACTCCTCGCGAGTCTCGTCGGCGCCGACGCCGATCACGCGGACGTGGCCCTCGTCGGTGTCGACGGTCACGTCGCGGTTCTCGTAGGCCCCGAACGCCGGGTCGACGACGATCCGGCCGTCGCTTCCCTGTACGGTGATCCGCGTCGTCGGGTAGCCCGAGAACGACGCCGAGAAACTGCCCACGCAGTGCTCGAAGGTGACGTTGAAGTCGACGTGCTCGTCGACCTCGTCGAACGCCTCGCCCGCGGAGCGCGTCTCGCCGCTGACCGACACGGGGGCGGTGTCGAGCATGAAGCCGACCGTGTTCAGCGGGTACACCCCGAGGTCGAACAGCGCGCCCCCGCCCGCCAGCTCCGCGTCGAGGCGCCACTGGTCGGGGCCGCGCTCGCCGTCCAGGGCGGGGAACGTGAAGTCGCCGCCAGCCCGCAGGGGGACGCCGATGCCGCCGTCGCGGACGAACTCGCGGAGGCGCCGGACGAGGGGGGCCGTCTGCATCCGGTAGGCGGTCATCAGCGGGACGTCGGCCTCCTCGCAGGCCGCGACGAGCCGTTCGGCCCGCTCGACGGTCGCCTCCAGCGGCTTCTCACAGATGACCGCCTTCCCGTACCGGGCGGCGGTCTCGACGTGCGGGAGGTGGAGGCGGTTCGGCGTGGCCACGTAGACGGCGTCGTACTCCTCGGTCGCCACGCCCGCGGCGTACTCCTCGTAGTCGATGGCCGTGACCCGGTAGGTCCCCCCGAGTTCGGCGCGCTTCTCCGCGCTCCCGCTCACGACGACCGTCGGCGTGCAGTAGTCCGCCGTCGCGATGGCGGGCAGCGACTCCGCGCGGGCCTGCCAGCCGCAGCCGACGACCGCCATCCGGAGCGTCCCGTCGGGCGCGTCGTCCCAGTCGCGAGCCGTCGCGTCCGCGAACACCCGCTCGAACATGGGAGTCCCATCGGCCGCGTCCCGCAAAAACGCGCCGGGGGTGCGAGAATCAGTTTCGAGAACGGGGCCGGTACAATCAAGTGTTCCTCCGGTCCCGTTTCGCACGCCGCGAACCGGACCACCGCTGCACCGGCGGCCGATGGAGGCCGCCGGCGACGGCCGGCCACGTTCCCCAGCGTGGCCGGCCCCATCGTGACCGCTCCGGTCCGAGTCGGTCCGGCTCGCGGGACGTCGGGGGGTTCCCCGACGACGAACCGGGGACGCGGACGTGCCGCGGCGACGGCCGTCGGCCCATCCGCCGCGGAACCGGCGGTCGGGATGCTTCCGCTCCCACTCCCGCATCCGGCCGCCCACTCGCGTCCCCCGTTCACGCGCACGGACGCCGCCATCGACGGGGAGAACGAGGGTCAACTGGAGGGGAATGCGCTCGGTTACGGACGGATACGGGGACGGACGAATGCGGGGCCGACGGTTTTTCGCGCCCGCGCTCGGAGGGAGTCGCGCTCGAGGGCCCGTAGTCCCCGCCGCAGCAGCCGGGGGCCCGTAGTCCCGCCGCGGTGGTCGACGACGTTCCCGCGGCGCGCGCCGTGAGGATCGGTTCGTCGGCGAACCCGGCGGTCACTCCTCGCGGGTCTTGATGTCCGCCGAGAGCCCCTGGGCCATCTCGATCTCGTAGCTGTTGTTCAGCGTCCAGGCCGTCCGCTCGGTGACGGCCTCGATGACCTCCCGCGCGCTCGGGTAGCCGTTCCCCGACTTCTTCACGCCTCCGAACGGTAGCTGGACCTCCGCTCCGATACAGGGGAGGTTACCGTACGCGAGGCCGATCTCGGCGTTGTCCCGGTAGTAGTTGATCTGCCGGTAGTCCTCCGAGATGATCGCGCCCGCGAGGCCGTACTCGGTGTCGTTGTGGATCTCGACGGCCTCCTCGATGTCGCCGTCGTACTCGAGCAGCGCGACGTGCGGGCCGAACACCTCCTCGTGAGTGCACCGCAGGTCCTCCCAGGCGTCCGCCTCGTAGACGAACGGGCCGACCCAGTGGCCGTCCTCGTGGCCCTCGGGGATCTCGTCGGCG
Organism: Halorarum salinum; assembly: GCF_013402875.1. Classification (NCBI taxonomy): domain Archaea; kingdom Methanobacteriati; phylum Methanobacteriota; class Halobacteria; order Halobacteriales; family Haloferacaceae; genus Halorarum; species Halorarum salinum. Next base: position 1,677,350 of record NZ_CP058579.1, on the reverse strand, counting down.
TCGAGTTCGGTCCGATCGACCAGGACGTTCACGCCCTCGTCCTTCGCGAGCCGGTTGTACTTGGAGACCTTCTCGACGTGAGCGTCCTCGATGAGCGGCCCCATGAACGTGTCCGCTTCGAGGGGGTCGCCCACCGCCACGTCCTCGGCGATCTCGACGAACCGTTCCTTGAACTCGTCGTACACGTCCGAGTGGACGACGAGCCGCTCGCTCGACACGCAGCGCTGGCCGGTCGTCTTGAAACTCGACATGACCGCCGAGTGCACGGCCGTGTCGAGGTCGGCCTCCTCGGTGACGACGATGCCGTTCTTGCCGCCCATCTCGCAGGCGGCCAGTTTGCCGGGTTTGCCGCCCACTTTGGAGGCGATCTCGTGACCGACCTCGGCCGATCCGGTGAACAGTACGGTGTCGACGCGGTCGTCGTCGGTGATCGCCGCGCCGGCGTCGCCGAAGCCCTGCACCATGTTGAACACGCCGTCGGGGATGCCCGCGTCCTCGAACATCTCCGCGATGATCTGCCCGCACCAGGGCGTCTGTTCGGCGGGCTTCCACACGACCGTGTTGCCCTCGACCAGCGAGACGGCCATGTGCCAGAACGGGATGGCGACCGGGAAGTTCCACGGCGTGATACAGCCGATCACGCCCCGCGGCTTCCGCCGCATGTACGCGTCCTTGCTGGGGATCTCGGAGGGGACGACGTCGCCCTTGGGGTGGCGGGCGTCGCCGGCTGCCCACTCGACCATGTGGGCGGCCTCCACCACGTCCGCTTTGCCCTCCGAGATCTCCTTGCCGCACTCCTTGGTGACGATCTCCCCGAGTTCGTCGGTGCGCTCGCGTAGCTCGTGGTAGATTTCCCAGAGGTACTCCGCGCGGCGAACGTGCGAGAGGTCCTTCCACTCCTCGAAGGCGTCCGCCGCCTCCGCGAGCGCGGCGTCGACGTCCGCCTCCGTCCCTCGCCGGAACTCGCCGAGCGTCTCGCCGGTCGCGGGGTTCTCGCTCGCGAACGTGTCGCTCCCCTCGCCGTCGACCCACTCGCCGCCGATGTAGTGCTGGTACGCGTCGTCGGAGCTTCGGCTCATGGGCAAATCTTGCGCGAGGGTGCTCATATAGGTGCGGGAAACGCAGGGGCGAGCGGTCCGGGCCGGACGTCGTGTCGCCGGCCCGGCGCGCGCGAAACCCGGGCTCCGAACCGGGAGCGGACGCGGGGACGGGGGCGTGGACCGGCGTGGTCACAAAGCGGAACTCAGCCCGCCGACAACCCTTTTCCCCCGGAGCACCGCGTACGGACATGGACCGGACCACAGCGGAGGCGCTCGATCGGGCGGACGAGGCGGCGCTCCGGCGCGTCCGAACCGTCGCGGGTCTGATGGACGAGGCGGTGCGCGTGCCCGGCACCTCGTTCAAGGTCGGCCTCGACCCGATTCTCGGCGCCGTCCCGGGCGCCGGCGACGCGGTCGCGGCGGGCATCTCGCTGTACATCGTCGCCGAGGCCGCGAACCTCGGCGTCCCGCTCACGACGATCGTGAAGATGCTGGCGAACGTCACGGTGGACGCGGTCGGCGGCTCCGTCCCGGTCGTGGGCGTGCTGTTCGACGCTTACTGGAAGGCGAACAAGTGGAACGTCGCGACCATCGAGGAGTTCCTCGGCGTCGAGTCCGGGGACGAGGGGGAGCACGCCGACGAACCGGTCACCATCGACGTCCGCGAGATGGACTGACGGTCGGCGGAACCGACGCCCCCGGAGTCGAAACCGGGGCGTGCGCCGGATTCCGGGGACGGCGAGGTACTCGGCTTCAACGCGCCCGGCTACGACGTGCTCGGCTACGGCGCGGCAGGAGGCCCCTCGTCCGCGTCGGCCCGCTTCTCGATCTCCCCCTTCAGCGCCGGGCCGTCGAAGTCGTGGTCCGGACGCACGCGGACGAAGTCGAGATACTCCAGGGCGTCCAGCAGGTCCGCCATCGGGTAGGCCGACAGCGCCGCCTCGACGGCCGCCGGGGCGCCGACCAGCGGTTCCAGCGCAGCGAGCCCGCACGCGAGGTCGTATCGGCGGGCGTCCTCGCCCGCGTGCTTCGAGGCGGTCGGCCCCTCCTCCTCGTCCTCACCCGCCCCGCGGACGTTCGTCGCGTCGATGAGGTAGATCTCGCCGTCGAGGACGAGGACGTTCTCGGCCCGGAGGTCGCCGTGGGCGAGTCCGTGCTCGTGCATCACGTTGAGCGCCCGGAACAGTTCGGGCGCCAGGTCCCGCGCGTCCGCGACGTCGAGTTCGTCCAGCGGGCGGAAGGCGGGGAGGTACTCCAGCACGAGCACGCCGAGGCCGTCCATCTCCAGCGCCTCGACCGGTTCGGGGGCGTTCAGCCCGACCTCGCGCATCCGCTCGGTCGCCTCGAGTTCGTGCTGGGCCATCTGGTAGGGGGTGCCGAAGTGCTCGAAGAACCCCTCCGTCCCGGAGGTGAACGCCCCGAGGTTCCGGCCGGTGGTGAACAGCGCGTGGACGAGCGAGTTCTGCCTCGAGATGACCTTCACGAAGTACTCGTCGTCGCCGACCTCGAGGACGAACGGCGTCGAGAGCCAGTTGTCCGCCTCGAGGAAGCGGACGCGGGCCTCGCCGGGGCCGTACCGCTCGGCGAGGTCGCGGGCGATCGCCTCCAGCCGCGACCACTCGACGTTGCCCCGGACGAACCGGCGAAGTTCCATCGTGCCGTGAGTCGCCCCGGACGGCAATAAAACGTCCGCGGGATTCGTGACGATCGGTGGACGTGACGCGGGTTCGTCATCGCATCGAGTGTGGGACGGTCCTCGTCGAGTTCGCTTCGATACGTCCTCTCCGTGGCTACGAAAACCGCCGTGAATCCCGGCTCGTACACCGTGGGGCAGGTCCAGAAAGCCCCCGCGGCGCTAAGCACGTGGATCAGTTGGGTCGTCCCGGAGTGGCCCCCGAAAGCCCCACCACGAACCCGACTCCACACAGTTTATCACCCGTAGCTCGCAATTGTTGCCCATGAATTTCGACCTGCCCGCGGAACACGCCATGGTGAAGAACCAGGTCCGCGAGTTCTGCGAGGAGGAGATCGCCCCCCTCGCCCAGGAGATCGAGGACGAGCACCGCTTCCCCGAGGAGCCGTTCGACCAGCTCGCCGACCTCGACATGCTCGGCGTCCCCGTCGACGAGGAGTGGGGCGGGCTCGGCGGCGACCAGCTCATGTACGCCCTGGTCACCGAGGAGCTCGGCCGGGTCTCGGGCGGCATCGGCCTCTCGTACGCCGCACACGTCTCGCTCGCCTCCAAGCCGATCGAGCTGTTCGGCACCGACGAGCAGAAGGAGCGCTGGCTCCGCCCGCTCGCGGAGGGCGAGTACCTCGGCTCCTGGGCGCTCACCGAACCCGGCTCCGGCTCCGACGCCTCGAGCATGGAGACCACCGCACGGAAGGAGGGCGACGAGTGGGTGCTGAACGGCACCAAGCAGTTCATCACGAACGCCAACGTCGCCGGCTCCGTACTCGTGAAGGCCGTCACCGACCCCGACGCGGGCTACGACGGCATCTCGACGTTCATCGTCGACCCGCGGAACGACGACGGCTTCGAGGTGACGACGGTGTGGGACAAGATGGGCCTGAACTGCTCGCCCACCTGCGAGATCCAGTTCGACGACGTGCGCCTCCCCGCGGACCGCCTGCTCGGCGAGGAGGGCGAGGGGTGGACGCAGACGAAGAAGACGCTCGACGGCGGCCGGGTCTCGATCGCCGCGCTGTCGGTCGGACTCGCGCAGGGCGCCTTCGAGGCCGCCAAGGAGTACGCCGGCGAGCGCGAGCAGTTCGGCCAGCCGATCGCGAAGTTCGACGCCATCCGCGACAAGATCGTCGGCATGCACCGCAAGACCGAGCGCGCACGCCTGCTCACCCACAGGGCGGCGACGCTGTACGACGAGGGCGAGTCGATCACCCGCGAGTCCGCGCTCGCGAAACTCGACGCGAGCGAGGCCGCCCGCGAGGTCGCCGAGGACGCCGTCCAGACGCTCGGCGGCTACGGCTACACCACCGACTTCGCGCCCCAGCGCTTCTACCGCGACGCGAAGCTGATGGAGATCGGCGAGGGTACGAGCGAGATCCAGCACGTCGTCATCGGGCGCGAACTCGGCCTCTGAGCCGCGGGCGCGAACCCCCAGAGCGGCCGGAGTCGGGCGAAGGCGGGCCGGCGGGCCGTTCTCGACCCCGCCGGGGTCTCCGCTATCAGCTCCGATACCCGGGAGGGCACCCTTTTTTCCCGAGACCCCGCCGGTGGGCGTAGACTGGCATGGCCGTCGACACGATAGCGGTCCTCGCGGGCGCGTCGTTCCTCTCCGCGGCGCTCTGTGTCGCCGTCGTCCCGGCGGTCCACCGGGCGACCCGGGGGAGCCCCGGCCACGTCCGGACGCTCGCGACCGGGACGCTGGTCGCGGCCGGGCTGTGGGCGTTCGCGCACGGCTCCGCGCTGAGCGCGACGACGCTCGCGGCCCAGGAGACGTGGACGACCATCGGCCTCGCCGTCGGCGCCCCGCTCGTCACCTGCTGGTTCGCGCTGGCGTACCATCGGAGCCGCCCCGGGGGACGGCTCGGCCGCCGGACCGCCGCCCTGCTCGCCGTCGAGCCGACCGTCGCGGCGGTGGGGGCGCTCTCGGCGGGCGACTGGTACGTGGCGGGGACGACGGTCGTGAGCGTCGACGGGGCGTTGCTCTCGGTGCCGGCGCCGGGCGTCGGCCTCCGTCTCCACGCGGCCTACACCGCTGCAGTCGTGGTCGCGGGCGCGGCGTCGCTCGGCCGCGAAGCGCTGGACGGCGGCCGGGACGCCCACGGGCGCGCCGCGCTCCTCGTCGCCGCCGCGCTCGTCCCCGGCGTGACGTGGGGCCTCTGGCTGCTCGACGTGCCGGGGCCGTTCGCGGTCGACTACACGCCGATCTCGCTCGGCGTCTCGGCGCTCTACGTGTACGTCGCCACCCGCAGGTACGGGCTGTTCGGCCGCCGGTCGGTCGCCCGGGACGCGGTGTTCGACGGCCTCCGGGACGCGGTGGTCGTCCTCGACGACCGGGGGGCGATCACGGACGCGAACCCGGCAGCCTGCCGACTGTTCGGGGTGACCGACGGGGATCTGGGCCGACGCGCGGGGGCGGTGCTGCCCGAGGGAGTCCCGGTCGAGCGGCCGGCCGAGGACGACGAACGCGCAACCGTCCGGCTGACGGCGGACGGCGAGGAGCGGTTCCTCGAACCGCGGTGGACGCCGCTCCCGACCGCGGGTGCCGGCACCGTCGTGTCCTTCCGGGACGTGACCGAGCGCCGGCGCGTCGAGCGTTGCTACCGGGCCTACGTCGAACACAGCCGCGACGTCGTCGTCGTGGCCGACGCGGACGGGATGCTGGAGTACGTCAGCCCGGCGGTCGAGCGCGTGCTCGGCCGCGATCCGGAGCGGATGGAGGGGACGCCCATCACCGACCACATCCACCCGGACGATCGGCGCGACGTCGCCGCGCCGTTCGCCGAGGCGCTCGACACGCCGGGCGAGAGCGTCCGCGTGACGTTCCGCGGTCGCCACGCCGACGGCGGGTGGCGGACCCTCGAGGGCGTGGGCGTGAACGGCTTCGAGGACCCGCGCGTCGGCGGCTTCCTCGTCTCGCTCCGGGACACGACCACCAGGGACCGCTACGACCAGCGACTGAAGGTGCTCACCCGCGTGCTCAGACACGACCTCCGGAACGAACTGAACGTCGTTCTCGGGTACGCCCGCGCGCTCGCCGACGCCGACCGGGAGGCGGTCGCACGCAAGGGGACCACCATCCGTCGCGCGGCCGAACGACTCGCCGAACTCGGCGAGCGCGTGCGCGGCGTGGACCGGACGCTCCGCGACGCGGACCACGGCGGCCGGCCGGTGTACGTCAGCGAGGTCGTCGAGGCGGTGGCGGACCTGGCGGGCGAGCGCTACCCCCGGGCGACGGTGACGACCGACTGCGAGGAGCGGGTCGCGGCCTACGCCGACGGCCTGCTCGCGACGGCGCTGTGGAACGTCGTCGAGAACGGCATCGTCCACAACGACGGCGCCTCGCCGACGGTCGCTATCTCCGCCACGACGGAGTGTGGCACGCTCGAACTCCGCGTCCGGGACGACGGACCCGGCATCCCCCCGGCCGAACGGTCCGCCGTCGAGGCCGGGAGGGAGACGCAGCTCGAACACGCGAGCGGGCTCGGCCTCTGGCTCGTCCGCTGGGCGCTGGACGGCGTCGACGGCGAACTGGCGTTCCCGTCGACCGACGCCGGCGGGGCGGTCGTCCTCCGACTCCGCGCGGCCGACCCCGCCGAGGCCGAGGACGCGCCGGCGACTTCGCCGGCGGAGTGGGCCGGGGTCGGCGGACGCCGGGACGTCGAACGGCCGGGGGGAACCGGCGCGGCGGGGACCGACTAACCGACGAGCACGAGCGGCTTCCAGTCGCCCCGCTCGCGGACGTCGGTTCCCGCGTCGAACGCGCGTCCGTGGACCGCCACGAGCGCGGCGAGTTCCGCGTCGCTCGCGTCGAGGGCGGCGCCGAACTCCGGCCAGACGCGCGGCGGGACGAGCAGGAAGTGGACGTCGTCCGCCCGGGCGACGAGGGGGTCGTGGGAGAACGCCCGCCGGTACTCGAACACGAGGTCCGACACGCCCGGGTAGTCGGCGACGGAGTCCTGAAGCCGTCCCGCGAGCGCGCGGAGCGACGCCTCGTCGACGTCCGACTCGGCCGCGACCGCCGGGACGTGGTCGGCGAGGGCCGGCGGCGGGGACGGCGGACGCGACGACGGCGACGGCGACGACGGGGAGCCGTCGGACCGTTCGGGGTCGGTACCGGTCATCGTCGTCCGTACGGCCGCCGCCGACAAGAGCCGTCCGGTGGGTCGAAGTACGGGGCCGATTCAGGGGAGGTATGAACGGTCGAGGCGCGCGGCGGATCCGGCGGTCCCGGCGACGGACGCGACCCGGTCGGCGTCCCCGCCGGAGGGAGACGGGCCGCGCGGGGGTGGCCCGGTGAGGCTCGTCGTGGGCGAGGCGATCGTGGACCTCCACCCCGCCGAGACGGGGGACGCCGGAAGCGCCGACGCGTACGCGCGCAGAGCCGGCGGCGCGCCCGCGAACGTCGCCGTCGGCCTCTCTCGGCTGGGGGACGCACCGCTGTTCCGGACGCGCCTCGGGGAGGACGGCTTCGGCGACTTCCTCGCCGCGACGCTCGCGGACGAGGGGGTGCCGGCTGACCTGGTCGAACGGGACCCCGACGCGCCGACGGGCCTCGCCGTCGTCGGACGCGACGCCGGGGGTGACCGCTCGTTCTCCCTCTACCTCGACGGCACCGCGAGCGTCGGCCTCCGGCCGGGAAGCGTGGACGACGCGACGCTCGCCGGGGTCGACTGGGTCCATATCGGCGGCGTCCTGCTGGCGTTCGAACCGGCCCGCTCGGCGACGATCGACCTCCTCGAGCGGGTTCCCGACGGGACGTCCGTCTCGTTCGACCCGAACGCCCGACCCGGACTCGGGCGCGGGTTCGACTACGGGGCAACCCTGGAGCGGGTGTTGCCCCTCGTCGACGTCGTCGTCGCCTCCGGGGAGGACGTCCGGCCGGCCGGCTTCGCCGGCGACCCGCCGGAACTCGCGCGGTCGCTCGTGGCGGCGGGCGCCCACACCGCCGTCCTGACGCGCGGCGCCGCGGGCGCGTACGGCTTCGCGACGGACGACGCGCCCTGGGGCGGCGCGGAGGCGGACCACGGCGGTTTCCCGGTCGATGCGGTCGACACCACCGGCGCGGGCGACGCCTTCACGGCGGGCGCGGTCACGGCGCTCTCGGAGGGCCGCCCGTTCGCGGACGCCCTCGCGTACGCGAACGCCGTGGCCGCGGCGTCGACGACGGCCGAGGGGGCGATGACCGCGCTCCCCGACCGGGAGGCCGTCGAGGGGTTGCTCGCCGGGGAGTGACCGGGACCGGCGGGCGACCGCGGTCGGCGGCGGACCGGACCCCGCACGTTCTTGCCCGCCGGGGCGGAACGACCGCCCATGAGCCCCCACGAGCGCCGGACGCGCGAGGCGCAGGCCCGCCTCCGCGAACGCGGCGACGACTGCCTGGTCCTCTTCCCGAGCACGAACCTCCGGTACCTCTCCGGGTTCGACGAGCACCCAGGCGAGCGGCATCTGCTGCTGTTCGTCCCGGCCGCGGGGCGGGACGCGGCGGGAGGGACGGGCGGGTCGGACGAATCCGACGGCGACCCCGATCCGGTCTTTCTCGTCCCCGAACTGTACGGCGAGCAGGTGCGCGAGGAGTCGTGGGTGCCGGACGTGCGGACGTGGGCGGACGACGCGGACCCGCGGGCGGCCCTGGCGTCGGTCCTCGAGGATCTGGGGGTCGACGGCGGGCGCGTCCTCGTCGACGACACGATGCACGCCCGGTTCTCCCTCGACCTGCGCGCGGCGCTCCCGGGCGCCGCGTTCGGGCTGGCCTCCGAGGTGCTCGCGGACCTCCGCGTCCGCAAGGACGAGGCGGAACTCGACGCGATGCGGCGGGCGGGAGAGGCGGCCGACGCCGTCGTCGAGGACCTGCGGGAGCGGGACGCCGACGTGGTGGGCGACACCGAGTCGGAACTGGCGGCGTACGTCGCCGACAGGCTGGCGGCCACCGGCGGGACGGGCGTCTCCTTCGAGACCATCGTCGGCTCCGGGCCGAACGGCGCGATGCCCCACCACGCGCACGGCGACCGGGCGATCCGGGCGGGCGACCCGGTCGTGCTCGACTTCGGAACGCGCGTCGACGGCTACCCCTCCGATCAGACCCGGACGCTGGCGTTCGGCGCGGACGAAAACGGGCCGGGCGGGGAGTTCCGGGCGGTCCACGACGTGGTGCGCGAGGCGCAGCGGGCGGCCGTCGAGGCCGTCGAACCGGGCGTCACCGCGGGCGAGGTCGACGCGGCCGCCCGCACGGTTATCGAGGAGGCGGGCTACGGCGAGGAGTTCATCCACCGGACGGGCCACGGCGTCGGGCTGGACGTCCACGAGGAGCCGTACGTCGTCGCCGGGAGCGACCGCGAACTGGAGGCGGGGATGGTCTTCAGCGTCGAACCGGGCGTCTACCTCCCCGGCGAGTTCGGGGTCCGCATCGAGGACCTCGTCGTCGTCACCGACGACGGCCACGAGCGGCTGAACCGGACCGACCGCGGCTGGCGCTGCTGAACGGTCGTCGCCCGCGACCGCCGGAGGGTTCGGGGCGGCCTAAAATTGTCAGAACGTCGAGTTGTTTATCGGGGGCGGCCGCTTACGCGGAGTATGGTCGCGCCGGACGCCCTCGTCGTCGTCGCCATCGCCGGGTCGCTGACGGCGCTCGCGACGGGGCTCGGCGCCCTGCCGTTCTTCGTCGTCGACGACCTCTCCGACGGGTGGAACGTCGCGCTGTGGGGACTCGCCTCGGGAATCATGGTCGCGGCCTCGGTGTTCGGACTCATCTTCGAGGGGCTGGCCGAGGGGACGGCGCTCCGCGTCGGGGCCGGCGCGCTCGCCGGGGCCGTGCTGGTCGCGGTCGCCCACGAGGTGGTGATGGACGCCGACGTCGACCCGAGGGAGTACGAGGAGGCCGACTTCCGGAAGCTGGTGCTCGTCCTCGGCGTCCTCACGGTCCACTCGTTCCCCGAGGGCGTCGCGGTCGACGTCTCCTTCGCCGAACTCGGCCTCGACGGCGGGATCCCGCTGCTCGGGCTCTCCGTCCCGCTGCTCGCGGTGTTCATGACCGTCGCCATCTCCGTCCACAACGTCCCGGAGGGGGTGGCGGTGTCCATCCCCCTGCGCGCCATGGGCGTCTCGCCGCCGCGGATGGTGTGGTGGGCGGTGTTCTCCAGCCTCCCGCAGCCGATCGGCGCGGTCGTCGCGTTCGGCTTCGTCAGGTACGCGCGGGCGTTCCTCCCCGTCGGGTTCGGCTTCGCGGCCGGCGCGATGGTGTATCTCGTGCTCACGGAGTTCGTCCCGGAGGCGCTGGAGACGGGCGCGGACCTCCCCGGCGGCGGGAAGCGCGAACTGGCGGCCGGCGTCGCCGCGGGCGTGCTCGGGACGGTCCCGCTGCTGTGGATTTAGTGCAGTGCCGTAGAATCGGGGGTAGTACCGCGAGGGAGGGAGCGAAGCGACCGACCTCGCGGAGTTTCGGCACTGGCGAGCAAAGTTCGTCTCGCGGCCGGAAACCGTCGGTTCCCGCCAGCGTTGCGGGAAATCTTCGATTTCCCGTCAGCGGTGGGATTCCGGAGGGGTCCCACAGCACGAACGGGTTTTGCCGGGGGTCGACGAGCGAGGGCCGGAGGCCCGAGCGAGGAGGCCCCCGGTCAGTAGAGGCTCCGTGCGAACAGTTCAGTGCGAGTGACCCATCGCGTCCTGCAGGCTCTGCCCGAAGCGCTCCTCGAACAGCTCCTCGGCCTTCTCGTTGATCTCCTCGACGTCGTCGGGCGTCTCCCCCTGGGAGTGGTGAGCGATGGCGTGGGCCTGCTGGGCGAACGCCTGGAGGATCACGTCGGTGACGACGTGGCTCGGCTCCTCGCCCTGCTCGGCCAGCATGTCGACGAGGCCGGCGGGCAGTTCGACGGCGTCGGAGTCGCCGTCGGGTCCTTCGACTGTGTAGGTTTCCGTGTCAACCATGGCTCGTATCTGGCGTGCCGGGCCTAAAGGTCCGTGGGTATTCTGCGATGCTTCGGTCGATTCCGCCGGGGCCTCCCGACCGACCGGAACACCCCGGAAGCCCCCGCGGCCCCTTCCAGTCCCACCCGTAGCCGGTCGTGCCGGCCACCGCGATCGGAAGACCGGTGGGAACGCACGGCGGAGGGCCGGCCATCGTCGCGGCCGGTGGACGGGTGAAAAACGATCAGCGGCCGGCCGGTCAGTCGTCGCTTTCGGCGGTTACGGGTTCGCCGCCCGCCGCCTCCGTCCGCTCCAGTTCGTCGAGGTAGTCGTCGGCGTCGATCGCCGCCTCACAGCCCATTCCGGCGGCGGTGACCGCCTGCTGGTAGTGGAAGTCGACCACGTCGCCGGCGCCGAAGATCCCCTCCACGTCCGTCCGGGTCTGGCCGCCGCCCGCGCCGCCGAGGGTCTTGATGTACCCCTCCGCGTCGAGTTCGACGCCCGTGTCCCGGAGGTAGTCGGTGTTGGGCGTGTGCCCGATTGCGTAGAACGCCGCGCCGACCTCGAACTCCCACTCCTCCGTCTCGGGGTCGTCGAGGCGGTCCGTCGGGTAGCCCTCCGGATGCCGGACGAGCGTGACCGACTCGACGCCGTCCTCGCGCGTCCCGTGCAGATCCGTGACCTCGGTGTTGAGCATGAGTTCGATGTCGCCCTCCTCGACGTGCTCCATCAGGCGGTCGACCCAGTAGTCCTCCGCGCGGAACTCGTCGCGCCGGTGCGCGAGGTACACCGTGTCCGCGAACTTCGTGAGGAAGACGGCCTCCTCGCAGGCCGCGTCGCCGCCGCCGACGACGAGCATGTCCTCGCCGCGGAAGAACGCCCCGTCGCAGGTCGCACACGTCGAGAGCCCGTAGCCCATCAGTTCGTCCTCGCCCGGAATCCCGAGCGTCCGGGCGCTGGCGCCCGACGCGGCGATGACCGCGTCGGCGGTGTAGACGTCCCCGTTCGTCAACTCGACGCGGAACGGGCGCGAGGAGTCGTCGACCGACGCCACGACGCCGTTCTTCACCTCGGCGCCGAAGCGCTTCGCCTGCTCCTTGGTCCGGTTGATGAACTCCGCGCCGTTGATCCCCTCCGGGAAGCCCGGGAAGTTCTCCACCTCGGAGGTGAGCGTGAGCTGTCCGCCCGGCTCGTCGCCCTCGAAGACGAGCGGCTCGTCGTTCGACCGCGCGGCGTAGATGGCCGCGGTGAGCCCCGCGGAGCCCGTTCCGGCGACGATCAACTTCCTGTGTTCGACGGCGTCGGCGGCGTCACTCATTGGAGGTGAGTACTCGCCTGGCCGGTTTGTAGGTTGTGCTGTCCGACGCGCGGGGCGCACCCCCGACACCTGTTGACGGACCACGTTGACACCCCAGGTGTACCAGTTCCGGCACCTCACGGCCGCACGAACGGGTGCCACGGTTGTAACGAACGACTTAGCCTCCCCCTCGCATCGCTCCGCCGAACAGCCGACAGGGTGGGAATGGAAGGGGCCGCGGCTATCGAGGAAGGCGGACCCGTAAAGCGACGCGAGACCGAAGGTCTCGCTAGTCCTCAGACTGCGTCTGAGGGCACCACAGGAGCGAGCGCAGCGAGCGACGAGGAGCACAGACGTGGTCCCCCGACTCGATAGCCGCGGGGGCTTCCGGGGCCGTCACGGCGACTGGAGCGGTGCAGTACCCAGCACCAGGATCGGCGACGCCGTGATCCACGAACGGGAGCCGAAGCACTCACGACCCTCCCGAAACCATCACGGAACCGAGAGCCGATGCCAGCCGACCTCGACGAGAAGACGACCCGATACGGCGAGATGCTCGCGGACGCGCTCGCCGAGGCCGAGATCGTCGTCCCCGAGGGGACGCCCCTCCACGACGCCGCCCTCGAGTGCCGCGAGATGGCGGTCTCCTACCTCGAGGACGGCCGGCACTTCCGCGAGGCCGACGACCCGGTGAACGCGCTGGCCGCCTACTCGTACGGCTACGGCTGGCTCGACTGCGGGGTCCGACTCGGCCTGTTCGCCGTCCCGGACGACACCGACCTGTTCACGAGCTGAGCATCGCTCGACGTCCCGGGCCGACGGACGCGCGGACCTCCTGACCCTCCCGGTCGCCCTCGGGGGCCCTCCCGGTCGCCACCGGAGTTTTGCCCTCGCGCGGCGACGGTCCATACATGTCGACCCTCGAGTTCACGGACGTCCTCGTCCCGACCGACGGCAGCGAGACGGCCGACGCCGCGCTCGGGACCGCGCTATCGCTCGCCTCCCACGTCGGCGCCAGGGTGCACGTCCTCTCGGTCGTGAACCCGTACGTGCTCTCGAAGGTGACGGACGTCGAAGCGCGCCGGTCGGAGGCCGAGGAGACCGTCGAGGGGGCGGCCGACCGCGCCCGGGAGGCGGGGGTACCGGTCGAGACGGCGGTGAGCGTGGGCGCCCCGCACGAGGCCATCGCGGGGTACGTCACGGACCACGGCGTCGACGTCGTCGTGATGGGGACCCACGGGCGGACCGGCGTCGGCCGGGCGCTCATGGGGAGCGTCACGGAGAAGACCGTCCGCACGGTCCGCGTTCCGGTGTTGACCGTCCACGAGGAGGGGCCACGGTTCGAGCCGTCCCGGGTGTTGCTCGCGACCGACGGCAGCGGACCGGCGGCGCGGGCCGAGCGCGTGGGGCTCGCGCTCGCCGGCGAGTTCGGCGCGACCGTCGAGGCGGTGAGCGTCGTCGACACCGCCCCGCTGACCGCCGGGAGCGACCCGGTCGGCCAGGGGACACGCGCCCTCCAGGACGTTCGTGAGGCGCTGACCGAAGGGGCCGAGGACGCGGTCGCGACGGTCGAAGCGGACGGCGAGGCGGCCGGCGTGACCGTCGAGACGACCGTCGGCGAGGGTCGCCCCCACGAGCGGATCCTCGCGGCCGCCAGGGAGCGCGACGCGGACGTGATCGTGATCGGCACCCATGGTCGCGGTGGCTTCGAGCGGTTCGTCCTCGGGAGCGTCGCCGAGAAGGTGCTCCGGCTCTCCGACCGGCCGGTGCTGGTGGTGCCCTCGGACGGGACTGACTCGGGAGCGTAGGCGGACGCGACGGTCGACCGACGGGAACCGGCCCACCTCCCGGACGGCTACTCGAACCGGTAGGTCGCCCCGTCCTCGCCGTCCTCGACCGCGACGCCGAGCGCCTCAAGGTCGTCGCGGAGTTCGTCCGCGCGCTCGTAGTTACCCGCGGCCCGCTCCTCCTCGCGAACGTCCAGGACGAGTTCGACCAGGTCGCCGGCCAGTTCCACGTCGCCGGCCGCCTCGCGGCCGAGTTCGAGGCCGAAGACGTCGCCGCCGAACTCCTCGAACGTCTCGACGGCGCGGCGGAGCCCCCGGTAGTCGTAGCCGTCGGGCCCGTCCGCGTCGGCCGACGCGCCGGCGGCGTCGGACGCGACCGCCGAATCGACGTGGCGGTTCACGGCGCGTCCGAGGTCCAGCAGTGCGTTGAACGCGGTCCGCACGTCGAGGTCGTCGTTCATCGCAGCCGTGAACTCCCCGCGGGCCGTCCCGACGGCCTCGCGGAGGGCCGGGTCCTCCCGTTTCGTCCGCGCGTCGACGGAGTCGCACGCCTCGACGGCGGCCTCGTAGGCGCGTTCGAGCCGTTCCCACCGCTCCTCCGCCTCGGCGACGGCGTCCTCGGAGAACGTCTGGTCGCCGCGGTACTGCGCGCCGAGGTAGAACGTGCGGACGACGTTCACGCCGAACTCGTCGAGCGCGTCGCTCGCGGTGAAGAAGTTGCCGAGGCTGGAGGACATCTTGTCCTCCTTCGTGCGCAGGAGGCCGTTGTGGAGCCAGTAGCGCGCGAAGGTGTGACCCGTGGCGGCCTCGCTCTGGGCGATCTCGTTCTCGTGGTGCGGGAAGACGAGGTCCCTCCCGCCCATGTGGACGTCGAGCGTCTCCCCGAGGTGGGTCATCGACATGGCCGAGCACTCGATGTGCCAGCCCGGCCGGCCCTCGCCCCAGGGCGACTCCCAGGTCTGGCCGGACGGGAGCCCGTCGCCGTCACCCTCGCCGTGGTCGTGTTTCCGGTGTTCCCTGACGGCGTCCTCGTCCACCCCGCCGGCCTTCCACAGCGCGAAGTCGGCCGGGTGGCGCTTCTCCGCGAGTTCGTCGGGGTCGGCGTCGGACTCGAGTTCGTCGAGCCGCTGGTTCGACAGGTCGCCGTAGCGGTCGAACCGGGTCACGTCGAAGTACACCGAGCCGTTCGTCTCGTAGGCGTACCCCCGCTCGACGAGCGCCCCGATGAGGTCGATGATCTCGGGGACGTGCTCGGAGACGCGGGGGTACACCTCGGCGCGGAGGAGGTTCAGCCGGCGCATGTTCTCGATGGTTTCGCCGGTGAAGTGACGGGCCACGTCGGCCTCGGTCTCCCACCCCTCGCGTTCGCCGACCCGGGCGGTGATCTTCTCGTTCACGTCGGTGACGTTCTCGACGTGTCGCACGTCGTACCCGAGGTACGCGAGCCAGCGGTGGAGGACGTCGGCGTGGAACCACAGGCGCGCGTGACCGAGGTGCGCGTCGTCCGAGACCGTCAGCCCGCAGACGTACAGCAGGACTTCGCCGTCGTCGTCGACCTCGAACGCTCGTCGCTCACCCGTCAGGGTGTCGGTCACGGACAGGGTCATTCGGTCGTCGCTATGCGACCCTGCGGGTTAAAGTGTCGACGTTCGTTCCCGCGGAGTCGACGACGACGACGTCGAGCGGAGGTCGAGCGGCGTCCCGGTCGGATCCACGTCACACGACGTCGCGGCCGCGCTACGTCACGTCCTCGTGGACCGGGGTGGCCGTCCTCGACTCCGACACGTCCCGGAGTTCGGCGAGCGTCCCGTCGGCCTTCCAGCTCCCGACGACCGCCGCCAGACCGTCTCGGTAGGTCGGATACGCGGGCTCCCAGCCGAGATCCTGCTTCGCCTTCGCGTTGGTCGTGGGGGTCGGACTGGTGAGTGCCTCGGCGTTGGTCTTCCCGACGAAGAGCCGGGCCAGCCATGCGGGAACCCGACGCGGCTCCGGGGCGTCCAGCAGGTCAGCGAACGTCCCGAAGAACTCCGCCCCGGTCGCCGGTTCGTCGTCGACGACGTGGAAGACCCCGCTCGCCTCCGTCTCGATGGCCGCGACCGCCGCCGCCGCCGCGTCGTCGGCGTGGACGAACGGGAGGTCGGCGTCCCGCCGGCCGAGCAGGCCGCCACCGACGACGGGCACGTCGCGGTCGAGCAACCGGTCGCCCCACTCGCGCGTGTCCCGGGCGTCCGGCGCGTAGAGGAACCCGTAGCGGAGGACCGCCGCGTCGAAGCCGTCCCCGGCGGCGCGCTCCTCGAGGAGGTCCTCGACGTCGGCGGCCGAGCGCGTGACCCTGTCGGGGTGCCGGTCGGCCGTCTCGTCGAACCGCGAGCCGTCGGGCTGGCGGGCGACCCACACGACGCTCGGAAACAGCACCTGTCGGACACCCGTGGGGGCCGCGGCGAGCAGGTTCCTCGCGCCCTCGAGACGGACCCTGTCGTTGCGCACCCACTCCTCGTCGCTCGGCTTCGTCGAGGCGGGGATGGCCGTCGCGGCGTGAACCAGCACCTCGACGTCGTCGTCCATCGCCCGGTCCAGCGTCCCCGGTTCGAGGACGTCACCTCGCCGCGGGGTCCCGCCGCGTCGTTCGACGATGCGCTCGCCCCCCTCGTCCCTCGCCAGTCCGACGACTCGTGGCCGCCGTCTGCGAGCCCCTCGACGAGTCGACGCCCGAGCACGCCCGTCGCGCCGGAGATGAAGGCCTTCACGCCACCCCGTTTGGCGTCGGCAGGGGAAGCTCTACTGCCGCATTCGCGCGGGGAGTTTAAGCCGGGCGACGGGAAGGCTCCCGGCATGAAGCACGTCCGGGTCCGCATCACCGCGGGCGGTCGCGAGGCCGAGATCCACCCGATGTACGACGTGTGGGCCAACGCGGAGTTCCTAGAGCGCGCGACCGCCCTCCAGTGGAACTACACCGGCGACGCGCTGGGCATCCTCCACTACGCCGTCGGCGACGCCGACGCCTTCGAGGCGGCAGTCGAGGGGATCCCGGAGGTGCTCGACTACGACGTGGTGCGGGCAGGGAGCGGGTCGTTCTACGTCTACGTGCGGGACGCCACGACCGAGGAACTGGGGGACCTGTTCGGCCCCATCACGGAGGGCGGACTGGTCGTCGTCCCGCCGATCCGGTACCACGAGGACGGGACGGTGACGCTCGCGCTCTTCGGCCCGGACGCGGAGATACAGGCTGCCCTGGAGCGCGTCCCCGTGCCCGTCGACGTGACCGTCGAGGCGGTCGGCGGGCTGGACGCGACCGCCGCGACCGTCGAGACGCACCTCAGCGTACGCCAGCGCGAGGCCGTGGAAGCGGGTCTCGAACTGGGCTACTACGAGGTCCCGCGCGAGGCCGGCCACGAGGCGGTCGCCGCGGCGCTCGACTGCGCGCCAAGCACCGCCGCGGAGCACCTCCGGAAGGCGGAGTCGAAACTCGTCTCCGTCGTGTTCGGGCGGTAGCTTCGGGTCGAGCCCTCCGGACGAGGGGAAGGAAGCGGTCGTGACCGCACCCCTCGCCACGGCGAACCCGCACCCCGGAATCGACGCCGACGTCGATGCTCCCCGGAAAGCACTTGCCACGCGTGTCGGTGGTCCCCGTATGGTCCTACGGCACGTGCTCGCCCTCCTCGCCGTCCTCGTCGCGCTCTCGCTCGTCGGATCCCCGGCCACGATGGCCGACTGGGGCGAGCAGGCGTCGTTCTCCGTCGAACCGGTCGAGCGGTCGGAGGTGGACGGGGAGACGCCAGTCCTCCGGTACGAGACGCTCTCGTCGGACGCTCGAAGCGCCGTCCGCCGCGCCGTCGAGTCCCCCGACGGCCACCACGTCGTCTACGGCAGCGGGGACCGGCCCGAGGAGTTCTTCTACAGCGACTACGCGGTGCCCGGGCAGGGCGTGTACGCCGTCGTCTACGAGGGCCGGCACTACCGGCTCACCACGTACGCGGCCGGCGGCTTCCCGTTCGTCTACTGGCTGCTCGAACTCCCGTTCGTCGCCTACGGACTCGTCCTCGCCTGGGTCGGCTACCCCGCGTACCGGGGCGAACGGTCGGCCCGGTTCGCCGCGCTCGCCGTCGCGACCGGGGTCGCGTTCCACCTCCTCGGCCCCGAGTTCGACTTCCCCCTCCTCGACCCGATGCAGTTCGTCGGCCTCGGCGCGGTCGCGACCGTCCTGCTGGCGGGATGGCTGATCGGTGTCCCCGCCGGGGACGGCCGCGAGGTGGACGCGAGGTGAGGCACCCGTAGCGTCGACCACCCTGGTTTCGCCGGGGTCGTGACCGGCCGGTGAACCCCGGAGCCGGGTCCCCGGCAGATTTATATTAGCCCGGTCTAATATTAGCATGTCCTAAAATGAGTTCGGAGACCGACGCCGAGACGATCGACGCGAATCGCCGGGAGGCGGCCGACTGTTGCTCCGTCGGCCACTCCCTGACCGACGAGGAGGTGGCCGCCGACGTCCGGACGCTCGCGACGCTCGGCAACGACACCCGGTACGAGGCGCTCCGGCTCATCGCCGGGAGCGACGACGGGGTGTGCGTCTGCGACATGGAGCCGGCGCTCGGCGTGAGCCAGGGAGCGGTCAGCCAGGCGCTCTCGCGGCTGTTCGGCGCCGGACTGGTCGAACGGCGGAAGGAGGGGCGATGGCGGTACTACACCGCGACGCCGCGCGCGGACCGACTGCTCCGCATGCTCGACGAGACGAGGTCCCTCGACGATGACTGACGAAGCCCCCACCGCGGACGCCGACGACGGCCGGCCCGACCCCGCGACCCAGCGTGCCGCCGTACGGGAGCGGTACGGGCGCATCGCCACGGAGTCGTCGTCGTGCGGATCGTCCGGGTGCTGTGGCGACGGCGGAGCCGACGGGGAACCGTCGCCCGAACGGGCGCGCGAACTCGGCTACTCGGACGACGACCTCGACGCCGTCGACCCGGGTGCGAACCTGGGGCTCGGCTGCGGGAACCCGACCGCCATCGCGAGCCTCGAGGAGGGGGACGGCGTGCTCGACCTCGGGTCGGGCGCCGGCTTCGACTGCTTCCTCGCCGCGCGGGAGGTCGGCCCGGAGGGCCGCGTCGTCGGCGTCGACATGACGCCGGAGATGGTCGAACGGGGCCGCGAGAACGCCGAGGCGAACGACGCGACGAACGTCGAGTTCCGCCTCGGCGAGATCGAACACCTCCCGGTCGCGGACCGGTCCGTGGACGTGATCCTCTCGAACTGCGTCGTCAACCTCTCGCCGGACAAGCCGCAGGTGTTCCGGGAGGCGTACCGCGTCCTGCGCCCCGGCGGACGGCTCGCCGTCTCGGACGTCGTGTTGACCGCCGAGTTGCCGTCGGGTTTGCGGGCCGACCCCGCGTCGGTGGCCGCCTGCGTCGGCGGCGCGTCGCCCGTCCCCGCGCTCGAGACGATGCTCTCGGACGCCGGGTTCGTCGGCGTCTCCGTCGAGCCGAAGTCCGACAGCGACGAGTTCATCCGCGACTGGGACGACGAGCGCGACCTGAGCGACTACGTCGTCGCGGCGACCATCGAGGGGGAGAAGCCGAAGACGGGGGCGCACCCGTGATGCCGAAGTCGACCCGTTCGACCGCGGACGGGAAGCGGGAGCGGCCGAACGCATCGATCGGTCCGATCGGGCCGGCCGACTCGGCGGACACGACCACGACCGACACCCTACGACCCACCAACTGACAGATGCACGTACCACCATCCATCCCGCGGGACGGACCGTTGATCGACCAACCGACGTGGCGGAGCGTCCTCGTGAGTTACGCCGCGATGGCCGCGATTCCCCTGTCGCTCTGGGCCGTCAGCCGGCCGCTGGCCGCCGTCGCGGTCCTCGCGGCCGCCGCGGCCCTGTTCGTCGGCGTTCGACGCGCCCCCGGACTGGCCCGTTGTTACCGCGAGTGCCGGGGAATCGCGTTCGACCTGGGCGGAACCGTT
The DNA here is from genome assembly GCF_013402875.1 of Halorarum salinum. Lineage (NCBI taxonomy): Archaea > Methanobacteriati > Methanobacteriota > Halobacteria > Halobacteriales > Haloferacaceae > Halorarum > Halorarum salinum. The sequence continues at coordinate 1,657,670 of NZ_CP058579.1, read as the reverse complement.
CGGGTCACGATCGCCTGGGAGCCCACCCGTGACCCGGCCTAGCCGGCGATCCGAGTCGGGGAAACGACGCCGCGTTCGGCACGGTTACCCGAACGGATCGCCGCCGACGGAGGCCGACGGGATCGCATGACCGACCCCTCGATCGTCCTTCGGGAGGCGGACGCGGACGACCTCGACCGCGTCGAGGCCACGCTGGAGGCCAACGACCTCCCGCATCGGGACGTACGGACGTCGCCGGGGCGGTTCTTCCTCGCCCGTTCCGACGGGGAGCGCGTCGGCGTGGGCGGCGTCGAGATACGCGGGTCGAACGGCCTCCTTCGGTCGGTCGTCGTCGAGGAGTCGAGCCGCGGGCGCGGCTACGGGGCGGCGCTGTGCGAGGCGCTGGAAGACTACGCACGGGGGAACGGGGCGGAGACGCTGTACCTGTTGACCACGACCGCGCCGGGGTTCTTCCGGGGACGCGGGTACGTGGAGGTCGACCGGGAGGACGTCCCGTCGAGCGTCCGGGCGACGACCGAGTTCGCGGACCTGTGTCCGGCGTCGGCGACCTGCATGGGGAAGCGCCTCGACGGGTAGTCTCCGGCACCGATCGACCGTCGTCGGTCGATCCGGACCGGGAACCCGCGTCCGGCTACGACGAAAGCGCCGCCTCGACCGCCCGGACCGCCGTCGCGCCGTCGCGCCGCCCGACCGCGACCACCAGTTCGCCGTCCGCCACGCCGGCGCCCTCCACGTCGACCCCCGCGGTTCGGAGGCGGCCGAGGGCGGCCTCCAGCGCGCGGACGTCCACGTCGCCCGCGGCGACGACGGCCGTCAGGTCGCCGCCGTCGGCGGCGAACCGGGTTCCCGCGACCGAGAACACCGACTCCCCGTCCGCGTCGACCGCCGCGCGACCGAGGCCGCTCCGCATGCTGACCCGGGCGTCGGCGTCGACGGACGGCGGGTCGAGGTCCGCGGCGAACCGGCGCAGCGCGGTCGCCACGGCGTCCGTCTCGGCGTCGAGGTCGAGCGTCTCGGCGGCGGCGGCGTAGTTCACCACGCCGGCGCGCAGCGCGTCGAACAGGTACGGGCGGGCCCGGACGGCCCCGCGGGCGTCCTCCGCGACTGTCATACCTCCGCGCTCGGCGTCGTCCGCGATAACACCGGCGGTTTCGGGGAACCTGCGACTGGTTCGCGAGCGGAGCGGGGACCCGGTCCCCGGTCGAGGCGGCCGGCGACTGAAGCGAGTTTCTGTACCGGGACGTACAGAAAGGTAATTCAGATTACCCTTTTGGGGCCGGGGCGCCACCGTTCACCTGCATGAGGCCGAAGCCACCGGACACGAACGATCCGCTGCTGGAATCGCTTCGGGGCCCGCGGACCGACGGGTCGCTCGCAACGTCGCTCGGGGTCGCACTCGCCGTGGTGGCGGGCGTGCTGGCGACGACGGCGCCTGCGGTCGCCGCAGGCGTGGCCGCGCTGCTCGCGGCCGGCTACCTGCTCGCGGGGCTCCGACGACGCGGGGACGGGCGCGACTCGCGTCGCCGCCGTCGGCTCTGCGTCCCCCGGACGACCGTCTGCGTGGAGGTGTGACGCGGCGGGCCGCGTTCGCACCGTCGGAACGGTCCCCCGTTCGGCCCTCCCCCCTCGCCCGTTCCTCGTCGATCGACGGCGGCCGCGGAGACGGCCGCCGTGCTCGTTTTCCGGGGACCGGATCGATCCCTACATCGGCAGCGCCGCGGGGTGACCGTGTGGGTCGGCGCGAGTCGAGGCGGTCGGGAGCCGTCGAGCGTGATCGGGGGCTGTCGAAGGCGATAAGGCCGCCGCCCCCCTGCTCCCGCCCATGAGTCAGGCGCTGGTCGTCGTCGCCCACGGGTCCCACCTGAACCCCGACTCGAGCGCGCCGACCCACGAGCACGCGGACACGGTCCGCGCGACCGGCGCGTTCGACGAGGTCAGGACCGGCTTCTGGAAGGAGGAGCCGAACCTCCGGGAGGTGCTCCGAACGGTGGACGCCGAGGAGGTGTACGTCGTCCCGATGTTCATCTCCGAGGGCTACTTCACCGAGCAGGTCATCCCCCGTGAACTCCGGCTGGAGGGCTGGGACGTGGCCGACTGGGAGTCGGACGGCCTCTCGGCGGACGTGGCGACCTACGCCGCGACGGACACCGGCCAGACGGTCCACTACTGCGGCCCGGTCGGCACCCACGGGTCGATGACCGACGTGCTGGTCCGGCGCGCCGAGAGCGTGACGGGCGACCCCGACGTGGGGGAGGGGTTCGGCTTCGCCGTCGTCGGCCACGGCACCGAGCGGAACGAGAACTCCGCGAAGGCGATCGAGTACCACGCCGGGCGCGTCCGGTCGATGGACCGCTTCGACGAGGTCGAGGCGCTGTACATGGACGAGGAGCCCGAGGTGGACGACCTCCCCGACCACTTCGGGAGCGAGGACGTCGTGCTCGTCCCCCTGTTCGTCGCCGACGGGTTCCACACCCAGGAGGACATCCCCGAGGACGTGGGGCTCACCGACGACTACCGGACGGGCTACGACGTGCCCGCCGAGGTGGCGGGCCACCGCGTCTGGTACGCGGGCGCCGTCGGGACCGAACCCCTGCTGGCCGACGTGCTGCTCGAGCGCGCCGCGGACGCCGGCGCCGACGTGGGGGACGCCGTCGAGGACGTCCGCGAGACGACGCGGGTCGCCGCCCCGGAGGCTGACGACTGAATGCGGGCCGCACAGTTCGACGCGCTCGTGACCGCCGTGGACGCGGAGTCGGGGAGCGGCGGGGCCGAGGGAGCCGACGACGCCGAGCGAGCGGCCGACGCGACCGGGAGCGACGGCGTCGCGTTCGAGGGGCTGGCCGTCTCCCGTGACGCCGACGGCGGCTACCGGTTCGAGACGCCCGACGTGACCGCCGCGGGGCTCCCGGAGCCGGAGCTACGAACCCACGCGGAGGGCTCGCCGTACGTCACCAACTGGTACTTCTGGGAGCGCGAGGTCGGGCGACGCGGCTCCCCCCGCCGTGCGTTCCTCCGCCGCGCCGAGGCGGCGGACGACCGTCCGGTTCCGGAGCGGTACGACGCGCTCCGCGAGGGGCTCGTCACCGAGTGGGGTCAGCTCCGGATCGAGGCGACGCTCGGCGCGGACGGCGCGCGCCGGTACGACCTCCGCCACGTCGACGACGCGGGCCGGGACGTCGCGGAACTCGATTCACACGACGACCCGCTCGACGCGCGCGAGATCGCGAAACTGGACGGCGACGGCCGGTACCGGCCGCTGAAGACCGCGCCGTCGCTGCGGACGGGGTGGGCGTTCCCCGACCTCGGCCCCCGCGCCGTCCTCGAGGCGGTCGAGGCGTTCTACCCCGCGACGGTGGCGAACTGGTACCGCGAGCGCGAGGGGGACCTCGACGTCAGCCACTGGCGCGAGACCGCGGAGCGCCAAACGGGCATCTACGACGTCGTGGACGAACTGCCGCGGGAGGCCGTCGAGCACGTGGCCGAAGCGTGCTGCGTGGACTCACAGTGCCTGAAGCGCCGCGAGTGGGAGTACGAGGCGGGCGACGACCTGGCCGCCGACGGCGGGGACGGCCCCTTCCCCTGCCGCGAGCCGTGTTCGGTCGTCGTCGCGGCCTCGCGCACGTGGACGAAACTGGAGCGGGAGGCGGAGCGCGAGTACACGTTCACGCTCACGCCGAGCGAGAAGGAGCAGATCGAGGCCGTCCTCGAGGCGGTCGCGGAGGGTCGCGTCGGCGGGATCCGCGAGGCAGACGTCGCGGAGGGCGCGAACCGCTACCGGACGCGCTACCTGCGGGCGAAGCGAACGGACGAGTCGGGCGACCTCTGCGGGATCCCGACCGAACGGGACGACGAGTAACGCGGAACCGACGCCGGGCCCCGACCGGGAGCGAACCCGGTTTTTCGGCCGCCTCAGTTCAGGAGCACGTACGTCGCGGCCGCGACCGCCAGGACGACCGCGACCAGTCCGAGCGTGACCACGGTGCTCCCCAGCGTCGCCGCGGCGGCGACGCCGACCGCGAGCGCGAGGGCCGCGAACGCGGCGACGAGCAGCGTCGTCGAGTCGAACCCGAGGGTACCGATCGACCGCTCGCCGGCGTCCGATCCGCCGTACCCCGTCGTCCCGTCCCCGGCCTCGCTCCCGCGCGGCCGCGAGAGCGACTCGTCGACGTCGACGCCGCGCGGCCCCTCGCGGGGCGAGAGCGTCACGTCAACCCCGGTCCCGTCCGTGCCGTGGCCGGTGATCACGTCGAGGCGGCCCGAGACCGGTTCGGGGACGTCCGCCGCCTCGACCCTGACCCGGTGGGTCTCCCCGTCGTCCACGTAGTGGTTCGTCTCGCCGACGGCCGTGAGTTCGGCGAGGCGGTCGCGGAACCGGAGGTGGACGTGGACGGCCGCCCCCCGGTTGTCGAGGACGACGGTGAACGGCCCGTCGGCTGCGAACGTGGCGGGGGCGTCCGCGGCGTTCAGGCGGTCGCCGTTGAGGACGACCCGGAGCGGTTCCGAGGACACGTCCGTGGATGGCGGCATCCGGACAATAAACCTTCGCGTGGTTACGCCTCCCGCATGTCCGGCGGGAGGAGGTTCGGGATGCCGTCCTCGATGGGGTACGCCTCGCCGCAGTCGGTGCAGGTGAGCGTCCCCGAGACGATCTCCTCGTCGTCCTCGCGCTCGTCGACCGAGAGTTCGAGGTCGTGCTTGTCGAGCGGGCAGCAGATGATGTCCAACAGGGACTCCTTCATTGTCGGGTCGTGCGCCCGGACCGGCCAAAAGCCTACGGGTTCGATGGGGGCGAACACGCGTGCGTGGGACCGGGAAGCGGGAAACCTGGCTCCGTCGGAACCCCCGAACGGGGATCGGTGGTGCCGCCTCCCCGTCGAGAACGGGGACGCTATGGATCGTTCAGGAGTTCGGACTCGGCGTTCCCACGGGGATGCGTGCCACAGTCCCGGTCGGTCGAAGTCGTCCCTCTTCCGTTCATCGAACGGGGGACGCTCGCCCGCACGCCGGGCACTTATAGGGCGTTGCGGATTGCTAAGCAGATCCACATATGGACGGTTAAATCGAAAGCCGTCCGGGGTTCTAAACTACATAACAAATACAACCGGTACGGGTGATCGATGACCATAGGTTTCTCCGAGCCGGTCGTACGACTCCCCGATGACTGACCCGGACCTCGACGACATCGATCGAGCCATCCTCTACGAGGTACAGAAGGACGCACGTAACAACACGAACGCCGCGATCAGCGAACGCGTCGGCGTCTCGGCCAGCACCGTCGGCAAGCGCATCGCTCGGTTGGAGGACCACGACGTCATCGAGGGGTATCGTCCCGAACTCGATCACGAGCGGGTGGGCTTCCCGTTGCACGTGCTGTTCATCTGTACGGTCTCGATCACCGACCGCGAAGCCCTGATCACCGAGACGCTCGACCTCGAGGGCGTCCTCGACGTCCGGGAGCTCATGACCGGCCGGGAGAACGTCCACATCAGGGTCATCGGATCCTCGAACGACGACATCACCCGCATCGCCCAGCAACTCGACGGGATGGGCTACACGGTCACCGACGAGATTCTCATGCGGGACGAGTACACCAAGGCCTCGGACTACTTCGACGTCCCACCTCCGGACGTGTAAGCACCGAGAGCGAGAAGGGCCGCTTCGGAACCAGTGCGAAACGGGTTCGTTGCACTCGGTTCGACGTGTATGCCAGAATCGAGTACGTTGGCGCTTTCTTGCGATGGATCCGAAAGGAGGTGTTCCAACAGCGTTTTTGTCCAACGTAGCCTCGATCCGGTGCACGCAGAATGAGTGTCAAACCAGCCGTTCGAGATGTTTCGCCCAGTAACGCAGTGATCGAAGCAGTTGCGGCCCGCGAGGACACCGACTCGACGAACCTCGACGTCCCGCTTTTCGAGGCGGTCGATCCGGAGGCGCTGAACGACCTCGTTCGGACTGCCGATGCGGGAAGCGACCGATCGCCGCTTCGGATCGAGTTCACCTACTACGGGTACGACGTGAGCGTCTCGGCCGACGGCTCGGTCGACGTCTCCGCGGACCGGTAATCAGTACGACGGGGAGCCGTGGCGCCGTTCTACGAACTCGACTGTACCGACTGTTCGTTTCGGACGGCGGTGGCCGCCGAATTCGCCGAGGTGTTCGCCGAGGTCGAGGCCCATCAGCGGGACCGGCGGGACGACCAGTGCGTTCATTTCGTAAACGTCCACCGACGGGGGTGATGCTCCGTGCGGGTAGTCGTCGCCGCCGGGTCTGCCAGCGCGATCAGGAGTGATCCGAAAGGCCGCCCGCTTACGGGGCTGCGGACTCGAAGCCAGTTTCGGACGTGACCCCCGTCCACTAAGCAGCTCCCAGCGTCGCATGCGCAGTGGGTCGAGATTCCCAGAACACGTCTTCGAGGGTACTCTCCGCGCTGGTTCCCATGCGATGTTCGAGTTCGCCGGGCGGGGCCGTTCGTGCCGAGCGCGGGTCGGGCCGGTAGCGTGGTCCGAAGGGATGGACCGGGCGTGAGCCCGGTTCGTCAGGTCGAGACCCTGCTCGAGGTCCAGTTGACCGCGATGGTCGTGCCGGGGTCGACGCGTTCGGTGGGGGTCACCTGGATCACCCGCGCCCACGTGCCACCGCTGGGGGCGGTGTAGATCATGCCGCCGCAGTAGCAGTCGACCTCCAGCGCGGGATCCTCCTCGTCGTGGCCGTCGTGGGGATAGCCGGTGCGATCCCAGGCGCTCCAGTCGAACGTCTCGCCGTCGTGACGCGCGACGAGGGTGACTTTCAGTGGTTCACCGACGGTCGTCGTCCCGTAGTGGACGTCCTCCTGGTCGGTGTCGACGGTGTCGAGCGCCCGTGGTGACTCGGGGAGCAGGTCCACCTGGCTGAGATCCTGGGTGTCGTAGGTCTTCGTGGCGTGAACCTCGGCGTCCTCCGGCGCGTGATACACCTCGGTCGTGAACGGAAGCGACGAGTCCTCGAGGCGGTACCCGAGCAGGACCTCGTCCGAGGGGACCGACGTCTCCTCGACCAGCGTCGGGTGGATCTCCTCCGGATTCTGGGCGAACTCGACGGAGTCGGGCGGCCCTGCGTCCGTGTGTTCGGGGGTGTGCGCGGCGTCAGTGTGTTCGTGCGTGGCGGTCTCGGTCGACGCCTCCGTCGGCGTCGACGCGGCCGTCGGGGTGTCGGTCGGCTCCCGTGTGGGGGTCGACGACCCCGGCGAACTACAGCCGGCGAGACCGGCGACGGCGACGCTGCCGATCGTTTGGAGTGCTCTCCGCCTGGCGCGATTCGTCTCTCCGTCCATGGACGAAGGTGTCGGCGCGGTCTGTTATACCCCCATGACCCTTTCAGTGAAACGGACCGCTTATCATCGGTCTAAACGCGCCGTGTCGCACGCCGTGTGATCGCACGTCGTTCGGAGTAGCTGGTTTTCGACGGAAGTCCTTGGCGAGCTACCACGTTTCGGCGGTTGCAGTCGGCGGTTCGCGTGGTTCGCGCACCCGTGGTAGCCGCGCAGGACCTCGTAGCGACCGTTCCCCCGGATCGCGTTCGAACAAGACCCACCAACGCGGTCGGAGCCGCCGAGTCGTCCGCCCCGAACGCCATCCCGAGGCTCGTGCCGTCGGGAGTGCGGCCGATCGGCGTCCGGTCCGGTCGCTTCCCGTCGCAGGAGGTCAGTCGGGACGACCAGCGTGGCCGAAGCGGTCGCCCGCCACGAAACCGGTCGAATAGCGGACCTACTCCCAGGGGTTCGCGCGGACGACCGTCGCGTCCCGGTCGGGGCCGACGCCGACCGCGTAGACGGGCGCGTCGACCTGCTCCTCGACGTACTCGAGGTACTCCCGGGCGCCGTCCGGGACCGCCGCGTACCCCTCCTCGGCCACGGCGTCCCAGTCGACCCCGGGCCACGGCTCGAACTCGCGGAGCACGGGCTCACAGCGGGCCCACTCCTGGGTCGTCGCGGGCATCGTCTCCAGCCGCTCGCCGTCGAGTTCGTACGCGTGTCCGACCTTCAGCTCGTCCAGGCCGGCGAGCACGTCCACGTGGTTGACGGCGACGCCGGTGAACCCGCTCACCCGGGAGGCGTGCCGGAGCATCGGCACGTCGAGCCAGCCGATGCGGCGCGGGCGGCCGGTGACGGTGCCGAACTCCCCGCCCTTCTCGCGGATGAAGTCGGCCAGTTCCTCGTCCTCGCCGTCGAGCTCGGTCGGGAGCGGCCCCTCGCCGACCCGCGAGAGGTACGCCTTCACGACGCCCACGACCTCCCCCCGGCCGACGACGGTCGGACCGACCCCGGAGCCGACCGCGGCGGCACCGGCGGTCGGATTCGAGGAGGTGACGTACGGGTAGTTGCCGTGGTCGACGTCGATGAGCGTCCCCTGGGCGCCCTCGAACATGACGTTCCGCCCGGCGGCCCACTGCTCGTGGAGGAACTCCCCGGCGTCGACGGGCATGTCGTTCTCGCGGAGGCGCTCGCCGAACGCCGCGAACTCCCCGTGGAGCGCGTCGACGTCGCACTCCTCGCCCGCCTCGAGGCCGTACACGTCCTCGATCAGCGCGCGCTTCTGCGGGACGGCGTACTCCAGTCGCTCGCGGAGCACGTCGGGGTCGAGCAGGTCGCCGACGCGGATCCCCCGGCGACCGGCCTTGTCCTCGTAGGTCGGGCCGATGCCGCGGCCGGTCGTGCCGACCTTCACGTCCGAGTCGGCCTTCGCCTCCTCCTCGATCCCGTCGAGGCGCCGGTGGTACGGGAGGATGACGTGCGCGCGGCGGGCGACGCGGACGTCGGGGTCGAGTCCCCGCTCGCGGAGCGCCTCGAGTTCCTCGAACAGCGTTCGAGGGTTGACGACACAGCCGTTGCCGAGCACGCCGACCTTGTCGCGGACGGCGCCCGAGGGAACGAGCGAGAGCGCGTACTCCTCGCCGCCCTCCACGACGGTGTGGCCGGCGTTGTCGCCGCCCTGATACCGGACGACGACGTCGGCCTCCCCGCCCCAGAGATCGACGAGCGCCCCCTTCCCCTCGTCCCCGAGCTGGGAGCCGACGATGGTTACGGTCATACCGTCGCTCCCTTCCGCGCGACCCGGTAAACCGATTACGGTCCGACCCGCTCGAACATCCACGTTCGTGCCCATGAGTCGAAGCGGTCAGTTCGAGTTGTGGTCGGACGTGCATCGGAACGGGGGCCGGGCGAACGGAACTGTTAACCTGTCCCACCCCCAACGACCGGGTGCTACCCGTTCGCCGACCGGTTTCGGTCCGTTCCGGCGTCCCCGCCGGGACGGAGGGTAACTTTTAAAACCCGGACGCACAAGTTAACATGTGGCATGATAGATCGACTTGAGAAGGAGGTGGACATGCTGGAGCGGCACCTCCAAGTCCTCCGGATGGTCATCGAGAACGAACCCATCGGGATCGTAAAGATGTCGAACGAGACCGGCTACCCCCACCACAAGGTCCGGTACTCCCTGCGCGTGCTCGAGGAGGAGAACCTCATCGAGCCGTCGAGCCAGGGTGCGATCACGACCGAGCGGACCACCGAGTTCGTGGAGGAACTGGACGAGAAACTGGACGACATCATCGACAAGATCGGCGGCATGCGCATCGAGAGCGCGCCCGAAGTCGGCAACTGATTCGGTCGAGTCCGGTTCGATGTCCGTCGAGCCCGTCGCTACAGTTCCGGGACGGTCACGTGGAACTCCCCGTCGCGCGACTCCACGAGACACAGGTGGAACCCGCGCTTCCGTGAGAGCTTCACGAAGCTCTTCTGCTTGCTCCGACTGAGCAGGCCGCCGCCCGTCGCGTCGGCGACCGACTCCAGCGCGCCGGGTTCGAAGAAGGAGGCGGTGACGTGGAACGCCGACGCGAGGTCGTCGTACTGGTCGGCGACGCCGCTCGCGCCCTCGACGAGGTCGTCGAGCATCGACTCGGTGGTCGCGTCCCGCGAGTCCGTGACGTTGGCGACGACGAGCGGGTCGCCCATCCTGTCGCGCAACACCACGTCGAACCGCCGCTCCTCGGCCTTCTTCCCCTGCTCGTCGACGAGGTCGACGACGGCGTCGAGTTCCGCCCGGTCCACCTTCGGGATGGCGTCGAACAGCCCGCGCATCGCCGACTCGTTGCCGGTTGCCTGGATCTCGTACAGCAGGTCGCGGACGACCCACTCGACGAAGCCGTACTCGATGGTGTCGGCGAGCCACTCGCGGTACGGCCGCCCGCCGACGACCGCGTCGCCGTCCTCGAACTCCGTGTGGACCTCGAGCCGGAGGTTCTCGTTCACCTCGTCGCCGGACGTCCCGCCGGCGTGGGCCTTCTCCAGGGTCGCCTCCCCCTTGGATTCGTACCGGACGAAGAGGTTCGTCCCCGCGAGCGCCCGCGAGGGGGGCACGGTTCGCCCCTCCGTCGCGTCGCCGCCGGTCTCCGAGAGCTTCGCGCGCGCGTCCGCCAGGTCGGTCCGCAGGGTCTCGATCCGTCCCTCGAGCCGGTCGTTCTCCTCGCGCAGGCGGTCGACCTCCGAGCGCGCCGCCGCCAGTTCCTCGCGGGCGGTCGATAACTCCTCGGCGACGGCCCCGCGGTCGTCCGCGTCCGGAGCGTCCTCGGCACGCCGGCCGTCCCGACTCCGTTCCGCGGCCTCCTCGGCCTCGTCACGGGCGTCGGTCCCGGTCGACGACCCGGACCGCGACCGGGTCGGTCCCCCCTCGGCCGGCTCCGACGACCCGGCGGATTCGGACTCCCCGGGCTCACCGGGCGAGTCGGCGCGGTCCCGGGTTCCGGAACTGCCGGCGCCGGAGGCCACGCTCTCCCGTCCGTTCGTGGGTCGGCGCCCGGACGCCTCCGGTCGCTCCGCCCGTCCGGTCTCGTCGGGGTCGAGCGAGGGGATGGCGCGCGTCTCGCGCCACTGCTCCTCCGCGGAGAAGGGGTCCGACTCCGAGGCGGCGACGGCGTCGGTCGGCTCGCCGTCGCGTCGCCGCTTCGCGGCCCTGGACTCCTCCCGGGGGTCGGGCGGGCTCCCGTCCGGCTCGCTCCGTCGACGTTCGTGCTCCTCGGCCTTCTCCGCGGCGGTGGAGCCGACCGGCGGGGAGCGGCCGGGGTCCGCCCCCTCGCCGTCGCCCGCGTCGACGGCGTCGGGCGAGTCGCCGTTCGTCGCGGGGTCCTCGGCCGAACCGCCCGTCGCCGTCGGCCCGTCCGTCGCGGCGGGCTCGTCCGGCGTCCGCGACGGCTCGTCGTCGTCCCCGGGCGCTGGGTCGGCCGCGGCGTCGGGCGTCTCGCGGGCCCCGTCGGCGTCCGGTTCCTCCGTCGGCGTCGCCGTCCCGGCCCCGGCCCCGGACGCGCCGGCGGCTGCGTCGCTTCCCGTCCCTGACCGGTCCGGTTCCGGGTCCGGTTCCGGGTCCGGTTCAGGCGGGTTCGGAACGTCGACGACGTCGACGTCGACGGTCCTGACCTCGTAGATGCCGACCTCGTCGTCGGCGCGCTCGAACGCCTCGTCGCCGGTGAGCGTCTCCCGGCTGTTGCCGACGAACGCGCACGCCAGCCGGTTGCCGCCGTGGTAGACCACGTAGTAGTCGCCCGAGAGCACGTTCTCCGAGAGCTCGACGTAGCCGGTGAAGTTGCCCGCCGAGAGCTTCGCGTCCGCCTCCGAGAGCGGGGTGTCGTTCGTGTAGTACTTCGCTTTCGTCTCCCCGCCCGCCTCGCGCATGGCGAAGAGGAGCGGAAGCGAGGGGTCGGGAGCGGCGTACGCCGTGCCGTCGGCGTCCTCGAAGGACTCGATGGTCCCCCCGGTCACGCCGACGACGCGCCCGTTCAGGGCGAAGAGCCACGCCGTTCCGTCGGTGACCGCCCCGGTGAACTCGCGCTCGGCGAGTTCGTGGAGGCCGCCGTACCCCCCCGAATACGGCTCGGATCTCCATCCGGTCACCGCGTCGACTGTCTCGCTGTCCATTGCCGGTACGTCCCCGCGTGCGATGCAAATACGTTTCGTTCGGTGTGACGGACGTCTTGCGCGAGTGACCTGTTACCCGGAATTCCTGTACTTCGAACTACATCAATTCGCAGCCCGACGTTCCGGACGACGGACGACGACGGTCATGCGGCGACCGCGTAGGTGAACAGGAAGCCGAAGTAGAGCAGCACGATGGCGCCGAGCGCCCTGATCTGGAAACTCCGGAGGTCGGCCCGTTCGTCCTCGCTCGCCGCGACGTACCGGTCGCGCTCCTCGGCGGTCAGCTCCGCGTGCGCGAGTCCGAGGTGGAGGTCGCGGTGGCGCTCGCGGGCGAACGGCGCGCCACAGCGCGGACACTCGTGGACGGTCGCGCCCTCCGGGACGTCGAGGTCGAGGCCGGGTGGCGCGTCCGATCCCGCATCGTCCTCCCGAACCGCGTCCGAGCGGGTGTCGGCGGTCATACGAGCGGGGGCGCACCTCCGGGGCGCGTGAGTATCCAGAGGCTCACCATCGTGTAGACGACCATCGCGGCGGTGACGCCGTACTGGCTCCGTATCGCCTGGAGCCTGTCGGGGAACAGGTCGTACGCCGTCGCGTGGGCGACCCACACCGCGAGCAGGTGGCCCCCGAGCACCGCGGCGATGCCGACTCCGCCGATCCACCCCGGAACGAGCAACTGCGGCGGCGACGGCGGCGGCGACAGCGGCGCGGCGAGCACGACCGCCAGCGTGGGTGCGAGCGCGAGCACGGAGCCCAGGTTGTGCGCGAGGTGGTAGCCCGCCGCGATGGCCAAAAGCGAGGGGGCGAACCGCCGGCCGAGCGCCGTCGCGGAGACGAACGTCTCCCCGTACCGGCGAGCGGCCCGAACGGCGACGGCGTAGGCCGCCAGGAACAGCGCGTAGCCCACGACCATCCCCACCGCGTACACCAGCAGCGGGTGCAGACCGGCGAGGAACAGCGTCCGTGCCACCTCCGCCCAGGCCGCGGTGCCGACGAAGCCGTCGAACGTCGTGACGAACAGCACGGCGACGACGAACGCCACGTCGCTTCGGGCCCGAAGCCAGCCCGCGTCGGTGAGTCCCATCCCGGGGAGCCGGAGTCGGAGGCCCCGGCCGGTCCGGTGGATCGGCGCGACCCGGCCGTACGCGGCGAGCAGCCTGGAGACGGGGTCCGCGTTACCGAACCAGTCGTCCGCGCCGAAGGCGACGCTGCCGGCGAGCGAGAGCAGGCCGTAGCCGACGACGACGAGCGTCAGGAGCCGGGGGTCGTCCGCGAGCGGCGTGACGACCTCCAGGAAGACGAGCGCGAGCAGGCCGACGACGGCGGGCCAGCGGCCCCACGAGTCCGGGTACTCGCGGTCGAGCGAGGGGAGCGCGAGCGCGACGGTCCGGAACGGGTTCACGGCCGGCCAGGTGTTCCCGAGGAGGTACGCGGTCGCGACGTAGGCGCCCCACCAGGCGACCCAGACGAGGAGGACGGCGGCGTTCCGGTTCCCCACGTCGGGCCCGAACGCGCCCGCGACGAGCACGAACGCGAGCCCCGCGAGCCCGAGCAGTCGACCCGCGAGCGTCGCCGTCCGGCCGGAGTCCCCGAGCAGGTCCCCCCAGGCGTCGAGTCTCCGGACGTACGCGCGGTCGGTCACGAAGGACGCGAGCAGGAACGAGGCACCGATGACGCCCCCGCCGGTCGCGAGGAACAGCCACGTCGGGACCGCGAGGTCGCCGGCGCCGGCGCCCCGGACGCCGCCGGCGTGCGCGAGCACCCGTCCCGGGAGCGCGAGGGCGGCCAGCGCGAGGAGCGAGAGGGCGACGAGAACCGGCCGGGGGCGCGGGGGGGCGCGGTCGGTCATCGGCGGCGCTACGAACGGGGGCGGGGAGTAGCTTCCGGAATCGCCGTCCCTACGGCCGGTCCGATCGCTCCAGTTCCTCGCGGAGGAGCGTGCGGTGACACCGCTTCTTTCCCGTGTTCTCGTAACAGACGAGCGCGACGTCCTCGCCGTCCTCGAGCGCGTTCCGGAGGCCGTCGACGGCCGCGGTCGCCTCCGCGGAGTCGGCGAGGTGGTCGCGGTAGCGGTCGGCGAAGTCGGCCCGATCCCACGCGGCGTTGTGGGCCTCCTCCTCGCAGAAGCCCGCGATCTTCAGGTCCTCCTCGGCCCGCTTCACGTCGTCAAGCAGGCCCTCGGGCGGGCCGAGTTCGGGCCGGTTCTCGTCGACGGCGCCGGCGAACCACCGGGTCTGCCGGCGGACGACTCCGACCAGCCGGGTCCCCTCCGGCAGGTCGACGAGGTCGTGCCGGAGCGCGGCGACGTACGTGTCGTGGAGCGCCACGTCCGAAGGTGGGTCGTGATCGGACAAAAGGGTTCGTGCCGACCGGGCGGGTCCACCGCGGTCGGCGCCGCATCGTCCAGGTCGAGGCTGCATCGTCCAGGTCAGTCCCCCGTCGATCCGCCGACGTGAACTAGCCTGCGCCGTCCGTCTACGCCCGTTTCGAGCGCGCCTCCCGGACGCCGGCGCCGTCCCGGATAAGGTCCTCACACGACGGGCAGACCCGGACCTCCGACATCCCCTCCGGGGCGAACACCCGGACGTACCGCTCGGTGACGAACGACTCGCAGTTCGAGCACTCCGGCATACATCGGCGGGTTCGTGCGGACCAACGTAGTCCTGTCGGCCGTCGCGTGAGTCGACGCTGGACGCGGGCGAATCGGACGCGGATGGAGGGATTTTTGGTGCCCGGCGGGGAACCACCGTCCATGGCTACGGAAACGGAAGACGCCCACGACGACGGGCACCACCTCCCGGCGGTCGAGGACTGGCCGCGCGGCTTCGGGGAGGCGTCCTGGTGGCCGTTCGTCACCGCCGTCGGGGGGGCCGGCATCTACGTCGGCGCCGCACTGTTCCTGATGGGGAACGCCGGCATCGTCCCGTCGATCGCCGGGCCGGCGGCGTTCGTCGGAAGCGTCGGGCTGTTCCTCGTCGGGCTGTACGGCTGGCTCTACCACGCGTTCGTCGTCCACTTCTGGGAACGGGGCGCCGACGAGCACAGCGCCTCGAAGCTCCGGTGGGGGATGGTCGCGTTCCTCGGCACGGAGATCGCCACGTTCAGCGCCGGCTTCGTGTACTTCTTCTTCATCCGGAGCGGGGCCGGGTGGGCCGACGTGAGTCCGCCGCACCTGCTCGGGTCGCTCATCATCGCCAACACGAGCATCCTGCTGCTCTCGTCGGTGACGCTCCACTTCGCGCACGATGCCATCCGCGAGGGCAAGCGCGGCCGGTTCCTCGGCCTCCTCGCGCTCACGCTCCTGCTCGGGATCGTCTTCATCGGCGGGCAGGCGTACGAGTACTACGAGTTCATCGTCCACGAGAACTTCACGCTGACCACCGGCATCTTCGGCTCGGCCTTCTACGGGCTGACGGGCCTGCACGGCCTGCACGTCTCGATGGGCGCTGTGTTGCTCGCCATCGTGTTCGCCCGCGCGCTGATGGGTCAGTACTCGGCGGAACGGCACGTCTCCGTGACGACCGTCTCGATGTACTGGCACTTCGTCGACGCCGTCTGGGTGCTCCTCGTCGTCGTGCTGTACGTCGGCGCCGAGGTCGGCGGCGCCGTCGCCTAGTCCCGGACGCGGATCTCCTCGATCTCCTTCCTGTCGCCGTCCTCGTACCGGTAGCGCACGCCCTCCTCCTCGTCCTCGGTGACGCGGTGTGAGCCGTCACAGAACGGCCGCTCGTCGCTCAAGCCGCACATGCAGACGGCGACGTCGCCGTACTCGGGGTCGACGTCGGACTCGTCGAGCCTCACTGGCCCGGTCGCCTCGTGGGTTACCTCGCGCATGGACGAGTGTCGGGGCTCGCGTGTCTAAGGGTTGTCGCGGGTGTCGGTGGTCGTGGGAACCGGACGTGACGGCTTCCGGGGCGTTCCGGACGGTAGAAACGAGCGAGCCCCGGCCACATCGGCGACCAGCGCTCACGACCACCTCGAACGCGACCGCTCGGAGACGACGGACTCCCGCCTTTTTGAGGCCACGCGACGACCCCTCCCGCATGGAGTACACCACCCTCGGCGACACCGGGATGAAGGTCAGCCGGATCTGTCTCGGCTGCATGAGCTTCGGCGACTCGAACTGGCGCGACTGGGTGCTCGACGAGGAGGAGGGAATCGAACTCGTCGAGCGGGCGATCGACCTCGGGGTCAACTTCTTCGACACGGCGAACATGTACTCGGCGGGCGAGTCCGAGCGCGTGCTCGGGGACGCGCTCGACGGGTACGACCGCGACTGGACCGTCGTCGCCACGAAGGGCTACCACCCGATGCGCGAGGACGACCCGAACTCGGGCGGGCTCTCGCGGAAGGCCATCGAACAGGAACTCGACAACTCGCTCGACCGCCTCGGGATGGAGACGGTCGACCTCTACCAGACCCACCGCTGGGACGACGATACCCCGATCGATGTAACCCTCCGGGCACTCGACGATGCCGTTCGGCGGAACGAGGTGCGGTATATCGGCGCGAGTTCGATGTGGGCCCGCCAGTTCGCCGAGGCGCTCCACGCGAGCGACCGCCTGGGGCTGGACCGCTTCGCGACGATGCAGAACCACTACAACCTCCTCTACCGGGAGGAGGAGCGGGAGATGCTCCCCCTCTGTGAGACGGAGAACGTCGGCGTCGTCCCGTGGTCGCCGCTCGCCCGGGGCTACCTCGCGCGCCCGCACGAGGAGGCGGAGTCGACGACCCGCGGGGAGTCGGACTCGCACGCGCGGCGGCACCCGTACCTGGAGGGCGGCGGCCGCGAGGTGAACGAGCGCGTCGGGGAACTCGCCGCCGAGAAGGGCGTGAAGATGGCCCAGATCGGCCTCGCGTGGCTGTTCTCGAAGGACGTTGTCGACGCGCCCATCGTCGGCACCACCAGCGTCGAGCACCTGGAGGACGCCGTCGAGGCGCTCGACGTGAAGCTCTCCGCGAGCGACGTCTCCTACCTGGAGGAGCCGTACGAACCCGTCCGCGTGTCTGGCCACGAGTGAGGTCGCCCCGGTCACCGCGGCGCTGTGGACCCGTCGCACCTGCGCGGACCCGTGGCGGCCGGTCCGTCGTCCTGGTCGAACACTGCTAGATTGTAACCGTACCATTATCCATTAATTAATTCCCTCCCCGCCACATTTATTACCCGAAGGCGTGGTCGTCACGTCGTGTCACACCAGTCGCGGCGAACGTTCCTGAAGTGTAGCGGCGCAGCCCTCGGCGGCCTGTTCGCGGGAAGCACGGTCGTCGCGGCCGAGCGAACCGACCGGTTCATCGTGCGGACGAGCGGGACGGAGGTCCCGAGCGACCTGCCGGTGGTTCACGAGCTCCCCGGACTGGCGTACGCGGTCGTGGGGGCGAGCGAGTCGCCGGTCGACGCCTCCCCCTCGGTGGAAGCGTACGCGCCGGACGTGGAGGTGTCGCTCGCGGAACCGGAAGTGAACGACGCGGCGCCGACTGCCGGGGAGACCGGCGCGGACGACGAACTCTATCCGCTCCAGTGGGACAAGCAGTTCCTGGACGTTCCGTCGGCGCACGAGACGACGCGGGGGGAGGGGACGCGGGTCGCCGTCATCGACAGCGGCGTCGCGGCCGGCCACCCGGACCTCGACGTGAACGAGGACCTATCGCGGAACTTCACCGGCGACGGCTTCGGCGCGGGGATACCCGCCGGCGGCTACCACGGCACCCACGTCGGCGGGATCATCGGCGCGAGCGACGACGGGTTCGGCGTCGTCGGAACCGCGCCCGCGACGGAGCTCGTGGACTGCCGGGTGTTCTCCCCCGGCGTGCTCGCCTCGTTCGCGGACATCATCGCCGCGATGGTGTACAGCGCGTCCATCGGCGCGGACGCGGCGAACCTCTCGATCGGCGCCTATCCGGTCGCCCGGCGGGCCCAGGGCGCCTTCTACGGGAAGGTGCTCAACCGCGCGATGACGTACGTCAACGGGGAAGGGACGCTGCTCTGCGTCTCGGCGGGGAACGACGCCGCCGACCTCCAGCACGACGGGAGCTTCATCAGCCTCCCGAACGAGGGCGCACAGGCGTGCAGCGTCTCGGCGACGGGTCTGGTCGGGTTCGGGTGGGACGCCGGCGACGCGGCGGAGCCACCCGAGAGCCCGGCGTACTACACGAACTACGGGACGAACGCCGTCACCGTCGCCGCACCCGGCGGCGACGCCGATTCCACCGCCATCGGCACCGGCGTCCCGTGGTACCTCGATCTCGTGGTGAGCACGGTCGCGGAGCCCGAGTTCCGTTACGAGGACGTCGACGGCGACGGGGAGGAGGAGCCGGTCGAGTATCTCGGCGCGAGCTACGACCACGGATGGGCCGCCGGAACCTCGATGGCCGCCCCGCAGGTCGCCGGCGCCGCCGCGCTCGTGAAGTCGGTCAACCCGGACTTCGACGCGAACCGGATCGAGTCCGTCCTGAAGCGGACGGCCTCCGTGCCGGACGGGTACGACGGGGCCTACTACGGCGCCGGCGTCGTCGACCCCGTTGCCGCGCTCGAGGAGTAACCAACGCAGTACCAACCACCCCTTCGCGGTCCCGACCATCCCTCCGCGATACTTACCATCTAGAACGAGATAGTTACCCGTTACCGTTCGTTTAACGTTCGTTCCCGGATGGTATGGAACTCATTACTATCCCGGTAGGTACCGGTTCGAGTCGCATGGGGTTCGTTTGGGTGTCCCAGTTCGTGTGTGCCGCCTGCGGCGCGCGGGAGGCGACGACGAGAGTGGAGTACGACGACCTCGGGTACGCAGTGTGTCCTGGCTGTGGTCGCAACGGACGGTTCGCGGGACGGGGAGCGACGAGCCGGTCGCCGGTGAGTCACTGACGGGCGCGCCGGCGACGCGCCCGCCTCCGCCACGTCGGTACGGAGCCGTCGCCGGGTGTGCGACGGCGTCCGGACCGACCCGCTCGGCCGGCAGCCGCGACGCCGAACCGGCCGATTGACAGTAGCGGGCCACGAGGACCCTTGCGTGAGCTGGCAACCCGTCGAAACCGACGGTCCGTACGACGAGCACGAGCGCGCGGACGGCCTCGCCACCGTCAGGGTTCGTGAGCGGTCCGACGGCGGCAGCGTCGTCCGACTCGACGTCCTGGAACAGGCGCCGGAGGGACCGTCCTACCGGCGGGAGGCGTGTGAGGACCGCGAGGCAGCCGAATTGCTCGCGGCGGAGTGGATGGACGAGTTCGACGTCGAGTGAACGCGTCGAGCCGGCCGCACGAACCCGGTTCCGGACTGGTTCAGTTCTGGAACCGTTTCGTCGTCTCCACCAGCGGGTGGCGGGCGTAGTCGACCACTTCGATGTCGTCGATCGACTCCAGCCCCTCCTTGCGCGCCGTCTTCTGCATACCCAGGTCGACCGGCTCCCCGAGGACGATGACGTACGCGTCCATCTCGTCGACGTCGGCGCGGGCGGCGGCCATCACCCGGTGGTGACCGTCGGCGAGGACGAGGGTCCCGCCGTTGTCGATGACGACGAGGGGCTCGGCCAGTCCGCGTTTCAGCTCGTAGTGGCGCCCCTCCAGTTCGTCGGCGTACACCCGCGCCTGCGTCGGGACGAGGTCCGCGAGCGCCACCGTCCGCCGTTCCTCGGTCAGCGTCACGTCGTGGATCTCCTCCAGCGTCCGCATCAGCTTCCCGACCTTCTCGGGGGTCGCGCGCTCGATCTGGCTCCGCACCACGTCCGTGTTCGAGATGATGCCCACGAGGTTGCCCGCGTCGTCGACGACCGGGAGCTTCTGGATGCCCGACCGGAGGATCACCCGCGCGGCGTCGGTGACGTTCATGTCGGGGTGGGCGACGATGATGTCGTCGGTCATCACGGTGAAAAGCGGGGCGTCGGGGTCCGCGCGCAGCAGGTCCCGCGCGCTGACGAAGCCGACGACCGTCCGGCCGTCCGTGACCGGGAAGCCGTTGTGGCCGTCGCTCTCGACGACGAGTTTCGAGACCTCCCCGACCGTCTCGTCGGGAGACACCGTCGCCACGTCGCGGGTCATGTACTCCTTGACCTTGGCGCGGCGCATGTCGAGCGAGAGGTCGTCGCTGCCGTTCGAGAGCGTCATGCTGTTCGGCAGGTCGGCGCAGGCACGGGAGCCGTCGTCCGTTCCGGAGGTAGTACGTTCATCGGATGGTCGAGGGGGTCGGATCCGGGGCCGCCGGCTTTCGTCCGGAGATTGCGCCCCAGGGATATCAACGGTTGGGGTTCGCGGAGGTCGCCCCCGGCGGGTCACGACCGACGCTCAGTCGTCGTCCTCGTCGGGGAACGGGACCTCGCGGTCCGGTTCGTGTGTCGGCGCCGAGGGGGCGTCCGCGAGCGTCTCGAAGAACCGGCCGGCGATGAACTCCTCGACGATCTCGGCCACCGACTCCGACTCGCCCTCCTCGACCGCCCCGAGGATGCCGAGCGGGACCTGTGCGCCGGCCATGTCGGCGTGTCCCCCCGCGCTCCCGATCTGGCCGAGCGCGTCCCGAAGCGTCTCGCCGAGGTCGACGTCGGCCCCGCGGGCCCGGCCGGAGACGTACACCGTCCCCTCGGAGAAGCCGTAGACGAGCGTCGTCGTCACCCCCTCCATTTCGAGGAGCTGCTCGGCCGCCTGCGCGAGCGCGTCCCGGTCCGAGAGCTCCCCCACGAAGGAGGCGACCGTCTCGCCGCGCCTCCTGCGGTTCCGGATGGCGCGGCCGATCGTGTCGAGCACCTCCGAACTCTTGCTCGGGGACTCGACGCGCGCGAGCGAGGCCGAGTCCGCGTGGGGGAGGAGGAACGTCGCCGCGTCGAAGTCCGCGTCCGACGTCTCGCGGGTGAAGTCCTTCGTGTCGATGCGGATCCCGTACAGCAACGCGGTGGCGACCCGCTCGCCGGGGTCGAGCCCGAACCGTTCGAGGTACTCGGCGAGCAGCGTCGACGTGGCGCCCACGTCCGAACGGACGTCGATGAACTCCGCCTCCACCGGGAGCCGCGGCGGGTGGTGGTCGATCACGATCGTCGGGCGGACGTCCTCGGGGAGGCCGTCGTTCACGCCGGGGCGGGAGTGGTCCACGAGCGCGAACGCGTCGTACTCGTCCCGCGGGTCCGTCTCGGGGTCGAGGTTCCGCATCTCCAGTTCGAGGAGGTTGACGAGCGCGCGGTTCTCCTGGTGGGAGATGTCGCCGTAGTAGCACGCCTCGGCGTCGGTCCCGACGAACTCCGCGAGCCTGACCAGCGCGACCGCCGACGCGATCGCGTCCGGGTCCGGGTTGTCGTGGGCGACGACCGCGAGCGTCCCCTCCACGCCGCGGAGCGCGCGGAGCAGCTTCCACATCCGCTCGGCCGGTTCGTCACGGACCGCGTCGAGCACGCGTTCGGCTGTCACGCCGACGGGGTCGACGACGCGGTCCGCGACCCCCGAGAGCGCCTCCAGATCCGCCTCGTTGGCGTCGTCGCCGGCGTACGCGAGGACGAACGCCCCGGGGAACCGTTCCCGGGCGTTCCTCGTCGCGGCGCGGTTCGGGGCGGCGCGCTCGCCGGCGACGACGACCATGTCCGTCCGGTCCGGGTACGTCGAGGGGTCGGTCGGGTCGGCCTCGACGGCGCTCACGTTCTCCTCGCGGAGCGCCGTCGCTCGCCCGCTGTCGTCGGTCACGACGTGGAGCTCGCCGGGGCGGGTCGAGAGCGACGCGACGACGTCGTGTCCGACCGCCCCGCAGCCGAGGACCAGCCGACGCATCACGAACGCAGGTCGGGGCCCTGCGGGAAAACCCTACCGTACCGGGCCGGCCCATCCACCCGCCGTACCCCGGTCGACCCGCCTCGCCGTGTTCTTCCGGCCGGCCCACCGCGACCGTTGAACGCCCAAAACTTATCCCACAGCACGGAAACCCACGACCGATGGCGACGGAGCCCTCCACTCACGACGACGGCTGCCCGAAGTGTGGACACACGGACGCCGAGGTCGGGAAGATGTCCACCACGGGCGGCGGGCTGTCGAAGATGTTCGACATTCAGACGAACAAATTCAGGGTCGTCTCCTGCACGAACTGCGGCTACTCGGAGCTGTACCGCGACACCGGCTCCGCCGGGAGCGACATCGTGGACGTGTTCTTCGGGTAGATGGCCGCGGAGGGCGTGTTTCTCCTGCCGTTCCTGGCGTTCGCGGTCGGCGCGCCGCTCGTGCTGTACGCGCTGGTCCGCGACGAGCGGAAGCGGGACGCCGAGAACGTCACGGACCGCGCGTCCGCCGAACGGGCGGCGCGGCGGGACCGCGACGACCGGCCGTAACCCGGTCGGCGGTCGGGCGGACGGTTCGCCCGGCGGGGGTTCCGCTCACTCCTCCGCGACCTCGTCGCCCTCCCAGCCCTCCGTGTAGACGTCGTCATCCGGGACGCCGGCGTCCGCGAGGTCCTCGGTCGTCTCGACCACCATCTCCGGAACGCCGCAGACGTAGAAGTCCGTCCCCTCGGGGTCCAGGTCGTCGCCGAGGTCCCCGACGACGTGCTCCTGCACGTGCCCCGTCGGGCCGTCCCAGTCCTCGCGGGAGAGCACGTAGGTCACGTCCACGTTCCCATAGTCGGCGTCGAACTGATCGAGCGTCTCCCGGTAGATGAGGTGCTCCCGGTCGGTCTCGCCGAAGTAGAAGCGGGCGTCGCCCTCCCCGCGGTCGACGTAGTCCTTCAGCATCGCCATCGTCGGCGTGATGCCGGTCCCGGCGGCGAGGAAGGCGACGTCGCGGTCGGGGTTCCGGAGGTGGAGGTCGCCGTGCAGGTCGCCCAGTTCCACCTCGTCGCCCTCCGACCGCTCGTGCATCCAGACCGACGCCGTGCCGTCGTCGTACCGCTTGATGGCCAGCGTCACCTCGTCGGTTCCGGGGCGGCTCGTCGGGGTGTACGGCCGCTCGACCTCCTCGCCGTCCCGCTCGAACCGGACGGTCGTGTGCTGTCCGGGTTCGTACTCGAAGGTGTGGCCGGGCGCGCGGAGGCGGAACTGTTTGACGTTCGGGGTCACGCGGTGGACCGACCGGACGCTCGTCGTGACCATGGAGGACGTCGGGGCCGGCCGCCCAAAGGGGTGATGGCGGCTCCCGGGCCGGGGTCCCGCCGCCGTTGTCGTGGCGCGGCCCGCGGGGTCACCGGTCGTCCCCGTCGACGAGCGAGAGGACGCGGACGCGACGCACGGCGTCGAAGTCGCGCAGGCGGTACACGAGTTCCCGGACGCGTCCCACGTCCCCCCGGCAGAACACGGTCTCGAGGCACCACCCCTCCTGGTGGACGTGGGAGGTCGTGGTGATGACGTCCCCGTACTCGTGCTGGACGTCGTGGAGCTCCCGGATGACCTCGTCGTGGACGTAGTCGAACGCGATGACGGCGGCGACCTCGCCGGTCGCCTCCTCCAGCCGGCTGTGCCGCTCGACGTACTCGGCCATCGCCTCCCTGACCGCACGCGAGCGCGACTCGAACCCCTCGGCCTCCGCCACCGCGTCGAACTCCGCGAGCGCCCCGTCGGGGACGTTCAGGCTGGTCCGCATGTGTTCCCTTCGGTCCCCCGGCCGGTTCGGCGTTTCGGTATTACGCCCCCCGCGACGCGGTCATAACAGGCGTTTTCCGGGGACGCCGCGGAGGGAGGGGCATGCTCCACGACGTCGCCCCCGGCCTGCTGCTCGGGGCGCTCGCGCTCGGCGCGGTCCACGGCGCCGAACCGGGCCACGGCTGGCCCATCGCCGCCGCCTACGCCTTCGACCGGGCGAACGCCTGGCTCGCCGGCCTGGTCGCCGGCCTCGTCATCGGGGTCGGACACCTGCTCTCCAGTCTCGCGGTCGTCGGCGCGTTCTTCCTGCTGAAGGCGCAACTCGACCTCGACGGGCTGACCGAACCGCTCACCGTCGCCGGCGTCCCGGTCGGGTCGCCCATCGGCGTCGTCGCCGGCGTCCTCCTGATCCTGCTCGGGATCCGGGAGTACCGGGGCGGCGGGCACTCACATTCCCACGAGGAGGGAAACGGCGACTCACACTCGCACGGCGACGACCACGGGCGACCGCACTCGCACGGGACCGATCACGCACACCACCACGAGGGGGACGGCTCCACTGCCGGTCGGTTGCACGAGGACGTGGCGTTCGCGACCCCCGACGGGCACGCACACGGCGGTTCCCGCGGGCACTCGCACGATAACTCACACGGAGGTACCTACGGGCATTCCCACGATGAGGATGGTCGCTCCCACGAGCACGGGATCGCACACGACCACGACGCCCACGACGGCGGGGTCCTCGCCCGCCTCGCGGCGGCGCTTCCGCTCGTCGGCGGGGACGGCGGCCACGCGCACGACCACGGCTCCCCCTCGGCGGAGGACGGGCTGTACGGCATCGCCGTCTCCGCGTTCGTGCTCGGGTTCGCCCACGAGGAGGAGTTCGAGATCATCGCCATCTGTGCCGGCTCGGACCACTGTCTGGGGCTGATGCTCGCGTACGCGCTGACGGTCGTGGCCGTCATCACCGCCCTGACGCTCGCGCTCGTCGCGGGCTACGAGCGGTTCGAGGACCGGATGGAGCGGTACGCCGAGCACTTCCCGACGGTTTCGGCGGTCGTGCTCTGCGCGATGGGCGTCGGGTTCCTGGTCGGCCTGTTCTGAGCCGTCACCCGACCCGATCCGACGGTCCCGTCGGAACGGCGGCCGACGGGAAGTTTCGGGTAACGACGACGTGGGGCGCGTCTCGTCCGCCGACCGCCCGCAGCACGGCGAGTCGCACGATCTACCTGTGCCGCTCTTTCACGGGGCGAAGCTATGCGCTCTCGTCCCGTACTCGGGATGGTCACGGTCGAAGCGACACCGCCGGACCGAAGGAGGGAGACTGGAACCGCCACGTCAGCCGACGGGACCGAGATCGCGTTCGAACGGACGGGAAGCGGGCCGCCGCTCGTGCTCGTCTACGGCAACGGAGACGTTCGCGACTTCTGGGAGGAGGGCGGGGTTCGGCCCGCGCTCGCGGACCACCACGGGTCTACGCCGTCGAGCGTCGCGGTCGCGGCGAGAGCGGCGACTCCGCCGGGTACGAACTCGAGCGGGAGGCCGAGGACGTCGCGGCGGTCGTCGGGGCGATCGGCGAACCGGCGACGCTGCTCGGCCACTCCGGCGGCGCCCTGTACGCGCTAGAGGCCGCCCTTCGGACCGACGATCTCCGCGCGCTCGTCCCGTACGAACCGCCGATACAGGTCGGCGGAAACGAACTCGACGTCGCCGAGGAGGTGGCCGAGATGCGGACCCTCGTCGACCGCGGCGAGAGCGAGCGGGCGTTCGTATCGTTTCAGCGTGACGTCGTCGGCCTCCCGGACGACGAGATCGACGCGCTTCGTTCGGCACCGATCTGGGGGAAGATGGTCGACGCGGCCCGTACGCTCCCCCGCGAGTTGCGGGCGATCGCCGAGTACCGGTTCGAACCCGCCCGGTTCGCGGACGTGACCGTGCCGACCCCGTTGCTGTCCGGCGGCGAGAGCCCGCCGTTCTTCGGGGACGCGACGGAAGCGCTCCCCGACGGCCGGGTCGTCACCTTCGAGGGAGAGGGCCACATGGCGGTGCACACCGCGTCGGACCGGTTCGTCGACGAGGTGCTCGGGTTCGTCCGGGACACGAACTGACCGACCGACGACCGTTTCCACCGGCGACCGTTCCGACCGGCGATCGTCCACCCCTTCGGCTCCGGCGGCAGTCCACTACTGGGTACCGTCGGTCGTACGATCCGACCGTCCGACCCACGCCAAACTACAACTCCGACGCCGCGCATACTCCACCCGGAGATGCGCTCACTGCCAGTCCGCGGCGCGCTCGCCGTCGTCCTCTCGCTGGCCGTCAACGGCCTGGTCGTGTGGGCCGTCACCGCGACCGGCGCGGTCCGGCCGTTCGAGCCGCTGAACTACCAACCGGTGTTCCTCCTCACGGCGGCCGGCGCGGCCGGCGCGACGCTCGCGTACGCGCTCGTCCGCCGGGTGAGCGACCGACCGCGGCGCACCTTCGCCGTCGTCGTGGTGGTCGCGCTGCTCCTGTCGTTCGTCCCCGACGTGGCGTGGCTCCCCGGCGACCCCGGGGCGACGACCGCCGGCATCGCCGTCCTGATGCTCATGCACGTCACCACGGCGGCGATCTGTTTCGTCGTGCTCACGCGATGACCCCGCCGGGGGCTACTCGGGGCCCATCCCCTTCCCGCGGAGCTCCGTCAGCGCGGACTCGGACTTCCCGAGGCCCGGGAGGCCCATCCCCCGGAGGACGTGCTCCGCCTTCGTGAACTGGATCTCGCCGTACTCGACGATCTGGATCCGGTTGCCCCACGGGTCGTGGAAGTCGAGCCCCGTCGTCCCCAGCGGCTCGACGCCGCGTTCGGCGAGCGCCCCCTCCACCGCGGCCGCGTCGTCGACGACGAGTCCGAAGTGGCGGTGGTCGTCCGTCGCCTCCGCCGCCTCCCCGCCGGCTGACTGGTCCGCCTCCACGAGCGCGAGGAACTGGTCTCCCACGTCGAGGAACGCGGCCGACCCGATCCGTCCGCGGAGGTCGAACTCGAAGAGCGCGCCGTAGAAGTCGAGCGCCTCCTCGAGGTCGGCGACCTCGAGCGCGACGTGATTGATGCCGACGAGCCGTGCGCGGGACGTGTCGGTCTCTGACATCTGGTTCACCCGAGTAGCACGTCGACGCCGACCACCAAAGAACGTCGGCACCGCCGCCCCGCCGGAGCGGCGTCCGCGCCCGGGCGACCGCCGCCGTACCGCGGGAGGCTACCGGAACCGGCCGAGGAGGCGGTAGCGGTCGTCGGGCTCGTACTTCCGGAACAGCATGCTGTTCGCGAGCACCGACACCGACGAGAACGCCATCGCGCCGGCCGCCAGCACCGGCTGGAGCAGCCCCAGCGAGGCCAGCGGGATCATCGCGGTGTTGTAGCCGAGCGCCCAGAACAGGTTCTGCTCGATCTTCGCGAGCGTCCCCTCCGAGACGTTGATCGCCTTCACCACGTCCCGCGGGTCCGAGCGCATCAGGGTCACGTCGGCGGCCTCGATGGCGACGTCGGTGCCCGAGCCGATGGCGACGCCGACGAAGGCGGACGCGAGCGCCGGCGCGTCGTTGACGCCGTCGCCGACCATCATCGCCCTCGAGCCGTCGGCCTGGATCGACTCGACCGCGTCGGCCTTGTCCTCCGGGAGGACGCCCGCCCGGACGTTCGCGCCGTCGATGCCGACCTCCCGGGCGACCGCGCGGGCGGTCCGCTCGTTGTCGCCCGTGATCATGTGGACCGTCACGCCGCGCTCCCGGAGCGACGCGACCGCCTCCGCCGCGGTCGGCTTCACCTCGTCGGCGACCGCGAGCACGCCGAGCAGTTCCCCGTCGAGCGCGACGAGGACGGCGGTCTTGCCCTCCTCCTCCAGTTCGGCCATCGCGTCCCGCGCCGGCTCGGGGTCCGCGCCCTCGTCGGCGAGCAGGTCCGGCTTGCCGACGACGACGGTGCCGTGCTCGGTCCGCGCGCGGATGCCCCGGCCGGAGACGTTCTGGAGCACGTCGAGCTCGCCGGATTCGACGCCGCGCTCGCCGGCGCCGGCGACGACCGCCTCGCCGATGGGGTGCTCGCTCCCGCTCTCGGCGGTCGCCGCGACCTCGAGGAGGAACGACTCGGTCACGTCCCTCGGGCGTCCCGCGCCGGCCTCGGCGTCGGCTGTCCCCGCGTCCTCCGGCACGGCCCCGTCGGCCGCGGGCGTCACGACGCGGGCGTCGGTGAGCGTCATCTCGCCCTCCGTGAGCGTCCCCGTCTTGTCGAAGACGACCGCGTCCACGTCCTTCACGTGCTCCAGGACGTCGCCGCCCTCGAACAGCACGCCGTTCCGGGCGCCGATGCCGGTCCCGACCATCGTCGCCGCGGGCGTCGCGAGCCCCAGCGCGCAGGGGCAGGCGATGAGCACCGCGGCGGCGAACACGAGCACGGCGAACTCCGAGGCGCCGACCGCGGCCGGGCCGCTCGCCGCGAGCCCCCACAGCGGGAGGCCGCTCACGAACCCGGCGAGCGCCTCGGGCGCGAGATACCAGACGGCGCCCCACAGCAGGGCGTTCGCGACGACCGCGGGGACGAAGTACGCCGAGATGCGGTCCGCGACGTTCTGGATCTCGGGCTGGCGCGACTGCGCCTCCTTCACGCGCTGGACGATCTGCTGGATCGCCGTCTCCTCGCCGACCTTCGTCGCCTCGACGATCAGCACGCCGTTCTCGTTCACGGTCGATCCGACGACCTCGTCGCCCGGTTCCTTCGAGACGGGCATCGACTCGCCGGTGACCATCGACTCGTCGACCGCCGACTCGCCCTCCCGGACGACGCCGTCCGTCGGGATCTTCTCGCCGGGGCGGACCTTCAGTCGGTCGCCGACCTGGACGTCCTCCAGTGGGACCTCCTCCTCGCGGGCGTCGACTGCTTCGCCGTCCGCCCGGGGCGTCTCCGACGCCCCGTCGTCCTCCCGGACGACCGTCGCCGTCTCGGCCTCCATCTCCAGCAGCGAGCGGAGCGCCTCGCTCGCCCGGCCCTTCGATCGGGCCTCGAGGTAGTTGCCGAGCGTGATGAACACGAGGATGAGCGCGGCCGTGTCGAAGTAGAGGCCGGCCTCCGGGAGCACGCCGATCAGCGCGACGACGGAGTAGACGTACGCCGTCGTCGAGCCCAGCGCGATGAGCACGTCCATGTTCGCGCGCCCGTTCTTCACGAGCGCCTTGTAGGAGTTCTCGTAGAACGGCTTGCCGAGCACGATCTGGACCGGCGTCGCGAGCAGGAACTCGGCCCAGCCGACGGAGTAGCCCGCCACCTCGTCCGGAAGCAGGCTCCCCCCGAGCAGCAGGTTGTCGGCCATGAACAGCAGGAGCGGCGCGGTCAGCGCGGCGCCGAACAGGGTCAGCCTGAGCTGTCGCCGGATCTCGCCCTCCCGGGCCGCCTCGCGGCGATCGGATTCGGAGGCCTCGCCGCCCTCCCCGTCGTCGCCGCGGATGGGCTCGTAGCCCGCCGCCTCGACGGCGTCGTAGATCTCCGCGCGCGTCGTCGCCGACGGCACGTAGCTCACGGTGGCCTCGTCGGTCGCGTAGTTCGCGTCCACGTCGAAGACGCCGGGGAGCGCTCCCACGGCGTCCTCGATGGTCCCAGAGCAGTTGGCGCAGGTCATCCCCGTGATACCGACCGAAACCGTCTCCGCGATCGGCTCGTAGCCGGCGTCCTCGATCGCCCCGAACACGGACGAGAGCGAGGTACGCTCCGGGTCGTACTCGACGGTCGCCTCGTCGGTCGCGTAGTTCACGTCCGCCGAGACGCCCTCGAGATCCGCCAGCGCGTCCTCGATGGTCGCCGAGCAGTTCGCGCAGGTCATGCCGGTTATCCCGACGGTGACGCGGGTTCGCTCGCTCATTACGCGTTCGTAGGGGCTCCACCTTCAAGCGGCTTTCCACTTTCGTAGTTCGGATGAACGGGGAGTAAACTTTGGTACCTAACCCTCTATCCGCCCGAGTAATTTGGAAACCAAACTCCCGGGCGTCGCCGGCGGGCGGCGAACCGAAACCCGCTTTGGGACGGCGTCCGTAGCCTCCCCCATGCCAACCGAACTCCACGTGACCGGCATGACCTGCGGCGGCTGCGAGGAGAGCGTCGAGACGGCGCTCTCGGACGTGGCGGGCGTCGAGGACGTGCGCGCCGACGAGGGGACCGACACCGTGACCGTCGAGGGCGACGCGGACCCGCTCGACCTCATCGCCGCGGTCCCGGAGCCGTACGAGGCCGACGCGGCCTGAACGGGCGTCTCACACCGCCTCGTCCGTTTCCCGAGTCCCCCGTACTCCAGTTTCCGTTCCCGAGCGACCGCTACCGGCCGAGCGTGTAGAACTCCCCGTTCGGGCGCCAGTCGGCGAACGTCGCCATCCGGTTGCTGAGGTTGAAGAAGGCGGCGATCGCGCCGACGTCCCACACCTCCTCCTCGCTGAAACCCGCCTCCACGAGCATGTCGAGGTCGGCCTCCGTCACGGCGTCCGGCTCCTCGGTCAGCTTCACCGCCACCTCCAGCATCGCCATCCGACGGTCGCTCACGTCCGCGGTCCGGTGGTTCGAGACGAGCTGGTCGGCCAGTTGCGGATCCTTCGCGTAGATGCGCACGAGCGCGCCGTGGGCGACGTTGCAGTAGAGGCAGTGGTTCCGCCCGGAGACGGCGACGATGATCATCTCCACCTCCTCGCGGTCGAGGGCGGTGTCGTCGACGAGCGCGTCGTG
The DNA here is from genome assembly GCF_013402875.1 of Halorarum salinum. Taxonomy (NCBI): domain Archaea; kingdom Methanobacteriati; phylum Methanobacteriota; class Halobacteria; order Halobacteriales; family Haloferacaceae; genus Halorarum; species Halorarum salinum. The sequence goes on along the minus strand of NZ_CP058579.1, from coordinate 1,627,456 downwards.
GTAGTCGACGAACGCGCGGAAGTGGCTCGGCTTGTACGCCAGCGCGGCGAAGACGTTCGGCGTGAAGCCGGCCCGCTCCGTCTCCTCGGCGATGCGCTCCCGGAGGTCCTCGGGGACGTCCTCGTAGTCGGGGACCGGGAACCGTCGCTGGGCGTCGTCGTTCAGGGCGGGCTCGACGTCGGCCTGGTCGCTCATGGGCGGTGGGTTCGGCGAGCCGTGGCTTAAAGCGTCGGCTCCGGACCGTCGGCCCGGACGGCGCCGGCGGGGAGAAACGTCGGCCTACTCGCTCCTTCGGGGAGGAAACGGGACCGTACCGCCCGAACCCGGACGCACGGCGAGCTCCGCCGAGAGTACTTGTCGGCTGCCGGCCAAGTGGACGTATGCCTCCGAATCAGTCCGCGTCGTTCCGACGGGTCGGCCGCCTGCTGGCCGCCCTCTCGGTCGTGGCCGGCGCCGTCGCGGGGGTCGTCCTCCTGCTCCCCGACCCGCTCGCCGACGTCTTCTACGCCTGGTGGGTGCTCGTCGGCGCCCTCCTCCTCCCGCTCGCGGGCGCCGTCGGCGCGTGGACGGGCCGAACCGCGCTCGTCCCGCTGGCCGCCCTCCTCGAGGCGACGCTCGCCGTCGTCGGGACGACGTCCATCGGCTTCCTGCTCGCGCCGGCCGCGCTGCTCCTGCTGGGGTCCGCGCTGTGCTCGCGGGCCGCCGGGCCCCGGCGGGCGGACGTGGAGGCGATCACGGCCGACCCGCCGACGGCCGCCGAGGTCGGACGCCGGGCGCTCGCCGGCGTCGCGTCGGCCGGCATGGGGGCCGCGCTGGTGTACCTCGGCGCGATCCGGCGGGAACTGTTCGGCGCCTGCGCGACCGAGACGCTGGCCTGCGCGCTCGACCGGGCGCACCCGGACGCCATCGCGCTGACCGTCCTCGGCCTGCTCGCGGTCGGGGGCGGCGGGTGGCTGGTCCGGCGTGTGGTCCACGTCTCGCGCGCGCTCGGGTTCGAGTACGGGAGTCGGTGAGCGCCACGCGTTCGCTGCGGGTCGGCGCCCACCCCGGTCAGACCGCTCCGAGCGCGAGTCCCATCGACAGCCCAAGCGAGGCCGTCCCGAGCGCGAACAGGCCCCCGTTCCAGACCGGGTCCCGCGACGGCGTCACGCCCAGCGACCACCGACGGGACGCCGGCCAGAGGAACGGCACCCCCATCGGGGTGATGACGTCGGCCGCGAGGTGACCGAGTATCGACCCGAACCCGAGCAGGAAGCCGAAGGCGAAGGCGGACACCGCGGGGGGGACGGCGACGCCGAGCGCCGGCAGGCCCCGGGCCGCGAGCGCCCCACAGCAGGCGCCCGCGGCCAGCGCGAAGGCGAGCGAGTGGGTGACCCCGCGGTGGGAGAGCCCCGGCACCGACAGGTCGAGGTCGGGCACGACCGCGAGCGCCAGCGCCGCCGCGCCCGTCAGGACGGCGAGGCCCGGATAGCCCGCGGTCACCAGCCAGTGGGCGACCGGCGCGAACAGCGCCATCGCCACGCCGAGGTGGCCCGTTCGATACACGGCACGGGATTGGGCGCTATCGGGGATAAACCTGAACAGACGGGACGGACGGGAAGGGTTATCCCGTCCCCCGGGTTCCGGGCGGCATGGACGTCGGCACGACGGTGAACTCGCTCCCCCCGTGGCAGGCCGCGGTCGCCGTGCTCGCCGCCTCCCTCGGCGCGGCCGTCCTCGCGGAGGTCGGCGCCGTCGCGCTCGCCCGCCGGGCGGTCGCCCGGACGGAGACGGAACTGGACGAAGGGGTCCTCGAGGCGGTGCGCGTCCCGTTCGTGCTCACCTTCGCGCTCGTCGGCGTGTACGCGCTCACGCGACTCCCCGCGGTCGTCGCGGCGGTGCCCGTGGCGCCGGCGACGCTGGAGTCGTTCTTCGGCCGGCCGGCGCTCACCGTCGTCGTCCTCCTGTGGGCGTGGGCGCTCAACGACGCGGTGAACCGGACGGTCGACCACCTCCAGGGGTCGGGCGCGCGCTACGACTTCGCGCCCGTCGTCTCGAACGTCTGGACGCTCGCGGTGCTCGTCGGCGCGCTGGCGCTCGTCCTCTCGATCTGGCGGATCGACGTGTCGCCGCTGCTTGCCGGCGCGGGCATCGCCGGCATCGCGGTCGGCTTCGCCGCGAAGGACACGGTGGCCAACTTCTTCGGCGGCATCGCGCTCTACTTCGACGACACCTACCGCGTCGGCGACTACGTGGAACTCGACTCGGGCGACGCGGGCACCGTCGTCAAGGTCGGCGTCCGGTCGACCACGCTCCGGACCCGCGACGAGGTGCTGGTCACGGTGCCAAACTCCGTGCTCAACGCGTCGCGGGTCATCAACCAGTCCGCGCCGGGCCGTCGACGCCGGATACGGGTGCCGATCGGCGTCGCCTACGGGACCGACCTCGACGAGTTCGAGGCGCTGGTGATCGGCGTCGCCGAGGCCGAGTCGCTCGTGCTCGACTCGCCGCGTCCGCGGATGCGCTTCCGCTCGTTCGGCGACTCGGCGCTGGAGTACGAACTGCTCTGCTGGGTCGCGTCGCCGACCCGGAACGCGAAGGCGACCCACCGGCTGAACCGCGGCATCCACGACGGGCTCCGGGAGGCGGGCATCGAGATCCCGTTCCCCCGGCGGGACGTCACCGTCAGAGACGGCGCGGGCGCGACGGCGGGCGGCACTCCGCTCGGGGCGGCAGGCACCGTGCCGGCCGACGCCGACCCGAAGCGGTAAACCGTTCGCGCGCGACGCCCGGGCCATGGGACTGGGTCCGGTCGACGCGCTCGTGGAGACGTTCGGGCCGTTCATCCTGCCCGTGCTGGTGTTCACGGTTGGGCTGATCGGCTACCTCGGCCTGCTCCTCCTGAACCGCCTCCTCGGCCGGCGACCCTCGCTCCGCTGACCGCCGCGACCGCGCTACGTTCTCCCGCGGGCCGTGCTCGGGTCACCGTGGCGCTCACCCGCCTCGTCGGCCCCGCGCCGTCAGTTCCAGGGGGCCGAGTCGGGGTCCACGAACCGGCGTTCCTCGAGCCCCGCGATCCGGTCGAGGTCCTCGGCGTCGAGCGTGAGATTGAGCGCCCCGTAGTTGGCCCGCACGTGCTCGCCCGTCCCCTTCGGGATCGGGACGAGCGCGTCCTGCTGGAACGCCCACGCGAGACAGACCGCCGCGGTCGGGGAGCTGTGCTTTCCCGCGATCTCCGAGAGGGTCGGATCGTCCAGCAGTTCCCCCTGTCCGAGCGGCGAGTAGCAGACGAGCGGGTAGCCGTGCTCGCGGGCGTCCGCCCGGAGTTCCTCCTGTCGGAGCCGGGGGTGACACTCGACCTGGTGGGCCGCGACTGGCGCGTCGAGTCGCTCCCGGGCCTCCGCGAGCAGGTCCGGCGTGAAGTTCGAGAGGCAGACGTGCTCGCAGACCCCCTCGTCGCGGAGTTCGTCCATCGCGCGCAGCGTCCCCTCCGGGTCGTACGCCGACGTCGGCCAGTGGACGTACAGCATGTCGACCGAGTCGACGCCGAGGCGGTCGAGCGACTCCCGTGCCGTGCGCTTCGCGTCGTCGTAGGCGAGGTCGTCGGGGTGGACCTTCGTCGCGAGCGTCACCTCCTCCCGCGGGACGTCGGCGCGGGCGAGTCCCTCCCCCACGGCGGCCTCGTTGCCGTACATCCGGGCGGTGTCGACGTGGCGGTAGCCCGTCTCGAGGGCCTCGGCCACGGCCGCGGTGCACTCCTCGGAGTCGTCCATGCCGGAGGTGCCGAGCCCGATCGACGGGAGGGTGAGCGTCATGGTCGCTCTGTGCCCGGAACTGGCAAAAGGGTGCGGGAGCCGGAAGTCCGGCGGCCGATTCCGGCGCCGACCGCGAGCGACCGGCTCCGCCGGGGATCCGGAACGGGACTGGCCCGCCGGGGCCCGAAACGGGACTCGGCTCGCCGGGGACCCGGAACGGAACTCGACTCGCCGTCGGCGGTTCACGAACGACTATCACCCCCCGCCGAGAGACGGCCCTCGATGGCAACCCGATCGCGTTCGCGGCCCGCCGCGGTCGTCGGCGCTGCCGCGGCCGTCGGCACGGTCCTCGCCATCCTCGCGGCGGCGCTCGTCGCGCCGTGGTTCTCCTGGCGGGCGGACGCGCTCTCGGACCTCGGCGTCGCCCCGGGGACGGCGCCCCCCTTCAACGGGGGCCTCCTCCTCGGGGGCGCGTTCGCGCTCCCGTACGCGTGGGCGCTGTGGCGGGCCGGGGAGGGGGCGGGGCGCATCCCGGCGGCGACGTTCGCGCTCTCGGTGGTCGCGATGGCGGGCGTCGGGGCGTTTCCGGCCGGCGGCCCGCTTCACTTCCCCGCCGCGCTCGCGTTCTACCTGCTCGCGACGGCGACGATGGCGGTCGACGGCCTCGGCCGGCTGACGACGACCGGGGGGCGGGCGGCGCTGGTCGCCGCCGGACTCCACCTCCTCGTCTGGGCCGCGTGGATCGCCCGAATCCGACCGGGCCCCGGGCTGGCGCTCCCGGAACTGGCCGGGGCGCTGCTGTTCGTCGCCTGGGTGGTCGCGGGTTCGCCCGTCGCGCCGCTCGGGCCCGCGGGGGTCAGGCGAGTCGCTCGCTGAACCGGGCGACCGACTCGTCGGTGCCGGCGACGACGAGCGTGTCCCCCTTTCGGACGACCGTGTCCGGCCCGACGTCGCCGATCACGGCGCCGTCGCGTTCGATGGCGACGACCGTACATCCGGTCCGGGCGCGCACGTCGGCCCCGCCGAGCGACCGGCCGCGGAGGTGGGGGGCGCTCATCCGGACGAGTTCGATCTGGGACTCCGGGCGGAGCACGTCCTCCTCGAGCAGGTACGACGCCAGCATCCGTCCGGAGACGGTCGAGAGCGCGAGCACGTAGCCGGCGCCGGCGCGGTACAGCTTCGGGACGCTCTCGGGGTCGTTCGCCCGGGCGATGATCTCCACCTCCGGAGCGACCTGTTTCACCGCGAGCGCGGTGAACACGGTCGTCGTGTCCGACCCGAGCGCGATGAGCACCGACCGGGCCTCGTCGATCCCGGCCTCCTCCAGGGTGGCCCGGTCGGTCACGTCGCCGACCACGTCGACGCCGTGCTTGTCCTCCCGGTCGACCACGACCACCTCCTCGGTCGCGGCGAGTTCGGTGGCGGCCGCCCGCCCGACGACGCCGTAGCCGGCGACGATCACCGGGCCGCGCCGGTGCCTCCGCGTCTCCGAGAGGGTGAGCCGTTTCAGCGCCTCGAGCTGTTCCTCGCTGCCGGCGGCGAGGACGACGGTGTGCTCGTCGAGCACGCGGTCGGGGTCCGGCGGCGACTCGAACTCGCCGCTCACCCAGGCGCCGATGATGTTCGCGCCGGTCCGCTCGCCGACGCCCGCGTCGGCGACGGTCCGCCCGGCGAGCGGGCTGTCGCGGTGGACCAGCAGTTCGGCCACCTCGAAGTGCTCGCCGAGTTCGACCGCCTCGCCCAGTTCGTCGGACACCGTCTGGGTCGCCTTCGCGCCGAGGCTCTGCCCGAGCGCCCGCCGGGGCGAGACGACCTCGTCCGCGCCGGCGTACCGGTGGTAGTCGGCGACGTCCTCGTCCTCGACGAGGCTCACCACGCGGAGCGTCTCGGACACCTCGCGGGCCGAGAGCACGACGCTCGCGTTCGTCTCGTCGTCGGCGTCCGCGACCAGCGCGGTCGCCCGCTCGGCGTTGGCGGCCCGGAGGGTGTCGACGTCCTCCGGGTCGCCGTGGACGACCGGCTCGCCGCCCTCGTGGAGGTCGATCGCCTCGTCCTCGTCCCCGACGACGAACACGTACGGCACGTCGAACGCGACGAGTTCGTTCCGGAGCACGCGCCCCCGGGAGGTGTGTGCACAGACGACGACGTGGCCGGAGAGGTCCTCGACGGCCGTGGGTGGCGTGGTCGAGAGCATCTCCTCGAACAGGGGGAACACGAACACCGGGAGCGCCGTGAAGATGAGCAGGACGCCGGTGACGTCCATCACGATCACGAGGAGGTTCATCGCGTCCGACTCCCACGGCGAGTCGGAGCCGAACCCGGTCGTGGTGAACGTCTCCACCACGATCTGGAGCGAGTGCAGGAACGTCTGCTGCTCGCCCTCGAAGACACGCATGGCCTCGTGGTAGGCGATCGCGTACGCGAGGATGATCGCCGCGATGGCCGCGAGGTAGACTGCCGTCCGGCGGCGCCACGTGTTCATTGACGATTCGTCCGCGGGTGGGTTGTTAACTGTCCGGGCCGTCGTCGGACGCGTACGTGTCGCTGCCGTTCGTCGCCTTGGTCGGCGGCTCGCCGGTCGCCCCGGTGGGGTCGGAGGGGGGCGAATCGCTCGCTGACCCCCGGTCACGACCCAAACGATTAACCCACATAGTTTCCACCCTCGCGTATGGCGGTGTCATACGAGGACGCGGTTGCGGAGTTCGAGTGGGACGTCCCGGACGACTACAACCTGCCGGCGGTCGTCGAGGGCCACGCGGCGGCCCACGGCGACCGGGTCGCGGTGACGTTCCTCGACGACGGGGGGACGCGCGCGGAGCGAACGTACGCCGACCTGGCCCGCGACACGAACCGGTTCGCGAACGCGCTCGCCGAACTGGGCGTCGGCGAGGGCGACCGCGTGATGCATCTCGTCCCCCGGCACCCGGACGCCTTCGCCATCCAGCTGGGCGCGCTGAAGCGTGGCGCGCTGCTGGTCCCCTGCTCGGCGATGCTGAAGCCGAAGGACCTCGCGTTCCGCGCGAACGACTGCGAGGCGACGACGATGGTTGCCCACGCGGACCTGGCCGACATGGTCGAGCCGGTGGTCGAGGACACCCCCCTCTCGACGCTGATCGCGCTCGACGGCGACGTCGACGGCTGGGAGTCGTTCGGGGACCTGCTCGACGGCCAGCCGGACGAACACGACGGCCCCGCCATCGGCGCGCAAGAGCCGATGAGCATCAACTACACCTCCGGGACGACCGGCCAGCCCAAGCCCGTGCTCCACCGGCACCGCTGGATGCGCGCGTTCGAACTGGTGAACGGCCCGTACTGGTGGGGGATCACCGCCGAGGGGACGACGGCGCCGGGCGACGACACCTCGGCGGCGAGCGGTGCCGCCTCGGGCGACGACGGGAGCGACCCGGTCGACCTCGACGAGGAACTGCTGTGGGCGACCACGGGGACCGGCTGGGCGAAGTGGTTCTGGTCGCCCGTCGGCGTCGGCCTGACGACCGGAGCCTCACAGCTCCTGTACGAGGGCGAGTTCGACGCCGACGAGTTCCTCTCCGTGATGGAGGCGGAGGGGGTCACCCGCCTGTGTGCGGTGCCGACCCAGTACCGGATGTTCACCCAGACGGACCTCTCGGCGTACGACCTCGACCTGACGGAGGCGCTCTCGGCGGGCGAGCCGCTGAACCGCGAGCCGATCGAGGCGCTCCAGGACGCCTACGGGATCACGCCCCGGGACGGCTACGGGCAGACCGAGACGGTCGCGCTCGTGTCGAACTACCCCGGCATCGACGTGAAGGAGGGCTCGATGGGCAAGCCGACGCCCGGGCTGGGCACGACCGTCATCGACACCCAGGAGGAGGAGGAGGTCGGGACGGACGAGATCGGCGAGATCGCCGTCCCGGTGGGCAACCCGGGCATCTTCGACGGCTACTTCGAGAAGCCAAACCTGGACGAGAGGACGTTCTCGGGCGACTACTACCGGACGGGCGACCTCGCGAGCCTCGACGAGGACGGCTACTTCTTCTTCGAGGGCCGCGCGGACGACATCATCCTCTCGGCGGGCTACCGCATCGGCCCGTTCGAGGTGGAGGACGCGCTGGTGAGCCACGAGGCGGTCGCGGAGGCCGCCGCCGTGGCCTCCCCGCACGACGAGCGCGGGAACGTCGTGAAGGCGTACGTCGTCCTCGCGGACGGGTACTCGGGCTCGGAGGATCTCACCGGCGAGCTCCAGGAGTACATGAAGGAGGAGACGGCGCCGTACAAGTACCCGCGGCGGGTCGAGTTCGTGGACGAGTTGCCCAAGACCTCGTCGGGCAAGACCCGGCGCATCGAACTCCGCGAGCGCGAGGTCGAGAAGTTCGGGGAGTAGGCCGCCCGAGGTAACCCAACCGCGCGTCCGGGGGCCGGACCCGCGATAAAACTTTGGCCGTCCCGGACCGATTCCGACCGATGCGCGACGGTGACGGCCCCCGCCCGGGCGCGCTCGCGCTGGCGCTGCTGCTCGCGAGCGTCCTCGCCGGCGGGACCTGGCTGCTCGTCGACGGGTCGCCCGCCGCCCCCGCCGCCCCGTCGCTGGGCGGGGACTCGGCTGCGGGCGACGGCGGCGCCACGGCCGTCGACTCGTGTACGGTGATCGCCGACCCCGGCAGGTACGTGCTGACCGCGGACCTCGTCGACGGCGAGGCGTCCACCTGCATCCGGATCCGGTCGGACGACGTCGTCCTCGTCGGGGGCGGCCACCGGGTCGACGGGGTCGGGACGTTCGGCACCGCCGGCGTCGTCGTCCGGGCGGACGGGGGCGGGACCCTCTCGAACGTGACCGTCCGGAACGTGACCGTCACCGGCTGGGACGACGGGATCAGGTACGTCGGCGTCGCGAACGGGTCGGTCGCCGGCACCGTCACGGCGGACAACCGGGTGGGGCTCTCGCTCCTGAACGCGCGCGAGGTCCGGGTCGCCGACAACGTCGCCCGCGACAACCGACTCAGGGGCATCTCGCTGCTGGAATCGAGCGCGAACAACACGCTCGCGAACAACACGGCGACCGGCAACGGGCTGTTCGGCGTCCACCTCGTCGAGGGGGGCGCCCGGAACAACACGCTCTCGAACACCACCGCGACGGGCAACGAGTTCGGCGTCGTCCTGATCGGCGCCCACGAGAACGTGGTGACCGGAACCGACGCGACCGGGAACCGGATGGCCGGCGTCTGGCTCTCGGCCGCCGACGGGAACCGGGTCGTCGACAACGCGGTGTCGAACCGGTTCTACGGGATCTTCCTCGCGGACCTGTCGAGCGGGAACGTCGTCTCGGGCAACGTCGCCGACGGGAACGCGGTCGGGGTCAGACTCCGCTCCAGCGACGAAAACCGGGTCACGGACAACGTGATCCGATCGAGCAGCGACACCGCCGTGCTCCTTATCTCGAGCGACGACAACGTGGTCGCGGGCAACGTCGGCTCGGACAACGCCCGCGGCGTGTCCGTCGTCCGGTCCTCGGGGAACCGGGTCGCGAACAACTCGCTCACGGGCTGAGGCGGGTGTGGGGTTCGCGTCGGCCTCCCCGGGTCGCGACGACTGGACGACGAACCGGCCGGCGCGTGCGACGCGAGCGCCCCTGTGGCGCGAGCACACGCGCGCGAGGGACGAGCACCCGGAGCCGAGGGAGCGAGCGTAGTGAGCGACCGAGGCGAGGAGCGCAGGAGGCTGGTCACGCGAGCGAGCCTGCGAGCGAGGGTGAGTTCCGAGGAGCGTGCTCCGAGGTAAGGGAGGACGAGGGGCGGTCCGGGTGGGACTGAAAGGGGCCGCGGTTCTCGGCGAAGGCGGACGAAGCTAGCACCGCAAGGAGCGAACGGAGTGAGCGACTAAGGAGCGCAGCGAGGCCCCGAGTCGAGAACCGCTGGGGCTTTCGGGAGCTACGGCACGACCAACGGACTAGCCCCGAAACCGAGAGCCGCGGGAACGTTCGAGACCACCACGGCAGCCGCGACGCTCATCGATCGAGAACTGCCGAACGAAAACCCGCGGAACCGTCGAACGAGAAACCCCGACGGCTAGGGAACGAGCGCCGCCGCGGCCGCCTCGGCCGTCTCGATGACCGGGCCGAAGCCGGGCAGCAGCAGCAGCGTCGCGACCGCGGCGAACACGACCGCGGCGTACAGCGCCGTCGGCGTCTCGCCGAGGTCGAACTCCGTCGTCGCCTCGTCGAACCAGAGCGCCTTCACGACGCGGCTGTAGTAGAACAGCGACAGCGCGCTGTTGATCGCGCCGACGGCCGCGAGCCACCAGTAGCCCGCGCCCACGGCCGCCGCGAACAGGAAGTACTTCGAGAAGAAGCCGCCGAACGGCGGCAGCCCCGCGAGCGAGAACATGAACACGGACATGGCCACGCTGGCCATCGGCGCGCGGGCGCCGAGTCCCGCGTAGTCCTCGAACGTCCGGCCGATCTCCCAGTGTTCGGCGAGCGCGACGAACAGGAACGCGCCGGTGTTCATGAAGCCGTACACCAGCAGGTGGGCCATCGACGCGCCGAGCACCGAACCGCCGGCGGCCTGGGTCCACGCGGCGAGGCCGATGAGCGCGTAGCCCGCGTGGCCGATGGAGGAGTACGCCAGCATGCGCTTGACGTTCTCCTGGGTCGCGGCCGCGAAGTTGCCGAGCGTCATCGTGGCGACCGCGAGCACCTGGAACAGCAGCACCCAGTCGACCGAGGCGCTCACGTCGGCGAGCGGGAAGCCGACGACGAACACGCGGAACGCCAGCGCGAAGCCGGCGGCCTTCGAGGCCGACGAGAGGAACGCGCTGACGGGCGCGGGCGCGCCCTCGTACGCCTCCGGCGCCCAGAAGTGGAACGGGACGGAGGCGGTCTTGAACGCGACCCCGCCGGCGATCATCAGGATGCCGATGCCCGCGACGCCCGCGAGCCCGTCGCCCGCCTCGGCCAGGCCGGACGCGACCTCGGGGAGCAGGAGGCTCCCGGTCGCCGCGTAGACGAGCGAGATCCCGAAGACGAACACCGCCGAGGAGAGCGCGCCGACGAGGAAGTACTTCAGCCCCGCCTCGACGCTCCCGCGGTTCGACTTGAGGAACGCGACGAGCGTGTACGACGGCAGCGAGGCCAGTTCGAGCGCGATGAACGCGACCGCGAGCGAGTTCGCCGAGGCCATCAGCGCCATGCCGGTCGCGGCGAACAGCGTGAGGCTGTAGAACTCCGCGCGGTGCGGGTTCTCGGCGAGGTAGTCGAAGCTCGCGACGACGACCAGCGCCGTCACGGAGGCGAACACGGCCGCGAAGAACAGTGACATGCCGTCGACGACGACCGCGTCGGCGTACAGCGCGACGCTGTCGTCCGGACCGCTCAGGACCGCACCCGCACCCGTCAGCAGGGCGCCCGCCGCCGCGAGGGAGGCGAGCGCGCCGCCCGCCGAGAGCACCGCGAGCAGCGTCGCCTTCGTGTCGTTCGGGTAGACGGTGTTGACGAGCAGCACCAGCAGGCCCGTGACCGCGAGCGCCAGCGCCGGCGAGAGCGCGACCAGACCCTCCATCACGGACATCTACGCACCACCTCCGAGCATCGGGACGACGGCGTCGGTGATCATGTCGAAGAACGTCTCGGGGGCGACCCCGAGCGCGATGGTGAACAGCAGGAGCGCCGCGAGCGGCGCCGTGTCGTGGAACTGCGCGCGCGTCACCTCGTAGTCGGTCTCGAGGCTGAACTCGCCGAACAGGGTGCGCTGCATCGCCCAGAGCAGGTAGCCCGCGACGATGACGATGCCGAACATCGCCGTCGCGGTGAACAGCGGCGCCGCCGGGAGGACCGTCGACGTGAACGAGCCCTGGAAGATGAAGAACTCCGCGGCGAAGCCGGCCATGAGCGGGAGACCCATGTAGCCGAACGCGCCGGCGACGAAGATGCCCGCGGTGACGGGCATCCGGTCCGCCATGCCGGCCATGTCGCCGAGCATGCGCGTGTGGGTGACGTTGTAGATGACGCCGACCGCCATGAACATCAGCCCGGAGATGAGCCCGTGGGCGACCATCTGGAAGGTGGCGCCGCCGACGCCGAGTTCGGTGTAGGCGACGAGTCCCAGGATGACGTAGCCCATCGAGGAGACCGACGAGTAGGCGACGATGCGCTTGAGGTCCTGCTGGGCCAGCGCGAGCATCGCGCCGTAGATGACCGACACGACCGCGAGGATCGCGATGGGCACCGCGAACTGGGCGGCGACGTCGGGCATCATGGTGAAGTTGAACCGCAGCAGGGCGTAGGTCCCCATCTTCAGGAGGACGCCAGCCAGCATCACCGAGGCCGGCGTGGGCGCCTCGACGTGGGCGTCCGGCAGCCACGTGTGGAACGGGGCGACCGGGACCTTCACGGCGAAGCCGAAGAACATCGCGGCGAACGCGACCGCCGCGAGCGTCCCGGGCGTCAGGCCGAGGAAGCCGCCGAGTTCGCCGGCCCGCAGCGCGCCGGCGATCGCCGGCAGCCCGAAGCTGTCGACGGGCAGGTTGAACACGAGCGCCATGAAGCCGATGAACATCGCCAGCGAGGCGACGTTCGTGTAGACGAAGAACTTGATCGCCGCGTACTTGCGGCGCGGGCCGCCCCAGACCCCGATGAGGAAGTACATCGGGACGAGCACGGCCTCCCAGAACACGAACCAGACGAAGAAGTCGAGCGCGGTGAACACGCCGATGAGGTTCGCCTCCATGAACAGCATGAGCCCGTAGAACTGGCTCTGTCGCACGTCGATGGGCGTCCACGCCGACAGGATCGCCAGCGAGGTGAGCACCGTCGAGAGCACGACCAGCGGGAGGCTGATGCCGTCGAGGCCGACGAACCACTGGAGCGTGTAGCCGCCCACGGTGAGCCAGTCGATCTGGGTCGCGAACGCGAGGCTCCCGCCGTCGAGGAGGGCGTTTCCGGTCCCGTCGAACGCGTACCACGCGTAGAGGCTCCCGACGACCGGAAGCAGGCTGAGCACGAACGCGACCCGTTCCGCGTGCTCGTCCGGCGTGAGGAAGGTTGCCAGTGCGGCGACGAACGTCACTCCGATGAGCGTCTCGAGTATCACAGTAACCAGCCTCCGTAGACCCCGAAGGCGATGAGAAGCACCGTCAGGCCGAGCGTGAGCAGCGCCGCGTAGTTACTCACGACGCCGGTCTGGACGCGGCGGATCCGCGAACTCGAGAACAGGCTCACGGAGGAGACGGCGTTGACCGTGCCGTCGATCACGCCCTGGTCGAACGCGTCCGCGGCGCGGGACAGCGGCGCGACGATCCGCGTCGCGATGAACACCTGGTACTCGTCCTGGTAGTAGTTGTTGTACAGCACGTCCTGCAGGGAGCCGAGCCTCGCGGTGTGCTCCTCGGGCTCCGGAACCGCGTACAGCGAGTACGCGAGCCCCGCGCCGAGCAGCGCCAGCGCGAGCGAGAGGCCGGCGCCGGCAAGCACCGTGGCGAGTTCGCTCCCCGCCAGCGTGCCCGTGGAGTAGCCGGCGAACTGGCCGGTCACGTCCCCGTAGTGGTGGGCGGTCAGCCCCTCGAAGCCCCCGTCGAGCCACGAGTGCAGGAAGTCGATGTGTGCGCCCGTGAGCGTCTGGACCGGCACCATGTTGACGAAGCCGGCGGTGGCCGCGAGCACGCCGAGCACGACGAGGGGCGCCTTCACGTTCCAGCCGACCGGTTCGGGCGAGGCGGCCTGGTCGGTCCGTGCGTCGCCGTGGAAGGTGAGCGCCACCATCCGGAACGTGTAGAACGCCGTGACGGGCACTGCGAGCAGCCCCATCGCGTAGCCGAGCAACAGCAGCGGCGTCCCGCCGAGGCCGTGCGCGAGCGCCTCGTAGAGCACCTCGTCCTTCGACCAGAACCCCGCGAACGGGAAGATGCCCGCGAGCGCGAGCGACCCGGCGAGGAACGTGTAGTAGGTGACGGGCATCTTCCCCTTCAGCCCGCCCATGTCCCACATGTTCTCGTTGTGGTGCATCGCGATGATGACCGACCCGGCGCCGAGGAACAGCAGCGCCTTGAAGAACGCGTGGGTCATGAGGTGGAACGTCGCCGCGACGTAGCCGCCCGCGCCCAGCGCGAGCATCATGTAGCCGTACTGTGAGATGGTGGAGTACGCGAGCACCTGCTTCAGTTCGCGCTTCACGAGCCCCATCGTGCCCGCGAACAGCGCGGTGAACCCGCCGACCAGCGCGATGACGCCGAGCGCGGTCGGGGAGACGGCGTAGAAGCCGTACATCCGGGCGACGAGGTAGACCCCCGCCGCGACCATCGTCGCCGCGTGGATGAGCGCCGAGACCGGAGTCGGGCCCTCCATCGCGTCGGGGAGCCAGGTGTGGAGCGGGAACTGCGCGGACTTGCCGACGACCCCGCCGAGGATCAGCAGGCCGACGACCGTGAACCACGCCTCGGGGGCGAGCCCGAGGTACGTGGTCACCGAGGCGTTCCCGTCGAGCGCAGCGGCCGCGAGCGCGGGGAACGACCCCTCGCCCGCGAACTGCGCCGTGCCGAAGGTGGCGAAGACGGCCACCACGCCGACGAGGAAGAAGTAGTCCCCGAAGCGGGTGACGAGGAACGCCTTCTTCGCGGCCGACGGCGGGCCGGGCTCCCGGAAGTGGAAGCCGATGAGCAGGAACGAGCAGAGCCCGACGAGCTCGAAGAACATGAACGCCATGAGCAGGTTGTCGGCGACGACGAACCCGAGCATGGAGGCGGTGAACAGGCCGAGTCCGGCGTAGTAGCGCGGGAGGCCCGTCTCGCCCTCGTCGTTCATGTAGCCGAGCGAGAACACGTGGACCAGCAGCGCGATCAGCGAGACGATGACGAGCATCAGCGCCGAGAGCGGGTCGAGCAGCAGCCCGAACGTGAGTTCGAGGTCGCCCGCGGCGGCCCACGTGTAGATCGTCTCGTCGTGAACGTTCCCGCCCGCGACGGTCAGTGCCACCCAGATCGAGAGCAGCAGCGAACCGGCGGTCGCCGCGATCCCCCCGAGCGCGCCGCCCTTGGGGAGGACCCCCTTCCCCTCGCCGTGGAGCGAGCCCCCGAGCGAGAGCAGGAACGACAGGAACGGGAGCAGGACGATCGCCGGCGCGTAGTCGAATGCACCCGCCATCTTACCACCTCATCGTCGTCGCGTCGGTGACGTCGACGCCCGCGAAGTTCCGGTACAGCACCAGGATGATACCGAGCCCGACCGCGACCTCCGCCGCGGCGAGCGCCATCGTGAACAGCACGAACGTCTGGCCCGTGACGTTCCCCCAGAACTGGGAGAACGCGACGAGGTTGATGTTCGCGGCGTTGAGCATGAGTTCCACTGACATGAGGAACAGCAGCGCGTTCCGGCGAGTGAGCAGGCCGAACACGCCGATACAGAACACGGCGGCCGCGAGCACCAGGTAGTACTGCGGGGGGACCATCAGTCGTTCCCCCCCTTCCCGGCCCGGTCGGAGCCGCCGTCGGTGAACGCCTTCCCGAGGACGCCCTCCTCGCCGCTCTTGGCGAGGAAGATGGCGCCGTCGATGGCGATGTCCAGCGCGATCGCGATGACGAGGAACGCCACGAGGAACCCCTCGGCCGGGACGGGACCCCCGCTGATGTTGAACATCGCGTAGCCGATGCTGGCGGTGATGGAGGCCCCTTCGGGGAAGCCAGCCGCCTCCTCGAGCGGGAACGACGCCTGGAGGAAGGTGACCGCCATCACGACGAACAGCGCGACGGCGGCCAGCCCGGGAACGAGGTGCGAGCCGAGCTTCAGTTCGGGTTTCGACCCGCGCACCCCATCCTGGCTCACGAGCGAGTCACCTCCGCGTCGGTCTCGGGTTCGGTAACGTCGGTCCGCACGAGCATCACGGCGAACGTGATGAGGACGAGCACCCCGCCGACGTAGACGAGGATCTGCATGGCGGCCAGGAACTCCGCCTGCAGCATCACGTAGTGCACCGCGACGCTCAGCAGGGCGGCCCCCAGCAGGAGTGCGGAGTGCCACACGTCCTCCACGAGGACGACGCCCAGGCTGGCCCCCACCGTGACGAGGGCGAACAGCGCGAACGCGATAGTCTCTACAACCATTACGCGGTACTCCCGTCGGAGGGCGTTTGAAGGTTTCGAGAACGATTCGCGCGTATGCGTGTGCGTTGGGGTGATTTTCGCGTGTCGTGTGGGTGGGATTCGGCCGGCGTCGATCGGACCGGTGAGCGGTCAGTATCCGTGAATTTCGGTCGTGCGTACCGGTTCGGCGTCCGTCGGGCGGTCGTAACGGCTCCCGTCTCGTTGCTCAAGAACGAACTGGGTCGACCTCCCGCGAACGTGCCGAACCGGTCCCGAACGAGCGGACCGCCGCTGCTTGCCGACTGGAGTCCACCCGCCTCCCCAGCCGATTCGCTCGCTCGTGTCTCCGGAGTGGTTTTCGCTCGAGTCGGCTGGTGTAGGGGGCAGACCACGACTGCTTGCCCACTGGAGTCCACCAGTTACCTCGGAGCACGCTCCTCGGAACTCACCCTCGCTCGCAGGCTCGCTCGCGTGAGCCTCCCCAGCCGATTCCCTCGTGCTCGGCGCGCCACGAGGGCGCGCCGGCTCGCTCATCCCTGGCGCGCGAATGCTCGCGCCACGAGGGCGCTCGCGTCACGCGCCCCGACCGCCAGCAGGCGCTCTACCGTACCCCTGCTGCCGACGCCACCGCCGGCTGACTGGCCGGGCGGGCGTCACGCTGGACTACCCACGACGAGTACGAGCGACAGTCGAGTCCGCGTCGCTCGGCCGAACGTCGGGGGCGTGACTTTCGCGGTCGCTACGGCAGTTGCGACGGTCGACCGAACGAAACCGGCCGAATCACGGGACCCGAAATCGAAGGACGAAACGACGGAGCGTCCGAACTACTGGTAGTCCAGTTCGCCCTCGCCCTCGCCGATCCACGCGCCGCGGTCGGGTTCACGGGAGGCGAGCGGGTCGATCCCCTTGTACCAGGGGACGTTCTTCAGCTGTTCCTTGTTGTAGACGAACTCGTCCTTCGTGTCCGCGGTGAACTCGAAGTTCTGGGTGAGCAGGATCGCGTCCACCGGGCACACCTCCTCGCACAGCCGGCAGTAGATGCACTGCCCGATGTGGAGGTTGTACTGTTCGCCGTTCCGCTGTTCGTCCATCACGATCTGGATCGTGTCGTTCGGACAGACGTTCTCGCACTGGCGGCACCAGATGCACCGCTCCTGGGAGAACTTGTGCACCCCGCGGAACCGGGGGCTCACTTCGGGCGCGACGTCCGGGTACTCCACCGTGAACGTCGTGCCGTCCAGCGCGTGCTTCATCGTCGTCGCCATTCCTTTGAGGATTCCGATCATGGTTACGCGAGCACCCCCACGAGGATCGCCGTGAGGACGAGGTTAGCGAACGCCAGCACCAGCATTCCCTTCCAGCCGATCTCGATGAACTGGTCCACGCGGAGCCGCGGGATCGCCGAGCGCGCCCACTGGGTGAACAGGAAGAACGCCCAGATCTTCGCGGTGAACCAGACGATGCCGGGGATCACGTTCAGCGCCGCGATCGGCGCGGAACCGCCGCCGAGGAACAGCGTCGCCGCCAGCGCGCCCCCGAGGAAGATGTGGATGAACTCCCCGAGGTAGATGAGCACGAAGTACACCGAGCTGTACTCCGTCTGGAAGCCGGCGACGATCTCGGTCGGCGCCTCGGGCACGTCGAACGGGTTCCGTCCGACCTCCGCGAGGTTGGCCGCCGTGAACAGCGCGAACGCGAACGGGTTGACGAACGCGAACCACGTCGGGATCGTCAGCCCGCCCAGCGCCACGAACGGCTCGGTCTGCTGGGCGACGATCTGGCTCGTCTGGAGCGTCCCGGTGAAAAGCACCACCGACAGCGCCGTGACGATGAGCGGGATCTCGTAGGCGATGTTCGAGGCCACCGCGCGGAGCCCCCCCAGCAGCGAGTACTTGTTGTTCGACGCGTAGCCCATCATCACCAGCCCGAGCGAGGCGATCGAGGACGCGGCGAACGCGAACGCGAGCCCGGTCTCCGGGTCCGCGAGCTGGATGCCGCTCCCCATCGGGATGACCGCGAAGCCGAGCAGCGCGGAGAAGGGGATGAGCAGCGGCCCGATGTCGAACGCCGGTCGATCGGCGCCCTCCGGGATGATGAGCTCCTTCGAGAGCAGGCGGACCGCGTCGGCCACGATGACGAACAGCCCGAACGGCCCGATGCGGTTCACCGCGATGCGGTCGGTGAACGCCGCCGTGATCTTCCGTTTCGCCCACGGGCCGGCGACGGCCGTGTTGATGAGCAGGAAGTTGGCGACGAGGAACGCCCCGATCAGCGCGCCGACGACGTCGGCCGCCAGCCCGCCGAACGGGAGCAGGTCCGCGATGGTCTCGGGCAGCATCTGCTGGAGCGTGACGGCCGCGGCCATCAGCGATCCACCTCCGTCCGGAAAGCCCTCGCGGCCGCTCCGCGGCCGCTCGCCCTTTTCATGTCCACCAGGGTCCGGCTGCCGCTACGGAGAGCCATCACCGGTCCACCTCCCCGAGCACGATGTCCAGGCTACCGAGCGCGGCCACCAGGTCGGGCACGTACTCGCCCTGGGCCATCTCGGGCAGCGTCTGGAGGTTCGAGAAGCACGGCGACCGGATCTTGAACCGGGCCGGCTTGTCGGTGCCGTCCGCGCGGATGTAGATGCCGAGTTCGCCCTTCGCGCCCTCGACCGCGCGGTACACCTCCGTGTCGTCCTCCGGCTTCAGCGTCCGGGGGACGTTCGCCTGGATGGTCCGCTCGTCCTCGGGCCAGTCCTCCAGCAGGTCGACGCACTGCTCGATGATCTTCGCGGACTCCTCGACCTCGCGGAGGCGGACGAGGAGGCGCGCGTAGTTGTCACAGCCGTCCTCGGTGACGACGTTCCAGTCGAGTTCGTCGTAGTAGCCGTACGGATCGTCCCGTCGCAGGTCGTAGTCGACGCCCGACCCGCGGGCGACCGGCCCCGTCGCGCCGTAGTCCTTGGCGACCTCCGGGGGGAGCACGCCCGTGTCGACGGTCCGCATCTGGAGGATCTCGTTCGAGGAGATGAGGTCGTGGTACTCCTGGAGCGCCTCCGGGAGCGCGTCGAGGAAGTCACGGACATTCTCGAAGAACTCCTCGCGGGGTTCGGGCAGGTCCCAGACGACCCCCCCGAGCCGGAAGTAGTTGAACATGAGCCGCTGGCCCGTCAGGTCCTCCAGCAGGTTCTGGGCCTTCTCGCGGTCCCGGATGGCGTACATGAAGATGGCCGTGAAGTCGCCGTAGATGTCGAGCGCGAACGTGCCGACCGCGAGCATGTGGGCCGCAATGCGGCACAGTTCCGCGCCCATCGTCCGGACGACCTGCGCGTACTCGGGCACCTCGATGTCCGCGAGGTCCTCGGCCGCGCGGGCGTACGCGAACTCGTTCAGCAGGCCCGCCGAGATGTAGTCCCAGCGGTCCGGGTACGGCATGATCTGGTGGCGGTAGGTGCCGTTCTGGGCCATCTGCTCCTCACAGCGGTGGAGGTAGCCGATGTCGGACTCCACGTCGGCGACCTGCTCGCCGTCGAGCGTGGTCTCCAGGTGGAGCACGCCGTGGGTCGCCGGATGGTGGGGCCCGATGTTGAGGAACATCGTGTCCGCGTCCTGGTCGTTCTCCGCGCGGTTGTCCGCCTCGAGCGGGTTGGCGTGCTCGCGGAGCGGGACGACCTGCGGGCGGTCCTGGTCGTAGTCGAGCGAGAGGGGGTGGCCCTGCCACGTCTCCGGCAGGAGGATGCGGCGCAGGTCGGGGTGGTCGTCGTACTCGACGCCGACGAGGTCGTACGCCTCCCGCTCGTGCCAGTCCGCGGTCCGGAACACCGGTTCGCCCGACTGGCTCACGGGGTGCTCGCGGTCCGTGGGGACGACGACGCTGACCTCCTGGGTCGGGTCGTCGTACTTCTTCAGGTGGTAGATGGACTCGTAGCGGTCCTCGTACTCCTGGGCGGTGACACACGAGAGGTGGTCGAAGCCGGCCTCCTCCTTCAGCGCCGAGAGCACGTCCTGGACCGCGTCCGGCCGGACGACGTAGCCCGGCGCGTTCAGGTGCTCCTCGCGGGCGAGCACGTGCTCGCCGAGCAGGTCGGCGAGGTCGTCGGCGGACTGTTCCTCGATCGCCGCCGGTGCTGGTTCTTCCAGACTCATGGTCAGGGTGAATCGGCCCAGTTGTACCGCATCACGAGGTCGTCCTCGTCGATCTCGGCGGCGAGCTGGTCGACGATCTCGTCGCGCTCGAGGTCGCCGAACTGCTCCAGTTCGTACGGCTTCACCGTCACCGGCGAGGACTCGCCGTTGGCGATGCGCTCCTGGAGCTTCACGACGCCGTACACCAGCGCCTCGGGGCGGGGGGGACAGCCCGGGACGTGGATGTCGACCGGGATGACCTCCTCGGCGCCCTTGACCACGTTGTACCCCTCCTGGAACGGGCCGCCGGAGATGGTACACGAGCCCATGCCGACGACGAACTTCGGCTCGGGCATCTGGTCGTAGACGCGCTTCATCCGCGGGGCGAACTTCGAGACGATGGTCCCCGGGACGATGATGACGTCCGCCTGCCGGGGCGAGGCGCGCGGGACGCCCGACCCGAAGCGGTCGAGGTCGTGTTTGACCCCGTAGGTGTGCATCATCTCGATGCTGCAGCAGGCGATGCCGAACTGCAGCATGAACATCGAGGAGCCCCGCACCCAGTTCATGAACTTGTCGAACTTGGTGAGGATGAACGGGGAGGAGCCGAACGCCTCCCGGAGCTTCGAGTTGAAGCGGTCGTCCTGCCCGGCGATCCGGGCGTCGCGCGTCTCGGTCAGTACCTGCGAGTCGTCCGTGATGAACGGCCTGTTGTCGCTACTCATGATCTACGCTCCGTCTTCCGTCGGGACGCACGCGGGCTCTTCGCCCAGTTGACGGCGCCCTGTCTCCACGCCCAGGCGAGTCCGACGACCAGCACCGCGATGAAGACGAGCATCGGGAGCAGCACGTCCACGAGCGGGACGCCCCCCTCCAGCGCGGGGCCGTAGATGACCGCCCACGGGAACACGAGGACGGTCTCCAGGTCGAAGACGACGAACAGCAGGGCAACCATGTAGTACTGGATGTTGAACTGGATGCCGATCGCCGACTCGGTGGGGATCTCGCCGGACTCGTAGGTGGCGCTCTTCCCCTGTTCTGGCACACTCGGGCGGAGGATCGCCGACGCGGCCATCATCCCGAGGGGGATGCCCACGCCCATCACCGCCATTGCGCCGATGGCTATCCATGGATTCATTCCGGGTTCTCCTATCGTCCGTGGCTTGGAAACGCCCGTACATAAGCGTTCATTTACGAGCGTCCGCCGCGCGGGCCCCGGCGAGCCGAACGTGGCAGTTCGATACGGGGTAGCGGCGAGTAGGTACGGGGGTGGTGGCGGGTCGGTACCGGAACGGTGACGGGTCGGCACCGGAACGGTGACGGGTCGGCGCGAGGACGGCGACGGATCGGCGCTGGGCCGGACCGGAGGCTACTCCCGCGACTCGCGGAACCCGTCCACGCCGCGGTCGTGGAGGTCCCGCGAGACCGCCGCCACGTCGGCCCGCAGGTCCTCGTGGTACGAGACCAGCGCCTCCCGCAGTTCCCCGTGCTCCCGTGCGAGGATCTGCCCGGCCGAGAGCCCGGCGTTGAACGACTTGCCCGCGTCGACGGCGACGATTGGGGCGCCGGTCGGCATCCCGATGACCGAGTCGACGGACTTCTCCTGGACGGGCACGCCGACGACGGGGACCGGATACGCGATGCTCGCGGTCATGTTCGGCAGGTCCGCGGACTTCCCGCCGGCGCCCGCGATTATCACGTCCAGCCCGCGATCAGCCGCCGTCCCGCCGTAGGCGTACATGAGTTCGGGCGTCCGGTGTGCGGAGACGACGTAGCTCTCGTAGGTGAACCGAGCCTCCGGCGGGTCGTGGAAGTCCGTCTGCTCGGCGAATCCGAGCTCCGAGAGCGCGTCGAACGCGCCCGCCATCGTGTCCAGATCCGAGTCCGAGCCCATGATGACCCCGACGTCGGGGGTCGTCACCGGGTCGGCGTCGCTCTCCGCCTCCGATTCGAGCCCGTCGACGAGGTCCTGAACGGTGGTCATCGTGGGTCGTGGTCGTCGGTCGTGAACGTTAGTTCGTCCCGGAGGCCGCGTGCCTCCGCGAGCAGGTCGTTCTCGTCGGCGTCCGCGCGCGTGAGGGTCACGTGCCCCATCTTGCGGAGCGGACGGACTTCCCGTTTTCCGTACCAGTGGAAGTGTGCGTTCGGCGTGGATAGCGCGCCGCCGACGCCTCGGAGTCGTGCGGGTTCGGGGTCGGACACGTCGCCGAGGACGTTCGCGGTCACGGTCGGCGCGCGGGCCTCGGCCGGGGCGAGCGGCCACCCGAGCACGGCGCGGACGTGCTGTTCGAACTGCGACGCCGTCGCGCCCTCGATGGTCCAGTGGCCGGAGTTGTGCGGCCGCGGGGCGACCTCGTTGAGCAGCACCTCCCCCTCGCTCGTCTCGAACAGTTCGATGCCGAAGACGCCGCGACCGTCGAGGGTGTCCAGCGCGTCGAGCGCGACCTCGCGGGCGCGTTTCGCGACCGCGTCCGAGGTCCGCGCCGGGACGACAGTCTCCCGCATGATCTCCGCCTCGTGGACCGTCTCGGTGAGCGGGAACGCCCGGACCTCGTCGTCGCCGCGGACGCCGATCACGGCGACCTCGCGCTCGAAGTCGACCAGTTCCTCCGCGAGCGCTCCGCCGTCTCCAGCGCCGACTTCCGCAAGCGCCGCCCCGTAGTCGTCGCCCGCCTCGACGGGTCGGTTCCCGCGGCCGTCGTAGCCGCCGGTCCGGGCCTTGAGCATGGCGGCCGAACCGGGAAGCGCTTCGACGGCGTCCGCGAGGTCGTCGGCGCCGTCCACCCGGACGAACTCCGGGACCGGGACGCCGGCGTCCGCGAACGCCCCGTTCTGGACCAGTTTGTCCCGGATCGTCCGCAGCGCGTCGGGGGAGGGGTGGACCGGGACGTCGTACTCGGCGCTCGCGGATTCGAGCACGTCCGGGTCCGCGAGTTCGATCTCCAGGGTCAGTGCGTCCGCCCGCTCCGCGAGCGCCCGCACCGCGTCGGGGTCGTCGAACGCTCCCTCGACCTGTTCGGCGACGCGGGCGGCCGGGCAGTCGGGCGTCGGGTCGAGCACGACCACGTCGACGCCCAGCGGGGAGGCCGCCTCGGCCAGCATCCGGCCGAGCTGCCCGCCGCCGACGACGCCGAGCGTCGGGCCGGGACACGTCGGTGTCACGGGCGTCGGTTCGACACCTCCGCGAATAAACCTTGCCACATCACGACGGATATACGCACGTTCGCGGATAGAATTCGGGATCGCGTGCCGGCCGGCGGGGCTTCGACCCGGGCCCTCCGACCTACGCGCCCTCGGTCCCGGGCTCGCCCGTCTCGGCCGCCCGGGCCTCCGCGAGCGCCTCCTCGTCGAAGAGGAAGGTGACGTCCTCGCCCCAGAGCTTGAACGGGTACGTCCGGGCCTCGTAGCCGTCGTACCGCTCCATCAGCCCCTCCCGGTCGTCCGACATCGCGACGATGACCGGCGGCGGGTCGTCCGGGAGCCCGTCGTAGCGGGCGTCGGGGTGCGTGGACGTGGTTTCGGCCTCGGAGAGTTCGAGGTACCACGGGAGCGGGAGCCTGTCGTGCCAGCCGGGGCCGC
The DNA here is from genome assembly GCF_013402875.1 of Halorarum salinum. Taxonomy (NCBI): domain Archaea; kingdom Methanobacteriati; phylum Methanobacteriota; class Halobacteria; order Halobacteriales; family Haloferacaceae; genus Halorarum; species Halorarum salinum. The sequence continues at coordinate 1,603,989 of NZ_CP058579.1, read as the reverse complement.
CGGGGGGCATCCGCTCGACGCTCGACTCGTCGTTCAGGTAGAACTCGGTGGAGTCGCCGACGTACGTGCCGACGAACATGACGTCGGTCCCGTCGTTGTGCTCGGCGACGAGGCGGGCGTCGTCGAGCGCCGGCCTGATCTCGTTGCCCGGCTGTGCCCACTGGAGCACCTGCTCGTCCTCCCGGTCGGTCGAGTTCCAGTAGTCCACGTTGGCGGCCGCCACGCCGCCGACCGCCGCGAACACCAGCAGGCCCGCGAGCGCGAGGCTCGCGACGTCCTCGGCGGCGAGCGACTCCTCGAACGAGTCGGCGACGGTCGCGATTCCCACGGCGGCGGGGATGGCGAGCGGCAGCACGACGTGGACCGCCGCCCACGGCGCCTGGATGTCCGTCGCGACCGGGTAGCCGACGAGCGAGGCGGCCGCCCAGTAGACGGCGAACGCGACGAGCGACCGGTTCCGCCCGCCGTAGCCGTCCGCGAGGAACCCGAGGGCCGCGAGCACGAGGACGACCCCGGAGCCGTAGACGAGCGTCTCCGCGAGGTCGAGGAGGTACGGGGCGTAGGAGTGGCCCGAGTGGGACCCGGCCGCCCAGGTGCCGTAGAGGCGCTCCCCGGGGACGACGGTGGCGTTGTACAGCACGGGCTGGACCGGGTCGACGCCGCCGAGCGCGCCCCACAGCTCCGGGCGCGGCGCGTAGAAGAACGCGACGACGGCGAGGAACGTCCCGAGGATCGCCGCCGTGACGAGCGGCACCCAGACGAGGAGGTGGCCGAGCGCCCCGATTTCGGGGGCGAACGGGGCGCTCCGGCCGCCCCGCTCGGCGACCCGGCGCTCGATCGCCCGCCTCGTGCGCCGTCCGCCCGTCCACCGGCCGGCGAACCGGGCGAGCGAGACGCCCTCGCGGACGACCGCGTCGAGGAGCGAGCCGGACCGGGTCGAACCGCGGACGACTCGATGGTCGACCACGAGGGCGGCGGCGCCGGCGAAGCAGGCCACGTAGACGAGCGCGTTCTCCTTGGAGGCGAACCCGAGCGCCAGCAGCGCGGCGGCGGGCACCAGCGGGAGCGTCCGCTCGTGGTCGACGGCGTAGACGACGAGCGCGAACGCGCCGAACGCGAACGCGCCGACGAGCACGTCCGAGCGCATGAACCGCGAGTAGTAGACGAGCAGCGGGTCGAGCGCGAGCACGAGCGCGAGCGCGACCTGCTCGCGCGTCGAGAGCCGCCGGCGGAAGCAGAGCGCAGCGAGCGGGAGCAGGCCGCCGACGAGCGCGACGGGGAGCCGCGCGGTGAAGTCCGAGGCGCCGAGGACGTCGAACAGCGCGTTGTTCACGACGGGGAGGAACGGGCCGTGGATGATGGGCCGGTAGAAGAACTCCCCCGTCGCGTCGAACCGGAGGATCCAGTAGCCGACGCGGCCTTCGTCCCAGTGGAACACCCGGCCGCCGAGGTCAACGAGGCGGAGCAGCAGCGAGACGACGGTGACGACGACGACGCCCCGCGTGGCCGGGTCGCCGGGGAACCGGTCCCACGGACCGGTCGCGGTGTGGCGTCCGGCGTCGGCTGGCGGGTCGGTGGATTCCCTGGAGGGCGCGTCGCCGGCCGCCTCGCTCATTGCCTCCTCCCTCGCGCGCCCCCGGTAACAACTCTTGTGATTGCGGGTTTTCGGAGACTCCGAGGTGCTCGGGACGGTTCCTCCGGAAACGACGCTCGTGATGGGCTACGAAGAAGCGGACCGCTGCTGCTTGCACGACGGCGGCCGCGAACCTCCCCGGCCGATCCGCTCCCTCGTGTTTCCGGACCAGATTTCGCTCGGGTCGGCTGGCGTAGGGAGCGGACCGGGACTGCTTGCACTCTGGCGTCCACCAGTTACCTCGGAGCGAGCCCCTCGGAACGCACCCTCGCTCGCGTGAGCCTCCCCAGTCGATTCGTTCGCTGTGGCGCTTCGCGGGACTCGTGGTTCGAGTGACGCTTTTGGCGTCTCTCGTCATCACGAAAGTCTTCGATTTTCGTACGACCGCGCTCGACCCGCGTGCTCTCGTTCGCTCCTTCGTCGCTCACGGGAGCGCCACGGGGGCGCGCCGGCTCGCTTCACCCCTCGCGCACGTTGCTCGCTCCACGAGGAGCTCGCGTCGCGCGCGCCACCGCTGCTGCCGGCGCGACCGCCGGGTGGCCGGCCGAGCGACCGTCATGCTGGACTACTCACGGCGAGCAGTAGTCGGGCCCTGTCGCTCGGTCGAACGTCCGGCGGAGTGGGCGTTCACGGTCATCACTCCGCCGTCGCCGAGCGTCGTACGTATGCACCGACAACGACGGCTACCGGTTTTCGCGCGCCCCACTCCGACGACCACGGCACCCGCCAACACGGGGCCGCGAGGGGCGACATAGGCCCCGAACGGTACGCCTTTCACCGCCGACGCCGACCGCTGGCGTATGACAGTCACACTCGGGCTGGTGGTGGCGCGCTTCAACGCGCCCGTCACCGAACCGATGGAGGAGGCGGCGCTGAAGGCGTCCGCCGACCGCGACGTGGAGGTCGGCGAGACCGTCCACGTGCCGGGCGTCTACGACGCGCCGCTCGCCGCCGACCGCCTCGCGCGCCGCGAGGACGTGGACGCCGTCGCCGTCGTCGGCGCCATCGTCTCGGGCGACACCGACCACGACCAGGTCATCGGCCACGCGGCCGCGCGGAAGCTGACCGACGTGAGCCTCGACCGGGACAAGCCCGTCACCTTCGGCGTCTCCGGGCCGGGCCAGAGCGGCGCGGTGGCCCGCGAACGCGTCGAGAAGGGCGCCGAGGCCGTGAACGCCGCCGTCGACCTCGCGGAGGGGCTGCCGGCATGACGGCGTACGAGTTCTCCGACCGGATCGGCCGCGTGGAGCCGTCCGCGACGCTCGCCATCGGCAACGCCGCGTCGGCGCTGGAGGCCGACGGGGTGGACGTCGTCGACCTCTCCGTGGGGGAGCCGGACTTCCCGACCCCCGAGAACGTCGTGCGGGCCGGCAAGGACGCGATGGACGCCGGAAACACGGGCTACACGCCCTCGAACGGGATTCCCACGCTGAAGGAAGCCATCGCCGGGAAGCTTCGCGACGACGGCGTCGACGCCGCGGCGGACGAGGTCATCGTCACGCCCGGCGCGAAGCAGTCGCTGTACGAGGTCGTCCAGACCCTGATCGACGAGGGCGACGAGGTGGCGCTGCTCGACCCCGCGTGGGTCTCCTACGAGGCGATGGTGAAGCTCGCCGGCGGGGACCTGACGCGGGTCGACCTGGCGCCCCACGACTTCCAGCTCGAACCGGGACTCGACGCGCTCGGGGCGGCCGTGAGCGACGACACCGAACTGCTCGTCGTGAACTCCCCCTCGAACCCGACGGGCGCGGTGTACTCCGACGCCGCCCTGGAGGGGGTCCGCGACCTCGCGGTCGAGCACGACTTCGCCGTCATCTCCGACGAGATCTACGAGGAGATCACCTACGGCGTCGAGCCGTCGAGCCTCGCCGCCCTCGACGGGATGGCCGACCGAACCGTCACCGTCAACGGCTTCTCGAAGGCGTACTCGATGACCGGCTGGCGCCTCGGCTACTTCCACGCGAAGGGCGACCTGATCCCACAGGCCGGAAAGCTCCACAGCCACTCCGTCTCCTGTGCGACGAACTTCGTCCAGCACGCGGGCGTCGAGGCGCTGACGAACACGGAGACCGCAGTCGACCAGATGGTCGAGGCGTTCCGCGAGCGGCGGGACCTCGTGCTCGACCTGCTCGCCGAGTACGGCGTCGAACCCCCGGAGCCCGACGGCGCGTTCTACGTGATGCTCCCCGTGGACGAGGACGACTCCGCCTGGGCCGAGTCGGCGATCCAGGACGCCCACGTCGCCACCGTCCCCGGTTCCGCCTTCGGCGCGCCGGGCTACGCCCGCATCTCCTACGCGGCCAGCGAGGAGCGCCTCCGCGAGGGCATCGACCGCCTCGCCGAAGGCGGCCTGATCTGAGTCGCGGCGGCGACGGTACCGACTCGCCCGGCCAGGAGCGTGCGACCGATCGTGGCGGGACCGAGCGGCGGGGGCTTTCACGGTCGGTACGTTCGTCGTGATCGTCGGGAAGGATTCGCTTGCTCCCTTTTCCGGCCGGTATTCATCGTGGAACGGCCGTTCGACGGAGCCCGCGAAACCGGGCGAATCGACCGTCGGAGTACCGACAGCTACTGGCGTCGTGTGAAGGACAAGGCGTCTCTTAAGGGTCAGTTACTACCGTTGCACGTCGCTTTCCGAGCCCATCGTCGCGTTACCAGCGAGTAGTATTAGCTGGCGAAGAGTAACGGTCATCGGTGTTTTTCAGCCGTGGCATTGTATAACGTAGCACTCCGCGGGGCGTGCTCCGGAGTGCGTCATCGTGGAGGAGAGGTGAACCATGTCACAACTGCAGCAGCCACAGCAACAGCAGCGACAGCAGCCACAACAACAACAGCAGCCACAGCAACAGCAACAGCAGCCACAGCAACAGCAGCCACAGCAACAGCAACAGCAGCCACAGCAACAGCAGGGCTTCGAGCAGTCCCTCCCGCAGCAGGTTTCACAGGCCATCTACTCGCTCGAACAGATCGAAACGGACGCGGAGTGGGCGCAAGCCCAGGCGATCCACCAGGGAGATCGCTTCACTGCGATACAGTTGGAGGACCTCAGCGACATCGCACACGTCCAGAAGAAGCTGCTCCTCCGACAGTCCCCGCACGCGCAAACGATCAGCCAGTGCACCCAACAAGCGTTCCAGCAAGCCTCCCAGCAGCTCCAGCAGTCGCAGGTGCCGGGCGTCCAACAGGTCGTCCAGCAGGCGGAGCAGCTCGCTCAGACCGTTTCACAGGCGAGCCAGCAAGTCATGCAGTCAGGGCCCCAGCAACAGATGGGCGGGCAGTCCCAGATGGGTGGACAGTCCCAGATGGGCGGGCAGCAGCCGATCCAATAGTTCCACTCCCCGACTATCCGGCACATTTTTCGTCGAACTGACGGGCGCTACGGCCTCCGCTTTGGCGGTTCCCTGTGGGTACTGGACCTGTCAACCTCGACGGACTCTAACTCGGGCGTCCTCGTAGGAACCTGTGGGTCGGGAGGGTAGCCGAACGGTGACGGGACGGGTTTCGTGGTCGGCGACTGGCTCATCCGTACCGGACGATGCACACGTCGCCGCTACCGAGCGATCGATGGCGTCCCCGTATCGACCAACGAAGTCCGAAATCGACGTTCGACGAGGAATTCGGCCGTGTCGATCGCTACCAACTTTTTAGACCCGACGCCCCGACACCCCGGTGATGGACGGCATTCACGACGTCGGCGGCATGGACTCCTTCCGGCGCCTCCCCCCGGACCAGCCCGACGACGCCAGCCCGTTCCACCACGAGTGGGAGGGCGTCGTGCAGGCGCTCTACCTCGCAGGGCTCGGCTCCGGGGCGTTCCACCTGGACCGCTTCCGCTACGAACTCGAGACCCACGAACCGGAGTACCACCTCGAGACCCCCTACTACGAGCGATGGCTCACGGCCGTCGAGTCGCTGTTCGACGAGGCCGGCGTGGTCGACCGCGAGGAACTGCTCGAACGCGCCCGGGCCATCGAAGCCGGCGAGCGCGAGGTGACCGAAGAGACGGATCCGGAGCGCCTCCCCGAGCTCCTCGAGGGAGTCCGCGAGGTGTACATGAGCGAGCGCGAGGGGGAGGTCGGAAAGCCGGCGTTCTCGGAGGGCGACCGGGTCCGCGTGCGCAAGGAGCATCCGTCCTCGCACACCCGCTGTCCGCGGTACGTCCGAGGCTGCGTGGGTGAGGTGGCGTCGTACCGGGGCGTGCACGTCTTCCCCGACGCGAACGCCCACGGCGAGGAGCGCGCGGAGCCGCTGTACAACGTCCGGTTCGACTCGGGGGAACTGTGGGGGGAAGCGAACACCGACGGGGACGGGCTCCACATCGAACTCTGGGAACCGTACCTGGACTCGGTCTGAATCGTCCGTACAGTATGGGATTCGTCCCTCGTGACGCAGTGGCTTCGATTTTAGCAACAGCTGACGACACCTCGAAAGCCCCCGTGCGCTCGGCGAACCCGGACGGCGTAAGCACGTGAGGGAGGGAGCGACAGCGACCGACCGAGCGCGCGCAACGAGGCCCGGGAGCCGAGCGCACGGGGGCTTTCGGTCTCACCCGACCGCAGCCACTCACGCTCGTTCACTTCGTTCACTCGCGTGACCTCCCCAGCCGCCTCGCTCACCGCGTTCGCTCGTCCCTCGTGCGCATCCGGCGCGGCTCCGTCCGCGCCGGCACGCGCCGGACGGTTGACCGAACACCGCCTCGGGGCCAACGGCTAAGTCCGCGTGAACGCCACCACTTCCCATGGCAGAGGAGACGCCGGAACCGCCGGAGACACCGAACCCGGACCTCCGCGACGTCGACCCGGAGGCGAGGGCGCGCGCCCTCCAGTCCGTCCTCGTGGAGGAGGGGATCCTGAGCACCGACGCGGTGGACGAGGTGATATCGACCTACGAGAGCGACGTCGGGCCGATGAACGGCGCCCGGGTCGTCGCGCGGGCCTGGACCGACCCCGACTACCGCGAGCGCCTGCTCGAGGAGGGCATCTCGGCGGTGGCCGAACTCGACGTCGAGGTGAACGACGAGGTGATGGAGCTGCGGGTGGTCGAGAACGCGCCCGACGTCCACAACGTCGTCGTCTGCACGCTCTGCTCGTGTTACCCCTGGGCGGTGCTCGGCCTCCCGCCGACGTGGTACAAGTCGCCCGCCTACCGCTCCCGCGTCGTCGACGAGCCCCGCGCGCTGCTGCGCGAGGAGTTCGACACCGACCTCCCCGACTCGGTCGACGTGGAGGTGTGGGACTCCAACTCGGAGATCCGGTACATGGTGCTCCCGCAGCGGCCCGAGGGGACCGACGGCCTGAGCGAGGACGAACTGGCAGAACTCGTCACCCGCAACTCCATGATCGGCGTCGAACGACTCGGGGGTGTCGAGGCGTGAGCACCGGGGACGGCCCGCGAGGGACGCGCGGAGCACGCGATCACCGTCGTCCCCCGGGCGGCGAACGCGAGGGGCCGACGTTCGCGGAGCCCTGGCAGGCCCGCGCGTTCGCGCTCGCGGTGGCGCTCACCGACGAGGGCGAGCGCGACCGGAACTGGGACGGCTTCCGGCGCGAGCTCGTCGCGGAACTCGACCGATCGGCCGGAGCCGGGGGCGGGACCGAGGCCGGAGACGAGGTCGACGGCGACGAGGGCGACTACTACGGCGCGTGGCTCGCCGCGCTCGAGCGGTTCCTCACGGAGCGGGGAGTGATCGACGCCGAAGCGTTCGCCGAGCGCGCCGCCGAGTTCGCCGACGGCGACCGCGACGCCCACGAGTTCGTCGAGGGCGACCCGCGCGCGCACGCCGACCGCCTTCCGGAGGGACACGCGGACGGCTCTGACCACCGCGGCCACGACCACTCGCACTGATGGGGCCGTCGGGGTCACGTCGGCCCGATCGAACGAACTCGGTCCCGCTGGGCGAACTCGAGCCCGCACGCACCCGGTCGCTGTCCCGGCGCTCGGGCGTCCTCGTCGTCGACGACGCGGTCGTCACGGGGCTTGCCGACGGTCGAGTCCTCGCGGTCGATCCCGGAACGCTCGCGACGCGGTGGACCGCCGACGCCGACGGGGGTGCCGTCTCTCTCGCCCCGTTCGACGGGGGCGTCGCCGCCGGCGGCCGTGACCCGGACGGGACCGTGCGGGTGATCGACGGGGGGACGGTCAGGTGGACGTACGCCGCGAGCGACGACGTCGGCGGGCCGCGGGTCGACGCCGACGGCGACCACCCGTTCGTCGTCGACGCGGTCGCCGAGGGGGATCGGCTGTTCGTCGCCGTCCGACGTGCAAGCCGCGAGGGCGACTCGAGAGCGTACTCCAGCGTCGTCCTGGCGTTCGACCCGGCCGGCGAGGTCCGGTGGCGGTACGGCTCCGACGCCTGCGTCAGCGCACTCTCGGTCCGAGACGGACGCCTCGCGGTCGCGTACAACCGCTGTCCCGGCGACCACGACGCCCCGGCCGTCGTGCTCGACCCCGTACGGGGGACCGAACTGATGCGCTGGGGGGTCGGGACTTCCCCGGACGAGCGTCGCGTCGGCGACGTGGCGCTCCTCCCGGAGGGGGTCGTGGCGATCGACTACGGGGATCACCGGGGGTACGTGCTCGACGGGGACGGCACCACGCGCTGGCGCGCCGATCTCGCGACGCCGCGCGAGGTCGACGGTGAGACGGTGTACGCTCACCCCACTGCGGTCCACGGAGCCGAAGCAGGCGTGGCGTTCGTCACGGGGAGCACGTACCCGCGCGCCGCGGAGTCGCTCCACCCCCACGAGCATCGGATCCGCTGTTTCTCCCCCGCCGGCGAGCACCGCCGGGGCGCGGACGTGCGGGGACTGACGCGCGAACTCGGCGTCGACGGCGGCCTGGTCCTCGTTCCCTCGGCCCAGAACATGTGGACGCGCGACCCGCGCACCCACGGCTTCCAGCTGTTCGACCTGGTCGACGGCGAGGTGGCCGCGCCGTCCACGGAGGGAATCGTGACGGCCGCCTCGCTCTCCGACGGCCGGTTCGCGGCCGTGGAGGAGCCGATCCGCTACCACGACGAGGCCGTCACCCGCGGCGCGTACCGCCTCCACGTCGGCCGCGTCCCCGAGGGGAGGTGACCGACGGCGACCACTGACGCCCCGCGGTCGGCGAACCCTTTTACCACATAGCGACGGAGTACCCACCATCCGTGCGCGTCGACGACCTCCCGCTGTCCCCCGAGTACGTGGAGCACTTCCGGGCGGAGGGCATCGAGGAACTCTACCCGCCGCAGGCGGCCGCCGTCGAGGCCGGCGTCTGCGAGGGCCGGGACGTCGTCGCGGCCGTTCCCACCGCCTCGGGCAAGACGCTCCTCGCCCAGCTCGGCCTGCTCACGGCCGACGGCCCGGGGCTCTACGTCTGTCCCCTCCGTGCGCTCGCCCGCGAGAAGTACGAGGAGTTCGACGCTCTCCCGGGCGTGAGCGTCGGCATCTCGACGGGCGACTTCGACTCGCCGGCGGCGGAACTGGCCGACCACGACGTCGTCGTCGCCACGTCCGAGAAGGTCGACTCGGCCGTCCGCAACGGCGCCGCGTGGGTGGCGGACCTCGCCTGCGTCGTCGTCGACGAGGTCCACCTGCTCGGCGCGCCGGGCCGCGGTCCGACCCTGGAGGTGACGCTCGCGACGCTCCGCCGCAGGGCGCCGGACGTCCAGGTCGTCGCGCTCTCCGCGACCGTCGACAACCCCGAGCACGTCGCCGCGTGGCTCGACGCCGAACTCGTCGAGTCCGACTGGCGGCCCGTCGACCTCCGGACGGGGGTGTACGCCGACGCGGCCGTCCGGTTCGACGACGGGACGACCGCCGACGTCGACGGGTTCGACCCTGACGACCCCGCGGACGGGGGCGACACCGAGGCGACCGCCGCGCTCGTCCGCGAGGCCGTCTCGAGCGGGGGCCAGGCGCTCGCGTTCGTGCGCTCGCGCAGAGAGGCCGAACGGCTGGCCGACCGCCTGCGCGAGGAGGGGCTCGCGGACGCGGCGGAGATCGGGCCGGACGCCGCGGCGGTCGCCGAGGAGGTCCGGGACGCCGGCGGCACCGAACTCGGCGAGCGACTCGCCGAGAGCGCGGCCTGGGGCGTCGCGTTCCACCACGCCGGGCTCCGCTCGCAACACCGCTCGGTCGTCGAGAACGCCTTCCGCGACCGCAGGCTGGCGGTCATCTGCGCGACGCCGACGCTCGCGGCGGGCGTCAACGTCCCCGCCCGCCGGGTCGTCGTCCGGGACCAGCAGCGCTACACCGGCACGGGGACCGAGTGGCTCCCCGCCCTGGAGGTCCACCAGATGTGCGGGCGGGCCGGGCGCCCGCACCTCGACCCCTACGGCGAGGCCGTGCTCGTCGGCGACGCGGACGACCGCGACGAGCTGTGGGAGCGCTACGTCGAGGGCGAACCCGAGGCCGTCGAGTCACAGCTCCGGGACCGCGACGCGCTCCGCACCCACACGCTCGCGCTCGTCGCCACCGGCATCGCGAACTCGCAGGCGGGCGTCCTCGAGGCGCTCGGCGGGACGTTCTACGCATCCCGGACGCCGAACCCCGACCTCGGGGGAATCGTCGGCGACGTGATCGGGGAGCTCATCGAGATGGACATGCTCGCGCCCGACGACGGCGGCATCGCCGCGACGGAGCTCGGCGAGCAGGTGTCGAGACAGTACGTGACCCCTCGAACCGGGGAGCGACTGGTCGCCGGCCTCCGGACCGCGGCGGCGATGGACCCGGCCGACGTGACCCCGCTCACCGCGCTCGAACTCGTCTGCGCGACGCCGGACATGCACGACACCTACCTCGGCGAGCGCGAACGGGCCGCGATGTACCAGTACGCCCGCGAACACGGGAGCGAACTGACGACGGGGATGGGTGAGACGGACGACTTCGAGGGGTGGCTGGAGTCGCTGAAGACCGCCCGCGTCCTCGCGGAACTGGTCGAGGGCGTTCCCCCCGAGGAGCTCGTCGCGGACTACCGGATCGGACCCGGCGACCTCGAGTCGCGGGTCGAGCGGACGGAGTGGCTGCTCGGCGCCGCGGGGGCCGTCGCGGCCGTCCTCGGGATCGATCTCCCGGCGCTTGAGTCGACGCGGGCGAGCCTCCAGCCGGACTCGACGGAGGCGCCGTGAGAGGTCATGGCCGACGGCCGTGTACGCTGGACCCGACGGGGGCCCGTCGATCCGGTCAGGGGTCGGCGGCGGACCGGTCCGCGTCGCGGTCGTACTCGCCGGCCCGCCGCCGCTCCCCGACCCGGCGGAGCACCGACGGCGTCCGACAGATCCCCGACTCGCCCGACGCCTGGGGGACGACGCAGTTGTTGCAGTTCTCGCAGGCGACCGCGGCAGGCGGCACATCGATCGCGCCGTCACCCGCGGCGTCGTTACCCGTGGCCCCGTCACCCGCAGCGCCGAGCAGTCGGGCGGGGAGCCGCGGTTCGGCGTAGAACGGGCGGGCCATCCCGACCGCGTCGCAGGCGGTTCCCAGCAGGTCGTCGATCGTTCCCCGGTCGCGGACGCCGCCCTCGCAGAACACCGGCACGTCGACCCGTTCCCGGACCCGACCGCAGAGGTCGGCGTTCCAGGCGGGCTCGAAGCCGTACCGGAGGGACTCGACCCAGTTCGCCAGCGCGACGAGCGCCGCGCGCCAGCGGGAGCCGAAGGCCGCCGCGTACCCCCCGCGGAACCGATCGTCGCGCCACGACCGGGCCGGGAACTCGCCCCGGATCACGCTCATGTCCCAGAACACCGAGCCCGACACGGGGACGAGCGCGTCGTACCCCGCCGCCTCGAGCCGCTGGCACAGCCGAACGCAGTCCGCTCCCGTGAGCCGCCGGCGGACGAACGGCGGCGCCTCGGTCTCCGCGGGCACCTTGGTCGTCACGGGCACGTCGCCCGCGCGATCGCGGATCTCCTCCCGGACGAGTTCCAGAAAGCGGACGCCGTCGCCGAACTCGTCGTCCCGCCGGTTGTAGAACGGGGACAGGAACTGCTGGACGATGCCCATGTTCGCGCCCGCGAGGTGGATCAGGTCGTAGCCCGCGTCGGCCGCGTACGCCGCGGACCGGCCGAAGTCCGCGGCGAGGTCGTACACCTCGTCGGTCGAGAGGACGCGGGGGTCGTACGAGAGGAACCCTGCGCGGTCGAGCACCCGGAGGGGAAGCGGCGGCTCCGAGACCGCGAGCTGTTCGAGGCCCGGGTTGGCGTCGCGGTGCCCGTGGTGCCAGGTCTCCATCGAGCGCAGGCCGCCGTGTTCGAGCTGGATCGCGATCCGTCCGCCGTGGGCGTGGACCGCCTCCGTGAGCCGTTCGAGGTCCGCGACGAAGTCCGGATCGTGGACGCGCGTCATCCCCGGCGCGGCACAGCCGCCCTCCGGGCGGACGATGGTCGCGCCCTGACAGACCAGTCCCGCACCGGCGGCGGCCGCCGGTTCGAGCGCGTCGACGAGCGCGTCGACGGCGCCGGGGCCGTTCCCGGCGCACTCGAGCAGCGGCGCGCGGTAGAGCCGGTTCGGGAGCGCGACGTCCCCGACACGGAGTGGGGTCTCGAGCGCCGCGGCGGTGGAGCCGGTCATCGGCCGGAGTACGGCCCGGGAACGTTTGAAGCCACTGCGGGCCCGACCCGTCGTTCGGGGCGGTTCGGTCGGCGGTCGGCCCGTCGAATTAACCCTCCTCGTGGCGAACCGGCGGTATGGAGTCCACGGACGGCGACGGCGACCCCTCGGGGGCGACGCTCTCGTACCGGAACATCCTCGAGCGTGAGATGGACAACGCGCTCACGGAGATGGACCGGCCGAACTCGGGGCTGTTCCTCTCGGGCATCTCGGCGGGGCTGAACCTGAGCTTCGGCGCGCTGTTCATGGGGCTGGTGCTGACGCTCTCGGGCGGCTTCGACTCCGACCTGGTCCAGCAGACCGCGCTCGCGGCCGCCTCCTCGGTCGCGTTCCTCTTCGTCGTCGTCGGACAGACGGAGCTGTTCACGGCACACTCCACGCTCGGCGTGCTCCCGGTGCTCGACGGGCAGGCTTCGAGCCGCGACCTCGGCAGGCTGTGGGCGGTCACCTACGCATCGAACCTGGTCGGCTGTGCCGTCTTCTCGGCCCTGCTGACCGGCGTCGTCGCCTCGCGCGACGTCCTCTCGGCCTCGGCGTTCGGCAGCCTCGCCGGCGCGCTGGTGCCGCTCCCCTGGTGGGCGGTCACCCTCAGCGGCGTGCTCGCGGGCTGGCTGATGGGGCTCGTGACGTGGCTCTCGGCGGCCAGCCGCGACACCATCGGGCGGGCGGCGTTCGTCCTCCTCGGCACGGGCGCCATCGGGTTCGGGCCGTTCCACCACAGCATCCTCGGGACGACGGAGGTGCTGACCGCGCTCCTGCTCGGACAGGGGGTGGGCGTCGGCGGGCTGGTCCACTTCCTCCTCTGGACCACCCTCGGCAACGTCGTCGGCGGGACGGTGTTCGTCGGCCTGCTCAACTACGGCCACATCGCGCTCGTCGGCGAGGACGTCGACCTCGACCCGGACGCTTCGGAGCAGGACTGAGCCGGGGCCGGTCACGCGCCCTCGACCGCCTCGCGAACCGTTCGGTACTCCTCGTCCGAGTACGCGATGAAGCGCACGTCCGTCAGCGACTCCGGTTCGAACGAACGTATCTCCTCGGCGATGGTCCGGGCGCCCTCGCGGAGGTCGAAGCCCGCGACCCCGCAGCCGAGCGCCGGGATCACCAGCGACTCACAGCCCCGTCCGTCGGCCGTCGCCAGCGCGTTCCGCGTCGCGTCGCGGACGCTCCCGGCGGTCGCCTCCCCGTCTCCGTAGTGGGGCATCGCCGCCGCGTGGATCACGTACGCCGCGTCGAGCCCGTAGGCGTCGGTCACCGCCACGTCGCCGAGGTCTACTGGCCCCCGTTCCATCGCGGCCTCGTTCAGTTCCTCGCCGCCACGGCGGCGGAGCGCGCCGGCGACGCCCGACCCCATCCGGAGGCTGGTCCCGGCGGCGTTCACGAGCGCGTCGGCGGACTGATCGGCGATGTCGCCGCGAATCACCTCGAAGTCCATGGGTGGCGGTTTCGGTCGGAGTCCCGTATCTCTACCTCCGGATCGGCCAGCCGCGTCCGGCCCGGTAGGGGTAGTAACGATGGTAACGGGGGTACCGTAACGTCCTCATGATAGCCACCCGGACCCGTGAACGTCGGTTCCACGCGCCGGGCCATCGGGCTCGGCCTCCTCGTCACGTTCCTCTGGTCGAGTTCCTACGTCCTGATCGACGTCGGCCTCCGGACGCTTCCGCCGCTTTCGTTCGCCGCGCTCCGCTACGGCCTGGCGGCCGCGATGCTCGCCGTCGCGACGGTGCTTCGCGGCCAGCACCGGTCGCTCGCGAGCGCCTCACGCGTCGAGTGGCTGCGGCTCCTCGCGCTCGGCGTCCTGCTGTACGGCGTCACGCAGGGCGGGCAGTTCCTCGCGCTGACGTCGCTCCGGGCCGCGGCGGTGAGCCTGCTGCTCACGGCGACCCCGGCGGTCGTCGCGGCGGTCGCGTGGCCGACGTTGGGCGAGCGCCCGACCGCCCGGACCGGCGTCGGCGTCGTGACGCTCGTCGCCGGCGCGGTCCTCTACTTCGACGCCGCGCCCGCCCTCGGCGCCGGGTTGCTCGCCGGCCTGCTCGCGCTCGCCGGGAACGCCGGCGGGGCGGTCGTCGGCCGGGCGGCGAACCGTGACCGGACGCTCCCGGCGCTGGCGGTTACGACCGTCAGCATGACCGTCGGGGCGCTCCTGCTCGCGGCGACCGCGCTCGCCACGGAGCCGATCCCGCCGCTGGCGCCGCCCGAAATCGGGGTCGTCGCCTGGCTCGCGGTCGTCAACACGGCGCTCGCGTTCTGGCTCTGGAACGTCGCGCTCAGGACGCTCACCGCCGTCGAGGCGAGCGTCGTCAACAACACGATGCTGCTGCAGGTCGCGGCGCTCGGGTGGCTCGCGCTCGGACAGTCGCTCAGCCCCCTCGACCTGCTCGCGCTGGGGGTGGTCGGGGTCGGGGCGCTGCTGGCGGCCACCGGTTGAACTGGGGCGGTCGGCGAACGGGACGGGGGACGTCGGCGATCGGGAACGGTCACGACGGTTCGATACCGTCATTACCGTTCGCGGCGGCCGACCACCATGGACGACCCGCCGGTCCCCCTCCGGGTGCAGGTGGTGCCGCTGGGCGCCGAGTACGCGCGGCTCCGCGAGCCGGTGTTTCGCTGGCGCGCGGACAAGGTCGTGGCGCTGGAGTACGCCGACGGCGACGCCGACCTCCCGTACTTGGCCGAGTTCCTGGGGGAACTCGAGGCGAACGACCGCGTCGACCTGGAGCGCAGGGCCTGCGACCTGTTCGACTTCTACGACGCGCTCGGCGCGGTCGCGGCCGCCATCGACGACCACGCCGGCGACGACGTGTACGTGAACATCTCCTCGGGCAGCCGCATCACCGCCGTCGCCGGCGCGATGGCGTGCATGATGACCGGCGCGACGCCGCTGTACGCCCGGCCCGACTACGGCCCGGACGGCGACCGGCTCCCCCACGAGCCGACCCACGAGACCGTCGCCGAGGTGCAGGCGCTCCCCGCCTACCCGGTTGAGACGCCGCCCGACGAACAGCTCGCCGTCCTCGCGCACGTCGACGCCGCCGACGAGGGGCGGGACGTGACGGGGCGCTACGCGGGCGTGTCGAAGGGTGACCTCGTCGAGTACGTGCGCGAGTCGGGGTTCCCGTTCGTCGCCTCCTCGGACGCGAGCACCGAGAAGGGGTACTACCGGCTCCTCGACTCGCACGTCCTCGACCCGCTCCTGGAGCGGGGGGACGTGGAGGTGACCGCGGTCGGCCGGTCGAAGTACGTCTCGGTCAGCGACGCCGGCGAGCGGACGCTCAGGGCGTTCGGCCACCGGATCGAGGACTGACGGGGTACGACGTCGAGTTCCGACCGGAACCGGACCCCGCCGGACCCGAGTTACTCGCCCGTCTCGGACCGCCCGTGCGGGTCCGTCCCCGCGCCGTCCCCGGTGGCGGGGTCGTGGCGCTCGTACCACGCGAGCACCTCCTCGAGCCGGTGGACGGCCCGGTCGGGCGTCCCGACGTCGTGGTGTTCGTCCTCGTAGACGACCAGCCGCGCGTCGACGCCCCGCGCCTTCGCCGCGACGTAGAGCTGTTCGGACTGTGAGGGCGGGCAGCGCCAGTCGTCGCGGCCGGCGGTGACGAGCAGCGGCGTCTCGAGGCTCCCGACGTCGGTGATGGCCGAGGAGGCGTCGATCTCCTCGGGCACCTCCCACGGGTAGCCGTACTCGTTCTCCATCCAGAGGTGGGAGTCGTCGGTGCCGTACGCGGACCGGAGGTCGTAGATGCCGTGTTCGGGCGCGGCCGCCGCGAACAGGTCCGGCTCCCGGGTGACGAGGAACCCCTGCGCGATGCCGCCGTAGGAGAAGCCGTAGCCGAACACGCGGTCGGGGTCCGCCCACCCGCGCTCGACCATCGACTCGACGCCGGCGGCGACGTCGGTCACCTCGTGGGTGCCCCACTGGCCGTGGAGCGCCTCGCAGAAGTCGCGGCCGAACGAGGAGCCGCCGCGGTAGTTCGGCCGGAGCACGACGTAGCCGCGGGAGGTGAGCGCCGCGTGGGCGAACGAGAAGGTCGGCTCGTCGTAGCTCACGGGGCCGCCGTGGATGGCGACGACGAGCGGGTGGTCGCCGTCCTCGGGGTCCGCGTCGGGGTCGTGGTAGACGATGCCCGAGATGGCGTTGCCCTCGCTCTCCCACTCGACGCGCCGGACCTCGGGCATCGGGTACTCGTCGGTCAGGTCGGCGTTGACCTCGGAGAGGCGGACGAGCGATTCGGGCTCCTCGTCCGCCCCGAGGTCCGCCGCGTCCACGGCGTACACGTCCTCGCCCTCGCTCGGGTGCGAGAGGGTAAAGGCGGCCCTGCCGTCGGCGACGTCGACGTTCCCGAGCGCGCGGTCGTTCCCCTGCGCCTCGAAGGTGCGCTCGGTCGTCCCGTCGACCGAGACGCGGAGCAGGCGGGTGCGCGCCTCGTCGCCGATCGTCGTGTAGAGGGTCCCGTCGTCGACCCAGTCGATGTCCGCGCCGCGGGCGAGCGTCCGGTCGAGGTCCGCGGTCAGCGACCCGTATTCGCCGTCCTCGTGGCAGTACAGCTGCGTCGGGATGCACCAGTTTTCCGGGTTCGCTCCGGCGAACGCGAGTCGCTCGCCCGAGGGCGACCACTCGGGGGCGTTCGCCGAGAGGTCCGAGTCGGTGAGTCGCCGCAGGTCGGTGCCGTCGGGCGCGACGGTGAACACGTCGGTGACGAGCGTGTCGTCGCCGTCCTCGCCGTGGTACGCGCAGAAGGCGATGCGGTCGGTCGGGCCCCACGCGGGCTGGAGGCCGCGGAGCCCGGAGAAGGCACCGCCGCCGTACGCGTCCTCCAGCTTCTCGGCCTCGCCGGTCCCGACGTCGACGACGTGGAGGTACGTCCGCACGGTGTCGGTGTAGCCGACGCCGTCCAACTTGTGCTGGAGCCGTTCCGTCTCCACGGGGCCGCCCTCCTCGCGCGCGTCGAGGTAGGCGCGCTCCTCGTCGGTCGGGTCGCGGGCGGCGACGGCGAGCCTGTCGCCGTCCGGGCTCCAGTCGAACTCCGCCGCGCCCTCCGGGAAGTCGGTCACCTGGCGGGCGTCGCCGCCGAGCGCGAGGTCGAACAGCCAGACCTGCCGGTCCGGTTCGTCGTCACCGGCCGGTTCGTCGTCGGCGGTCGCGTCCCCGTCCCCGCCCTCGCCGTCCGCATCGTCGCCGTCCGCATCGACCCCCACGCGGCGCGCGACGTCCTCCTCGCGGGCGGCGAGGAACGCCAGGCGGTCGCCGTCCGGGCTCCACTTCGGACCCGACGCGCCGGGGAGGCGCGTGAGCCGGTGGGGGTCCCGCGAGCCGTCGGCCGGGACGAGAAACAGCGACGGGACGCGCTCGTCCTCGTCGGCGTCGAACTCGTCCGCGAGGAACGCGACCCGACTCCCGTCGGGCGAGAGGGCGACGTCGCGGACCTCCGTGAGGTCGTAGTGGGCGTCGATGGGGAGTTCGCTCATCGCTCGTGGGTACGGTCGCCGGGCGAAATAGCTTCCCCAACCGGTCGGCGCGGCCGGGTTCGACCGCGGGCCGACCGGGTCCGCATCGACCTCCATCGACCCGGCATCGGACCCGGGGCGCGCGGGCTCAGAGGACGCCCGCGAGCCCGACCTGCTCGGCGAGCAGGAGCGCACCGACGGCGACGCCGACGACCCCCGCCGTGACCTCGAGGACGCGCTCGAACCGCGTCCCGAGCGTCCGCCCCCAGACCGCCACGACCAGCGCCATGGTGACGACCGACAGCAGGGCGAACGACGCGAGGAACGAGGCGGCCGCCGCCGCGGTCGGGGCCGACGAGACGAGCAGGACGACGAGCGCGCCGCTCCCGGCCAGCCCGTGGAGCACGCCGACCGCGACGCCCTCCCCGTCGAGGTGGCCGTGCGTGAGCCCCAGTGAGAGGCCGCCGAACCGGATGTGCGTGTGGCCAGTTCCGCCGGCGCCGTCCCGGTGGCGGGTCCCGTCGCCGCGGTCTGCGGGCGACGTCCCGTCCGCGTCCTCGTGGGATCCCGTCCCGTCCCGGTGGTCGTGGCCAGTCGCCGGTCGGTCCCGGAGCACCCGCCACAGCATCCTGGCGCCGAGGAACACCAGTACTGCGCCGACCACCGCCTCGAACAGGACGGTGAACGCCCCCGGGAGTCGAACGCCGAGCCAGACGAACGTGAGTCCGAGGAGGACGACGGGAAGCGAGTGACCCACGCCCCACGACGCGCCCACCAGGCCGGGTCGGGACTCGTCCTCCTCGACGATGGTCGCCACCGCCGCGAGGTGGTCCGATTCCAGCGCGTGTCGGGCGCCGACGATCGCGCCGGCCGCGAGCGCAGAGGCGAGCGTCATGCTCCGGAGTCGGGAACCGGACGGGAAAGGTCCCCCGGTCGGGCCGATATTCCCGCGCACTCGACCGGTCGGCGGCGGGTGGCTCGTCGCGGCCGCGTCACTCCCCCCCGTTGCCCCCCTCCCGCCCGTTCTCACCGTTCCCTCGGTTCCCCCCATTCCCTCCGTTCCCACCGCCCCGCAGGGACGGGAGTTCGCGGCGCCTGGCCAGCGCCGCGACGGCGACCGTCGGGACCCCGAGGACGAGCGCGTACGGGAGCGCGTACGCCGAGAACACCACGGCGGACCTGAGGAGCACGACGACCCCGTCGACCGACGCCAGGAACGCCTGGAGTAGCGGCGTCTCGTGGAACCGCGTGCCCTCGAGCGGCTGGGGGTCGGGTCGCGGCTCCTCGATGCGGACCGTGATGGTGCTGTACGCGACCTGCCGCTCCAGGCTCTGTAGCCGCGCCTCGGCGCGCTCGATCTCGGTCTGGACGTCCGAGAGTTCGCGCTGGACCGCCAGCACCTCCTCGGTGTCGTTCGCCTCCTCGTACAGCTCCCGGAGCCTGTCGCGCTCGGTCCGCAGGCTGTCGAGGCGTGCGCGGAGGTCGACGACCTGGTCGGTGACGTCGTCGGTCGACTCCCGGGACTCGAGCACCTCGCCGTTCTCGTCCACGGCCGCCATCGCGTCGGAGTAGTTGCCGGAGGGCACCCGGAGCGTGACCGTGCCGACGACGAACGTGTCGTTGCCGCTCCCGCGGACCTGCCGGTTCGCGTCGCCGACGTAGCCGCCGCGCTCGCGGGCCGCCGCGGTCAGGTTCTCCCGCGCGGCGTCGTAGTCGTCGACCTCGAGTCGCACCTCGGCGGTGTAGATGATCTCCCGGTTCTGGACGTTCGCACCCACGTCGGCGCTCCCGCCGCCGTCGTCGCCGCCAGCCCCGTCGCCGGACTGGGTCGACTCGGGGGCGCCCGTGTCGGCGTGGTCGCCCGCGAGGTTCGGTCCGCCGCCGCCGTTGCCGTCGTTGCCCGCGCCCGAACAGCCGGCGAGCACGAGCGCGAGGGCGACGGCGACGACGACGACGAGTACGTGTCTTCGACGCATGGAGGTCGGTTCTCCCCCGACGTCCTAACTCCTCGGGAATGTGAAAGGGACGTTTGAGCCTTTCAGCCGGCCGGGGGGTGGTGACCTGACGCCGGGCTACCGCGCGTCCTCGACCACGCCGCGGAACGTCCGCGCACGCTCGGTGATCGCCCCGAACTCGCCGGCCTCGACCGCGTCGCGGTCCACGAGCGCGGACCCGGCGCCGACCGCGAGCGCCCCGGCCTCGACGTAGTCGCCCGCGTTTTCGGGCGAGACGCCGCCCGTCGGAAGCATCGGGATCTGGGGGAGCGGGCCCTTCATCGCGGCGAGGTGGTCGGGCCCGAGCGTGGCCGCGGGGAACACCTTCACCACGTCCGCGCCCGCCTCGTACGCCTCGACGGCCTCGGTCGGAGTCATGACGCCCGGCGCGACGAGGACGCCGTACCGGTTGCACGTCTCCACCACGTCCTCGTGGAACGAGGGGGAGACGACGAACTCCGCGCCGGCCGCGATGGCCGACTGTGCCGTCGCGGCGTCGAGCACCGTCCCCGCCCCGACGAGCACCTCGTCGCCCAGTTCCCCGGCGAGCGTCCGGATCATCTCGGTCGATCCGGCCGTGTCGGCGGTCACCTCCAGCGCGGTGACGCCGCCCTCGACGAGCGCCTCGGCCGTGTCTACGACCGTCTCCGACTCCGCGCCGCGAAGCACGGCGACGACCCCGCTCTCCCGCAGCGCATCGAGCGTACTCATGCGCGAGTGAACGTTCGGGGCGTCAATAAACGCGGGGGTCCCGGTGAGTCGGCGGGGGACGAAGGGCACTCCGACCGGCGCGCGGCGGCCGCGCGGAGCGCGGCCGCTCGTGCGAGGGACGAGCACGGCGGGACCGCCGGTCTCGCTAGCCCGCGGGCGACCCGCAAGTCGCCCGCGGACACCGCAGCAGAGGGAGTGAACGGAGTGAGCGCCCGAGGCGAGGAGCGCAGGAGGCTGCTCACGCGAGCGGAGCCGTTCGAAAGGCGCTTTGCGCCTTTCGTGATGCTGCCAGATTCCGTAGGAATCTGGCCGCTGACGGGAACTCCCCGAGTTCCCGTACTGTCGAAAGTCATCGATTTTCGAACCACGAGGGTGAGTTCCGAGGAGCGTGCTCCGAGGTACGGGAGGGCGAGGCGGCGGTGCGGTCGGGTGGGACTGAAAGGGGCCGCGGCTGTCGGGCACTGCAGCGACGACGCTGAACTGACATCGAAGCCGAACGCCGCGGGGATTTCGAGGCGAACCCCGACCCGTCCGAAACGTAGCATCGGTCGTGCGCGACCCCGCCCAGACCGCGAGCGAGGTATGCGAATCGCCCTCGTAGATCCGGGATGATCACGCACTCTCTCGATTTCGAACGGCTCTACGACGCGGTCGCCCCCTCCGTCGTCTCCGTCTACGTGGGCTCCTCCTCGGGCGCTCGCGGCGCGGGATCGGGGTTCGTCTACGACCGGCGCCACGTCGTGACGAACGACCACGTCGTCCGCGACGAGCGCGACGTCCACGTCCGCCTCGCGGACGGCCGCTGGCGCGCCGGGCGCGTCGTCGGCAGCGACGCCTACACCGACCTCGCGGTCGTCCGGGTGCCGGACCTCCCCGACGACGCCCCGCCGCTCGCGGTCGCCGACGACGTCCCCGAACCGGGCCGGCCGGTCGCCGCGCTGGGCAACCCGATGGGGCTCGACGGCTCCGTCTCGGCGGGCATCGTCTCCGGCGTGAACCGGTCGATGCCGACGCGGGGCGGCTTCTCCATCCCCGACGTCGTGCAGACGGACGCCCCCATCAACCCCGGCAACAGCGGCGGGCCGCTGGTCGCGCGCAGGCGGGACGTGGTGGGCGAGGGGTCCGGGGACGGCCCGTCGGACGGTTTCGCGGCGGATGACGCGGGCGACGGGAACGCGGGGGACGAGGACGCGGGGGACGACGGGACGACGGCCCCGGAGGCCGCCTACGAGGTCGTCGGGGTCAACCGCGCGAGGGGCGGCGACAACATCGGGTTCGCCGTCTCCTCGCGGCTGGTGAACCGGGTCGTCCCCGGCCTCGTCGCCGACGGCGTCTACCGGCACTCGTACCTGCGGGCCCGGACGCTGGACGCGACGCCGGCCGTCGCGGCGGCGAACGGGCTCCCGGAACCGGGCGGCGTGCTGGTCGTCGAGGCCGGCGACGACGGGCTCCGGGGCTGTGACCGGACCGCCCGCGTCCGGGGTCGCGAGGTGCCGGTCGGGGGCGACGTCGTCGTCGGCCTCGGCGGCGAGCCGGTCCGTTCGGCCGAGGAACTGATCCGCCGGCTCATCGTCGACACCGAGCCGGGCGAGTCGGTCGAGGTGACCGTGCTCCGCGAGGGCGTCCTGGACGAGGTCACGGTGCCGGTCGAACTCCGCGAGCGGCCCGACACCGCCGACAGCGTGCCGGTCCGGTAGTACGGCGTCGGGGCGGCCGGGAGCCGGTCCCGATCAGTC
This sequence comes from Halorarum salinum, assembly GCF_013402875.1. Classification (NCBI taxonomy): domain Archaea; kingdom Methanobacteriati; phylum Methanobacteriota; class Halobacteria; order Halobacteriales; family Haloferacaceae; genus Halorarum; species Halorarum salinum. The sequence continues at coordinate 1,581,875 of NZ_CP058579.1, read as the reverse complement.
CACGAACCGCGCCGAATCCACGGGCTCGTCGGCCGCTCCCAGCGCCATCCGCTCGACACTCCGCCGGAGCAGTCGCGAACGGGCGAGCAGCGAGCCGCTCGCCTTCGCGCCCGTGAGCGCCAGCGACGGCGGGACGTGGCGGCCGTACCGGAGGAACAGCCCCATCGCGCGCTCGGCGCGACGCTGCAGCGCGATGATCCGCCGGACCGGGGGGCGACGCCGCCCCTCGTATCGGGCCAGCACACCGGCCGGGAGGGGGCTCTCCGACCGCTCTAGCGCCCCGACGACGGTGGCGTGGGCGGCGACCGCGTCGGCGACGGCGAGCGGGTTCCCCTGCGCGCCGACCGGGGAGGCGACGTGTGCCGCGTCACCCAGCAACAGGAAGCCGTCTCCGACCCACTCCGGGGCGATTCCGGGCGCGACCTCCAGCAGCGAGCAGTCGCCGTAGTCGGTCACGTGCTCCTCCAGCGCGGGCCGGAGCTCCGGGGCGATGGCAGCGACCCTGTCGTGGAACGCCTCGATGCCCGCCGACCGAAGCTCCGGGTACGTTCCCGCGAGGATCGGCAGTCCGATCTGGAACTCGCCGCCGCCGATGCCGAACGAGACGAGGATGCCGTCGCGGCCGATTCGGACCTGCGTGTCCCCGGCCGGGTCGGCGTCTTCGACCGGAAGCTTGAACCAGACGAGGTCGAGGATCGGGTCGAACAGCCCGGCGTCGACGCCGGCGGCCGAGCGGACACGCGAGTACCGGCCGTCCGCGCCGACGACGAGGCAGCCCCGTAGCGTCACGTCCTCGTCCGCCGCGCGGTCGCGGGCGTGGACGCCTGCGACGCGTTCGCCCTCCGAGAGCCCCCCGCCGTCCACGGTTCGTCCGCCCTCGGTGACCAGCCCCTCGACGGTCGTCGACGGGCGGAACGTGAAGCCGTCGTACTCGGCGGCCCGCGAGACGACCAGTTCGAGGAGCGCCGGCTGTTCCATCATCAGCACGTACGGGTGGCGAGCGTCGAGCGAGCCGACGTCGAACAGTTCCACGCGCTCGCCGTACAGCGTGGCCGCGCCCTCCGTGACGATCTCGTGGTCGAGGTCCAGCAGGTCGGAGAGCAGTCCCATCCGGTCGAACAGTTCGACGACGCCGGGGCTCCAGCCGAAGCCGCGGAACTCCCGCTCGAAGGTGCGCTCGCGCTCGACGAGCGTCACGTCGACGCCGCTCCGCGCGAGGAGGTAGCTCAGCACGGCGCCGCCGGGTCCCGCGCCGACGACGACCACCTCGGCGTCGCGGTCGCGCTCGCTCATGGGTCCGGATGAGCGCGAACCGGTAAGAAGGTACGCGGAGCGCCGTGAGGACGGGAGTCAGTCCGTCCGCGGGATGGCGACCGCGCCGGCGGCGAAGAAGACCACGGCCAGCGCCGTCAGCACGGCGAGGTTCCCGAGCACGCCCAGCGGCGGGACGTACAACCCCCCGTCGGCCCCGTAGGTGACGCCCCGGACGCCGCGCGCGAAGTAGGTGAGCGGCGAGAGGTTCACCGCCGGCGCGAACCACGCCGGGAGCAGGTCGGTCGTGAGGAACGTGTCCGAGAGGAACAGCAGGGGAAGCGCGATGGTGTTCGAGGCGGCGATGACGCCGTCCTGGGAATCCGCGAGACTGCCCAGCACCGCGCCGAACCCGCAGAACAGCACGACGCCGAGCACCACGAGGGGGACGAGCAGCGCGAGCGCCGGCGTGACCGGGACGTCCGCGTCGGTGAGCAGCAGCGTGAGCGCGAGGATGAGCGCCGAGGCGGCGCCGATGATGGCGACGTTGACGGCCGTGTGGGCGAGCAGCCACTCGGCCCGGGTGAGCGGCGTGGTCGCCAGCTTCTCGAACCGGTTGCCCTCGCGGTGACGGGCGATCTCGGAGCCGACCCGCGAGAGCGGCGTGAACAGCACGACCGTCGCGAGATAGCCCGGCACGTAGTAGGCCGCGGGCTCCGCGAACAGGCCGCCGCCGCCCGGCCGGGTGGAAACGAGCGCGCCGAAGATGACGACGAGGATGACCGGGAAGAGGAACGTGAAGAAGACGGCCGTCTTCCGCCGGACGAACGAGCGGTAGGCGGCGGTCGCCTCGGCGCGCACGCGGCGGGGGCGGCTCACCGCCCCACCTCGGCGTCGGCCTCCGGGGCGGTCGACGCCCGGCCGTCCTCGCCGTCGACCGCGCTCGCTCCCGGCGTGAACGCGCCCTCGAACCGTTCGCCGGTGAGCCGGAGGTAGACGTCCTCCAGCCCCGGTTCGGTCCACGTCAGCGACTCGTACCCCACGCCCGCGTCGTCGAGCGCCGCGACGGCCCCGGCGAGGTCCGCGGGCGTGACGCCCTCGACGACGAGTTCGCCGTCGCCCGCCTCCACGTCGAAGCCGGCCCCGCGGAGCGCCCCGGCCCCGGACTCCCCGTCGCCGGTCGCCGCCGGATCGTCGGCCCCCGCGTCGACCCCGACGACCAGCCGGGACGGGCCGCCGTGTTCGGCGACGAGGTCGGCGGGCGTACCCACGGCCACGAGGCGGCCGTCCCGGAGCAGGCCGACGCGGTCGGCCAGCCGCTCGACCTCGTCCATCGAGTGGCTGGTGAGGACGACCGTGGTGCCGCCCGCCGCGAGCCCCTCCAGCAGGGTCCACAGGTCGCGCCGACCGGCCGGGTCGATGCCGGTCGTCGGCTCGTCGAGGAACAGCAGGTCGGGATCGTTGACCAGGGCGATCCCGACGCAGGCGCGGCGGCGCTGCCCCCCGGAGAGCGTCTCGTACCACTCGTCCGCCTCCTCGGTCAGGCCGACGTCGGCCAGCACCGCCTCCGGGTCGCGGGCCTCGTCGTACAGGCCGCCGTAGTACTCCAGCAGTTCGCGGGGGGTGAGTCGATCGGGCGGGCCGAACTCCTGCGGGAGCAGGCCGACCCGCGAGCGGTCCGCCTCGGTCGGCGCGACGCCGAAGGTCCGGACCTCGCCCTCGACGGCGGTCGTCCCGGTGAGGGCCCGGACGAGCGTCGTCTTCCCGGCGCCGTTCGGCCCGATGAGTCCGAACACCTCGCCCCGGGGGATGGAGAGCGAGACGCCGTCGAGCGCGACGGTGTCGTCGTAGGATTTGTGGAGGGCGTCGGCGCGGACGACCGATTCGTCGCTCATCGTCGGAACTGTGGGGCTTTCGGGCGTAAGGGTGTCGAAGCGAGGTGGGTGGAGGGGTCCACCAAGGGAAACCGGCCGAAAGCGTGTTCGTCCGTTTCCGAGGACTCTTGGTTGTCGATACGGCCTCGAGGATCCTCCTGTGGCGATCTCGACCGAGCGACAGGGCCCGACTACTGCTCGCCGTGAGTAGTCCAGCATGACGGTCGCTCGGCCGGCCACCCGGCGGTCGCGCCGGCAGCAGCGGTGGCGCGCGCGACGCGAGCTCCCTCGTGGAGCGAGCAACGTGCGCGAGGGGTGAAGCGAGCCGGCGCGCCCCCGTGGCGCTCCCGTGAGCGACGAAGGAGCGAACGAGAGCACGCGGGTCGAGCGCGGTCGTACGAAAATCGAAGACTTTCGTGATGACGAGAAACGGCAAAAGCGTCACTCGAACCACGAGTCCCGCGAAGCGCCACAGCGAGCGAATCGACTGGGGAGGCTCACACGAGCGCAGCGAGGGTGCGTTCCGAGGGGCTCGCTCCGAGGTAACTGGTGGACGCCAGAGTGCAAGCAGTCCCGGTCCGCTACTCTACGACCGGTCTGGCGAAGGACGGGCCATTTCCACCTCGTATTCGCACTCACGGGCACCCCAGTTTTAGTCGCCGCCGACCCAACGTCACGACGAATGACCACCGACATGGAGTACCGGCGACTCGGTTCGACCGGCACGAAGGTCTCGAGCCTCTGTTTCGGCACGTGGCGCTTCGGCAAGCGATCGAACGGCGTCGTCGAGACCGACCGCTCGGACGCCCACGACCTGCTCGACGCGTTCGCCGACGCGGGCGGGAACTTCGTCGACACCGCGAACGTGTACGGCGACCCGAACGGCACCGCCGAGGAGTACATCGGCGACTGGCTCGCCGGCCGCGACCGGGAGGACTACGTGCTCGCCTCGAAGGTGTACTACGGCTTCGACCCGGACGACCCCAACGGCTCGGGGCTCTCGCGCACCCACGTCCGCCGGCAGATCGAGGGGACGCTCGACCGCCTCGGCACCGACTACCTCGACCTGTACTACATCCATCGCTTCGACGAGGAGACGCCCGTGGAGGAGACGCTGTCGACGCTCACCGGCCTGGTGGAGGACGGGCGCGTGAACTACCTCGGCGGCTCCTCGATGGCGGCCTGGCAGCTGACCAAGCTGCTCTGGAAGGGCGAGGTGAACGACCTCGAACGCTTCACCGTGACCCAGCCGCTGTTCCACGCCGCATACCGGGGCACCGAGGAGTACCTCGACGTCTGCGCCGACCAGGACCTCGCGGTCTGTCCGTACTCCCCGCTCGCAGGCGGCTTCCTCACCGGGAAGTACGAGCGCGCCGAGGACGGCTCGGCGGTCGGGCCGGAGGGCTCCCGGGCCGACCTCGTCGACCACTTCCAGGACTACTACGTCGACGAGCGGAGCTGGCGCGTCCTCGACGCCGTCCGGGAGGTCGCGGACGAACTCGACGCGACGCCCGCGCAGGTCGCGCTCCGCTGGCTGATGGAGCGCCCCGACTACGCCTGCATCCCCATCGTCGGCGCGCGGACGGTCGAGCAACTGGAGGAGAACCTGGGCGCCGTCGCCCTCTCGCTCTCGGACGACCAGCGCGGGCGCATCACCGCCGCGCGGGAGTCCGACGGGGACGAGTAGCTCACCGCCTCCCCGTGGCGCCGTCCCTGGACACCCGAAGGCACTTGCCGCCGCCCCCGCAGGCACCGACTGTGACCGACGACGCCCCGACGGATCGCGACGTGCCGACCGACAACGACGCCCCTCCGGACCCCGACGACGACCGCTCGCAACGGCGGACGGTCCGCGACGGCTACGACGCGCTGGCCGACGATTACGGGAAGTCCCGCGACCCGCCCGAGGCCCCGCTCGTCGGATCGTTCCTCGACTCGCTACCGAGCGGCGGCCGACTCCTCGACGTCGGCTGTGGACAGGGCACCCCCGTACTCGACCGGCTTCCCGCCGGAGTCGACGCCGTAGGGCTGGACTTCTCCGCCGAACAGCTTCGACGCGCCCGTTCCGCGACCGACGCCGCCCTCCTCCGGGCCGACATGACCGCGCTCCCCGTCGCCGAGGGCGCCGTGGACGCAGTGACGGCGCTGCACTCGCTCGTTCACGTCCCGGTCGAGCGCCACCCGGCGGTCATCGCGGACTTCTCGCGGGTGACCCGCCCCGACGGGCGCCTGCTGCTCACCGCGAGCGCGGAGGGCTGGTCGGGCGCGAACGACGACTGGCTCGATGGCGGAACGCGCATGGAGTGGTCGTTCCCGGGCGTCGAACGGACCCGCGAGCACCTCCGGGACGCCGGATTCGAGGTCGTCGGGGAGAAACTGGTCCGTGACGAACTCGCCGAGGAGGAGGGCGCGTGGCTGTTCCTGACGGCCGAGAAACGGGGCGACTAGGAGGGGCGCGGGGCGGACCGTGGTTCAGGCAGTCGCGCCGACGTGCGACCCGACGCCATCGACGATGGCGGCCTCGTCGAACTCGTCGGCCTCCTTGTCGTAGACGACCTCGCCGTCGGCGCGGACCTCGAACACCCCGCCATCGCCGGTGACGAGCGCGACGCGGTCGACTTCCTCGCCGTACTCGTCCAGGATCGCACCCTGGACGTCCTGTGCGCGGTCGAGCATCCCGCAGGGGACGCAGTACTCGATCTCGACTTCCGTCATCGTATCTTACGGTTTGTCGCAGGGGTGACGTAAATCCCGGGGCGAGCGACGCCGTGTTAGTCGGGAGGACGAAGGTAGTGGGCCGGTGACGTCGACCCCGAAAGCTCCCGGGGCTCTCGGCTTCGGAGTCGGCTCGGTCGTCGTGGCGTGGTTCCCGAAAGCCCCCGCGGGGCTCGGGTCGCGCGGCCCCTTTCAGTCCCGCCCACCGCAGCCTCGCCCTCCCCAACCGGCGAGGTCCCTCCCTTCGGTCGCGACCTCGCCCCTCGCGCGATTCGGCCGCCCACGAGGGGCGGCCGCCACGCGCCGTGTGGCTAAGCCGTCTCCGTCGCTCAGGGGGGGGACGACGGGCGGACCTCTCACGACCGCCACGAGTCGAGCGCGTCGAACCCCGGCCGCCACCACAGCAGTGCGACCGTCACCAGGAAGACGGCCGTCGAGGGGCCGTACCCCACCCCGACCGCGGCAGCCAGCAGCGCGCCGCCGCCGCCGAACACGGAGGCCACGACCGTCGCGAGGATGGGGAGCGAACAGGAGACGCACGAGAAGACCCCGAGCAGCCCCGCGACCCCCGCGCCCGACGCCTCGACGAGCGTCCCGTACAGCAGGTACGCGAGCGCGGCGTAGCCTAGCACCTTCGCCGGCATCAGCACCGCGGCGACCGTGCTCCCGCCGTAGACCACCGCCGGTCCCCACCCGGGCGGCAGGAGTGCGACCCCGAGGCCGCTCGGGGTAGTGGGCGTCGGCGGGCCGACGACGCCGCCGAAGACGGCGAGCAGCGCGAGGTAGCCGGCCGCGACGGCCGCGGCGCGGCGGCGGGTCGACGCCGACCCCGCGGGGGGCGAGTACCGGGCGAGGACGAGTAGGGCGACGTTCACCCAGACCAGCCCGTAGAGCGAGAACAGCGGCGAGGTGAGCGTCGCGTTCGTGAGCGCGAAGTAGCCGACGACGAACGCGAGTTCGGCGTTGACGAGGAGCGTCGCCAGCAGGGCGTCCCGGCGGGAGACCTCGACCCGACGGCCGGCGAGCGCGGCGGCCATCTACACCGCCAGCGCGTCCACGACGATGGCGAGCAGCGCGGTGCCGAGATAGAGGTTCGAGGCGTGGAACGCCCGGAACGCCGCGGCCTCCGTCCGCTCGTAGTGGAGGCGGACGATGGCCCAGAGGAACACCGCCCCGACCGCGGCGCCCGAGAGCGCGTACAGCCAGTCCAGCCGCGCGAAGCCGACGAGCGCGGCCCCGACCGCGAGCGTGCCCGCGAAGTACCACACGACGTGTCGACGGGTCGCGGTCTCGCCGCGCACGACCGGCATCATCGGGAAGCCGCCGCGCTCGTAGTCGTCGCGGTACGCCAGCGCGAGGTTGTAGAAGTGCGCGGGCGTCCAGAGGAAGATGAGCGTCGCCAGCGCGATCCCGCCGATCCCGACGGTTCCGGTGACCGCGGCCCAGCCGATGAGCGCCGGGAGCGCCCCCGCCGCGCCGCCGATGACCGTGTTCTGGACGGTGTTGGGCTTCAGGACGAGCGTGTACACGACCGAGTAGAAGACGATGGCCGTCAGCCCCAGGACCGCCGAGAGGAGGTTCACCGAGGCGAACAGCACGACCGAGACGGCCGCGAGCAGCAGGCCGAACGCGACCGCGCTTGGGACCGAGACGAGGTCGACGGCGAGCGGGCGATCGCTCGTGCGCCGCATCCGTCGGTCCACGTCGCGTTCGAGCACGTGGTTGAACGTCCCCGAGGCGCCGATCGAGAGCGCGCCGGCGACGAGCGTCGTGGCGACGACGCGCGGCGAGAGTCCGGTGCCGCCCGCGAGCGCCATCGCCGCGGAGGCGACGAGACAGAGCAGCCACATCAGCCGGGGCTTCGTCAGCCGGAAGTACGCCCCCGCGACGAGTCGGGTCCGACGGAGCGGGGCGTCGCGCCAGGCGGGCGGCGTCGGGCGGACCGCGTCGGCGAGCGGCTCCCCCGCGGACGCCGGACCGTCGGGGACACCGTCGGGCGCGTCGTCCGGGTCGCCCGTCTCGGACTCGAGCCGCCACGCGAGCGCGGCCAGCAGGCCGCCGAAGATGGTGAGCCCGACGACGAGGTGCAGCGCGGAGGCGGCGACGGTGACGCCCGCGACCGTCGCGAGCGGGCCGCCGCCGGCGATGGCGACGTAGGCGCCGAGCGTCGACTGCAGGGGGTAGAGGACGACCGCGAGCAGGAGGGCGGCCGCGACGCGCGTCGAGGGGCGCTCGCGGAGGGCGGCGACGCCGGTGGCGAGCGCGAGCAGGCCGACGAGGAACGCGACCGCGCGGTGGCCGAGCGCGACCCACCCAGCCGTCGATGACGGGAGGGCGAAGCCGTTCCCGCAGGCGGGCCACGCGCCGCAGGCCGACGCGGCGTCGGTGACGGCCGTCGTCGCGCCGACCACCAGCAGGAGGTACACGCCCATCGCCGTCGCGGCGAGCAGGGCGGGGAGCCGCTTCGGGTGCACAGCGGGGGGTATCGGCGCGTGGCATATCAACCCCCCGCTTCCCGGAGCCGCTATCGGGTTCCGTACCCCGGAGGGCCGGCCCCTTCGAGCGCCCGGTTCACACCTCACCGACCCGGGCGGGCGGGGTCGAAATCGAACGAAGACAGCAGGTATTTACGTCGGCTGGACGAATCCCGCGACAACATGAAGGGCACGCGTCTCGGGACCCTCCTGGCCGCGCTCGGCGGCCTCGGGCTATTCGTCGGCACGGCGGCGGCCCAGCCGTCCACGACCGCCGAGCTCATCAACGAGCTGAACGGGAAGCTCCTCTACATCGCGATCCCGATCACCCTGCTGGTCGAGGTCATCCTCATCTACACCGTCCTTCGGTTCAAGGACTCGGACGAGGCGCAGCCGACAAAGGAGAACCGCCGGCTCGAGATCACCTGGACGGTCGCCACGGCGATCATCCTCGTGTTCGTCGGGGTCGCCTCCTACGGCGTGCTCGCCAGCGAGGACGTGACGTTCACCGGCGACGACATCGCCCCGAACGAGGGCGACGTCCACGTCGAGGCGGTCGCCTACCAGTGGAACTGGGACATGAACTACCCCCAGGAGAACGTGAGCGCGCTCACCGCGAACGACGTCGACCATCCGCGGACCCAGGGGATCGAGGGGCCGATACTCCTGGTGCCGGCCGAGCAGGACGTGTACATCACCGTCACGTCCCGGGACGTGATTCACGCGATCCACGTCCCCGAGCTCGGGCTGAAGCAGGACGCGGTCCCGGGCCAGGAGAACACCATCAAGACCCATCCCCTCGAGCCGGGCGTCTACCAGGGCTACTGTGCGGAGTACTGCGGCGTCTCCCACTCCCAGATGTACTTCCAGATGGTCGTCGTTCCCCAGGACGACTACGACGCCATCATGGAGAACCAGTCCGGCGGGTCGAACTCCTCCGAGTAACCGGCTCGGAACGCCGGTCGCCGCTCTCCCGCCGCTCGTCGTCCCCCTCTTCAAGTTCCCGGCCCGCGTAGTCCCGCCCATGCGTGACGAAGCGGAGATCCGCGAGCAGTACGAGTTCCTCGCCGAACAGCTCGACTCCGAGGAGATGCGTCACGAGCGCATCCGACAGATGTTCACCTACTACAAGCGGGCCCTCGGCTGGGTGCTCGAGGAGGAGTACATATAACGCGACCATGATGGCCCGGTAGGTTTAAGTTGTAACCCCCGGTAGCCGCAGGTGACGCTTCGTCTGGAGGGCCGAAGCGTCAGCGGGGACCAATTCGGGGACGCCCGGCCGCCTTTTTTGCGGCCGGCCGTCCCTCGGTTTTCACGACTCCGAGCGGCCGGTCCGTTTCGAACGCGTCGTAGACGACGCGTGGCCGTGCGTGATCTGCTCGCCGTAGCCGGACCCGGCTCGCTGCAGGGGGACCCTACTCGATGCTGAACGCGCCGTCCGCCGTCCGGTCGCCCTCGTCCCACTCGAGTTCGAACTCCACGCTCAGTTCGTCGGTTGCGCCGCCCGTCTCGCGCTCGGCTTTCACCGCGAAGTCGACCTCCGAGGGGACCGCGAGCGTCAGCGAGTCGTCCCCGGCCGTCAGCGTGAGCTCCCCGTCCTCCTCGAGCGCGTCGGCGACCTCCCGCAACAGCGACGCGACCTCGCTCCGATCCCGGCGCCGCTCCAGCTCGAAGATGACTTCCTCGGCCATGGACGCCGATACGGACCGACGGGCCATAAGCAGTCCGCGTGTCGGGACGCGAATGCACCCTATCGGAAAAACATTACATCCACGTTACCTGTTTCGGCGACGGTCAGCGTTCCGGAACCGTGGGTCGCCGGGGCCGTACCGGCGAGAGGCCGATATGTTTATTTCGAACCGACAATAATCTCCGATGAGAACTTACCGATGTACGACCTGACTGGGTTTCAGCGCGACCTGCTGTACACGATCGCCGGACAGGACGAGCCGCACGGGCTGGCCATCAAGGACGAACTGGAGGACTACTACGAGAAGGAGATCCACCACGGGCGGCTCTACCCCAACCTCGACACCCTCGTGGACAAGGGGCTCGTGGAGAAGGGCGAGCGCGACCGGCGGACGAACTTCTACACGCTCACCCGCCGCGGCCGCCGGGAGATCGAGGCGCGCCGGGAGTGGGAGGCCCAGTACGTCGACCTCGACGGGGAGTAGCCGACGGCGACCGGACCGGAGCCGAACTCACTCCTCGTCCGACTCGACGTCGCCGTACACGAACGGTCCTCCCACGGTGAGATAGGAGGGATCGACCGCGTACGGCTTTATCTCGGTGCCCGCGACCAGCTCCGGCAGCACGATCCTGACGAAGTGAACGACGAACACCAAAAGCATCGGCATCAGGAAGATGCCGTACCAGCCGAACAGCAGCGGGCCGAGCGTGTACGCCAGCATCACCGTCCCCACGTGGAGCGAACGTCCGGAGACGTACGGCCGGAGCACCAGGTCCGGGATGGTGTCGACGACCACGAACGAGACGAGCGCGAACGCGAGCACGAACGCGAGCGCCCCCGTCTCGTCGAACGCGACCGCCCGCCCGGCCATGTACAGCGCCACCGGAACGTAGACGAGTTTCATGCCGACGATGGGGATGAGGCTCGCGACGCCCGCGAGCAGGCCGACGAGCGCGGCCGCGGGGATCGCTCCGCCCTCGGGCGCGAAGACGTTGAGCAGCGAGTAGACGATGACGCCGATGGTTCCCGTGATGATCGCGTTCAGGATGTTGCCGAAGAAGATGCTGTTGTAGTCGCGGTCGACCGCCCGGCCGTACGCCTCGAGGACGCCGTCCGAGTCGGCGTACCGCACGACGTACCGGCCGAGGCGGCCGCCGTCCCGCAGGAGGTAGAACGCGAGCGCGAGCATCACGAAGAGGTGGACCAGCGCGGTCCCGAGGAACGCGATCGTGTCCACCGCCTGCCCGAGGGAGTCGAACACGCCCTGGAGCGTCCCGAAGTTGAGATACCGGCTCCAGTCGAGCGCGAGCAGCGCCTCGGGGTTCGACAGGAGTTCGATCAGGTCCTCGTCGACCCCGGGGACGTCGGTCGGGTCGAACACGCCGTTCCCGACGAGCGCCGAGACCTCCGAGGCGACGATGAGCAGCGCGTAGGTCATCAGGAGCAGCGCCGGGAGCGCGAGCGCGAAGATGGCGACCCCCGCGGCGACGCTCGGCTGGGGGATCCGACGCCGGAGGCGCTGGTACACCGGCCGCGTGGCGTAGTAGATGAAGACGCCGAAGACGATCGTCCCGACGAACGAGTAGACGACGTAGAGGACGGCCGCCCCGAGAGCCGCGCCGACCGCCCACCAGGCCGCGCGGCCGCGGTCGACCTCCGAGAGGGACATACAGTCTCCCCTCACGGAACCGGCAAAAGGGTGTCGCGCGCGGCGACGCCGTCGGCCCGCCCGCCGCCGATCGCGGGCAGGGAGAGATTTAAGGAGCACTATTGAGTACTACATAGCCATCGTGGTACCCCTGCAGTCGGACGCGCTCGCCGGCTCGCTCGCACAGCCGGTCGCCCGGCTCGTCCTCGCGGCCGCCCTCGGGCTGTTCCTGGGGCTCGAACGCGAGTGGTCGCAGAAGACCGCCGGCATCCGGACGTTCTCGCTGACGAGCCTCGTCGCCGCGGTGTTCACCCTGCTCGCCATGCGGGTCGACGTCGGCGAGGCGCTGCTGGCCGTCGGCGGCGTGCTCGTCATCGTGCAGGGGGTGTTGCTCGCGGTCCGGGGGCTCCGGAGCGACTCCGGGACCGAGTCGCTCTCGCTCACGACCTCCGTGTCGCTCATGGTCGCGTACGGCGTGGGTGCGCTCGTCGCCGCGGGCTACGTCCTCGAGGGGGTCACCGTGGCGTTCGTCTCCTCGGCGCTGCTGGTGTTGAAGCGGGAGCTCCACTCGTTCGCGGGCGACCTCTCGAAGGAGGAACTTCGCTCGATGATCGAGTTCGCCATCCTCGCGTTCGTCGTCTACCCGGTGCTCCCGGCGGGCCAGCAGACCGTCTACGGCATCGGGTTCGAGCCGCGCGTGGCGTGGCTGATGGTCGTGACCGTCGCCGGCATCGGCATGGCGAACTACGTGCTCGTCCGGACGTACGGCGGGCGGGGAATCGCAGTCACCGGATTCCTCGGCGGACTGGCGTCCTCGACGGCCGTCGTCGGCACGATGCTGGACTACGTGAAGGGCCGCGAGGAGGACGGCGTCTCCTACGCGGTAGCGGCCGTGCTCCTCGCCAACGCGGCCATGGCGGTGCGGAACCTCGCCATCGCCGTCGCGTTCACGGTGGGCCACGACGGGCCGGTGCTGACCGGCGTGTTCGTCCCGCTCGGGGTCCTCGTGCTGGGGAGCTTCATCGTCGCGGGCGTGACCGCCGACTGGAACCAGCACGTCGACGTCGACATCGAGTCGCCGTTCTCGCTGCGGAACGCGCTCGCGTTCGGCGTCGTCTTCCTGCTCATCCTCGCGGCGAGTTCGGTCGCCCAGACCGAGTTCGGAACGGCGGGGCTGTACGTCACCGCGCTCGTCTCCGGGCTGGTCTCCTCGGCGGGCGCGACGACCTCCGCGGTCCTGCTCTACCGCGCCGGCACCATCGGCGAGAACACCGCGGTCGTCGCGGTGCTGCTCGCGACCGCCGCCAGCATCGTCGTCAAGGCGGGGCTCGCCGCTGCCGGCCCGCGGGGGTTCACCCGGCGAGTCGCCGGGTGGAGCGCCGCGCTCCTCGTGGTCGCCGCCGGCGCGACGGTCCTGATGGCCGTGGCGTGAGCCCCGCCGGTCTGCACGGGTAAACCGGCACCCACCCCGTTCGACGGCCGGCGCGGGCGGCAAACGGTGACGCTACGAAAACGATTACCACGGGTTTATTTTCGGCCCTGCCTTCCGCCCGACATGGACCGCGACAGCGTCGAACCGAGCGTCACGACGATGCCGGGGGAGCGGGCCCGGGAGTGGGCCGAGTACCACCGTGACGCCGCGGCGACCACCACCTACGTCTACGACTTCGTCTGGGACATCACCGCCGAGGCGGAGGGACCGTTCGTCACCGACGTGGACGGCAACGTCCTGCTGGATTTCACCTCCCACGTCGCCGCCGCGCCGCTGGGGTACAACAACCCCAAGATACTGGACCGCATGGCGGAGTTCGACCTCGTCGACCCGACGAAGATCGCCGGGCAGGACTTCTACGTCTCCGACGGCAGCGACCCCGGCGAGTCGACCATCCCCGGCCCCGCGGACCTGATGCACGAGCTCACGGAGCTCACGGGCCACTACGGGATGGACACCGTCTTCCTCTCGAACTCAGGGGCCGAGGCCGTCGAGAACGCCATCAAGATCTGCTACGACCGCTCCGAGGGGGGAAAGTACGGGATCACCTTCCAGGGGGCGTTCCACGGCCGGACGCTCGGCGCGCTCTCGCTGAACCGCTCGAAGTCGGTGTACCGCAGGGAGTTCCCCGAGATCTCGGGGATCCACGACGTCCCGTTCTGTGACGAGGCCGGCGACGACCCCGCCTCGTGCACCTGCGGCTTCTTCCTCGACGGCGGCGAGACGTCCGTCCTGCGCGAGAAACTCCACCCGAAACGCGGCCACGTCGACGCCGGGGAGGTCTCCTATCTCGTCGTGGAGCCGATCCAGGGGGAGGGGGGCTACCGCTTCCCCTCCGAGGCGTTCCTGCGGGAGGTCGCGGACGTCTGCGAGGAGTACGACGTCCCGCTGATCGCCGACGAAATCCAGTCGGGGGTCGGCCGCACGGGGGAGTGGTGGGCCTCCGACCACTACCCGATCGAACCCGACGTCATCACGGCCGCGAAGGGGGCCCGCGTCGGCGCGACCATCGGGCGCGGTGAGCTGTTCCCGGACGAGCGGTCCCGGCTCTCCTCGACGTGGGGCGCCGGCGACGTCGTCTCGTCGATGCAGGGGGTGTTCACCCTGGAGGCCATCGAGGAGTACGACCTGCTCGCGAACGCGACCGCCCGCGGCGAGCAGTTCCAGGAGACCGTCCGCGACGCGGACCCCGACGGCGTGGTCGACGTGCGCGGGAAGGGGCTGATGCTCGGCGTCGAGTTCGAGTCGACCGAACGCCGCGACGATGTCCAGCACGAGGCGCTCACCTCGGGGCTGTTGACCCTCGCCTGCGGCACCACGGTCCTCCGAATCCTCCCGCCGCTCGACGTGACCGAACGGGAGATCGACATCGGCGCGAACATGCTGCTCGACGCGATCGAGGAAGCGGCGTAGGAACGAAGCGAATCGAACCCGCTCTCCGCGACGACTACCGAGCGACCGACTGCGGGGTCACTAGCAGTACCACCGCGAGCGAGGGAGGCGGGGCGAAGCCCCGCCGACCGAGACGAGCGGCTTTTTGGCATGAACGGGTTTTGCGGGGGTCTGGCCGTAGCGCGGCGGCGGAGCCGACGCGCGAGGACATGCCCCCGCAAAAGAGGTTCGTTCCTACATCTGATACCGCCGCTCGTCGTCGCGCTGCGGGTACCGGTCGCGGCCGGTCATCTCGTCGTAGGTCATCCCGGCGAGGTACTCGTCGTAGGTGACGTCGAACTCCCGTCGGAGGTTGAAGTCCAGATCGCCGGTGTCGACGGTCGTGCGGAACAGCGCGTGGACCCCCCGTCGGACCAGTTCGTCGCGGTCCGCGCCGAACGCGGCCGCCAGCAGCGCGAGCTCGTTGCGGCTCTCCCTGTCCAGTTCCACCGTCGTCTCCTCGTCGAGGTCGGCGTACGCGTCGCCGACCGCGTCCTCGAGTTCGTCGAGTCCCATGTCGCCCACGGAGGGCGGTCCGTCGGATACCAGTTGCGTTACGGACCCCGCACCACCGCGGCCGTCACCGCGCCGGTCAGTACGATGGCGGCCAGCACCGCCCACGGCCCGAAGGAGGACCCGGCCGCGAGCGCGATCGGTACCGCGACGACCCCCGCACCGACGCCGAGCGAGACTGCTGAGCCGGACACGGACGGGGAAAGCCGAGCGACGCTTGTAAGCCTTCCGTGCCGGCGCAGTACCGTGTTTTTCTCCGACAGGACGTGGCGGGAAACCGGGCGTGGAACCGGAGGTGCGAGCGGCCCCGGGACGCCGGCCGTGAACCCGCGGTCGCCCTCCACCGGCCCGTGGCCACTCCCGCCCGCCAGCCGCGACCAACCGGGAGCCATAAACGCCCGCCCGCCCGAGCCCCGACGATGACCGACCGGCTCCCGGAACTGCCCGCCGACGCCGACCCCGATGCGGTCCGGCGGGCGCTGGTGTCGTGGTACGAGGCCGACCATCGCGAGTTCCCGTGGCGCCGCACCGAGGACCCCTACCGCATCCTCGTCTCGGAGGTGATGAGCCAGCAGACGCAGCTCTCGCGGGTCGAGGGGGCGTACGCCGACTTCCTCGACAGGTGGCCCGACGTGGACGCCCTCGCGGCGGCCGACCGCGGCGACGTCGTCGCGTTCTGGTCGGACCACTCGCTCGGCTACAACAACCGCGCGAAGTACCTCCACGAGGCGGCCGGCCAGGTCGTGGAGGAGTACGACGGGACGTTCCCCGAGTCGCCGGGGGAACTGCAGGAACTGATGGGCGTCGGCCCGTACACGGCGAACGCGGTGGCGTCGTTCGCGTTCAACGACGGCGACGCCGTGGTGGACACGAACGTCAAGCGCGTGCTGCACCGCGCGTTCGGGGTCCCCGACGACGACGCGGCGTTCGAAGGGGCCGCCGCGTTTCTCATGCCGGAGGGCGACTCGCGCGTCTGGAACAACGCCGTCATGGAACTGGGCGGGGTCGCCTGCGGAGGGACTCCCCGCTGTGACGAGTCCGGCTGTCCCTGGCGCCGGTGGTGTCACGCGTACGAGACGGGCGACTTCACCGCCCCCGACGTCCCCGAACAGCCGAGTTTCGAGGGCTCCAGGCGCCAGTTCCGCGGGCGCGTCGTCCGCACCCTGGGGGAGTTCGACGAACTGACGCTGGACGAACTCGGCCCCCGGGTCAGGGTCGACTACGGCGGGGACGCCGGCGAGGAGTGGCTCCGGGGGCTGGTCGAGGACCTGGCCGACGACGGCCTCGTCGAACCCACCGAGCGCGACGGGGACGTGTTCGTCCGCCTCCGCCGGTAGCCGCCCGCCGCCGTGGACTGGTCGACCGGCGCGAGCGCCGGCGACGAAACCCCGGACGTCGTTCATGAATAGTGATACATACCGACGGATCCCCTCGGAATCGATCTGTCAGCCGCCACCGAGAGAGGGCGTCACACCCTCGCAGTGAAGCAAAAACTGTTTATCCGGGTCGGCCTGCGGAGGTGATATGCCTACCTGCCAGAACTGTGAGTCGTTCGTCACGGAACGCTACGTGAAGGTGTTCGAACCGGAGGGCATCACCAGTCCGCGGGCGTGTCCCCACTGCGAGGACCTCGTACGACGGGGCAAGACGGTCCGTCCGAAGAAGAACTGACGCCGCGGACGGGGCGCCCCCGTGGCGTCGGACCACAACTGCTTTGCCTCTCGGATTGACACTCTCGGCGTATGTCCGGCCCCGACGCGTCCGCCCTCCGCGGCCTGCACCGGCTTCTCGAACACTACACGCCCGACGGGACGGTCGGGCGACTGCTGCTCGGGCTCACGGCGCTCGTCGGGGGACCACTGCTACTGTTCGGCGGCATCGCGGCCCTCTCCGCACCGACGTCGTTTCTGGCGTTCCTGATCGGAGTCCTCATGATCGTCACGGGCGTTCCGCTGGCGGTCGTCGGAATCGTCTGCCTCTGGCCGGTCTACCTCTCGCTCATCGGCAACGTGGAGTCGCCCGAGGCGTACCCGGACGGGTCCCGGATCGTCTCCCGGCCGACGAACGTCGGCGACGACGTCGGGAACGACGCGGAGGCGACGCTGAAACGGCGCTACGCCGAGGGGGACATCTCCCGCGAGGAGTTCGAGGAGCAACTGGACGCGCTGCTCGACGCCGACGAGCGGGGGCGTGACCGGACCCGCCGCGGCGCGGTCGCCGGGGGCGAACGCGAGACCGAGTCGGCGCGGTAGCCCCCGCGGGCGGTCCCGGGCGCCGGCCCCGGACCCGTTCAGCGGCCGACGCCTACGCCTCCCCGTACACGGGCACGGCGGCCCCGCTCGTCGGCGTCGCCGCGTCCGAACAGAGGAACAGCATCACGCGGGCCACCTCGGCCGGCTTCACCCACTCGTCGCTGTACTCCATCATCTCGCGGTTCATCGGCGTGTCGAGCACGGAGGGCATGACGCAGTTCGCCCGAACCGTCCCGAGGTTCTCCTCGGCGACCGACTCGGTGAGGATGCGCACGCCGGCCTTGCTCGCCCGGTAGAGCGCGTCGCCCTCGCCGCCCTCCAGCCCCGACCGCGCCGAGACGGCGACCATCGAACCCTCCGTCTCCCGCAGGTGCGGCAGGGCGTGTTTCGTCGCGAGGAACGCCGTCTTCAGGTTCACGTCGAAGAGCAGGTCGAACTGGTCGGCGTCCGTCTCGTGGACCGGGTTCCCGCCGCGCCAGGTGCCGGCGATGTTGAGCAGGCAGTCGAGGCGCCCGTGCTCGTCGACCACCTGCCCGACGGCAGCCTCCACCTCCGCCTCGTCGGTGAGGTCCGCCCGGTGGAAGGCGATGTTCTCCCCGGGGTCGAGCTGGCTGTCCTCGTCGTCGACGTCGACGACGTCGCAAGCGACGACGTCCGCGCCCGCGTCGGCGAACGCCTCCGCGACCGCGCTCCCGAGCGCCCCGCACCCGCCCGTGACGAGCGCGACGCGGTCCGTGAAGTCGAACTCGGCGTGCATGGCACGGGGTTCGGCCCCGCGCATCACAAAGGTACCGTCGGGTCGGCGCGGTCCCGACGAACGCACGCCGGAGCGAGCACGGTCCGGCGGTTCCTGGGCGAGTTACGGCTCGATCACCAGCTTCCCGAGGAAGCTGTCCTCCATCACCGCGCGCTGGGCCTCGCCGGCCTCCTCGAGGTCGTAGCTCCGCGCGACCTCGATCGTCAGATCGCCCTCGCCCCACAGCGTCGCGAGGTCGGCGAGCGGGTCGGCGAGCCGCGGCGTGTTGAACATCGACATGAACGTGAACCGGAGGTCCTTCGAGCGGACGGCCGACGACCGCTCGAAGCCGGTCGCCGGGTCGTTCTCGCCGATGCCGACCACGCGGCCGCCGTGGGCCGCGACGTCCGCGTCGAACTGGAGGTAGTCGTCGAGCCGGTGGTCGAGCGTCACGTCGACGCCCTCGCCGCCGGCCGCGTCCGTCACCGCGTCGGCGAGGTCCTCGCGCGCGTAGTCCAGCGCCACGTCCGCGCCGAGTTCCCGGAGTCGGTCGTGGTACTCCGGCGAGGCGGTCGTGACGACCCGCGCGCCGGCGGCGGCGGCGACCTGGACGGCGGCGTGGCCGACGCCGCCCGACCCGCCGTGGACGAGCGCGGTCTCGGCCGGCCGGAGGCCGCCGTGGTCGACCAGCGCGCGCCAGGCGGTGACCGCGGCGACGCCGGCGGCCCCCGCTGCTCGGAGGTCCGCGTCGTCGGGGAGGACGGCGAGGCGGTCCGTCGGGACGGCGACGTACTCGGCGTAGCTTCCCGGCATCGTGTTACCCAGCCCCGTCGCGTACGCGAGGTCGCCCTCGGCGACGCCCTCGACGGCGTCCCCGACGGCGACCACCTCCCCCGCCGCGTCGACGCCAGTGACGGCCGGGAGGTCGTAGGGCGTGTACGACCCCTCGCGGAAGTACGTGTCGACGGGGTTCACACCCGCCGCCGCGACCGCGAGGAGCACCTCGTCGGGACCGGGATCCCGCCCGTCGATCTCGTCCACCCGCAGGACGTCGGGTCCGCCGTGTTCGTGGAATCGAACCGCGCGCATGGGGGCCGTACCGGGGGAACGCGCATAAAACCGTGCTGCGGGGCGAGCGGGACCGGACGAGCGAGATCGGACGAGCGGGATCGAACGAACTGGACCGCGATCCACGGGCTTGCCCGCCGACCGCCGGACGATCCACGGGTCGGACCGACGGACTGATTTCGGATGCGCGAGATGACGGGGACATGTCCCTCCAACGGGTCGGGTTCACGACGTTCGCCGTCGGGCTGTTCGTCGGGACCGTCCTGCTCGTGCTCGGGCCGGGCGGCTCCGGGACGCTCGTGTCCTGTCCGGGCCCGCGGCTGCTTTCCGGGTTCGCCATCGAGGGCGCCCAGGCGTGGCCGCCGCGCGTGTACTACACGGACGGGTGCGACGGCAGGGCGCTCGACCCCTCCTTCGCCGTGGCGTTCCTCGTCGCCCTGCTCGGCCTGCTCGTCGCGGCCGCGGGCCAGGTCGCCGACTCCGTCGGCGGGGAGTGACGATCCGGCCGGCGTCAGTACGTGCTCTTCCGGTAGAGGCTCCGCGCGGCCCGGAAGGCGGGCCAGCCGAGCCGCGAGAACCCCTTCTGCCACTGGCCGGTCGGGACGGCCTCGCCGCCGTACCCCTCCTTGTGCCTGAACACGCCGTCGCTGTAGTCGGCGCCGGTCCCGCCGAAGTCGTAGTAGCGGTACCCCTGCTCCTGGCCCCACCGGATCGCGTGGGCGTGGAGGAGTTGCGAGGGGTTGTCCGCGAAGCACTCCTCGTCGCCGATCGCGGCGAAGTAGTAGTGTAGCGTCGACTGCTCCTCGTCGAGGAGGTAGAGGTACCGGCCGACCTCCCGGCCGTCGACGAGGACGGTGAACACCTTCACGCGGTCGGCCAACAGGTCGGCGAGTCCCGCGAAGAAGGCGAACGGGAAGGCGACCCCGCCGGCGCGCTCGACGTTGTTCACGTACGCGGCGTACGTCTCCTCGAGCGACCCCGCGTCGATCGGTTCGTCGCGGTACTCGACGTCGCGGTCGCGCATGCTGCGCAGCCGTCGGCGGTGGTCGGCGTCCATCCCGGCCCGGATCTCCTCCCACGGCCGCTCGAGGTCGATCCGGAAGCGGCAGTTGACCCCGACCGGCCGGTAGCCGTTCTTCGCGAACGTCTTGCCGTACCGCACGTACCCGAGGTCGTTCGTCCGCACGCGGTGGAACAGCGTCCGGATCCCGCGGAGGTCTTCCAGGGCGTCGAACGCCAGTTCGAGGCAGGCGTCCTCGTCCCCGACGATCACGGGACCGCCGTAGCCGGGGGCCACCGAGACGAGTTCCCGGACCGGCAACGACCTCGCGGCCTCGTGCCAGCCGGGGACGTGTATCGAGTCGTAGAAGTTCGGGAAGACGGCGACCGGGTTGGTTTCCTTCTCGACGACGACGTGGCGCGGTTCACACTCCAGGGCGGTCTCGACGAGTCGTAACCACTCGTGGCGGTGAAAGAGGCTCCCGAGGTCCGACTGGGTCACCAGGTTGTTCCACTGGTTCGGATTGACGTCTTCGATGCTGTCGAGAATGGATACCGTGAGCTCAGTCATATCTTCCGTCTCCTGATCCGGAGGGTGCTGGCGGTGGTCGATCGGCGTCCTCACCGTCGTATGCGCCGTGTGAGGTGGCGGTATCGCGGCGGGAGCCGTCCGGCCGTGACGGCGTCCCGCGAACCACTCGTCCGACTCGACCACGATGCTCCCCGGAGTGGATGGGCCGAGGGTTGCACTCGGAGCCCGACCCTGGTTGGGCCGTATGTTACGAGTTACACCACCCATCCCGTACGAGCTACGTTTCGGGGAGCCGACGTTGTATTATCGGGACTAACCCGCTCGTTCGGCGGGTTAGTTCGTACATAGCGGGCTCTCGACCGCGTCGGAGCCGAAACCCGGCGCGGCGGGCGGGGTTCCCGCGGTTCGCACACGTCCCCGTCGGGTGAGCGGGTTCGCGGACGCCGTCCGTGGACGTCGCCGTGGGACCGTGCTCCGGGGCGACTGGCGACGTGACGCCCGTAGACCGGAGACGTGGTGGCGTCCACGTAGGACCATGACGCCGGCGGACCGAAGATCGGAGCGAAGCACGTGACCGAAGCGGGGTCCCTCCCCCCGAGCGGCCGTCACTCCCGGTCCGTATCGATACTCCTAACCCTCCCTTTGCCACAGTATCGTACGACTCCACTATGAAACTTCACGAGTATCAGGCGAAGGAGGTCTTCGCCGACGCCGGGATCCCGGTGCCGGACTCGCGGCTCGCGTCCACCGTCGGGGAGGTCGTGGACGCGGTCGGCGAGATCGGCTACCCGGCGGCCATCAAGGCGCAGGTACACGTCGGCGGGCGTGGGAAGGCCGGTGGGATCGAGATCGTGACGGACGAGGAGGAGGCCCGCGAGGCCGCCGAGTCCATCCTCGGGATGGACCTGAAGGGGTACACCGTCGAGAGGGTGCTCGTCGAGGCCGGCGTCGACTTCGAGAACGAACTGTACGTCGGCATCACGATGGACCGCGGCGAGGGCGAACCCGTCGCGATGGTCTCGACCGAGGGCGGCGTCGACATTGAGGAGGTGGCCGCGGAGACGCCGGAGGCCATCGCCCGGGAACACATCGACCCCGCGTTCGGCCTCCACCCGTACCAGGCCCGCAAGGTCGTCTACGAGGCGGGCATCGAGCGCGACGTCGCCGGCGACGTGGCCTCGATCGTCTCGACGCTGTACGACCTCTACGAGGCGAAGGACGCCTCGGACATCGAGATCAACCCCGTGATGATCACGGCCGACCGCGAGGTCGTCGCGGCCGACGCCGTGATGAACATCGACGAGGACGCCCTCTTCCGACAGCCCGAACTCGCCGAGATGGAGGACGAGGCGGCCGAGGACGACCTCGAGGCGAAGGCGAACGACTACGGCTTCGACTACGTCCGCCTCTCGGGCAACGTCGGCATCATCGGCAACGGCGCGGGCCTGGTGATGACGACGCTCGACCTCGTGGACCACTACGGCGGGTCGCCCGCCAACTTCCTCGACATCGGCGGCGGCGCCAAGGCCGAGCGCGTGGCGAACGCGCTCGACATGGTGTTCTCCGACGAGAACGTCGACGCGGTCGTGTTCAACATCTTCGGCGGCATCACCCGCGGCGACGAGGTCGCGAAGGGTATCAACGGGGCGCTCGAGCGGTTCGACGAGATCCCCAAGAAGGTCGTCGTCCGCCTCGCGGGCACGAACGCCGAGGAGGGGATGGAGATCCTGAACACCGACCTGGTGCAGGTCGAATCGACGCTGGAGGACGCCGTCCAGCGTGCGGTCGCGAACGCGAAGGAGGTCAACCAATGAGCGTATTCGTCGACGACGACACCCGCGTGGTGGTGCAGGGCATCACCGGCGGGGAGGGGAAGTTCCACACCGAACAGATGCTCGAGTACGGCACGAACATCGTCGCGGGCGCGGTGCCGGGCAAGGGCGGCCAGGAGGTCGCCGGCGTCCCGGTGTACGACACCGTCACTGAGGCCGCCCGCGAGGAGGACGCGGACGCCTCGGTCGTGTTCGTCCCGCCGGCGTTCGCCGGCGACGCGGTCTTCGAGGCGCTCGACTCGCCGCTCGATCTGGTCGTCGCCATCACCGAGGGCATCCCGACCCAGGACATGGCGAAGGTCAACAAGCGCCTCTCGGAGGTCGACACGCGGCTCATCGGGCCGAACTGCCCCGGCATCATCACGCCCGGGGAGACGAAGCTCGGCATCCTGCCGGGCGACATCTTCGAGTCGGGCGACGTCGGCCTCGTCTCCCGCTCGGGGACGCTGACCTACCAGGTCGTCTCGAACCTCACCGAGCGCGGCATCGGCCAGACGACCGCCGTCGGCATCGGCGGCGACCCCATCATCGGGACGTCGTTCGTCGACGCGCTGGAGGCGTTCGAGGCCGACGAGGACACCGAGGCGGTCGTGATGTGCGGCGAGATCGGCGGCGAGGACGAGGAGCAGGCCGCCCGGTACATCGCGGAGAACATGGACACGCCCGTCGCGGGCTTCATCGCCGGGCGGACAGCTCCGCCGGGCAAGCGCATGGGCCACGCGGGCGCGATCGTCTCCGGGAGCGGAACCGGCACCGCGGAGTCGAAGATCGGTGCGCTGAACGACGCCGGCGTTCCCGTCGGGGACACGCCGAACGAGGTCGCCGACCACATCGAGGACTACCTGTAGACTCGCTGTTCTCGTCGTAAACTCGGGATTTCGCGGTTTTCGTCGGAACCGTCGGTTACGGCTACGCCGCCGATAGCTCGAAAGCGCCCGGAACGCCGGCCGCGGGGGCTTCCGGGGCGGTCTCGCAGGACGACGACGCACGACCGGACGGGAATCGACCGACTCGAACTCACTCCCCCTGATCGAACGACTCGCAGACGAGCGCCTCCGTCCCGCGACGGATCCGCTCGGAGGCCGCCTGCGTGGACACGCCCAGCGACGCGGCCACCGCGCTCAGGTCGCAGTCCCGCGGTACCCCGAAGAAGCCGAGTTCGGCCGCTCGCCGGAGCGCCTCGGCCTGCTTGTCCGAGACGCCCGACGGGGCGTCGTCCCCGTCGACGCCCTCGTAGAGGCGCAGGAGCGAGACGTCCATCCCCTTGGCTCGGCAGGCCTCGAAGTAGCGACCGATCGTGTCACGGTCGGGAAAGCGGGTACGGACCTCCAGGCCCGCCTCCGTCATCGAGAAGCCGAGGCGCGAGACGCCCAGTTTCACGTCCGTCGGGTACAGCACCGTCGCCTCCGCGGGGTCGACGTCCAGCCGATAGAACCGTCGGTCGCAGGCCGTCTCGACGCGCTCCCAGCGTTCGACCCCCTCGTCCGCGTCCATGGCCGCCTCGAACCGGTCGAACCCCTCGCCCTCGGCCCAGAAGAACACCGTCGGCGCCGCCGGGTCGTCCGCCAGCAGTTGCTCGGCCCGCAACGAGATCGCCGGCACCCGCTCGAGCGCCCCCGCCAGCGGGAACTCCCCGTGTGAGAGCCGGAACTCCGCGACGAGGCTCACGTCCGCACATGGCCGCCTCGCGGTAAAACACGTTCGATTCGGTACACGAAAGCGGACGAGGGGGGGAGTGTCCGCGTTCGGAGGGCTGTCAGAGGTTGTCCACGCGTGGGGCACCCACTCGTGAACGTTCGCCTCTTTTCAGACGACTGCCGTAAATCTGCCGCCTTTCTTCTCCGACTCCACCCGCCGGTCGGATCGCTCGCCGATCGGTGTCGGCCGACCGAATTCGCCGGCCAGTCGCCGTCGCGATGCTGTAATGTACTCCTCATTTCCCGCCCGGACGCCCCCGAATCGGAGACCCATCACTGTCCGAAAGATTTCGTTTCCATCACAGATGCTGGTGACCGATCCCCACGCTGTGTGTGGACTCGTCCCGTTCGGTACCGACGGACTCTTCCGGGTCACGTCGAAACCGGGACGTACATCACGACGGCTGTCAGCGTCGTGAGACGATACCAATGAACGCACGTCACCTCATCTCCGCGCTCGTACTGCTCTCCACCGTCGTCGGCGTCGCAGCGGTGGCCGGATCCGTGGCCGCCCAGGACGCCGCCCAGACGGCGAACGAAACCGCGACCGTCGACTACCCCGACCAGGAGGTCGGTGAGACGGTCACCGTCGCCGAGGCCACCCTCCCCGAGGGCGGCTTCGTCGTCGTGTTCAACGAGTCCGGCAACTACGTCGGTAGCAGCGACTACCTCGAGGCCGGCACCCACGAGAACGTCACCGTCGAACTCGAGAGCGAGTTCGAACGCGGTCAGGTCTCGGTCGCCCAGCTCTTCCAGGACGACGGCGACGAGTCCTACGCGGTCGGCAACGAGACGGCCTACACCGCCGACGATAACGTCACCGTGAGCGACAGCGCGTACGTCTCCGAGGGCGACTTCTCCCGCACCGAGGCCGACGACGGGACTCCGACGGAGGACGTGACCGAGGCGACCGACGGGACCGACGGCTCCGACGGCGAGTCGACCGACACGACGACGCCCGGCTTCACCGCCGTGCTCACGCTCGTCGCGCTCCTCGGCGCCGCGTTCCTCGCGGTCCGCCGATAGTCGCCGACCGTTCGCCGACCGATCGACCACGGTTCTCCGATTTTTCGGCCGCCGCGAGCCGCGGGACTCAAACCGCCGGGGTGGCAAGACCCGGACGTGACCGACGACGAGTGGGCCGCGCGGGTTCGTGCCAACCGCGCCGAGAAGGACGAGTTCCTCACGGAGCACCGGCAATCGCCGCTCCCTCCGGAGGCGCGCGAGGGGTTCGACGGGCTGGACTACTTCCCGCCGGACCCGGACTACCGGGTGACCGCGGCGGCGACCGTCCACGACGACCCCGAACCGGTCGAACTGACGGTCCGGAACGGCGAGGCGGTCAGGTACGAGCGGGCCGTGACGTTCTCGTTCGAGCTCCCGCGCGACGACGGCGGCCTCGAGTCGGCGACGCTGGCGGGCTACCGGCGACCGGACGAGGAGACGCTGTTCGTCCCGTTCCGCGACAAGACGACCGGCCAGGAGACGTACGACGGCGGCCGCTACATGGACCTCCACCCCGAAGGGACCCTCTCGGACGGCGACGAGGTGGCGCTGGATTTCAACCTCGCGTACACGCCGTTCTGCGCGTTCGCGGACGCGTTCGCCTGCCCGCTGGCTCCCTCCGAGAACTGGCTCGACGCCGCGGTCCGGGCCGGCGAGAAGGCCCCGTGAGCCACGGTGACATCCCACGAAACCGGACGCCGGCGTCGAGGTAAACGGTAACGCTCATTAGCCACGGCTCCGCAGGCCCCACCATGGAACGGCAAACCCTCGTCGGTGCGGCGCTGATGGTCGTGGGCACGGTCCTCTTTCTCCCCGGGGCGGCACCGGGGGCGGACGTCCTCACGAGCGCGGGGCTGGTCGCGGCAGCGGTACTGCTCACCTGCGGGACGTACCTCGTCGGCACGAGCGAGGGCGGGCGACCGGTCTGACCGGAGCGAACCCCGACCAGTCTTCTCGACGCGACCGCTCGGTCGTTCGTCCCGTCGGGCCGTCGGTGCCCCACGGCGACCGGGCTACCGGTACCGCGCCAGCGACTCGGCGGCGCCGCGCGCGAGATACCCCATGTCGGTCCCGACGATCTGGTAGTCGAACCCCACGTCCGCCCAGTGGTCGACCTCCTCCGGCGAGGTCGCGAGCGTTCCGACCGGCACCGAACTCTCCGAGAGCACCGTCCCCACGGCGTCGAGGAACGGCTCGGACTCGTACTCGCCGAAGGCGCCGAGGGCGGCCGAGAGGTCCGCCGGCCCGACGAACAGCGAGTCGAGCCCGTCGACGGCGGCGACGTCGGCCGCGTTCCCGACGGCCTCCGCGGACTCGACCTGCGCGACGGTCGCGATCGCGTCGTTGGCCGACCCGTAGTACTCCTCGAACTCCCGGACGTAGTTCGACGCCCGCGCGGCGGCGACGCCGCGACGACCCTCCGGCGGGTAGCGGGTCGCCTCGACGAACGCCTCGGCCTCGGCGGCGGTGTCCACCTGCGGGGCCATCACCCCGGCGGCACCGGTGTCGAGCACGCGCTTGATCCGGACGTGGTCGTTCCACGCGACGCGGACGAGCGGGGCCGTCTCCCCCTCGGCCGCGTCGACCGCGCGGACCATCGACTCGACGGTCCCGACGTCGGTCGACGCGTGCTCGGTGTCGATCACGACGAAGTCGAAGTCCGCGGCCGCCGTCTGTTCGGCCACCTGCGCGGACGGAATCGACAGCCAGCTCCCCGCCGGCGAGTCCTCACGGAGCGTCTCCCTGATGGTATCGGCCATACCGGCTCATCGTGACCGGGGCCTAAAAACGGGGGCGAGTCCGGCGCCGTGGCCCGACGTCGGACTCCCACTCGCGGGCCACCCCCGCCAGAACAGTGATGCGTCCGGCGAACGTTCCCCCGAGCATGGCCGGCGACGATCCGGAGCCGAACGACCCGCTCTCGCCGTACTCCCCGTCGCAGGTCCCTGACGTCCCGGGGAACGGCCGAAGGTGGGTCGCGATCCTCCTGGCCCTGATGCTGCTGCTGGGGGCCTTCTACGGGTTCCTCTCGCTTTTCCGCCCGCTCTGATTCGCGGGACCCCGAACCCCGATTCGACGCCGCTCGACCGACCCACCGGAGGCGGTCGGCACCAGCGAGCGGCGTTTTGGCATGAACGGGTTTTGCGGGGGTTCGACGAGCGAGCGCGCCGGAGGGGCGCGAGCGAGGAGCGACCCCGCAAAAGAGGTTCGTGCGAGAGGTTCAGGTCGAGGCGTGCCGCACCACGCCCAGCACGAACGCGGCGCCGACGAGCGCGACGACGACGACGAACGTCGCGACGACCGCCTCCGGCGACTCCTCGATCCACGTCGCGACGGAGTCCACGATCCACCGGAGTCGGTCGCGGATCGCCGGGCGAAACGGGAGCCGAAGGTAGAGGAGCAGCGTGACGGCGCCCACCAGGGCGTAGTCGACGGCGTCTCGCTCGCGGACCCACATGGGGAGGTGTCGCGGGACGGCCGGCAAAAGGGTTCGCCCCGGGTTCTCAGCCGCGAGAACCCTCGTGTCGACGCGTTGCCTCGTCCGTCGGTCGCTACTCGTCGGACGCGGACGCCTCGTCGACCCGGTCGGCGTACGACCCGAGTTCGTCCGCGAGTTCGCGCGCCTCGGCGGCCGAGAGCGTCACCCGGTCCGCGTGGGCGGGGAGGGTCTCCAGGTCGGCGTTGTCGAGTTCCAGTTCGAGCGTGACGTGGTCCGGGTTCGTGCGCGGCGCCGTGACGTTCAGGACGGCCGGCGCGGACTCCTCGAAGCCGTGGCCGGTCGCCGTCCCCTCGAGGAGGTCGAAGGTGGTGTAGGCGTTCACGCGGATGAGCCGGTCGGGCATGCGCGGACCTTAGTCGTCCGAGGTGATGGGCGTTCCGTCAGCGCGGGCGGGCGCCGGGCTGTCGTCCATCGTGTCCTCCTCGGCGTACGGGTACCACGTCAGCTTCGTGTTGTGCATGTACGGGTCCTCGTAGGAGGTCTCCTCGGGCTCGACGAGTTCCTCCAGCGTCTCCTCGTCGCTGCGCTCGACGAAGTCGCGGAAGCTCTCGTCGCCCTCACGCCGCTCTTCGAAGCTCGCCAGCAGGTTCGCGATGGCGCCGGGCACCTCGTCGGCCGGGATACGCTGGCCGACCCAGTCGGCGAATCGCGGGTCCTCGCCGAGGCCGCCGCCGAGGCCGACGTCGAGCGCCTCGACCGCCTCGCCGTCCTTCCGGGTCTTCATCCCGCGGAGGCTGATGTCCGCGATCTGCGGCTGGGCGCACGAGGCAGTGCAGCCCGAGAGGTGGATGTGGAAGTCCTCGACGCCGTCGGGGAGTTCGACGTTCTCCTTCAGCCAGCGGGCGTACCGAACCTGCCGGTTCTTCGTCTCCACGATGGAGAGCGAGCAGAACTCGGTGCCCGTGCAGGCGATGGAGCCGCGCATGAACGGGTGCGGATCGGGCGAGTAGTCCTCCAGCAGCGGCTCCGCGAGCAGATCGTCGAGGCTCCCCTCGGGCACGTCGGTCACGAGGACGTTCTGCCGCTGGGTGAGCCGCACCTCGCCGGAGCCGTACTCGTCGGCGAGGTCCGCGAGCTCCAGCACGTCGTCGACGCCCATCCGGCCGACGAGGACGTTCAGGCCGACGTAGTAGTTGCCGTCGTTCTGCTCGTGGACGCCGACGTGGTCGTGGTGGCCGCCCGTCGCGCGCCCGGAGTTGTACGTGTACTCGTCGCGGAGGTCCTCGGCCGCCGTCTCCAGTTCGAAGTCGACGAACTCCTCCTGCAGGACGTCGCGTACCTTCTCCGTGCCCCACTCGTCGACGAGGAACTTGATGCGCGCGGAGTAGCGGTCCTCGCGGTTGCCGTGCTCGCGGAACAGCGCCGACATGCCGCCGGCGACCTCGTTGGCGTCCTCCGGCTCGACGAACACGTCGATGTCGCGGGCGAACCGCGGCTCGTTCCTGGCGAGGCCGCCGCCGACGCGGACGTTGAACCCCTTTCGGCCGTCCTTCTCGGCCGGCTCGAACGCGAGGTCGTTGATGTCGCCCTGCCCGCAGCCCTCGCGGCAGCCCGTCACCGACACCTTCCACTTGCGGGGGAGGTTGGTGTGGTCGTCGTCTCCCTTGAACGTGTCGTGGAGGTTCAGGGCCACCGGCAGCGCGTCGACGAACTCGTTGCTGTCCTTGCCCGCGACCGGGCAGCCGACGATGTTGCGCCAGGAGTCGCCGCAGGCCTGCTGGGTCGAGAGGCCGTTCGCCTCGAGTTTCTCGAAGACGTCGGGGATGTCCTCCAGCCGGATCCAGTGGAGCTGGATCGACTGGCGGGTCGTCCAGTCGCAGTAGGCCGCGCCGAACTCCGGGTTCTCGCCCGGACCGCGGGCGTACTCGTCGGCGATCTCGCCGACGACACGGAGCTGTCCCGGCGTCAGCACGCCGTTGGGCGTGCCGATGCGCATCATGAAGTAGCTCTCCTGGCCGTTCCGCTGGTGGTACAGCCCCCACCACTTGAAGCGCTCGAACCAGGCGTCGTGTTCGTCCTCGGGAATCGACTCCCAGCCCTCCTCGGCGAACTCGAGCAGGTGCTCCCGGATCTCGTTGCCGTACGTCTCCGACTTCCACCGCTCGACGTCCGTGGGCATCCTTGCCCACACCTCCAGGCCGCAGTTCCCTAAAGCGACCCTCGCCGTCAATCCTCCCCGGGGCTACCCGAATGAGGAAACTATTTCCGGTTGTCTCCCCCGCCGCCCGGCGTCCGCACCGCGCCGGCCGCGAGCGGTTCGAATCCGGCGCCGACGAGGCGTCCGACGGGAACCGGGCCGGTCGTCACCGACGCGCCACAGCGGATGCAGGTGCCGTACGTCTCGGCGGCGACGGTCCGCCCGTCGACGGCGACGTCGGTGATTCCCTCGACGACGAGGTCCGCCACCGGACAGCCGCACACCCCCGCCACGTACCAGAGTTCGCTCGCTCCGGCGCGGCGCTCGTCGTCCAGCGACACCCAGGCGCCGTCGTCCAGCGTTCGCAACGAGACGGTCACGTCCGGACGGACGCGGCGCTCGCCCGTAGCCCCGTCGGCGGGCGCAACCCTCGTCGCGTCCGGTGACGCCCCGTCCGCGCCGGAACCGGGGTACCGGACGGCGATCCGGGTCCCGACGCCCGACCGAGACGACGGCAACCCGTTCCGGTACCGGGGAGCGCCGGAAGCGCTTGACCGCGAGGACCGGCTTATGGGTCGCCGACGAGTAGGCGGGGTCGATGACCGACGAGGAACCGCGGGAACACGCATCGGCCGACGCCGCGCCGGAGCTGTTCCGGGCGAGAGCGGAACGGGGGGAGGAATGAGCGACGAGGCTGTCGAGGACGCCCGGGCGACCCGGGAGGCGGGCGGGACCGACGAGGCGGGTCCGCTTCGAGCGACGGGTTCGACGGGGGACGTCGACGCTCGCGGGGGGACCGGCGAGACCTCCGAAGCCGAGGCCGAGGGTGAGCGGTCCCATCTGGACGAGGTCCCGTCGGGGGCGGGCTGTACCGAGATCTGGGAGAAGCTGAGCGAGCAGCGCGAGGCGGCCGACGACGACGAGTAGGCCGGCACAGCCGAACGGCGGCCCCGAGCGACCGGCCGTGATCGGTCGACACGCAACCGACACCTAAGTTGTTAGGGCTAACTGTCTTCCCAGCGGCAGTACACCGCGTCTACCGGGGATGGTTCAGCGGCCCCATTGCAGACCCCCGGACCCTCCGCTACGAGCCGGACGTCGCCGGCCCGGTCGCTCCGACATGCACGCGACCCGGCCGAACGTCCGGAGGGTCTCCGGATCTTCTCGCGCCATGGACCGTTCGCCGTCACCGTCTCCCGGACCGTCGAGCGGTGTACGCGCCCCGTCACCCGACGCTCGCCGGCTGGCGGGGCACGTCGCGTGTCGACTCGTCGCTCGGAGAGAAACCATGCCGGGGGCGGGCTCCGAACCCGCGATCTCCGCATGTCCCAGGTACGAGGCTCGGCGGGCCTCGTGGGGCGGAGGCTTCCAAGGCGGTCCGCACCGAATCTCGAAACCCTATGAGTGCGGCGCTATGTCCAGCTAAGCCACCCCGGCTCACTCGAACGTGGCGCGGTGATACCCTTGAAGCTTCCCATCTCCCCCGACCGCCTGACGGCGTCGCCTCGTCCCCCGGTCCCCGCCGACCCACCGGTTTTAAGCCATGGCACGGGTCAATCCGAGGCATGAGTCTGCCGGAACTGGTCCAGCGGGAGATGGGCGGGGAGGACCCCGCCGCCCGGGTCCACCTCGGCGGTGACGACGAACTGTTCGTCACCCCGACGCGGACGCTCATCTACCGCGGCGAGGGGCTCCTCTCCGACGAGTCGGTCGAGGAGTACCCACACGACGCCGAACGGATCGCGGTCTCCGAGTCGCGCCGCAAGGCGAAGCTGACGCTCGATTACGGGCTCGACGGCGAGCGGTCGTTCGCCGTCCCCCGGAAGCGGTTCGACGGCGTCCTCCACCCCGTCATCGCCGGCGTGCTCTCGGCGGCGGACATCACCGACCCCGGCGAGACCGTCGAGCGGACGTTCCGCTTCTCGGACCTGACGCTGGTCGTCACGAGCGCACGCGTCGTCAAACACATCGGCGCGGCCGTCTGGGACGAGGAGTACGAGGAGTTCCCGTTCGACGACGTGACCGACCTCACCTTCGAGGAGGGGAGCGTCGCCACCTCGGTCGTCCTCTCGGTGAACGGCCGCCAGGAGCGGTTCAAGGCGCCCGCCGAGGAGGCCCGCGCGGTCCGCGAGTCGCTCACGGAGGTCATCACGGCCTACTACGGCGTCGACTCGCTGGAGGCGTTCCGCGCGCTCTCGGCCGACGCCGAGGGCGAGGACGAGGAGGACCGGGGGGAGGTCGACTTCGGCGACGGCCCGGACCCGCTCTCGGCGGAGCCGGCGGAGGTCGAGAGCCCCGAGAACGCGACCCGCGAGGACCCGCTGGAGGACGTGCTCGGGGACGACGCGGGCGCCGAGCCAGCCGCGACGACCGCCGGCGGCGGCGAGTCGGCGAGCGGCGGTCAGGCCAACGGGGGGTCCGCGGCCGCCGCGACCGAACCGCGAGCCGACGAGGACGCCTTCGAGGAGACCGGCTTCGAGGTCGCCGAGCCGACCGACGACGCCGCCGAGGAGTTCGCGGCGCTCAGACAGCAGGTCGAAGCGCAGAACGAGCGGCTGGACCGCCAGCGGGAGCTGATCGAACGGCTCATCGAGGAGCTCCGCCGCGGGCGGTAGTTCCCGACCGGCCCCGGGCGCTACTCCCGACCGAGCACCTTCCTGACACACGAGGAGCCGAACGGCCCCAGTTCCCCCGTCCCGAACCGGACGAAGTGGCCGGTAGTGATACCGGTCCCGCACCGTCGGCAGGAGAACTCGCCCTCGCGCGTGAGGACCTGGGAGTCGAACCTGACGAACGAGCCGCCGCGCCGGGTCCGCACCGTCGCGCCCTCGCGGTCGATGACCCCGCGGTCCTCGGCCGCGTCGAGGATGTCGCGCGCGAGGGTGGGGCTCGTCGTCACCGCCTCGATGCGGTCCATCGCCTCCGCGAGCGGGAGTTCGTCGTCCTCGACGTGTTCGAGGAGTTCGACGCCGAGTTCCACGGTTTCGGTTCGGGTTCGGTCGGTCGGCACGGCCTCGTATCCCCGTTTTCGGGAGGCCGCTTAAACGTCGCGCCGAACGGCGTGGTGGGGTCGGGCCGTCTCGGTGCGGTCGGGCCAAAACTCGACCGGACGACTTTTTCGGTCGCGCCGCCGACCCGGACGCGTGAACCGCCGCGCCCTCGCGGCCGGGGTGCTCGCACTCCTCGCGCTCGTAGCGGCGTGGCTCGCCTCGCCCGACCTGCTCCTCTCGCGGGTCGACTGGCTGCTGGCCGACCCGCTCCGGTTCGCCGTCGCGCTCTGCGCGCTCGCGGTCGTCCGTCCGCTGCTCGCGTGGCCGACGTCGCTCCTGGGGGTGCTCGCCGGCTACGCCTACGGAGTCGCGGGGGCGCCCCTCGCGCTCGCGCTGATCACCCTCACGAGCGTCCCGCCGTACCGGGTCGCGCTCCGGGGGCGCGAGGGCTGGGGGGCCGGCAGGGCGTCGGGGCTGACGCGCCGGGCGGCCGAGGCGGGCGAGCGCGCCGTCGGCGTCGCGGGCGACTTCCGCTCGGTCGCGGCCTCGCGGCTCCTTCCGACCCCCTCCGACGCCGTCAGCGTCGCCGCGGGCCTGGCGGGCGTCCGGCTCCGGCCGTACCTCGTCGGAACCGCCGTCGGGGAGGTCCCCTGGGCCGTCGCCGCGACCGTCGCGGGCGCCTCGGCCGGCCGGGTCGCGGCCGGCGGGGTCGGCGCCGCCTTCGACCCGCGGCTCGTCGCCGCCGCGGCGCTCGCGGGGCTCCTGTTGCTCGCCGGACCGGCGTACCGCCGGTACGTGAACTCCCGGTCCGGGGCCTGATCCGGACGCGTTCCGTCGAACGCCGCGCCTACCCGTCCGACGGCTCGCGGGCCATCACGAGCGCGTCGCCGCCGTCGTAGAAGCCGGGGCGACGGCCGGCGACCGCGAACCCGAGGTCCCGGTAGAGCGCGAGCGCGGCGTCGTTTTCCGGCGCGACGAGGAGCGTGACCCTCGCGTCAGCGTCCGCGAGGACGCGCCCGAGCAGCTCCGCGGCACGCCCCTCGCGGCGGTGGTCCGGGTGGACGACGAGTTCCGCGACGTGGACGCTCCCGTCCGTCCCGCCCGGCACCGGCAACACGTACCCCACCGGCCTCTGGTCGCTCGGCCGCCCGTCGACCGATCGCGCGTCGTCCGACCCTTCGCCCGCGACGCTCACCAGCACGTCGCCGACCCGGAGCCCGTGCGCGAGCAGGTCCGGGCTGGGCTCACGGAGGTGGCACTGGAGCGCGCGGAGGGCGGATTCGTCGGTCTCCCGTCCCGGTCGAACGCGCGTCACACGATCGAAACCACGAGCGGGAACGCCATAACCGCGCCGGCGAGCGCGCCCGCGAGCGTCGCGAGGAAGTTCACCGCCTGGTTCGTCAGGCGCTCTCCCTCGACGGTCGCGCCGAGCAGGCTGTCGACGGTCATCCCGACGAACCCGGCGCCTGCGACGACGACCAGAGCGGGGGCCGCGCCCCCGAGCGGCATCAGGAACGCGGCGATGGCCCCGACGAGCGCCGCGCCGGCGAGCCCCGCGAGTTCGCCCTGCCAGGTGACCGCGCCGTCGGTGCCGGGTTCGACCGGTTCGAAGGTGGTGACGAGCCGCGGGGCGTCGTAGAGCCCGCCGAACTCCGAGGAGAGCGTGTCCGCCATCGCGGCCGCGACCGAGCCGGCGAAGGCGAACGCGAGCAGCGTCGGGGCGACGCCCGCGAGCGGGAGCGCCGGGTCCAGCAGGCGGGCCGCCGCCGCGTAGCCGACGACCGCGAACAGCGCGACCGCGGCGTTGCCGAGGACGTTGCCGGTGCCTCGCGCGCCGTCGTTCCCCTCCGCGACGCCGCGGGCCCGTTTCTCCTCGTACCGGTACTTCGTCGCGAGCGCGCCGACCGAGAAGAACGAGATCAGGACGGCGAACCAGCCGTAGCCGCCGAGGACGACCGAGAGCGCCGCGAGGAGGACGCCCGTCAACATCCCGGGGACGGACGCGGCGTCGAGCGCGTACGACACCCAGCCGAGCGCGACCGCCAGCCCCAGGCCGACCGCGACGAGGACGGCCGGGACGGTCCCGGTGAGCCCGGCGAACAGCCAGAGGAGGAAGCCGACCGAGACCATCACCAGCGGGTCGTCGCGGCCGAAGAGGATCGACCGGAGCAGCGCGGCGACGAGCGCCCCGACGGCCGCGAGGAAGGCGTACTCGGGGACGGCCCCGACCGAGAACTCGCCCGCGAGCGCGGCGACGAACGCCTGCCCAACGGTGCCGGCGAGCGTGGCGGCCGCGACGAACCCCGCGACGACGGCGAACTCGTCGGTCGTCGCCGTCCGGACGAGTTCGCGCCCGAGATTGCCGTACGCGAGCGTGAGCACGGCGGCCGCGAACACGGTGTCGGGCATCGGCACCGCCCCCGGGAACTCCATCGTGAGGATGCCGAGTCCGGCGGCCGCGAGCGCGAAGCCGGCGAGGCCGTTGAGTCGGCGGTCCTCGTGGTCGCCCGGCCGGGCGAACAGCTCGAAGAGGGGTCCCTCGTCGACGACGAACGCCGCGAGGACCGCGACGAGGGCGAAGGGCGCGGCGGCGGCCGGTCCGAGCGCGGGGGCTCCGAGCACGAGGGTCGCGACGGCGGCGAACGCCCCGGCGCGCCGGAGTCGGTGAGTCACGTGGTGCGGTATCGCGGACGGCCACTTAACGGTCCCGACACGATAGCCAAGCGTAACCTCCCCTACGGGGCCGCTTCTCCGCGATTCCGGCGGCTTCGGCGCCGATCGGCCCCGTACGTTCCCCGGAACGACGGCCGGAACGCTCCACCCGTCCGCCCGGGAGGGTCGATGCGCGCGACGCGAGCCCCCTCGTGGGGTCTCGTGAGCGGCGAAGAAGCCATATAGTAGACGCGCGCGAGGCTCACGCGAACGACGGCGGCCGCGCCGAGTCCGGAATCAGGGGGTTTTCGGGAACTGCTCCACGACGACCGAACCGGCAGGGGAGCCGGGTGCCGCAGGCTCTCCGGGAACCGTACGATCGCGGCCGGATCCACTCTCGGACCGAGAACCGCGCGGCCGTCCGGGGATCGTTCGACCCCGAATCGCGATCCGCCGGGTCCGGCTCACCCCTCGCGTTCGGAGTCGCCCACCGACTCCGCGTCGCGGTCGCCCACGTCGGGCAGTTCCTCCACCGACCCCGCCAGCGAGGCGGCGTCGGCGGCGACCGTCTCGTAGTCGACGCCCGCCTCCTCGGCGACCAGCCTGAGGTGGGTCGCCAGCAGGGTCAGCGCGCGGAGTCCCTCCTCGTGCGGGTCGTCGGCGGTCTGTGCGAACGCCGTGTCGACCTCCTCGCCGTGGACGACGCCGACGTGGACGGCGGTCACGTCGTCGGCCTCGAGGAGCGTCCGCGCGTTCTCCAGTTCCCGCTCGAACGTCGACCCGTCCGCGTCCTCGTCGCTCATGGTCGTGGATGCGGGCGACCGGGCCAAAAACGCGTCGTCGCCGCGGCGATGCCGCGCGAGGCGGGGTTACTCGGGGCGCGGACGGGAGACGAACAGCGTCGGGATGATGCTGAACGGGACGTACACGGACTGGTGGCACGGGCAGTAGACGCCGTCCTCCGCGCCGTACCGGGCCGAACCGGGCTCGCTCTTGAACCCGGGGACACAGCAGAAGTGCGTACACTTGTTCAGCCACGCGATGAACCCCTGGCTGGTGGAGGCCTGCAGCCACTGCTGGATGCCGGAGTCGACCTCGTACGTCCGGCCGTTGGCGGCCTCCGCGGAGCCGTTCTCGGCGAGCTGCTCGATGACGGGGCTCCGGAGCAACTGGATCGGGATGGTGTCCTCCGTGTCCTGGGACCGCCAGGTGCCGGTCGCGGGCTTGCCCATCCCCTCGGCGCCGATGCCGTTACCCCACGACTCGTAGTCGGAGAACATGTCGACCGTGAACTGGTCGCCGCCGCTCATCTGCTCGGCCTGCCACTCGTAGGCGGGACTGTCCCCCGCGTGGAAGTAGTTCCCGCCCTCGGGCTCGTAGCCGGGCTGGATGCCCTG
The DNA here is from genome assembly GCF_013402875.1 of Halorarum salinum. Lineage (NCBI taxonomy): Archaea > Methanobacteriati > Methanobacteriota > Halobacteria > Halobacteriales > Haloferacaceae > Halorarum > Halorarum salinum. The sequence goes on along the minus strand of NZ_CP058579.1, from coordinate 1,544,990 downwards.
GTACGTCTCGACCCCGCAGTACTGGAACCACTCGGTCGTGTAGGTGGTGCCGCCGAGGTCCGTCCGGGCGACCTGGACCTCGACCCCCTGTTCGGTCTCGGTGGAGACTTCTGGCCACAGCCCGCCGATGTTCCCCTCGTCGTCGATCTCGATGGGGATCTGGGGCATCCCGCGGGGCGCCGGCCCGGCGGTGTTCTCGATGGCCATCGCCTCGGTGGCCCCGCCGCCCGACCCGCCCGAGCTCGTGAGGCTGTTGACCGTCGCGGACCCCACGCCGCCGACCCCTGCCAGGGCCGCTCCCCCCACGACGCCCTTGACGAACCGGCGACGTCCCGAATCGCCGGGGTACTTGTCGTCTGCGCTCATGGCTACGGCTCCGAGGCGACTACGCAAAAGCCTGACGAAAGGCGGGACGCGCGCGCCGTGACCGGATTTTCGGAGGCGTAGCGCCCTCCCGCCCGGGGCGAGTCGCCTCAGTTATTACTTCGGTTACGAGGCAATTCTTCGACCGAACGGGAAAGCCTCTACCCGCCGGGTGACGTACGGCAACACATGACGGACGAACCGCGCGACGTCCGACGCGACGTCCGCGAACTGGGCACGCTCCTCGGCGACGTCCTGGAGGAGCAGACCTCGCGGGCGGCGTACGAGGCGGTCGAGGACGTCCGGACCGGCGCCATCGACTACCGGCGCGGGTCGGCGGACGGTCGGGACCCGGTCCGCGAGCGACTGGCCGGACTAGACCCCGAGACGACGCGGACCGTCGCGCGGGCGTTCGCGACGTACTTCGAACTCGTGAACGTCGCCGAGGAGCGCGAACGCGTCCGCACGGTCAGGCGCCGGCAGAACGAGGGGACGCTGCCCGACGGCCTCGGCGCGACCGTCGACGCGCTCTCCGGGATGGACGACGAGGACGTCGCCGACGCGCTCGCGGACGTGCGTGTCGTTCCGACGTTCACCGCCCACCCGACCGAGGCGCGCCGGAAGACGGTGAAGGCCAAACTGCGTCGCGTCGCCGACGTCCTGGCCGACCTCGACGAGCGCCGGCTGACCCGCCGCGAGACGGTCGCGCGCTACGACGACCTCGAGGCGGAGGTCGAGTCGCTGTGGGCGACGCGACAGGTGCGGCGGCGCCGCCCCGTCCCCACCGACGAGGCGCGCGACGTGCGCTGGTACCTCGAGAACACCCTGTTCGACGTGGTGGCCGACGCCTACGACGCGCTGGAGGACGCCGTCGGCGAGGACCACCCGACCGTCGACGTCCCCGACGTGCTCTCCTTCCGCTCGTGGGCCGGGAGCGACCGCGACGGCAACCCGCACGTCACCCCAGAGGTGACGGCGGAGACGCTCGCGGCCCAGCGCGACGCCGTGCTGTCGCGGTACGACGCGGAGCTCGACGCGCTCGCCGGCGTCGTGAGCCACGATGGCGGGCGGCTGACCCACACCGACGCGTTCGAGGCCCGCGCCGACGCCCAGCGCGACGCGGTGCCGCGGGCCGCCGAGACGGCGGACGACCGACATCCCGAGGAGCCGTACCGTCGGTTCGTCCACCTCCTCCGGACCCGACTCGACCGGGTGGACGACCTCAGGCCCGGGGAGTTCGACTCGTCCGGGGAACTGGAGGCGGCGCTCGACGACCTCGCTACCGACCTGCGGGCGAACGGGCACGACGCGGTCGCGCGCGAGCACGTCGACCCGCTGTCGCGGCGGGTCGAGACGTTCGGCTTCACGCTCGCCGCGCTCGATCTCAGGGACCACCGGGAGAACCACACCGCGGCCGTCGCGGCCGTGCTCGACCGCGAGGGCGTCGACTACCTGGGACTGGACGAGCCCGAGCGGCAGGCCGTCCTCACGGAGTCGGTGCTCGGGGAGTCGATCGGCGAGCTCGACGCGGACGGCCTCGCCGACGCCCCGGCCCGCGTCTGCGAGCGGTTCGACGCGCTGGCCGACTGGCACGCCGAGTACGGCGTCGAGGCCGTCGACGCCTACTGCATCTCGATGACCGAGGAGCCCTCACACGTGCTCGAGGTGCTCTACCTCGCGGATCTCGCCGGAGTCGTCGACCTGCCCGAGCACTGCGGGCTCGACGTGGTGCCGCTCCTGGAGACGGCCTCGGCGCTCTCGAACGCCCGCGACATCCTCGGAACGCTCGTCGACGACGACGCGTACGGCGCGGCCCTCGAGGCGCGGGGGGGCCTCCAGGAGGTGATGCTCGGCTACTCCGACTCGAACAAGGAGAACGGGCCGCTGGCGGCCGCGTGGGACCTCCACCGCAACGCCCGTCGGCTGGCCGAGGTCGCCGCGGACGTGGGGGTCGAACTGCGCCTGTTCCACGGGCGCGGCGGCTCCATCTCCCGCGGCGGCGGCCCGATGAACGAGGCGCTGCTGGCGCTCCCGCCGGAGACGGCGACCGGCGAGGTGAAGTTCACCGAGCAGGGCGAGGCCATCGCGGAGAAGTACGCCAACCCCCGCGTCGCCGAGCGGGAACTCGAACAGATGCTCGACGCGCAGGTTCGCGCACGGCTCCGCTCGCTCACGGGCGAGGCGACCGGGCCGAAGGAGGAGTGGGAGGCGGCGATGGACGCCGCCGCGGCGGGCGCCCGCACGGCGTACCGCGACCTGCTCGACTCGGAGGGGTTCGTCCGGTACTTCGAGACCGCGACCCCCATCGCCGTCATCGAGGAACTGAACATGGGGTCGCGGCCCGCCTCGCGGTCGGGCGAGCGGACCGTCGAGGACCTCCGGGCCATCCCGTGGGTGTTCTCGTGGACCCAGTCGCGGGCCATCCTCCCGGGCTGGTACTCGGTCGCCGCGGGACTGGACGCCTACCTGGAGGGCGAGGGGGGATCGGACGACTGCACGGGGACGGGCGACCTCGACACGCTCCGCGAGATGTACGAGGGATGGCCGTTCTTCCGGACGACCGTCGACCACGTCGCGCTCTCGCTCGCCCGGACCGACCTGGAGATCGCCGCCGAGTACGCCGAACTCGCGCCGCCGCCGCTCCGGGAGCGCTTCTTCCCGCGGATCGAGTCGGAGTACGAGCGCGCCGTCGAACTGGTCCGGGCGATCACCGGGCGCGAGGAGTTGACGGGTCGGGCGTGGCTCGCGGAGAACCTCGATCGGCGGAACCCGTACGTCGACCCGCTGAACCTCCTGCAGGTGCAGTTGCTCGCTCGGACCCACCGGTCGGAGGCGGAGGAGCGGGCGCTACGGCTCACGGTGAAGGGCATCGCGGCCGGCATGAAGAACACGGGGTAGGCGACGGCAGCGAGCGGACCGCACGAACCGGTCCGTTCGCGTCCGTCCGGTCCGCACCCGGCGGCCTGGTTCGTCCTGCACTGGATGGTGACTCGGGCCGACATCTACGGCCGGAGGAGTTCCGCGGCCGCCCTGACGGTCTCCACGCCGAAGACGACGACCACGGCCGTGACGAGCAGCAGCGCGAGCGCGGCGCCGAGGACCCCGTCGAGGCTCCCGCCGCCCGCCACCCGCACCAGCAGCGCGCCGAGCAGCGCGAACAGCACCGCGACGCCGAGCACGAGTCGGACGTCGGTCCGCCGTCCGCCGCCGTCCGCCGTCGAGTCCGTTCCGGTCGCCTCCACCTCCGTGTGGGATGTGTCTGGCATGGCGTCACGCTAGACGGCCGATCCGGGGATAATACTTAGCCGGAGGCGCGGCGAAAGTAAATGTGGTCGCCGTGGGCTCGCGCCCCGACCGGGCCCCCGCGTCCCGATCAGACCCGGTTCCAGGGCGCCTCCTCGAAGTCGACGATCCGCCGGGACTCCGACAGGTCGTCGATGGCGGCGACGTCGTCCCCGTCGAGCTCCAGGTCGGTCGCCGCGAGGTTCTCGCGGAGGTGGTCCTCGCCGGTCGCCTTCGGGATCGCGGCGACGTCCTCCTTCGCGAGGAGCCAGGCGATGCTCACCTGCGCCGGGGTGGCGTCGTGCTTCCCGGCGATCTCCCGGATCTCGGGGACGTCGGCGACCTGGTTGCGCGCGATCGGGCAGTAGGCGACGAGCCGGTGGTCGTCCTCGCGGGCGAGTTCGCGGAGCTCCTCCTGCCGGAACAGCGGGTGGCACTCCACTTGGTGGGCGAAGAGGGGGCTCTCAAGGTGTTCGCGCGCCTCCCGTAGCTGGTCGGGCCGGAAGTTCGAGAGCCCGACGTTGCGGACCAGCCCCTCGTCGACCAGGTCGTCCAGCGCGCGGCACGTCTCGGCCGCGTCGTAGGTGTCGATCGGCCAGTGGACGTACAGCAGGTCGATGGCGTCGACCCCGAGCCGCTCGGCGCTCTCGCGGGCCGACTCCACCGCGTCGTCGTACGCGAGGTTCCCCGTCGCGAGCTTCGTCGCGACGAACACGTCCTCGCGGTCCACGTTCGCGGCGGCGAGCGCCTCGCCGACGTACCCCTCGTTGTCGTAGCTCTGGGCGGTGTCGACGTGGCGGTAGCCGAGTTCGAGCGCCGTTTCGACGCTCTCGGCGCACCGTTCCCCTTCGAGCTTGTAGGTCCCCTGTCCGAAGCGACGGAACTCGGGCATGTCGAACCGGTCCGTCGCCGCGAGGGTGAATCCGTCGGTCGCGGTCGGCGGGGTCGAAGTCCGCGTGGGCGACGGGACCGCCGCGGGCGCCGGGATGATAGCGCGCCCATATAACGATTGCTGGTAACGCTTAACATGGTCGTGGCGACTACCATCACCCGAAGAGCATGTTCGAACGCTTCTCGAGCGGCTACTACCTCGGACGCCTCTACGTCCAGCCCCGGGGCGAACGCGAGGCGGCGATCAAGCGCGACGACCACGAGCGGGTCAACGAGCAGCTCTACGCGACCGGCGAGGGCGTGGAGCGGCTCGACAACCCGCTCGTCATGAAGGTCGGGACGCGCCACTACCCGGTCGTCGGGGACGACGACGTCCCGCGCGGGACGCTCACGCTCCCCGAGGACGCGGTCCCCGGCGACCTGGAGGGGAAGCTCCCCGGCCGCCGCGAGGTGTTCCTCGCGAACGCCGACCGTGCGGAGGACCTCCTCCAGTTCACCGGCTGGGAGGGCGAGTCGAGCGCGTAAGCTCCACGAGTCGGAAGCCCCCCGCCGGAGCGCCCGACGTCGGGGGTTTCAGTTCCACCGTGGACGGCGAGCAACCAAGTCGGGGGGGACCCGTCCCGCCGGCATGGAGACGACCCGACACCTCACCGCGACCGTCGACGTCGTCGACGACGGCGCGACCGCCCTCCACGAACACGAGCGCCACGACGTCACCGTCCGCCCGGCGGTCACGTCGACCGGGGCGAACTCCCGCACGAGGCCGGGCTGCGCGAGTCCGGGAGGAACTCGGACTCGAAGCGACGCTGCTGGCGTCCCCCCGGAGGAACCCGGGTCCGGCCGGCCGGGCGCTTCCTCGGCCGTGTCACCGCTCCTGTACGACGTCAACGTGCACGAGGACGGAACCGTCGGGCACCAGCACGTCGATCAGATTTTCTCCGCGACCGCGGCGAGCCGGGAGATCGACCCGGCCGACGGCGAGGGGGGGCGGACTCGTGGAGCCGGTACACGCCCGAGGACCTGCCCGAGGGCGACCCGGACGTCGCCGAACTCGGGATCGAGGCCGTCCGCGCCGCCGAGCGGGCCCCGGCGCGAGAGCGCCCCGTCGACCCACCTCCCTCGGCCCGTGAGGGCAGCTTTTTCCCGAACCGGTCCGCGGGTCGGGGTATGCTCGACCGACTCCTCATGCGCGACGGGCTGAAGTCCCGCATCGAGGACCTGGAGGAGGAGCGCGACTCGCTGCGCGCGCGACTCGACGCGGAGGAGGAGCGCCGCCGCGAGGCCGCCCGCAGGCGGCAGGATGCCGAGGAGCGCGTCAACGAACTCGAACACCGCATCGAGGAGCTGACGGACCGGGTCGACCGGGCGGAGGACGAGGAGGCCGCCGCGGAGTTCCGCGGGACCGAGACGCTCCGGCGCGGACGGCTCGATTCGGTGCTCTCCCGGCTCCGGAGCGTCGAGGCCGGCACGGAGGGCGCCCTCTCGGCGATGGTGACCGACGGGGACGTCCCGGAGGCGGTCCGGGAGCGGCTGGGCGACCGCGCGCCGCTCGTCCGCAGGGCGGCGCCGACGCTCGTCTACCGCGACGACGCCGGCGTCGTCTCCTGCGCGCTCGACCCGCCGCTCCCGCCCGAACCGTTCTGCGAGTGGGACGACCGGTTCCGCGTCGAGGGGTCCTGGTTCCGCCCGACCGGCCGGCTGGCGTTCGGGCTGGTCCGGTCGGACACGTTCGCGCTCGGCACGTACGAGGGCGGCGAGCGCGTCGACTACGCGGGTTTCACGACCGACGTGATGAGCGAGCACGACAAGGGCGGCTACTCGCAGGCGCGCTTCGAGCGTATCCGCGACGAGCAGATCGACGAGCACCTCGACCGCTGTCGGGAGCGGCTGTCCGACGTGGACGCCGACAGGGTGGTCCTGGTCGGCGAGCGCACCGTCCTGACCGAGGTCCGCGAACACGCCGACCGGACCGCCGGCAGCGACGCGACCGGCGACCCCGAGGAGGCGCTGGAGGCCGCGTTCGAGGACTTCTGGACCGCGACGCTGCGGCTGCTCTGAGGGGTCCGGGCGGTGCGGTACGGTCGGAAAACCGGGGACGTCGGCGCGTTCGCCCGCTCGGGATGCGGGAGCCGGCCCCGTCACGTCGACGAACGCGTGCCGCGATCGGAGCCGGCGGACCGCCTGGTCAGGGGCTGTACTCCGGCGACTGGGCCTCGATGGTGTTGGCGACGCGATCGAGCTGTTCGCCGACCGTCCCGACGAGGTCGTCCGCGGTCGCGATCCCGGTCAGTTCGCCGTCGTCGTCGACGATCGGGACCCGCCGGACGTCGTGTTCGTCGATCGTCCGGGAGAGCTCCATCGCCTCCTCGTCCTCGTGGAGGGTCACCGGGTCCTCGCTCATGACCGACCGCACCGGCTCGGTCCCGACCGGTTCGTCCCCGCCGACCGCCAGCGCCACGTCCCGGTCGGTGACGACGCCGATCGGTTCGTCGCCGTCGGCGACGACGACCGCGCCGACGCTCTCGGATTCGAGCCGGTCCACGGCCTCGCTCACCTGTGCGTCCGGTTCGACGGTCGCCACGTCCTCCGGTCCGAGGTGTCCAACGGGCATGGCATCGGAGGGAGGGCACGGAGTCCGGTAACGATTCGGCTTTCATTTCAAAACAGGCGGTCGCCGTTCGGCTCCCGAGCGTCGGGCGGACGGTCGTCATCGGGTTTCCATCCGGTCGCAACTCCGCCCGGTCGCGACCGAACGGTCGGCGGGGGGTCGGCGGGCGCCGGGTCCCGGCGGACGGGGCCTAACAGGAGCAGTAGTACTCGCGGTCGGTGAACTCCGTCCCCAGAAGCTGTGCGGTCGGCTCGGGGTCGGACGGACGGTACACGCCCGTCGTCAGGTCCCCCGAGTCCTCGAAGGTGCCCGAGACGAGACTCGCCCAGTCCGCAGCGGAGAGCACGTCCCAGAACGCCTCGTCGGTCGCGCACAGTTCCAGGTAGTCCCGGAGGTACACCCACCGCGCCTCGCCCACCTCGTCGACCTCGTACTCGGCGTCGGTGACGGCCGCGTAGGCGGCCATCGGGAGGTTCGCGCCCGCCCGAACCGGCATGGAGATCCACTTCCACGGCCGCGTGTTGACGTCGAGCAGGACGTGCTCCTCGCGGTCGGCGTCGTAGACGAACTCCGACTCGCTGATGCCGTGGTAGCCGGTCTCCTCGAGCACCGAGAGCGCGCGTTCGGCGATCGCCGGCCGGTCGACGGTCTCCACGAGACAGGAGGTGCCGAACTGCCGGGGGAACCGGACCGCGGCGTTGCCGACGACCGCGACGGCGTCGTCCACGCCGGACGGCGGGACGTAGGAGGCCAGCGAGGTGTCGGCGCCGACCTCCACGTTCACCTTCTCCTGGATCAGGACCGTCGCGTCCGCCGCCTCCGCGGCGGCGACCGTCTCGTCGAACGCCTCGCGCGAGTCGACCTCGATCACGTTCGTGCCGAACGCCTCCTCGAACTTCCGCTTGTGTGCGGGTTTGATCACGAGCGGGAAGCCCAGCGCCTCGATCACCTCGTCTGCGGGCGTCTCCGAGAGCCGGTACGTCTCGGGGTACGGGACGTCCAGCTCCTCGGCGAGCCGGTAGAGGTCGTCCTTGTCGAGCACGCGTTCGATGCCCTCGAGGTCCGAGAACGGCAGGCGGACGCCGTCGGGCTCGGTTCGCGCGAACCCGCGGACCCAGTCGTCCATGCAGGCGAACGCGACGCACTCCGTCCCGGCCGCCTCGACGATGCGCTCCACGTCCTCGCGGAAGCCGTCCTCGTCGTCGAGCGGGTAGGTCACCTCGCCGGCGTAGTCGATCGCGTCCGAGGGCCACGCGACCCCGGTGTCGGTTCGGTCGAGCGCGACGACGGGCACCCCGTGGGCGTCGAGCGCGCGGGCGACGCTCACGCCGGTCACGTGCGCGTTCGCGACGAGCGCGGGCGGACGGTCGAACGGGGCGTCCTCGAGGGCCGCCACCAGGCCCCCGGTGTCGTGGAAACTGTCGGCCATGGTCGATGTAGCCGGTCGCGCGGCAAAGAGTCCCGGCATTCGGCGGTCCCTGCCGTCGTCCCGGACGGTCGCGCGGTCGGTCAGTGGGGGCTCGTCGGGGGCGGACCCCTACGGCGTCGGGGCGGCCTTCTGGAGCGCCGTCTCGGCGATGTTTCCGCCGTAGTCGGCCGAGCGCGACACCGAGTCGACGATCAGCCCCAGCAACTGCGCCCGCGCGGGCTCCTGGTCGCGCAGGAGTTCGTCGATCCCCCGGGCCCGCTCGTCGATCTCGAGCACCGACGCCCGCGCGTCGTTCGCGAGTTCGGTCGCCTCGGCGTTCTCCTCGGCGAACAGGGCGTCCATCGCGCGATCGACGACGGTCCGGGCCTCCGCCTCGATCTCCTCGATGGCCTCGATGACCTCGGACGGGATCGCCTCCCCGTTCCCCTCCTGGAGCTGGAGCGTGATGTGGGCGATCTTCGTCGCGTGGTCGCCCACCCGCTCTAGCTGGCGGGCGCTGGCGTGGTAGTCGAAGCAGGTCTCGCGGCCGACGCCGAGTTCGTCGGCGGCCTTCGGCGTCCGAAGCGTCGCCCGGAAGATGCGCGAGACGACCATGTGGAGGCGGTCGACGTCGTCGTCGCGCTGGATGACGTCCTTCGCCATGTCCTCGTCGCCGTCGGCGAGGGCGGCCACCGCGTCCTCCAGCATCGAGAGCGCGATGAGCCGCATCCGCGTGACTGCGTTGTGGATCGACAGCTCCGAGGAGTCGAGCAGGTCGCGGACGACGACGCGGTCGCGCGTCTCCTCTAACACCTCGAGGCCGACGAGGCTCTGGGTGGAGTCGCGGATGGTCCGCCGCTGGTCGTTCGAGATGCGGGTCGACTCGAGCGCGATGACGTCGAACCCCGAGACGTACATGGTCATCACCGCGCGCGTGAGTTCCTCGCCCGACAGGTCGCCGATGTCGAGCGTCCCCTCGGTCCGCTCCTCGTCGGTCCGGGGCGTGAGAAACAGCGAGTCGTCCTCCGGGTAGAACTCCACGGTGCTCCCGGCGCTGACGCCGTTCTCGGTCGCCCAGTCCTTCGGGATGGAGACGGTGTAGGTGGACCCGCCAGTCACCTGCACCTTCCGCGTTTCGACCATGTTCTCCATAGTCGGCGGTCCCGGCATAACTTTATCGGAATTCTATATATTTCCGGGTCGGCGGACGAGCCATCGTCGGGGACCGCGCGTACGTGTCGCTTCGTCCGGACGTACCTCACCGGTCGAGAGCGGTAGGTTCGAGCGCAAGTGGACGACGCTGACCTCGAGTGGCGGATACCGAATCGAACCGGCGGGCACGGCGTCCGTGTCACTTGTTCCCTCCCCTTCGATATATAGATGACATAGTAGGATATTTATGTTCAAGTCGGCTCCATTCGGTTGATGGCCGACAACCAAGGACTCAGCGGCCTCTCGCGGCGGAAGTTCCTCGCCGTGACCGGGGCGGCTGGCGTCGCAGGCATCGCGGGTTGTACTAGCGAGGAGAACCCAGGCGGGTCCGACGGCTCCGGCGGTTCGAACGGAGGGTCGGGCGGTCAGAACCTGTCGGGCGAGATCTCGATCGCCGGCTCCTCGACGGTCTTCCCCATCGCGAGCGCGGTCGCCGAGGAGTTCCAGAAGGAGCATTCCGACGTGAACGTCTCGGTACAGTCGACCGGCTCGGGCGGCGGCTTCGCGAACTTCTTCTGCGACGGCAAGACGGACTTCAACAACGCGTCGCGTCCCATCAAGGAGGAGGAGAAGCAGCAGTGCGAGGGGAACGACGTGTCCTGGCAGGAAATCAACGTGGCTACCGACGCGCTGACGGTCGTCGTCAACAACGAAGCTGATTTCGTGGACTCGATGACGGTCGACGAACTCGCTCGGATCTGGGGCCCGGATGCCGGCAACGATCAGACGTGGAGCGACGTCCGGAGCGAGTGGCCCGACGAGACCATCGAACGGTTCGGCGCCGCCGAGACCTCGGGAACGTTCGACTACTTCACCGAGACCATCGTCGGCGAGAGCGGCGCGCACACCCAGGACTACCAGGCCACCGAGGACGACAACACCATCGTCCAGGGCGTGGCGGGAAGCGAGTTCGCGATCGGCTACTTCGGCTTCGCGTACTACCAGGGCAACAAGGAGAAGGTGAAAGGGGTCGCCATCGACGACGGCGACGGGCCCGTCGAGCCGACGCTTGAGAACGCGAAGGCCGGGAAGTACACGCCGCTCTCCCGCCCGTTGTTCACCTACGCGTCCCAGGAGTCGATGCAAGAGGAGCACAAGGCCGAGTTCGCGCGGTACTTCGTCGAGCAGAGCGCGAACCAGGAGCTCATCTCCGACCAGATCGGCTACGTCCCCAATACCCAGGAGGACATGCAGAAGGAACTCGACGAGCTCAACTCCTTCATCGACAACGCGTGAACGTCCGAATCGATGGTAGCCGTACGGGCAAGACGGGAATCCACGCCGTTTTTCCCCCCTCCACCCACAACACCGCACGATGAACCGCCTCACGGGACAGATTGGTCCGAAACAGACTAATGAGCGTTGATTCGCCGGACCTGGTCGGAAACGGCACGCGCTCGTTCCGCGAGCGTGCGTACCAACTCCTTTTCCTGCTGTGTGCGACCGTCTCCGTCCTGACGACGGTCGGGATCCTCTTCGCGCTCGTCATCGATGCCGTCGGGTTCTTCACCGACTACTCGGTGTTTCGATTCCTCGCCGGCACGAACTGGAGTCCCGCCATTCAGCCGGTCACGTTCGGGGTCCTCCCGCTCGTGTTCGGCACGCTCGTCGTGACGATCACGGCGGCGGCCGTCGCGTTACCCATCGGCGTCCTCACCGCGATCTATCTCAGCGAGTACGCGAGCCCCCGGGTCCGGAGCTACCTGAAGCCCGCCCTCGAGATCCTCGCGGGCGTGCCGACGATCGTGTACGGCATCCTCGCGCTCGTCTACCTCACGCCGTTCCTCAGGGCGACGCTGTTCCCGTCCATCTCGACGTTCAACGTCCTCTCGGCGTCGCTGATGGTCGGCATCATGATCATCCCGATGGTCGCCTCGATCAGCGAGGACGCGATGAACGCGGTGCCGGACTCGCTCCGGCAGGCCGGCTACGGGCTCGGAGCGACGAAGTTCGAGGTGTCGACCGGCATCGTCGTCCCCGCGGCGATTTCGGGCATCGTCTCGTCGTTCATCCTCGCGCTCTCGCGGGCCATCGGCGAGACGATGATCGTCGTGGTCGCCAGCGGATCGAACGCCAGGCTCCCGTCGGTGCGCTACGACCAGCTTCTCGGGCTCTCGATCCCGTACATCCACCCCGCTGACGTGTTTCTGAAGCCGGCCCAGCCGATGACCTCGGCGATGGTCCAGCTCGCGAACTCCGACATCACCGGCGGTTCACTCGCGTACGACGGACTGTTCGCCATCGGCATCACCCTGTTCGTCATCACGCTCGCCATGAACGTCGTCAGCGAACTGATCGTCCGGCGCTACCGGGAGGAGTACCGATGACGGCGGCCGAATCGACGGCGTCAGCGACGACCGACTTCGGCTCCGTCAGCCGGGTGAAGAGCGTCGCCTTCGAGTACGTGACGCTCGCCGCCTCGCTCGTCGGGATCGTGACGCTCGCGGTACTGCTCGGTTACGTTTCGGGCGACGCGTTCGGGATCGGAGCGGCCGAGCCGACGTGGTTCCTCGTCTTCCTCCTCACGGTCGCCGGTCCGGCGGTCGGGTTCCTCTGGTACGCCGTCCGGACGCCCGGCGTCTCGGACGTCGTCGAGGGCGTCGTCGTCCGCCTGATCGGCGGTACGGAGTTCGCGCTCGCGCTCGTCGTCCTGTTCGTCGTCACCGACATCCAACTGTGGATGCTGCTGTACACGTTCGGGATCGTGCCGGCCGTCGCGGTGCTCATCTACGGCAGCGCGAACGACGACGACCGCCTCTCCTTCCCGGTTCCGCTGGCCGTCCTCGTTGTCGGACTGGCGGTCGGCTACGTCCTCAAGGGCCCCATCAACACCTACCCGACGGACGTCATCATCTACCTCTGGACGGTCGGCGTTCCCGTTGCGGCCTACTACGGCTACCGCTGGCGTGACCGCACGGGAACGAGAGCCGGTGCGCTCGTTGGGATCGGGACGCTCGTCGCGGCTGCCACGGCCGGATTCGGCCTGGCGTCCGTCTCCGGAGTCGGCCCTTCGGTCGGCGTCATCCTCGTACTCGTACCCGGGACGCTCATCGCCTCCTACGCCGCCGAGACGGCGATCGACCGCCCACTCGCACGACGGGGACTTCTGTTCCCCGTAGTCGTGCTCGTTGGGTTACTCCTGGGCCAACTTCTCGTCACGACGCTCGGGATCGTCGGACCGGAGCCGTGGCTCGACGGGCAGTTCCTCACGAGCGCGCCCTCGCGGTTCGCCGAGGAGGCCGGGCTGTATCCGGCCATCATCGGCTCTGTGTTCGTCATCTCGCTCGTGGCGGTGCTCTCGTTCGTCTTCGGCGTCGGCTGTGCGGTGTACCTCGAGGAGTACGCCCCGCAGTCGGGGTACGGCGGGCTAGCGACGAGCGTCGTGCAGGTGAACATCTCGAACCTGGCAGGCGTCCCGTCGGTCGTGTACGGCCTGCTGGGACTGGGCATCTTCGTGAACCTCGTCGGGTTCGGATTCGGCATCGTGCTCGTCGCGGCCATGACGCTGTCTCTGCTCATCCTCCCCATCGTCATCATCTCCTCGCAGGAGGCGATACGGTCCGTCCCGGACTCCCAGCGACAGGCCGCCTACGGCATGGGCGCGACGCGGTGGCAGACGGTGCGCTCGGTCGTCCTCCCGGAGGCGCTCCCGGGCATCATGACCGGTTCCATCCTCGCGCTCGGGCGGGCCATCGGGGAGACGGCGCCGCTCATCATCATCGGGGTGGCGCAGACGCTGTTCTCGCCGCCGACGGAACTGTTCGGACGGGCGACGGCGATGCCGATGCAGATCTACGGCTGGGCGTTCCGCCCGCAGGAGGCGTTCCGGGAGGGCGTGGTCGCGGCCGGCGTGGTGACCCTGATGGTCGTCCTGCTGTCGATCAACTCGGTCGCCATCTACGTGCGGAACAACTACCAGAGAGGCTCCTGAGAACCATGAACGACGACACGACGACCGTGGACGTGGAACCGGACGACCGACTGATCGAGACGGACCCGGCCGAGGCCGGACTCTCCCGGGACGGGGCGGCGTCCGGCACGGCGCCGACGGTCATCGAGAGCCGACACCTGAACGTCTGGTACGACGACACGCAGGCGATCCGCGACGTCTCGATGGAGATCCCCGAGCGGCAGGTGACGGCGATGATCGGTCCGTCGGGCTGCGGGAAGTCGACGTTCCTGCGGTGTATCAACCGGATGAACGACCTCATCGACGCCGCCCGCGTCGAGGGGGAACTGCTGTTCAACGGGAAGGACGTGTACGACGACGACGTCGACCCGGTGGCGCTGCGGCGGCGCATCGGGATGGTGTTCCAGCAACCCAACCCGTTCCCCAAGAGCATCTACGACAACGTCGCCTACGGCCTGCGGGTTCAGGGCCGGACGGACGACCTGGACGAACAGGTCGAACGGGCGCTGCGGCGCTCGGCGCTCTGGGACGAGGTGAAGGACCAGCTCGACGAGTCCGGGCTGGATCTCTCGGGCGGCCAGCAACAGCGGCTCTGTATCGCCCGCGCCATCGCGGCCGACCCGGAGGTCATCCTGATGGACGAGCCGGCGTCTGCGCTGGACCCGGTGGCGACCTCGAAGATCGAGGACCTCATCGCGGACCTCGCCGAGGAGTACACGGTCGTCATCGTGACCCACAACATGCAGCAGGCGGCGCGCATCTCGGACAAGACCGCCGTGTTCCTCACGGGCGGGGAACTCGTCGAGTTCGACGACACGAACGAGATCTTCGAGAACCCCGAGTCCGACCGCGTCGAGGACTACATCACCGGCAAGTTCGGATGACCGGGCGGACGCCGTCGTCGGATCCGGGCGGGAGGGGCCCGTCGATTCCGATCCCGTTCTCACCCCGATCCTCCGGTCACGTTTCCCGATCCGCCTCCTCCAGTACCGCTTCCTGATCTGGTCTCCCCCAGTCGCTCCTGACCAGGTCTCCCCCGGTCCCGCTTCCGGTCTCTCCTCCAGTTCCACGATCCGGTCACGCTCGTTTTCCCGTCCGCGTCCCGTTCCGCTCGCGCGTCGACCGACGAAACCAGCGGCCAGTCGGCGACGTCCCGAGCCCGGTCGGACCTCGAATCGCCCGCCCGTGACCTCCGGAGCCCCCGTGTGAGTCCCGTACCCGAAGGGGGTGACCGAGGGCAACGCTTACACGCCGCCCGACGACAGTTCGGGTATGCCCCGGAAACAGTACCAGGAACGCCTCGCGGAGCTTCGAGAGGACGTGCTCTACATGAGCGAACTCGTCGCCGAGCGCCTGCGGATGGGGATGGACGCGCTCGAACAGAAGGACGAGGAGCTCGCCAACCGCGTCATCGAGGAGGACGCCGAGGTGAACCGGCTCTACCTCGAACTCGAACAGGACTGCGTCGACCTCCTGGCGCTCCAGCAGCCGGTGGCGGGCGACCTGCGCTTCATCGCGGCGTCGTTCAAGATCATCACCGACCTCGAGCGCATCGGCGACCTCGCGACGAACCTCGGGGGGTACACGCTGGAGGCCCAGCGCGACGTGTTCCCGGACGTGGACGTCCAGCGCATCGGCGAGGCGACTCTCGACATGCTGGAGGACGCGATGAACGCCTACGCCGACGAGGACACCGCCGCCTGTTACGAGGTGGCGGAGGCCGACGACGACGTCGACGCGATGTGCGAGGAGGCCAGTTCCGCGGTCGTCCGCGACCTCATCCAGCGCGAGGGCGTCGACTCGGAGGAGGACGTCGAGGACATCATGGCGGACGTCTCCCGCCTGCTCCTCACCATCCGGGACCTGGAGCGGGTCGGCGACCACGCGGTCAACATCGCCGCCCGTACCCTCTACATGCTCGAGAACGACGACGAACTCATCTACTAGAACGGACCTCTTTTGCGGGGGTCCTCCTCACGCGGGCGGCTACGCCGCCCGCGTTCGTCGAACCCCGCAAAACCGTTCGTGCTGTGGGATTCCGCTGGAATCCCACTGCTGACGGGAGATCGAAGATTTCCCGTAATGCTGCCAGAACCCGTCGGTTTCTGGCCGCAAGACGAGCTCCGCTCGTCAGTGCCAAAAGGCCGCGAGCCCCGATCCTCCGGTCACGGTCGGCGTGGCTCCGCCACGCCTCCCTCGCTCGCGGTACCGCCGCTGGCGTCGTCCGCCCCCGGCGATGGCGGGTCCCCTTCGTACGCGGTCGGTCGCGTCGGACCTCCCGCGGACCCCGCTCCCGCGGGTTCGACGTTCCCACCACGGCTTCGGAGCGGCGACGACGCTGCCACCGCCGTTCCCGAGGGCGATCGCGCAAGCGCGCCCGATGGCGAACGCGTCCGGTCGGGCGCGGCCGGGAAGCGTGCGTTCCGCCGGGAGACCGCCGAACGGCCGGGTTCGCGCCCGACGACCTCGCTTCTAGAGTCCGACCAGAACCGTCTTCCGAAAAATCGGCGAACGTTAGTGCGTGACAAGACAACAGAGGTCGCTCGTCGCGCTCTGTCTGGTCGTGGTGCTGGCGGTCGGCGCCGCCGGTCCGGCCCTGGCACACGAGGAGCAAACCGTGGAGGGCTACGATCTGACCTTCGGCGCGGCGGACGAACCGGTCATCACCGACGAACGGACGCGGCTGACGCTCGAAATACTGGACAACGAGACCGACGAACCGGTCGACGGACAGGCGGGGACGCTGCAGGTGTCCGTCCAGGGCGCGGGCGGGGAGAAGACGCCGCTGAACGTGAGCGAGCGTCACGGCGAACCGGGCGTGTACGAGGCGGCGGTCGTCTTCACCGAACCCGGGCAGTACGTCGTCCACGTGGAAGGCAGTCTCGACGGGACCGAGATCCACACCCACTTCGAGAAGGAGGTCCACGACCGGGCCGACCTCGAGTACCCCGGTGACGCCGACGAGACCGACGACGACGGGACCGAGTCGGCACCGGACGGCGACGACGGGACCGAGTCGGCCGCGGGCAGCGAAGGCGAGTCGGGAACCGACGGGAACGAGAACGACGTCCGGGGCGACGGTCCCGACGACGGGACCGACCGGGCGGGCTTGCTCGCCGGCGCCGACGTCGGAGTCGCGGCCGCCGTGATCGCCGCCGTGCTGGTCGTCGGTGCGCTCCGCCTACGACGCTGAGGGCGCCACACCGTGGAGTGCTCGCCGCGCCGACGTCGCTTTTCGGCCGATCCGACGGGGTCCCACGGCGGGGTCCCACGGCGACGGGCGCGTCCGCTCGGCGCGGCCGTCACTCGGCGGGGAGCGTTTCCACGTCGGGGCCGCTCCGGTACACGGCGTACAGGATCGCCGCGGCGATGAGAAAGTCCAGGCTGTGGGAGGCGAGATGGTGGACCGTCATCGGGACGAACCCGAGCATCGTTCCGAGTCCGATCCCCGTGCGAACCACGAGCGCGGCGAGCGCCACCGCGACGAGCAGGTACCGGGAGGTCCGTCGCTGCCGGTACGCGACCACGCTGACGAGAAAGAGCATCGTCGTGCCGAGCCCCGCCAGGAGGATCGTCGCGGTGAGCAACGGCGAGTACCCCGGATCTATCCAGTCGGCCCCGAGCTGTAGCGTCCGCGTTGACGGCCCCATCGGCGTGGTACCGAGTACTCGCATATCCGTGTTAAATCGTAAGCGTTCGCGGGGAGCTTCCGGCGCTCAAGAGCCGTCACCGCCGGCGAACAACTGGTCGACGAACCTGAGGAACCGGTCCACGAGCTGATCGGACGCGGAGGGGATCACCCCGGTCAACAGCTGCACCGTTCGTTGCGGGTGCGCCACCGTCAGCACGACGCCGTTCCCGCCGTCGTACTCCTTGTCCACCAGTCCCTGTTCGACGAGGTGCTCGAGGTGCCACTCGAGCGTGCTCCGGGCGATGTCGAGGCTCCCGACCACGTCCCGCGGCGTCGACGGCCCGCGTTCGAGGAGGTGGAGCAGGATCTCCCGCGCCGTTTCGCGGCGGAAGAGCGCGAGCGCGCCCCGTTCCCACGCGTCGTACTCGGGGGGGTAGTAGTGAGTGCGGCCGTAGAGGTACGTCTCGGCGACCTGTCCGTTCGACAGGAGCTTCCGGAGGTGGTACTGCACCTGTCCCGACGCGACGTCGAGGTTCCGGACGAGCTCGCTGAAATGCACCCCGGGGTGGGCCTCGATGTGCTCGAGGATCGCCCGCCGCGTCGGGGTGAACCCGCCAGCTGACGCGAGTATCACGTTCACCGCGACCAGCACCGTCGGGTCGATGCCGCCGAACGCTGCTCCCGTCGCGAATCCGGTTTCGCCATCTTATGTCCGCCTAACGACGCGTTCGGCCATGTGCCTACTCACGGATTGCCGTCGAATTACGGTGCGGATTCCGTCGAGATACGGTCCCGATACTTACCAAGCGGGGTCACGGGCTCAGACGGAGAACTGCCGTTTCACGCCGGACTCCTGGAGGTACAGGAGCGATCAGCGTGCGCTCCGTCCGTTCCGATCGCTCGGACCGGCGGAGCGCGATCGGAACCGGCCGGCGAGAGAACGCTCCGGACGGAAACGAAGCCGACTGACCGACCGCAGTCGGCACCAGCGGGCGGCGTTTTGGCATCACCGGGTTTTGCGGGGGGTCGACGAGCGAGCGCGCCCCCGGCAAAAGAGGTTCTACTGGAACCCGATCCGGCCGCCCTGGTCCCTGCGCAGCGAGTCCGTCCCGCCGCCCTTGAACTGCTCCTCGACGCCCTCGTAGTAGCTCAGGATGTCGTCGGTGATCGTCGGACGAACGCTCTCCATCGCCTGGCGGAAGTGTCGCATCCCGACCTCCTCGGCGTCGTCGTCCTCCCGGAGCGCCTCGATGGCGGCCTCGCGGGCGATCGACTCCAGGTCGGAGCCGACGTAGCCGTCGGTGATCTCCGCGAGTTCGCGGAGGCTCACGTCGGGCGCCAGCGGCGTGTCGCCGGTGTGGATCTTGAGGATCTGCTCGCGACCCTCCTCGTCCGGCTGGCCGATCATCACGAGGCGGTCGAACCGACCCGAGCGGATCAGCGCCGGGTCGATCATGTCCGGCCGGTTGCTCGCGCCGATGACCATCACGTCGCCCATCTCCTCCAGCCCGTCGAGCTCGGTGAGCAGCTGGTTGACGACGCGCTCGGAGACGTTGTTGCCCATCTCCTGCCCGCGGCTGGGCGCGAGGCTGTCCAACTCGTCGAAGAAGATGATGGTCGGGGAGACCTGCCGGGCCTTCCGGAACGTCTGCCGGATCGCCTTCTCGGACTCGCCGACCCACTTCGAGAGGAGCTGTGGCCCCCTGACGGAGATGAAGTTCGCGTTCGTCTCGCTGGCGACGGCCTTCGCCATCAGCGTCTTCCCGGTGCCGGGCGGGCCGTACAGCAGGATGCCCTTCGGCGCCTCCACGCCCATCCGGTCGAACTTCTCGGGGTCGGAGAGCGGCCACTCGACGGCCTCCTTCACCTTCTGTTTGGGGTCCTCCAGGCCGCCCACGTCGTCCCAGGTGATCTTCGGGAGTTCGACGAGCACCTCCCGCATCGCCGAGGGCTCGACGTCGGCGAGCGCCCCGTGGAAGTCGCTCCGCTTGACGATCATCCGGTCGATGAGGCTCGGCGGGATGTCCTCCTCGTCGAGGTCGATCTCGGGGAGGTACCGGCGGAGCGCCTTCATCGCGGCCTCCTTCGTCAGGCTCTCGATGTCGGCGCCGACGAAGCCGTGCGTCTCGTCGGCCAGGCGGTCGAGGTTCACGTCGTCCGAGAGCGGCATCCCCCGGGTGTGGATCTGCAGCACCTCCTTGCGGCCGGACTCGTCCGGCACGCCGATCTCGATCTCGCGATCGAAGCGGCCGGGTCGGCGGAGCGCGGGGTCGACCGAGTCGACGCGGTTCGTCGCCGCGATGACGATGACCTGTCCCCGCGTCTCCAGCCCGTCCATCATCGTCAGCAACTGGGCGACGACGCGGCGCTCGACCTCGCCGGTGACGTCCTCGCGTTTGGGCGCGATGGAGTCCAGTTCGTCGATGAAGATGATCGACGGTGAGTCGTCCTTCGCGTCCTCGAAGATCTCCCGGAGCTGCTGTTCGGACTCGCCGTAGTACTTCGAGATGATCTCGGGGCCCGCGATGGAGAAGAACGAGGCGCTCGTCTCGTTGGCGACCGCCTTGGCGAGCAGCGTCTTCCCGGTGCCGGGCGGGCCGTGAAGCAGGACGCCCTGGGGCGGCTCGATGCCGAGTTTCTGGAAGATCTGCGGGTGCTTCATCGGGAGTTCGACCATCTCCCGCACGCGCTGGATCTCGCCCTGGAGGCCGCCGATGTCCTCGTAGGTGATGCCGCCCCCCGTCTTCTCGAACCCGGAGATGGGCTCCTCGCGGAGTTCGACCTCGGTGTCCTCGGTGATGAGGACGACGCCCTCCGGCTCGGTGTCGACCGCGATGAGCGGGATGGCCTGGCCGGGCGAGCGCATGAACGGGTGGTTCGTGCTCGACATCACGGGGACGATGTCGCGCTCGACGACCGGCCGCTTGAGGATCTGTCGTTTCACCATGCCCGCCGCGTCCGAGCCGAACTGGACCGACGCCTCCTCGGGGGGAGCGAGCGTCAGGCTCTCGGCCTTCGTCGCCTCGGCCTTGCGGATGGTGACCCGCTCGCCGATGCCGACGTCGGCGTTCTGGCGGGTGAACCCGTCGATGCGGACGGTGTCGGTGTTCCAGTCCTGCCGGTCGGCGCGCCACACTTTCGCGGCGGTCGTCTCCGCGCCCTCGATCTCGATGATGTCACCGGGGGAGAGCTTCAGGTGGAGCAGGGTGTCGGGGTCGAGACGCGCGATGCCGCGCCCCGAGTCGTTCGGGTAGGCTTTCGCAACTTCGAGTTGGACTTCGTTCATGTGTTGGGGGACGGGGTGTTCGTGTGGGGGTTGTCCGCCACGTTCGCGGTTAAGTGCTTTGCTACCGCCACTCGCCGTCCGTTCGCGACGGGGCGTGCCACGATATGACACGGTATGGGGCGGGGGCCCAAAACAGCATCGGGTCACCGGATGACGTGCGGCAGACGCCGACTCCGAACCGTGGGGAAACACGTCCGTGACGGTACCGCCTTTACCCCGGGCCCCCTCGGTGGGGGTATGCGAACGCTCGCCTTCGACGGCCGGATGGGTGCCGCCGGGGACATGTTGCTCGGCGCGCTCGTCGCGGCCGGCGCAGACCCGGCGGTGCTGGACCCGGTCGAGGACGCGCTGCCGGTCACCTACGAGTTCGAGACCGTCGAGAAGTGCGGCATCGCGGCGACCCGCGCACACGTCGTCCACGACGAGGCGCGGGCCGACGGCGGGGAGGACGGGGAGGCACACGGGCACGACGACGCACACGATCACTACCGCGGCCACGACCACTCCCACGGAAACGGTGAACACCACTCGCACGACCATTCGCACGACGACAGCCACGGACGCTCGCACGGCCACGATCACGACCACGGCGCGGAGGGTCACGGCCCGCAGCGCACCTACGCCGAGGTCGTCGAGTTCGTGGAGGGGATGGGCCTCCCGGAACCCGTCGAGTCGGACGCGCTCGCGACCTTCGAGGTCCTGGGCGAGGCCGAGTCCTCGGTCCACGGCAAGCCGCTCGCGGACACGCACTTCCACGAGGTCGGCGCGGACGACGCCATCGCGGACGTGGTCGGCTGCTGTCTCCTGTTCGCGGACCTCGCGCCGGAGCACGTCGTCACGACGCCGCTCGCGACCGGCGACGGCGAGGTCGAGTTCAGCCACGGCGTCTACCCGGTCCCGGTCCCCGCGGTCGTCGAGATCGCCGAGCGGGCCGACTGGTCGCTCCGCGGCGGTCCGGTCGACGCCGAACTGCTCACCCCGACCGGCGCGGCCATCCTCGCACACTTCGCCGACGGGACCGACCGCCTGCCGCCGCTCCGCGTCGCGGAGTCCGGCTACGGCGCCGGTGGCTACGACTTCCCGGACCGACCGAACGTCCTCCGCGCCATCGTCGGCGAGGCCGCCGACGGCGGCGAGATCGAACCCGCCACGGCCTCGACCGGCCGTGCGGGCCTCGTCCGCGACGACGTCGCGGTCCTCGAGACGAACCTCGACGACGCGACGCCGGAGGTGCTCGGCGGTCTCCACGGGGCGCTCCGGGAGGTCGGCGCGCTCGACGTCGCGGTCCTCCCGGCGACGATGAAGAAGTCCCGCCCGGGACACCTCGTGAAGGTCGTCTGCAAGCCCGAGGACGCCGAGGCGGTCGCCCGCAGACTGGCCGAGGAGACCGGCACCCTCGGCGTGCGGGAGGGCGGCGCGAGCCACCGCTGGATCGCCGAGCGCGAGTTCGAGACGGTCGAACTCGAACTCGGGGGAGGCTCCTTCGACGTCGCCGTCAAGGTGGCCTCGGACGTCGACGGCGAGGTGTACGACGTGAGCGCCGAGTACGACGACGCCGCGGCGGCGGCCCGCGAGTCGGGCGTCCCGACCCGCGAGGTGATGCGCCGCGCCGAGGCGGCCGCCCGCGAGCGATGAGCGGCGGGGAGCGTGACGGCGGGAACGGGGATGGAGACGACGGAAGGGCCGGGGACGAAGCCCGGACGGACGACGCCTACGAATGTCCCAACTGCGGCGAGCGGTTCGGCCTCGAGCGGGCGGTCAGGTCGAGGACGACGGGCGGACTCGACCCCGACGCGTGGCAGACGCTGAACTGCCCGGCGTGCGGAAGCCGCGTGAAAACCGTGTTCGTCGGGGACGAGTAGCTAGCCTTCGCCGTCGGGACGGGTCGCTACTCCTCCCGCTGTTCGGCCAGCGCCTCCTCCAGCGTGAGGTCGCCGAGCGCGACCTGCCGCGCGAGCGACTCGCCGATGGTCACCTCGCCGTCCGAGCGCTCGCGCGACTCGTTCTTCACGCGCTGGATCTCGCCGGGCGTGGGAGCGAGGTCGCGCGTCTCGATGCGGTCACCCTCCCGTCCGGCGATGTTGACCGCCGCGAGCACGTCGGCCATCCCCTTCCCCGTCGCGCCCGCGCCGAGCGACGGGGTGGTCCCGGTCTCGTCGACGAGTTCGACGCTCACGTCCTCCAGGTCGTTCACGATGCGCGCGCCCTCGAGTCGGGCGCCGTCGCCGATGCGGACGAGCGCGTCGGGTTCGCCCGCGACCTCCCCGCGGATGGCCTCTACCGCGTCGGCCACCGGGACGTGGTAGGCCGCGACGACCGTCTCGCCCGAGAGCACCGCGATGCCCGGCCGCTCGCCGGGGTCGACGCCGAGGACGAGGCGGTCGTCGCCACCGCGGAGCACGCCGAGGGCGGCGGCCACGCCGCTCCGAACGTCGTCGGCGGTCGTGGTGACGTGTTCGACGTCGTCGTCCTCGTAGGAGACGCCGTCCTCGGCCGCCGAGACGACGACGTCCGCGCGCTCGGGCAGGTCCGCGCCGGGTTCGACGGTGGTGAAGGTAGCCCCGCGGTCGCGGAGCTCTCCGACCGCGGCGTGATAGAGGGCGAAGTCCTCGGTGGCGACGACGATCACTACCCGGTTCTACGTCGCTTCGACGGCTTTACCGTGTCGGCGGTGCGGGACCGCCGGCGCCGCGGTCTCCCCCCGTAGTCCGGGGACTTCTTAAGCGATGACGACCGAGAACGGGCCGTGTCCGACCCGCTCACCACCGGCTCCGACGCCCTCGACACCCTCCTCGGCGGCGGCATCGAGCGCGGCGTCGTCACGCAGCTGTACGGCCCGCCCGCGGCCGGCAAGACGAACGTCGCGCTGACCGCCGCCGCGGAGGCGGCCATCGCCGGCGACGCCGTGCTGTACGTCGACACGGAGGACCTGTCGATGGAGCGGTTCCGGCAGATCGTCGAGGCGCGGACGGACGAGCCGGTCGAGGAGGTCGCCTCGCGGCTCATCGTCACCGAGGCGCTCTCCTTCGAGGAGCAGGGGGAGGCGGTCAGGGACGCCGAGGGGTTCGCCGAGTCGGTCGACCTCGTCGTGCTCGACTCGGCGACGGGCTTCTACCGGCTCGAACGCACCGGCGACCAGGAGGGCGGCGAGTCGCTGCGGACGGTCGCGACCCAGATCACCCACCTCCTCTCGCTCGCCCGCAAGCACGACCTCGCGGTCCTCGTCACCAACCAGGTGTTCACCGACCCGGACGCCGACCGGATCCGCCCGCTCGGGGGGAACACGCTCGAACACTGGACCGGCGTCGTCGTCCGACTCGACCGATACAGGGGTGGGAACCGTCGCGCGACCCTCGAGAAGCACCGCTCACAGCCCGCCGGCGGGACCGCACGGTTCCGGATCGCCGGCGGCGGCATCGAGGACGCCGACGAGCCCTGACCGGCCCGCTCCCCCGAAGAACGGTCGCCAGCGGGCGCGTAGGGACCCGAGACGGGAGTCGAGCGATTCAAGTAGCCGCCGCCGGTCCGTACTGGTATGAAGGATCAGAGCGGCCGTCAGAAGCGAAAGCGCACCGGCGGTCGACGCCGAACGCTCCGCAACAAGAAGCGCCACCAGCTCGGCCGCGAGCCGGCGGAGACGACCGTCGGCGAGCCCCGGTTCCAGACCGTCGCCTCCCGCGGCACGGGCGAGAAGGTCCGCGCGCTCTCGACGAACGTCGCGCAGGTGACCGACGGCGGCGAGACGACCGAGGCGGAGATCGAGGACGTCGTCGAGAACCCCTCGAACGTGAACTACGTTCGCCGGAACATCATCACGAAGGGCGCCGTCATCGAGACGAGCGCCGGACGCGCGCGCGTCACCTCCCGGCCGGGGCAGTCCGGCCAGGTGAACGCCGTCGTCGTGGACGAGTAGTCGCCGCCAGTTTTCCCGTTCGAGTCGACATCGGCGAGTGGCGAAGCGACGTCGCCGCCCGGCGCCGGACCCCGTTCCTCAAACTCACCCCCCGCCGGGCATCGGGTAGAGGCTCGCGGTGAACGCGACGACCTCGTCGGTGTCGTTCCGGGCGCCGTGGACGGCGCCGCGCTCGTGGAGCACGACGCCCGGCGCCGTCACCGGCTCCTCCTCGTCGTCCCGGAGCACCGTGACGGTGCCGCGGACGACGTGGAAGACGTTCGTGCTGTCGGCGTGCTCGTGGGGGTCGAGTTCGGCGTCCGGACCGAGCGCGAACGCCTTCACGAGCACGTCGTCGGTGGCGACCAGTTCGGCCGTCTCGACCGTCCCTTCGGCGGGGTCGAGTTCGGCCAGTGCGTCGGCGAGTCGGTCCATGGCGGGAGGTGTTCCCGCTGGACCAAAAGCGTGGGTGGGTGCCCGTCCGGTTCCCCCCGTCCCGGCGAGCGGGAGCAGCCCCGTCGCGTGCCTCGTCGCGCCCCCGGCGGGGCGCGTCCGTGATCAGGTGCCGTCCGTCGGTCGGTGGTCGGTCGATTCGACGCGGTCGGTCGACGTCGTGGGTCCGAGGGGGCGACTACGGCGGGCCGTTCCCGTTACCGTTCCCACGGTCGTCGCCGTCGTCGTCTTCGTCGTCTTCGTCGTCGTCATCGTCGTCCTCACCGTCGTCATCGTCGTCCTCACCGTCGTCATCGTCGTCCTCACCGTCGTCATCGTCCCCGTCGTCGTGGGGCGGCCCGACGTCGTCCGGCTTCCCGCGGTCGCGGTCCTCGTCGTCATCGTCGTCGGGTGGGCCGGCGTGGTCCGGTCGGCCCGCGTCGGCGGGTGCCCCGGCCTCCTCGGGCGACTTGTCGCCGGATGCGACGTCCCGGAGCGCCTCGCCGAGCGTCGTGTTCTCGTCGAGGTCACCCGCGAGGTAGGCGTTGATGACCGCGTGGACGTTCAGTGCACGCTCGGCGGCCTGATCGGGCATCTCACTCGGCGGGCCGCGCGTCTCGTTTTCGGCCTCGTCGTCCCCCTCGTCGGCGTACTCGAAGCCGCCCTCGACGAGCGTCAGCGAGTCGTTCTCGAGTTCGTACGCGAACTCGCCGGTGACGTTCTCGCCCGTCGCCGTCACCTCGAAGGCCGACTCGTCGGTCTCGAAGGTCACCGACCCGTTCGCGTCGGTGGTGCCGACCGAGTCGTTGTCGACGGCCACGTCGAGCCCCTCGACGCCGGAGCCGTTCGCGGTCACGACGAACGTCACCGTGCCGTTATCGTAGCCGGCGTCGGCCTCGTACGAGTCGACGTCGGCCGTCGCCGTGCTCGTGGTCGTCCCCCCTGTGCTTGCCGCGGCGGCCCCCGCGCCGGCGCTCACCAGGAGCGCGGCGACGGCGACCGTGAGTAGTCGTCGAACGTTCATCGCGTCCACCCCGACTCCCCCACACCCCATAAAAGGGGGAAACGGCGAACGCGGATTCCCGGGTATGAAGCGTTCCGAAGCCGGATTAACTCCGATTAAGCGACCGGCTACCGGTACCTTCCCGTCGCCCCCGGGCTTAGGTGACTCGCGGCCCAACCGGGGTGCATGGTCGCATCCGACCCCGCGGACGAGGACGCCGGCCTCCCGGCCGGGTGGACGCCCGTCGAGGACCTCGAGTCGACGCCCGGGAAGTACGACGCCCGCGCCGTCTCGCTGTTCGAGCGCGAGGGGGCCGACGTGGCCGTCCAGGCGTTCCCGTCGGAGCCGAACGCCCCGCACAGCGACACCGACCGCTGGCGCGTCGCCGTCGTTCACGGCCGCTTCGACGACCCGGACCGCACGGATCCGGTCGCCGACGTTGACGGGCGGGACGCCGCGCTCGACGTCGCGCGGTCGTTCATGGAGGCGTACGAGGCGGCCGAGGGCGCGGACAGGGTCGAACGGGCGATCGAGGCGGTCTCCTCGTAGCTATCCGGCGAGTTCCTCGGCGACGACGTCGGCCTCGAGGAGCTCCGGGTCGACCGCGAGGTCGGCCTGGGCGGCCGCGAACTCGGGCAGCGACTCGCGCGCGTAGACGACCACCCGGACGTCCGGGTTCAGTTCCTTCGCGACGGCGATGCTCGTCGCCTCCCCGACGTCGGTGAGGACGAACAGCGCGGCGCCGTCGACGTCGGCTCCCCGGAGGGCGTCGCCGGTGACGACCCCGTCGAGTCGGGTGACCTCGAGGTCCTGGGCTTCGAGGGCGTCCCCGAGGTCGTCCTCGTCGGGACCGGCGACGATGGCGGTCTTCGTTGTCATGGGTCCGTGGAGCGTTCGCGCGGTGAAAAGCCGTGTTATTCGCGATTCGGACCGGCCCTCGTCGTGCTTCGGAATCGGTTCGCCGGCGGCGTCGGGAACGTCACGGAAGCCCCCGCGGCTGTCGGCTCCGGGGCCTCGCTTCGCTCGCCTCCCTACGGTGCTTACTTCGTCCGGGCTCAGCGAGCGCCCGGGGGCTTTCGAGGCGATCGGGTTACGTTCGGAGGCGACCATCGACTCGAAAACGGCGTGAAACGAAGCCCG
Source organism: Halorarum salinum (assembly GCF_013402875.1). NCBI lineage: Archaea > Methanobacteriati > Methanobacteriota > Halobacteria > Halobacteriales > Haloferacaceae > Halorarum > Halorarum salinum. Next base: position 1,517,932 of record NZ_CP058579.1, on the reverse strand, counting down.
CGAACTACTCTACTCGTACTCGATCGTCGCGGGCGGCTTGTGGGTCACGTCGTACACGACGCGCGCCACGTTCTCGTTCTCCCCGGTGATCCGCGACTGGATGCGCTGGAGCGTCTCCCAGGGGAGTTCCTGGGCTCGGGCGGTCATCCCGTCGCGCGACTCGACCGACCGAACCGTCACCACCCAGCCGTGGACGCGGTTGTCGCCCTTCACGCCCGTCGCCTTGCCGAGCACGGCGGCGAACGCCTGCCAGGGGTCGTGCTCCTCGGTCTCCTCCTCGACGACGTGACACGCCTCGCGGGCGACCGCGACCTTCTCGCGGGTCACCTCGCCGACGACGCGGACGGCCAGGCCGGGGCCCGGGAACGGCATGCGCTCGGAGACGACCTCCTCCAGGTCGAGCGCGCGGGCGACCTCGCGGACCTCGTCCTTGTACAGGTCGCGGACCGGTTCGACGATGCCCTCGAAGTCCACGACGTCCGGAAGCCCGCCGACGTTGTGGTGGGACTTGATGTTCCCCTCGCTCTCGATGCGGTCGGGGTAGATGGTCCCCTGGACGAGGTAGTCCGCGTCGGCCTCCCTCGCCTCGCGCTCGAACTCGCGGATGAACCCCTCGCCGATGACGTTGCGCTTCTCCTCTGGGTCGGTCACGCCCGCCAGCGCGTCGAGGAAGCGGTCCTGGGCCTCCACGACCCGCAGGGAGTCCATGAACGAGAACGTCTCGCGGATGGCCTCGGTCTCGCCCTTGCGCATCAGCCCGGTGTCGACGTACACCGGGGTGAGCCGGTCGCCGAGCGCGCGGTACGCGAGCGCCGCCGCGACCGAGGAGTCGACCCCGCCCGAGAGCGCGATGACGGCGTTGGCGTCGCCGACCTCGTCGCCGATCTCGGCGGTGGCCTCCTCGACGAAGGCGTCGGCGTCGACCATCAGAGGGTCACCCCCGCGTGTCCGCCCTCGCCCCCCCTCCCGTCGGCTTCCCCGCCGGTCCCGTCACAGCGCCGGGGATCGGTCCGCTCCAGCACCGCGTCGAGCAGGCCGACGAACGGCGGACTGGCGCGGTCCGGGCGCGAGCGGAACTCCGGGTGGAACTGCGTCCCGAGGAAGTACGGGTGGTTCTCGCGCTCCAAGATCTCCATCCGGCGGCCGGCCGTCCCGGAGAAGGTCAGGTCGCCGGCCTCCAGGTCCTCGATGTACTCGGGGTTCACCTCGTAGCGGTGGCGGTGCCGTTCGGTGCAGGAGTCCGCGCCGTACACGCGGGAGGCGAGCGACCCGGGCCGGATGTCCGTCCCGTGGGCGCCGAGACGCATCGTCCCGCCCATGTCGTCCTCGTCCGCCTGTTCGGGCAGGAGGTCGATGACCGGATGGGGCGTCTCGGGGTCGAGTTCCGCGGAGTGGGCGCCCTCCAGACCGAGGACGTTCCGCGCGTGCTCGACGACCGCCATCTGGAAGCCGAGACAGAGTCCGAGGAACGGGACGTCGTGCTCGCGGGCGTACCTGATCGCCTCGATCTTCCCGGCGGTGCCCCGCGAGCCGAAGCCGCCGGGGACGACGACGCCGTCGGCCTCCCGGAGGCGCTCGTCGTGGTGCTCGAGCATCTCGTCGGAGTTCACCCACCGGACGTTCACGTCGACGCCGCGCTCCAGGCCGGCGTGCTTCAGCGCCTCGTGGACCGACATGTAGGCGTCCTCGAGGTCGTACTTGCCGACCAGCGCGATGTCGACCTCGCCCGTCCGCTCGCGCGTGACGAGTTCGCGCCAGGTGTTCTCGCGTTCCCCCGGTGGGAGCGCCTCGGCCGTCAGGTCGAGTCGCTCCATCACGTACTCGTCGAGCCCCTCCTCCTCGACGACGAGCGGGACGTGATAGACGTCCTCGACGTCCGGGTTCGAGAAGACGGCCTCGGTCGGCACGTCGCCGAACAGCGCGATCTTCTCCTTCGTCTCGGGGTCGAGCCTGTCGTCACAGCGCCCGACGACGATGTCGGGCTGGAGACCGATGCTCCGCAGTTCCTTCACGGAGTGCTGGGTCGGCTTCGTCTTCTGCTCGCCGTTCTTCGAGTAGGGAACGAGCGTGACGTGGGTGAACAGGACGTTGTCCTCCGGTTCCTCGTGGGCGAACTGGCGGAGCGCCTCGAGGTACGGCATCCCCTCGATGTCCCCGACGGTGCCGCCGATCTCGACGATGCAGACGTCGGTGCCCTCGGCCGCCTCGCGGATGCGCCGCTTGATGTCGTCGGTGACGTGCGGGATGACCTGGACGGTCTTGCCGAGGTAGTCGCCGGCCCGTTCCTTCTCGATGACGTGCTGGTACGTCTTCCCGGTGGTGACGTTGTGGTCGGAGGTCATGTCGACCCCGAGGAAGCGCTCGTAGTTCCCCAGGTCCAGATCCACCTCGCCCCCGTCCTTCAGCACGTACACCTCCCCGTGCTGGTAGGGGTTCATCGTCCCCGCGTCGACGTTCAGGTACGGGTCGATCTTCACCGCCGTCACGTCGAACCCGGCGTTGGCGAGCAGGCGGCCGGTGGACGCGGCGGTGATGCCCTTTCCGAGCCCCGACATCACGCCCCCCGTGACGAAGATGAATTTCCGACCCAGCGACGGGTCGTACCCCGTTTCCTCTATCGGCATACCGACCGTGCGCCCGGCCCGAGGAAAACCGTTTCGGAGGGCCCCGGGAACGACGGTTCGATGACGTGTTTTCGACGGTCCGCGTCCGATCGATTCGCTTCCGTCCGATCGATTCGCTTCCGTCCGATCAATCCGCTCCGCTCCGAACGCGTACCCCGCCACACGGCCCGCAACGTTATGTCACGCCCGAGTAAACACCTCGACGTATGAAGGTCCTCATCGCGGGCGGAACCGGCTTCATCGGCGGGTTCCTCTGTCGGGAACTCCACGACCGCGGCCACGACGTGACGGCGATGGCCCGCTCTCCCGACGACTCGGCCCTCCCGGACGGCGTGGCGACGGTCGCGGGCGACGTGACCGACTACGACTCGATCGTCGATGCGGTCGCGGGCGCGGACGCGGTCGTGAATCTCGTCGCGCTCTCGCCGCTTTTCACCCCCGACGGCGGCAACGAGATGCACGACCGGATCCACCGGCGGGGAACCGAGAACCTCCTGCGGGCCGCCGGGGAGGCCGACGTCGAGCGCTTCGTTCAGCAGTCCGCGCTCGGCGCCGATCCGAACGGCGACACCCACTACATCCGCGCCAAGGGCCGCGCGGAGGAGGCGGTCCGGGGGAGCGACCTCCCCCACGTCGTCACCCGCCCGTCGGTCGTCTTCGGCGAGGGCGGGGAGTTCGTCTCGTTCACGAAGCGGATGAAGCGCACGTTCGCGCCGGGCATCCCCGTCTTTCCGCTTCCCGGGGGCGGGAGGACACGGTTCCAGCCCATCTGGGTGGAGGACCTCGTCCCGATGCTCGCTGACTGCGTCGAGGGGGAGGAACACCTCGGGGAGACGTACGAACTCGGCGGCCCGGAGGTGCTCACGCTCCGGCAGGTCTCCGAGATGGTGTACGAAGCGGAGGGGAAGTCGATCTCCGTGATGGGCCTCCCGATGCCGCTCGCACGGGTCGGACTGACGGTGCTCGGGGCGCTGGGCTTCCCGCTCGGACCCGACCAGTACCGCTCGCTGAAGTTCGACAACACGGTCGGGACGAACGACGTCGGGGCGTTCGGCGTCGACGAGGCGGACCTGGAGACGTTCGGCGAGTACCTCGGTCTAGCCGACGGTCGGAGGACGGCCCAATCGACCGATGCCACGGCGTAAGCGCCGCCGAACGTTCGAGCACGTCCGGTTAGCAACGCCCATTCCGTCCGGTAGGGGACGACTGAATGCCGGCGTTATCGGGGGAGTAACTAATGCGGACTCGTCCCCGAAACGACTCGTAGACATGACGCGTCAGACAGGTGTCGGACGGTTCGGTCGAACCGGAAATGGGAGCCTACCAGGACGCAGTCTCGCGGTTTCGGGCCGCGATTCGCCCGACGCTCTCTCAGGAACGATAGCCGCATCACAAACCTTTTATTCACGCTGGGATTGTCTCTCGCCTAATGAGGAGGGGAGATAGATGAAACTCGCACTCGTCGGCTTCGGTCAGGCGGGGGGGAAGATCGTCGACTCGTTCGTTGACTACGACAGTCGGACCGGGAGCGACATCGTCCGCGCGGCGGTCGCGGTCAACACGGCGAAGGCCGACCTGATGGGGCTGGAGAACATTCCGAACGAGCAACGCGTGCTCATCGGTCAGTCGCGCGTGAAGGGTCACGGCGTCGGCGCCGACAACGAGCTCGGCGCGGAGATCGCCGAGGAGGACATCGACGAGGTGCAGGGCGCGGTCGACTCCATCCCGGTCCACGAGGTCGACGCGTTCCTCGTCGTCGCCGGCCTGGGAGGCGGCACCGGCTCGGGCGGCGCGCCCGTGCTCGCCAAGCACCTCAAGCGCATCTACACGGAGCCGGTGTACGGGCTGGGCGTCCTGCCCGGCTCGGACGAGGGCGGCATCTACACCCTCAACGCGGCCCGGTCGTTCCAGACGTTCGTCCGCGAGGTGGACAACCTCATGGTGTTCGACAACGACGCCTGGCGCAAGACCGGGGAGTCGGTGTCGGGCGGCTACGACGAGATCAACGAGGAGATCGTGAAGCGGTTCGGCATCCTCTTCGGCGCCGGCGAGGTCGAGGCCGGCCAGGAGGTCGCCGAGTCCGTCGTCGACTCCAGCGAGATCATCAACACCCTCTCGGGCGGCGGCGTGTCGACGGTCGGCTACGCGAGCGAGGAGGTCGAGGAGCGGTCCTCGGGCGGCCTGCTCTCGCGGCTCACCGGCGACGACGGCGGCAGCGACGGCCTCGACACGGCCCACACGACGAACCGCATCACCTCGCTCGTCCGGAAGGCGGCGCTCGGCCGGCTCACGCTCCCCTGCGAGATCGAGGGCGCCGAGCGCGCCCTGCTCGTCATGGCCGGCCCGCCCCAGCACCTGAACCGGAAGGGGATCGAGCGCGGCCGCAAGTGGCTCGAGGAGCAGACCGGCTCGATGGAGGTCCGGGGCGGCGACTACCCCGTCTCCGGCTCCGGCTTCGTGGCGTCGGTCATCCTGCTGTCGGGCGTGACGAACGTCCCGCGCATCAAGGAGCTCCAGCAGGTGGCGATCGAGGCGCAGGACAACATCGACGAGATCAGACAGGAGAGCGACGAGAACCTTGACAGCCTCGTCAGCGACGACGAGGACGAACTCGAGTCGCTGTTCTAGCGATCCCGCCACGGATGCACGCGCTCGTGCCGTTCGCGGCCGAACGGCCGAAGACGCGCCTCGCAACGGTTCTCTCGCCCGACGAGCGACGGTCCTTCGCCGACGCGATGCTCTCGGACGTGCTCTCCGCGCTGGAGGAGGCCGGGTTCTCGCCGCGCCTGCTCGCGACCGAGTCGACGGGCCGGGACGTGCCCGAGACCGTCGACGACCGGCCCCTGACGGAGGCGGTGAACGCCGCGCTCGTCGACCACGATCCGTCGCCGGACCGACCGCTCGCGGTCGTCGCCGCGGACCTCGCGCTCGCGACGCCGGCGGCGCTCTCGTGGCTGACCGCCGACGGCGACGTCGTGATCGCGCCGGGTCGCGGCGGCGGGACGAACGCGCTCGCCGTCCGCCACCCCGGGTTCCGGGTCGACTACCACGGCGCGTCGTACCTCGACCACCTGCGGAGGGCGCGGGACGTCGGTGCGAGCGTGCGCGAGGTCGACTCCTGGCGGCTCGCGACCGACGTGGACGAGCCGTCCGACCTGGTGGAGGTGCTGGTACACGGCGAGCGCGAGGCGCGGGACTGGCTCGTCGACGCCGGGTTCGAACTCGAGACGGGTGACGGTCGCGTGGACCTCACCCGGACCGGGTGAGCTCGCGCTCCGCGTCCTCGACTGCGTCCAGGATCGGATCCAGTTCCGATGCCCCGTCGGTCGGCGCGACCGCGTCCCGCGCCCGGTCGTACTCGAGGAACCCCGCGTCCGCCAGCTTCGGGACGTGGGTGTGGTAGAGCGACATGTAGACCCGCGTTGCGTCCCCCGGCGTGACCTCGGTGATGGGGGTTTCATCCTCCCGAACCGCGATCTCGTCGGCCAGGTCGGCGAGCGACATCGGCCCCCCGTGGGTCCGGAGCAAGTCGAGGACGTCCCGTCGGCGCCGGTCCGCGAGCGCGTCGAACAGTTCGTCCGGCGAGCGAGTTCGCTCCACCGACGAGTCGGACTGCTGGACGTCGGTCGCCTCGCCCGAGTTCTTCGTCATCCCCCCGACGTTGTTCGCCCACTGCCATAAGGGCGGAGACGCGACATTCACGGTGTTTATGGCGCGGGGCACGGCCGAAGCGCCCGGCGAGGATTCCAGTTCGTCGGTCACGGTCCGCTGCTCCCGCCCGTCGGTCACGGCCGACGCTACTCCCGCCCGTCGGACTCGTCGGTTTCGATAGCCAGCGTGTGCCGGACGAGGTTCGTCGTGGCGCGACGGAGCCGCTGGGACACCGCGTTCGAGGAGACGCCGAGGACGTCCGCGAGTTCCTCGATGGTGACGGTCCGCGGCACGTCGAAGTACCCCTCCCGGAGCGCGGTCATCAGCGTCTCGTGCTGCTCCTCGGTCAGCCCGTACTCGCGCTGTCGCGGTGCGTCGGGGCGCGCGATCATGTGCACCTCGAACCGCCGGCCGCGCTCCTCGAAGTACTCCCGGAACGACGTGACCTCTGCCTCCGTGGTGAACCGTAGCCTGAGGCGCCAGTCGGCCCCCCGGGCCGTGGCCTCCAGGATGATCGCGTGCTGGTCGATCATCTCCGTGATCAGTTCACGGACGGAGTCGGACCACTCCACCCCGTACAGCACGTCCCCGTCCGCCCGTTCGATGACGATCACGTTCTCGACGGTCGGATCCCGCCGAATCGCCTCGAGGAACGATTCTCGGTCGCCGTCGGCGGCCCAGAGGAACGGAAGTATCCACTCGGGGCTGTGGGAGGCCACCCGTTCGGCCTCGACGGCCACGTCCGGTTCGGCCGCCAGCGCGTCGGCCAGCGCGAACGACTCGGCCGGGACGGAGACCTCGACGACGACGCTCACGCGACGGGTTGGCCGGGAGCGCGGATAAGAACGCCGGCGGTCGGCTTCGGCGTCGCGACGGTCGACCTCGGTATCAGTCCCGCGACCTACCGCTCCAGGCTGGTCACGATGCCCTTCGCCGCCGAGAACTCGTCCTCGTTGACCCCGTGGCCCATCCCCTCGTAGATGCGCTCGTCGACCTCGGCGCCCAGGTCCTCGAGGACGTCGCGCGTCTCGTGGACCCGCTCGAGCGGGATGTGCGGGTCGACGTCCGAGCAGCCGAGGAACGCCGGCGTCCCGTCGAGGTCGCCATCGTACTCCCGGGGAGTGCCCTCCGGACCGACGAGTCCGCCCGAGAAGGCGATCAGACCGCCGTACCGCCGCGCGTTCCGGGCGACCCACTCCGAGGAGAGGCAGGCGCCCTGCGAGAAGCCGAGGAGGGCGACCCTGTCGTGGCCCACGGCGTCGGCGGCCTCCGCGACCGTCCCGCCGAGGAACTCGAGCGCCGAGTCGAGGTGGGGCTGGTTCCGCGCGGTCTCCTCCATGAACGAGTGGGGGTACCAGGTGTGGTTCGCGGCCTGCGGGGCGAGGTAGGCGACGCGGTCGGTGCCGAACTCGCCGGCCATCCCGAGGATGCTCCGGGCGGTCGCGCCCCGCCCGTGGACCGTCACCACCGCCGCACGCGCGTCCGCCAGGTCAGCCCCGGCCGTGGCGACCGGCTGGCCGGCGTGGGGACCCTCAGTCACGCGTCGCCACCCCCGCTTCGGCGTCGCCGACGGTTCCGTCCGTGGTCCCGTCGGCGTCGCGGACGGCGGGTTCGGCGGCGGCAGACAGCGGCGGCAGCGCCGACTCGACGCGTTCGCGGTCGTCCTCCAGCCAGTCGGGCAGCTTCAGCTCCCCGCCGAGCGCCTCGACCGGTTCGTCGAGGTCGAACCCCGGTCCGTCGGTGGCGAACTCGAACAGCACGCCGCCCGGCTCGCGGAAGTAGATGGAGCGGAAGTACCGGCGGTCCTTCACGGGCGTCGCGTGCTGCCCGCGCTCGCGAAGCGCCGACTGCCAGGCGACCTGGGCCTCGTCGTCGGGCACGCGGAAGGCGACGTGGTGGACCGAGCCGATGCCGCCGCCCGCGGGAGCCGCGTCGGGTCGCTCGACGAGGTCCACGACCGCCGCGCGGTCGCCCGCGCCGCGGAACCGGGTCCGGTCGGCCGCCGCCGCCTCCTCCTCGTAACCCATGAACTCGAGCAGGTCGGCGGTCGCGTCGATCTCCGCGAGCCGGAGGGTGACGCCGTGGAAGCCGCGGATCCGGCGCTCCTCGGGGACCGGAGAGTCGGCCCACGGCTCGACGCCGCCGAACGGCTCCTGCGGGCTCCGCCCGCTTCCGTCCGAGGCGCTTCGCGCCTCGCGCTCCACGAGTTCGAGTTCCTGCCCGTCGGGGTCGGTGAAGGGGAGCACGCGAGCGCCGAACCGCTCCTCGGGTTCGCGCACCTCCACGCCCCGGGACTCCAGACGGTCGCGCCAGTAGTCGAGGCTGCCCTCGGGCACCGCGAACGCGGTGGCCGACGCCTCGCCCGTGCCGTTGCGGCCGCGCCGGCCGCCGCCGAACGGGAACGCGGTGTAGACGGTGCCGGGCGTGCCGACCTCGTCGCCGTAGTAGAGGTGGTAGGTCGTCACGTCGTCGAAGTTGACGGTTCGCTTCACGAGTCGCAGGCCCAGCACGTTCCGGAAGAACCGGACGTTCCCGTCCGGGTCGCCGGACATCACCGTCACGTGGTGGATGCCCTCGATGGGGTCCGGGTGATCTGGTCGGGTCATGACTCCGCGTAGGCGAGCCGGTCGGATAAGACCTCCCGAACGGCCGGGTCACCCGGTTACGCGGGTGTTACTGGCCATGGTACGCGGCTGCCGGGGGTCCCGGTGAGGACGTTCGGAAGAACGGCTCCGTCGAAGGCCTCCACGGGAGGTACGCACTGACTCGAGGGGGTCAGTACGGCGGGATGACCGAGCGATAGCCAAGTCGATGGAGTTCGAAAAGCCGTCGGTACGGCCGGAGATTCGACGGGAGGAAGCGCGTCCTCGCAAACTGGTCCCAAACGCTTTCTCTTTTTCACACGTCGTCCCCGGACGTGAGACATCGAGCGGGAACCGTCATCGGCCTCGGCGCTAGCCTGTCACTCATCGCCGTACTCGGGTGGGCGTACGTTCCCCAGACCACGCGAAACGTCAACGCCTACTACGCGTCGGGGATGGTCAATCCCCTGGCCGCCGGAATCCTCGCCCTGGGAGTCATCGTCGCGCTCGTCGCGACCAGTCGGGGCCGTCTGTCAGCCCAGCAGGGCGCGGGAATCGTCCTCGGCTTCGGTCTCGGCGCGTTTGCCATCGTACTCCTCTGGGTCGTTACCGGACGTGTCGACGTGTTCCTGGCACCGGGCTGGGCGTTTCCGGCGCAACGATGGGTTCTTCTCGGCGTCTCCGTGCTGCTCCTGATCGGCGCTGGATGGCACGCCAGGACGCTTGGTCTGCTCTCGCGGTCCCGGTGAACGGTACTCGCAGTACGTCGTCGGTCGGCTAGTTCCACGGATAGTCCGTGGCGGTAGGCCGGGGGGAGCGAACCTGAACCGTCAGTCGAGCGTCGTTTTCGCGCTTCCGCAGCGGGGGCATCGGTGGAACTCGTACGTACCGTACTCGTTCCCGACCTCGGCGAAGAACTGCTGTCCACAGGCGTGACAACGAAAGTCCGGCATGACCCTTTGCTCTTCGCGGCCGGTCGCCGAATCCGTTTCCATTCACAATCGGACGGTTCGGTCACCGAGGACGCACCTGACGGTAACGTCCGCACTTCCACCGAACGACCGTTTCAGTCCCGGTCGTGTCCGGTGGAGCGGGTTCAAGGGGACCGAAGGGACGACCGAGACGAGTCGTCCGGGACGTCCCTCGCGTCTCGGCTCGCGGCCGGCTGTGGACCGGCCAGTCGCACCGATCGCCCGGTCGTCGAGAGGAGGAACCCCGCCCTCCCATCGCCGCGACCGACTCCCTTTTGGGGACTCCGACACCACACGTTCCCGTGTTCCCCGGCGCCACCGAGTACGACGTGGACGTGTCGGTCGACGACGAGGCGGTCGACCGGCTCCTCCAGGTCACCCCCGAGGACGTCGAGGCGGCGCCGGAACTCACCTTCGCCCGCAACGTCTTCCTCCCGCTCACCACCGCCTGCCGGTACACCTGCACCTATTGCACCTACTACGACGTGCCCGGCGAGGCGAGCCTCATGAGCCCCGAGGAGATCCGCGAGCAGTGCCGCCTCGGCGCCGACGCGGGCTGTACGGAGGCACTGTTCACCTTCGGCGACAAGCCCGACGACCGGTACACCGCCGTCCACGACCGGCTGGACGAGTGGGGGTACGACGACATCGTCGACTACCACGCCCGCGCCTGCGAGATCGCGCTGGAGGAGGGGCTGCTCCCCCACTCGAACCCCGGCGACCTCACCCGGGAGGAGTTCGAACGCCTGCGCGAGGTGAACGTCTCGATGGGCGTGATGCTGGAGACGACCGCCGACGTGGCCGCCCACAGCGGCGCCCGCCGGAAGTCGCCGGGCCAGCGGCTCGACACGATACGGGCCGCCGGCGAGGCGCGCGTCCCGTTCACGACCGGCATCCTCGTCGGCATCGGGGAGGACTGGCGCGACCGCGCCGAGTCGCTGCTCGCCATCCGGGAGCTCCACGAGCGGTACGACCACGTCCAGGAGGTGATCGTCCAGCCGGTCGTCCCGAACGAGCGCTCCGACTACGACGGTCCCTCGACGGGGACGATGCGGCGCGTCGTGGCGATGGCCCGCGCCGCGCTGCCCGAGGAGGTGTCGGTGCAGGCGCCCCCGAATCTCGCACCAGTGCGCGACCTGCTCGACTGCGGCGTCGACGACCTCGGCGGCGTCTCCCCCGTGACCGACGACTACATCAACCCGGACTACGCGTGGCCCGCGCTCCGCGAACTGGAGGCGATCGCCGAGGACGGCGGCGTCCCGCTGTCCGAACGGCTCCCCGTGTACGAGCGCTATCTCCCGCGGGACCTGGGCGGGTCCGCCGACGCCCCCGGCGCCGCGGACGGCGCCTGGATCGCGGGCCGGACGCGCGAGGCCGTCGCGGCGGACGGGTCGACGGACAGCCGGTTCCGCGCGGCCCTCGAAACCGGCAAGAACGACCTCGACCCGTGACGGCGGTTCCCGGGCCGTTCCGGCCGCGCTCCCGCGGGACGCGCGGGAAGCCGCACGCCGACTCCCGTGTCGCGCGTCACCGCTCCGCACGAATGCTGCCCGCATCCGGGAGTAGGCGTAGAACTCGCCCCCTGACGAACGGGCATGGTCGTTCGTGACGAACGTGCCGCCCATGAACGCGGTCGAACGGTGGAAACGGGAGAAACACCCGCTGGACGTCGTCGAGGACGTCCGCGAGTACGCCGAGGAGGGGCTCTCGTTCGACGAGATCGAGGCTCGGGCCGGCGACGGCGAGTGGGAGCGGCTCAAGTGGGCCGGGATGTACGCCCACGGGCGCCAGGACGGCTACTTCATGATGCGGACGAAGGTTCCCGGCGGCCGGCTCACGCCCGAGCAGGCCGAGGTGATCGGCGAGGTCGCGGACGAGTACGCGACCGCGCCCCCGGAGCACGGCGGCGCCGAGCAGAACGAGGTCTGGGGGGACGCGTTCCTCGACGTCACCACCCGTCAGGACGTCCAGATGCACTGGATCGAGGTCGAGGACGTGCCCGCCGTCTGGGAGCGGTACGACGAGGTCGGCCTCACCACGATCCAGGGCTGCGGCGACTCCGCCCGCAACGTGCTGGGCTGCCCGGCCGCCGGGCTGACCGACCACGAGTGCTTCGACGCCCAGCCAGTGGTCGACGCCGTCTCGGACTTCTTCACGGAGAACCGGGAGTACGCGAACCTCCCCCGCAAGTTCAAGATGACGATCACGGGCTGCCGCGAGGACTGCGCGCAGTCGCAGATCAACGACGTGGGGCTCACCCCCGCCAGGAAGACGGTCGACGGTGAGGCGAGCGATGCGAGCCGAGGCCCGTCGGACTCGTCCGACGGAGGTGAGGAGCTGTACGGCTTCCACGTCCGGGTCGGCGGCGGCCTCTCGGACGGCCCGCGGATGGCCTCGCCGCTGGACGTGTTCGTCCCGCCGGGGGACGCCGTGGAGTTCTGCCGCGCGGTCGCCCAGACGTTCAAGGAACTCGGCGACCGGAACAACCGGGGCGTCTGCCGGATGCGCTACCTGGTCCAGCAGCTCGGCCCCGGGAAGTTCGAGGAGGCGGTCCGCGACCGCTGCGACGTCGACCTGCCCACGAGAGGAACCGACCGCACCGTGGGGTACACCGGCGACCACGTCGGCGTCCACGAGCAGAAGCAGGACGGCCTGTGCTACGTCGGCTTCAACGTCATCGCGGGCCGGATGGGCGGCGACGAGTTCGCCGCGGCCGCCCGCGCCGCCCGGAAGTACGGCACCGACGACGCCACGGTCAGGCTCGCCACCGACCAGAACTTCCTGATCACCCACGTCCCCGAGGCGAACGTCGACGATCTGCTCGCGGAGCCGTTCGCGGCGGACTACCAGCCCGACCCGGGGCCGTTCTCGCGAGGCGCCGTCGGCTGTACGGGCTCGGAGTTCTGCAACTACGGCATCATCGAGACGAAGAACCGCGTCCGCCGGTGGGCGAAGGAGCTGGACCGCCGCATCGACATGCCGGACGACCTGGAGGTCGTGCGGATGCACATGTCGGGCTGTTCGGCCTCCTGCGCCCAGCCGCAGATCGCGGACATCGGCTTCAGGGGGGAGACGGTCAAGGTCGAGGACGACCCTGCGAGCACGAACGAGGAGGGCGACAACCTCGTCGAGGGGATGGACTTCGGCCTCGGCGGCAGCCTCGGCTCGGACAACGAGTTCCTCGACTGGGTCGAGACCGCCGTGCCCGCGGGGTCGATCATCCCGGCGCTGGAGGAACTGTTCGCGGCGTACGCCGATCAACGGCGCGACGGGGAGCGATTCTACGAGTGGTGCCGCCGCGTCGACAACGACGAACTCCGGACCCTCATGCGGCGCGCCGACGCGAACGTCGCCGGAGGTGTCGCGGCAGATGACTGACGACCAGCGCCGGGATGAGCGGCACGCGGTGAACGCGCCCGCCGACGTCGCGCCCGAACTCGTCGAGGACGCCGCCGGGGCCGAAGCCTCCAGCGAAGCCGGTGCCTCCAGCGAGGACGACGCCACGGGACGGCCGCTTCCGCGCGTTCCGGGGTCCGGGGAGACGAGCGACGAGGCCACGGTGCCGCCGACGAGCGGATCCAACGACCCCGGAACCCGTGCCGACCACACCCGAATGGACGCGAAGCCGATCCGATTCTATCGGGGCGAGGAGCCGGAGCGTGACGATGGCGAGCGCGGCGACGGAGCCGGAACCGGCGAGGACGCTGACGCCTGTGGCTGTGGCGGCAACTGCGGCTGCGGGCACGAGCGGGAGGGGACTACCGACGGCCGACGAGCCGCCGCCCCGGACGGCGGCGCGACGCCTGCGAACGTCGACGGCGAGGGGAACCTCCGGGACCTTGAGTTCACGCCGCCGGCCGAGGGCGCGAGCCAGGACCTCGAGGACGGCGACCCGACCGACCGCCCGAACCCGCCCGGCGGCGTCGACCTCGACACGCCCGGCTACGCCATCCGGGAGGGGATGAACGACATCGAGACGCCCGACGGGAAGACGTGGTTCATGGAGCTCGACGCGGCCGTCGTCGACGAGGGGCGCTGCATCCAGTGTGGCACCTGCGTCGCCGCCTGCCCGTCGGACTCCATCGGCATCGGGGAGGACGACCTCCCGGAGCTCGTGAAGATGTGCACCGGCTGCTCGCTGTGCTGGGACTTCTGCCCGCGCGGCGGCCTGCGCTACGAGCGCCAGTGGAAGATCACCGGTGGCGAGGACAACGTGACGGGCGCCGGCGACCCCATCACGGAGTTCTCCGCGAAGGTGGAGGAGTCGTGGCGCGAGAACGCCCAGGACGGCGGGCTCGTCACGTCGGTCCTGATCCACCTGCTGGAGGCCGGCGAGATCGACGGCGCGCTGATCGCCACCGAATCCGAGGAGGAGCCCTGGAAGGCCGAGAGCTTCCTCGCGACGACGCCGGAGGAGCTGATCGCGAACGCGGGGAGCTTCTACAACCAGACGATGGCGCTCGGGAACCTCGACGTCGAACGGTGGGCCGAGAAGCTCCCGGAGAAGGACCCGGCGGACCTCTCGCTGGCGCTCGTCGGGACGCCCTGCGAGATCGAGGGGATCCGGGCGCTCCAGGACTTCGAGTGGGACTACGCCTCACAGGAGGCGGGCATCCGTGCCGTCGACTACACCATCGCACTGATGTGCACGAAGAACTTCAACTACGAGCGCCTCGTCGGCGAGCAACTCGCCGAGAAGCGAGATATCCGGCCCGGGGACATCGGGAAGCTCGACGTCCTCCACGGGGACATGATCGTCTACGACACCGACGGCAACCTCCTGCTGGAGGAGGACATCGAGGAGTTCCACGGCGCCGCGCTGAAGGGCTGTGACGAGTGCGCCGACTTCACCGGCTACTGCGCGGACCTCACGGTCGGCTCGGTCGGATCGAGCGACGAGTACTCCAGCGTCATCGTCCGCACCGAGCGGGGGCTGAAGGCGTGGGATCTGACGGAGCCGGACCTCGACTACCACGACCTGGAGGACCGCTCGGCCATCGGCGGCCTCCAGTCGTGGGACAAGAAGAAGGCGTTCGCGTCGCTGGAGCGGCCGTTCGACCCGGACGCTCCCCGGTTCATCGAGTACACGGAGCACGCCGAGCGCTACGGGACGGAGCCGAACCCCCACGAGGCCGACCACTAGCGCTACGACCAGCCACGACGGGCGGCCGGGGGCGACGAGCGCGAGCGGTCGACACGCGGCCGGCGCCACCAGCTTCTTTATAAGTCCGTTCGAAACCGGGGCCGATGGACCCCGTTGCGCTGCAGCTGGGAGCCGGCGCGCCGTTCGCGAACGTCGAGGCGTACCTCAGGCGGGCGCTGTTCTTCCTGGTCGCGTTCGTCGTCGTCTACCTCGCCGGGAAACTCGTCGTCGCCCCGCTCGTCCGCCGGACGCTGGACCGACGAGGGTTCGAAGCGGGCGTGACGGGGCTCGCGGACAGTCTCGTCGCCGTCCTCGTGTTCTTCGCCGCGCTGGCGGTCGCGTTCATGGCCGCCGGCTTCCCGAGTTTCCTCACCGCCGCCGCGACGCTCGGGGGCGCGCTGGCGCTGGCGGTCGGCTTCGCGGCCCAGGACCTGATCGGCAACTTCGTCGCCGGCGTGTTCATCCTGAAGGACCGGCCGTTCGAGGTGGGCGACTGGATCGAGTGGGACGACACGGCCGGCCGCGTGGAGGACATCGACCTCCGGGTCACCCGGGTCCGCACGTTCGACAACGAGCGGATCACCGTGCCCAACGGCGAGCTGGCGAACAACCCCGTAACGAACCCGGTCGCGTACGACACGCTCCGGCAGAAGTTCGTCTTCGGCATCGGCTACGACGACGACATCGACGAGGCGACCGACTGCATCGTCGAGGAGGCCGAGGCCCACGCGGGGATCCTCGACGAGCCGGCCCCGTCGGTCCGCGTCGAGGAGCTCGGGGACTCGGCGGTCGGCCTCCAGTCGCACTTCTGGATCGAGGATCCCGACCGCTCGGACTTCGTCCGCGTCCGCTCCGAGTACGTCCAGGCCGTGAAGGAGCGCTTCGACGCGGAGGGGATCGACATGCCGTACGTCCACCGACTGCTCACCGGCGAGGTCGAGGTGCTGGAGGACGTAGCCGGTGATTAACCAAGTTCCGTGCCCGTCGCCGGCCACCATGGGCCGACCGGGCGTGCACGCCTCAAAAGACACATATCCTCCGGCGCCGCAGGTAGGGTCAGCGTGACCCTCCGCTCCCGCCTCCGGGCCGCGTTCGACCGGGCCTACGAGGGCGTCCTCCGCCGCGAGGTCGACGGCGCTCCCGAACACGTCGCCATCATCCAGGACGGCAACCGTCGCTACGCGCGCGAGCACGGCGGGGACGCCCCGGACGGCCACCGCGCCGGCGCGGACACGACCGAACGGGTGCTCGACTGGTGTGCCGACCTCGGCGTCGAGGAGTTGACCCTGTACGCCTTCTCGACCGAGAACTTCGAGCGGCCCGAGGAGGAGCTCGAACCGCTGTTCGACCTCCTCGAGTCCAAGCTTCGGGAGTTCGCCGACGCCGACCGCGTCCACGAGCAGTCGGTGTGCATCCGCGCGCTCGGCGACGTCGGGATGCTCCCCGACCGGGTCCGCGACGCGGTCGAGTACGCGGAGGATCGGACGGCGGGATACGACGGGTTCACCCTCAACATCGCGCTGGCGTACGGCGGCCGGAACGAACTGCTCGGCGCCGTTCGGGAGGTCGCCGACGACGTGGCCGACGGGAGCCTCGCCGCGACCGACGTCGACGTCGACGAGGTGGAGTCGCGGCTCTACCGCCGTCCGGTCCGGGACGTGGACCTCATCATCCGGACCGGCGGCGACGAGCGCACCTCCAACTTCCTCCCGTGGCACGCCAACGGCAACGAGGCGGCGGTGTTCTTCTGTACGCCGTACTGGCCGGAGTTCTCGAAGGTCGACCTCCTGCGGGGCGTCCGCACCTACGAGGCCCGCGAGGAGTCGTGGCGCCGCGCCCGGACGAAGCGGGCCGTCGCGCTCGTCCGCTCGCTCGCCGCGACCGAGACGGAGGCTGCCCGCGCGGTGGCGAGTCGACTGCACGAGACGCTCCCCAGCGGCGACGCCGCCGAGGTGGACGAGGCGCTGGAGTCGACGGGCGAGACGGCGGACTGATCAGGCGCGCTCCGCCGGGGTTCCCCCCCTCGGTTCGGACCCGTCAGTAGCCTCGACGCGTCGCTTCGCCAGCACCCCGCCGAGCGCGCCGAAGATGAGCGGATACGCCAGCCCGGCGACGATGACCGGAATGCCGGCCGGCGAGGCGACGACGGCCGTGCCGCCGGGGGTGGTGGCCGACGCCGTCGGCAGGAACGCGCCGAGCACCATCGCCGGCGTGTAGCCGACCGCGACGCTCGCCCCCCCGCTCGGGGCCATCGCGAGGGTGATGCCGCCCGAGCGGACGAACGCGTACCCCGCGGCGACGAGCAGCGCCGGCGGGACGAGATACAGCAGGAGCGCGACGCCGCCGAGGGCGTTCAGGAGGTTCACGTTCGTCAGCGCCGCGCGCCCGGCGAACACGTCCGTCGTCGGCAGCGACGCGGGGACGAGGTGGGCGTCGTACCAGAGCCAGCCGGCCACCGTCGCGGTCCCCGGCTCGAACACCTCGCGCATCGGCGCCGGGTCGCGCAACTCGCCGGGGAGTTCGAGCGCGAGGATCGCCGAGCGGCGGAGGGTCGCGAGGGCGAACGCGGGGAGGTAGCCGAGGAGGGCGGCCGCGAGGCCGAGCGCGGCCGAGCGCCGGAGCGGGACGTTGGTGAACGCCATGCGACCCCGACGAACTGTCAACACTTAATTATTTGTCCCGAACTGACGACGACGATTCCGTCGATCCGCCGAACGTGACCGGAGGTCCGACCGGCCGTCAGTGCCCGCCCGAGACGAGGTGCAGCCCCACGATGCCGACGACGATGACCGAGATGAACGAGACGCGCGCGATCGACGCCGGTTCGTCGAACAGCGCGATGCCGAGCGTCGCGGTTCCGACCGCGCCGATGCCCGTCCAGACGGCGTAGGCCGTGCCGATGGGGAGGTCCTTCACGGCCTGCGCGAGCAGGACCATGCTGACGACGAGCGCTAGGGCGGTGCCGGCCGTCGGGAGCGGCTTCGTGAGGCCCTCGGAGTACTCGAGTCCGATGGCCCAGGCGATCTCGAACAGGCCGGCGACGAGGAGGACGAACCACGACATTTCGTCTGGGGGGTACGCCCGTGGGTGGGCTATCGGTTCCGGTTCGCCTGGCTCGTGGTTCGCGCCCTCGTCGAGTGTTCAGCAGCCGTGGGAACTCGGAACGCCTCGGAAGCCCCCGCGGATCTCGGCTCGGTGCGGCCGCTGCGCTCCTCGCGCTCGCTCCGCTCGCGCTGTGGTGCTTGACGGTCCGCGCCTTCCCCGAGACCCGCGACCCCTTCCATTCCCACCCTGCCGAAGTTCGGCCGAGCGTCGCAGCCCTGACTACCGACCGCGCACGCCGTCGGTAGTCCGGCGAGCGTTGGCCGGTGGACGGTCGACGGGATGCGGCGGGCGCAATCGCGAGCGACCCGTGGGAGCGAGCCGCGCCCGCCGGGGAGGCCCGGGGACACCACGCGATGGCATCCGACCGTCCCACGGGGCGGGACTGAAAGGGGCCGGCTTCTGCGGGAAGCACGACGACGCAAGCACCGCAGGAACGAGCCCGAAGGTCGAGTAACGAGGAGCGCAGCGAGGCGCGCGAGCGCAGAAGTCGGCCCCTTTCAACGTGTTCCGA
The DNA here is from genome assembly GCF_013402875.1 of Halorarum salinum. NCBI lineage: Archaea > Methanobacteriati > Methanobacteriota > Halobacteria > Halobacteriales > Haloferacaceae > Halorarum > Halorarum salinum. Next base: position 1,499,345 of record NZ_CP058579.1, on the reverse strand, counting down.
CCGGCGGAATCGGCTCAACCTCCAGGAGTAGCCACGTGGACGACTACTTCTCCTAGCGCCCGAATCGACGCTGCCGGTTCTGGTAGTCCAGCACCGCCCGCAGGTAATCCCGCAGCCGAAAGTCGCGCCAGTTCACGTCCGTGAAGTACAGTTCGGAGTACACCGACTGCCAGATGAGGAAGTCCGAGAGCCGCTCGGCGCCCGTCTTGACCACCAGGTCCGGCTCCTCCGGGAACACCAGTCGCTCCTCGATGTCCGTTCCGTCGACGTCCGCCGGGGTCAGCTCCCCGGCCTCGACGGCCTCGGCGATCTCCCGGACGGCGGCGGCGAACTCCCGCTTGCCGCCGAGGCCGATGTTCACCCGGACCGGCGCGTCCGCGCGCTCGGTGTCGCCGGGCGTCCGGACCGCGACGCGCCGGGGGGCCTCGACCCCCGCGAGTTCGCGCGCGAGGGTGTCGACCACCGCCTCGTCGAGCACCGAGACGGAGACGGTGACGCGCTCGGCGCCGTACTCGAACGCCCAGCCGAGCACGTCCTCCAGCGTCCCGTAGGCGCCCTGTTCGAGCAGGTCTCGCTCGGTGATGACGAGCGCGACGTGCTCGGGCGGGCCCTCGTCGTGGAGGCGGTGGCGGAGCGCGAGGTACCTGTCGTAGATGCCCACTGGTGGTGACGTGCACGGGGGTTCCTCAAAAGCCTGTCCGCTCGCGTGGTCGGCGATACCGGCACGGAGCGACCGTCCGACCGTCCTCGAAAGCCTCCGCGGCCCCGTTCGGTCCCGCCCGCTGCAGGCTCGCTCCCCACCTCGCGCCGGTCGGCAGATCCCCTCGTGACGACCGTGTCACGACCACGCTCGCGACAGCCTTATCCCGATGCACACATTCGTACATCACAAGACGGATTCGTTCACCCATGTCCACAATACAGGAGTACGTCGAGCGCGCGACCGAGGGGGAGGACCTGACGGTGGCGGAGGCGCGCGAGGCGTCGACGCTCGTCTTCGAGGATGCGACGGAGGCACAGATCGGCGCCCTCCTCGCGGCGCTGCGGGCGAAGGGCGAGACGGAGGCCGAGATCGCCGGCTTCGCGCAGGGGATGCGCGACGCCGCCCGGACCATCGACCCCGACGGGGACCCGCTCGTCGACACCTGCGGCACCGGCGGCGACGACTACAGCACGATCAACGTCTCCACGACCTCGGCCGTCGTCGCCGCGGGCGCGGGGGTCACCGTGGCCAAGCACGGGAACTACTCGGTCTCCTCCTCGTCCGGAAGCGCGGACGTGCTGGAGGTCGCGGGCGTCAAGGTCGACGCGGAACCGCCGGCCGTCGAGCGCGCCATCGAGCGCGACGGCATCGGCTTCATGCTCGCGCCGGTGTTCCACCCGGCGATGAAGGCCGTCATCGGCCCGCGCAAGGAGCTCGGGATGCGGACGCTGTTCAACGTCCTCGGCCCGCTGACGAACCCCGCCGGCGCGGAAGCGCAGGTGCTCGGCGTGTACGACCCCGACCTCGTCCCCCTGCTCGCGGAGGCGCTCACCCACATGCCGACCGAGCGCGCGCTGGTCGTCCACGGCGACGGCGCCGACGAGATCGCGCTCCACGGGCCGACGCGGGTCGCGGAGATCGACGGCGACGGCGTGACCGAGTTCACGCTCACGCCCGAGGACGTCGGCCTCGACCGCGCGCCGGTCTCGGAGATCGCGGGCGGCACGCCCGAGGAGAACGCGCGGGACCTCGAGGGCATCCTCACGGGCGAGGTGACCGGGCCCAAGCGCGACGTGATCCTCGCGAACGCGGGGGCGGCGATCTACGTCGCCGGCGAGGCCGCGACCGTCGAGGAGGGCGTCGAACGCGCCGCGAACGCCATCGACGAGGGGGACGCCGCCGCCACCCTCGCGGCGATGCGCGAATGACGCGGGTGAAGGTCTGCGGAGTCACGAACGCGACGGACCTCCGCGCGGTCGCGGAGGCCGGCGCCGACGCCGTCGGCGTCATCGCGGACGTGCCCGTCGACACCCCGCGGGAGGTGAACCTCGCGACCGCCGCCGACCTCGCGGCCGCGGCGCCGCCGTTCCTCACGACGACGCTGGTCACGATGCCCGTCGATGCCCAGGACGCCGTCGACGCCGCCCGACTCGTCGACCCCGACGTGCTTCAGGTCCACGGCGAGGACCTCGGGCCGGCCGACGTCGGCTACGTCCGCGCCGAGGCGGGCGTGAAGGTCGTACCCGTCGTCGACCACGACGACCCTGACCGGGCGCGCGAACTCGACGAGGCCGCCGACGCCGTCCTCGTCGACTCGACGACCGAGTCGGGCGCCGGCGGCACCGGCGAGACGGGCGACTGGGACGCGACCGCCGATCTGGCCCGCGACCTCGTGTCGCCGGTCGTCCTCGCCGGCGGGCTGACCCCCGAGAACGTCGCCGGGGCCATCTCGACCGTCGAGCCGTTCGCCGTCGACGTCGCCTCCGGGGTCGAACGCGAGGGCGGCGCCAAGGACCACACCGCGGTCTCCCGGTTCGTCCGGAACGCCGGCCGGTCGCTCGGCGAGGCTGAAGGGACCCCCGTCGACGGGAGGCGGTAGCCCATGAACCGCTCGCGCGAGGAGTTCGTCGACCTGGCGGGGTCCGTCGACGGGCCGGCCGTCGTTCATCTCACGGCGGCGCTCGACCCCCAGGTCGAACCCCTGACGGCGTACGCCGCGCTCGCGGACCGCTCGGACCACTCGTTCCTGCTGGAGAGCGCCGGCAAGGTCGCCTCCAGCGACCCGGACGGCGCGTTCGCGCCGAGCGGAGGGAACGGGACCGTCCCCGGCGCCGGGGGGGCGGCGGGCGAGGCGGCTGCGGGCGGCGCCGAGCGACACGCCCGCTTCTCGTTCGTCGGCTACGACCCCGAGGCGGTCGTCTCCGTCCACCCCGACCGGACCGAGGTCGAACGGCTCGGCCCCGCCGCCGAGTACGTCGAGACCGGCGGCGACGACGTGCTCGACAGGGTTCGTGCAGCACTGCCGGACGTGGAGCGCGTCGGGTTCCCCGAGTCGGACCGGCAGACGCTCGACGGCGGGCTGGTGGGCTTTCTGGCGTACGACGCGGTGTACGACCTCCACCTCGCGGAGGTCGGCGTCGAGCGGCCCGACCCGGTCGTCCCCGACGCGGAGTTCGTGCTCACGACGCGGACGCTCGCGTTCGACGACCGCGAGGGGACCGTCGAACTGGTGTTCACGCCGGTCGTCGGCCCCGACGACGACCCCGGCGCCGTCTACGACGACCTCGCGGCGGAGGCAGACGACGTGGCGGAGACGCTCCGCGCGGCCGAGCCGCCGGAGACCCGCGGCATCCGAAAGACCGGCGAGACGGCGGGCCCGCGCGACGAGTACGAGGCGGCGGTTCGGACGGCGAAGGAGCACGTCCTCGACGGCGACGTCTACCAGGGAGTGATCTCCCGGACGCGAACGGTCGAGGGCGAGGTGGACGACCTCGCGCTGTACGAGTCGCTCCGGTCGGTGAACCCCTCGCCGTACATGTACCTCCTGCAGCACGGCGACCGCTCGGTCGTCGGCGCCTCGCCGGAGACGCTCGTCTCGGTGCGGGGCGACCGCGTCGTCTCGAACCCCATCGCGGGGACGTGTCCGCGCGGCTCCTCGCCCGTGGAGGACCGTCGGCTGGCCGGCGAGATGCTCGCCGACGGGAAGGAGCGCGCCGAGCACACGATGCTCGTGGACCTCGCGCGCAACGACGTCCGGCGCGTCTCCGACCCCGGTTCCGTCCGGGTCGAGGAGTTCATGAACGTCCTGAAGTACAGCCACGTCCAGCACATCGAGTCCACGGTGACCGGGACGCTCGCGGCCGACGCGGACGCCTTCGACGCGGCGCGGGCGACGTTCCCGGCCGGCACCCTGACCGGGGCGCCGAAGGTCCGGGCGATGGAGCTGATCGACGAACTGGAACTCGAGCCGCGGGGCGTGTACGGCGGCGGCGTCGGCTACTTCTCGTGGACCGACGACGCCGACCTCGCCATCGTCATCCGGACCGCGACGGTGGAACACGGCCGCTCCGGGTCGCCGGGGACCCTCGACGAGCGAGCCTCGACCGCCGCCGACGAACTCACGGTCCGCGCGGGCGCGGGCATCGTGGCGGACTCGGACCCGGCGAGCGAGTACGAGGAGACCGAGGGGAAGATGGACGGCGTCCTCGCGGCCGTCGAGCGCGCGCTCGCGGGCCGGGGGGCGGACGCGGAGGACCCCGTGACGGCCGCCGCCGAGTCGGAGGCGGAGCGATGAGGGTCACCGTCGTCGACAACTACGACTCGTTCACGTACAACCTCGTGGAGTACGTGAGCGACCTGTCGGTCGACGGGGAGCGCCCCTCGATCGAGGTGCTGCGGAACGCCGCCTCGCTCGCGGCGGTCCGCGACACCGACCCCGACGCGCTGGTCATCAGTCCCGGCCCCGGCCACCCCCGGAACGACCGCGACGTGGGCGTGACGATGCCGGTCCTGCGGGAGCTCTCGCCCGAGGTTCCGACGCTCGGCGTCTGTCTCGGGCTCGAGGCCGCCGTGTACGAGTACGGCGGGCGCGTCGGTCACGCGCCCGAACCGGTCCACGGGAAGGCGTTCCCGGTCGAACACGACGGCGCGGGCGTGTTCACCGGCCTGGACCAGGGGTTCCGGGCGGGCCGCTACCATTCGCTCGTCGCCACCGAGGTGCCCGACTGCTTCGCCGTGTCGGCGACGACCCGCCACGGCGACGAGGAGCTCGTGATGGGCGTGCGCCACCGGGAGCACCCCATCGAGGCCGTGCAGTTCCACCCGGAGTCGGTGCTCACGGCGGTGGGCCACGACGTCGTCGGGAACTTCCTGGCCGAGTGCGTCTGAGCCGGTAGGAGTCCGCTACCGGTTCGTCCGGAGAGTTCGCTACCGGTTCGTCCGGCGCCGCGCCCCCCGGGGACCGGCGTCGCGACTACGGATCGGTCGTTTCCGCTGCGGAGCGGCCGGGCCCGTCAGACGAGGAACGTGGTGACGAGCAGGAACGCGCCGAGGCCGAGCCCCGCGACGAGGGTGACCTTCCACGCGATCTTGAGCACGATCCGTCCGACCAGCATGACGGCCAGCAACGCCACGATGCCGAGGAACAGCTGGCCCGGTTGGGTCTCGAACACCGCCGGTAGTTGAAGCAGCGCGGCCGTGAGCGAAGCGAGGTTCACCGACATATCCGGGGGTACGTGCTCTTCGTTGATACCGCTTACCCCTCGCTTACCCCGCAGTAATGACCACGTATACGCAACACTGCACCACGTTGCCGTCCCCGTGTTTTCGACCGAACCGCACGACGGCGTAACTTTCGGTCCGCTCTGCACACTCTTATACTTCCTGGGACCGTATCCATGGACGACCGGTAGCGGTTCGCCCGGCAGGACCGTCGTCGCGAAGCGACGGCGCCCAACCGTGGTTGAATTACTGCAACTGGAACCGGACCCACAACGGTTATGACGGTGGCTCCGGAAGCGAACGTCCGTCCGAATTACACATGGAACACTACCACGTCATCACCGAATTCGCCCCGAAGCGGGGCCACGCCGGGGAGGGGCGCGACGCATGAGTCGCGCGGACCTCGGCGCTGACGAACTCGACCTGCCGATCAAGCGCACCCAGGGGGAGACCCTCCGGGAGCGGCTCACCGGCAACGCCTACGACAACATCCTTCCCGCCCGCTATCTTCGCAAGGACGCCGACGGGGAACTCACCGAGACCCAGGAGGAGCTGTTCGTCCGCGTCGCGAAGAACATCGCGCTCGCGGAGGCCGTCTACGAGGCCGAGAAGCGCGACGTCGAGGTGACGGTCACGCCCGACCAGCTGAAGCCCGACCACCCGCGCCGCGACGAACTCGCCGCGGAGGTCTTCGGCGAGGGCGTCGCCCCCGACGACGACGCCGAGACGGCCCTCTCCGTCTACAACGTCAACAAGTTCGCCTACGACACCGTCGTCCCCGAGCTCCCCGAGGAGATCGCCGCGCACGTCGAGGACGTGGCCGACGAGTTCCGGGAGCTGATGGAGCGGCTCTCGTTCATGCCGAACTCGCCGACGCTGATGAACGCGGGCGACGAGCTCCAGCAGCTCTCGGCCTGCTTCGTCGACTCGCCCGACGACGACATCGACGACATCCACCAGACGGCCAAGGAGGCCGCCCAGGTGTTCCAGTCCGGCGGCGGCATGGGCTACGCGTTCTGGAAGCTCCGCCCGTACGGCGACGCGGTCGGCTCCACCGGCGGCATCGCCTCCGGGCCCATCACCTTCATGCGGACGTTCGACCAGATGTGCGAGACCATCGCGCAGGGCGGCGCCCGCCGCGGCGCCCAGATGGGCGTCATGCGCGTCTCCCACCCGGACGTCATCCAGTTCATCCACGCGAAGAACAAGGACGTCTCGCTGGCGAACACTCTGAAGCTGAACGACCCCGACGACTACACGCACACGAGCTTCGCCGACGCGCTGGAGGAGGCGCGGGAACTCATCGGCGAGGACGGCAAGGTCCCGAAACACCTTCGGAACGCCGTCGAGGGCCACCTCTCGAACTTCAACATCTCGGTCGGCGTCACCGACGACTTCATGGCGGCGCTGGAGGCCGGCGAGGAGTTCACGTTCACGAACCCGCGCACGGGGGAGCCCCACGTCGCGACGCCCGAGACGAAGGAGCTCTACGACATGTTCGGGCTCGGCGAGCACGTCGAGGTCGGCGAGGTCCTCTCGGTGCCCGCCGAGGCCGTCTGGGAGCACATCGTCGAGGGCGCCCACGAGAACGGCGAGCCGGGCATCATCTACCTCGAACGGGTGAACAAGCTCCACTCGTTCGACGTGGAGGAGCACCCCGAGCACCGCATCCTCGCGACGAACCCCTGCGGCGAGCAGCCCCTGGAGGAGTACGAGGCGTGCAACCTCGGGCACATCAACCTCTCGACGCTCGCGGCGCTGGACGCCCCGGACTGGCGCGTCTGGAGCGAGGAACACGCGGACGAGTTCGACTCGCAGGCGGACGCGGTCGACGCGTTCCTCGAGGACGCGATGGACTGGGAGGCGTTCGACCACCGCATCGCCTACGGCACCCGGTTCCTCGAGAACGTCGTCACGATGTCGGACTTCCCGGTCGAGGAGATCGAGCGGAAGGTCCGCGAGATGCGCAAGATCGGGCTCGGCGTGATGGGACTGGCCCAGCTGTACATCCAGCTCGGCGTCCGCTACGGCAGCGACGTGGGCAACGAGATCGCCCGCCAGCTCATGACCCACATCAACCACGGCTCGAAGTGGACCTCCCACGTCCTCGCCGAGCAGCGCGGCTCGTTCGACGACTGGGACGACTCGAAGTACGCGAACCCGACCGAGTACCCCGAGTGGTTCGAGCAGTACGTCGGCGAGGACCCCGAGAAGTGGGCCGACGGCTTCCCCATCCGGAACCACAACACGACGACGATCGCCCCGACCGGGACGACCTCGATGGTCGGCAACACCACGGGCGGCTGTGAGCCCATCTACAACGTCGCCTACTACAAGAACGTCTCCGACGACGTGCAGGGCGACGAGATGCTCGTGGAGTTCGACGACTACTTCCTCCGCACGCTGGAGGCCAACGACGTCGACGTCGAGGCCGTGAAGACGGAGGCCCAGGAGCAGATGGCGAACAACGAGTTCGACGGCGTCGACGGGCTGGACGCCGTTCCGGACGCCATCGGCGAGCTGTTCGTCGTCACGGGCGATCTCACCGCGAAGGACCACGCGGGCGTCCAGGTCGCCTGCCAGGCCGGCGTCGACTCGGCCATCTCGAAGACGGTGAACGCGCCCAACGACTCCACCGTGGAGGACGCCGACGACGTCTTCCGCTACATCTACGACCACGGCGGCAAGGGCGTCACCTACTACCGCGACGGCACTCGCTCGAAGCAGGTGCTCACGACCCGCGCGGACAACGCGGAGTTCGCCGACGAGAGCGAGGCCGCCGAGGCGCTCGTCGAGCAGATCTCGGAGGTGTTCGGCGGCATCGAGGGCTTCCTGGGGAACGAGGACGTGCGCGCCGCGCTGGACGCCGAGGTCGAGGGGCTGCTGGAGGCCGCCGACCAGCCGACGGTCGACTACACCGAGAAGCGCCCGCGGCCCGACTCGCTGCGCGGCATCACCCAGCTCATCCAGACCGGCTACGGGAAGGTGTACGTCACCATCAACGAGGACCCGAGCACGGGCGAGCCGTTCGAGCTGTTCGCCAACATCGGCCACTCGGGCGGGTTCACCAACTCCTTCACCGAGTCGCTGGCGAAGGTCATCTCCACCGCCCTGCGCTCGGGCGTCGACCCGAGCGAGATCGTCGACGAATTGCAGGGCACCCGGAGCCCGAAGGTCGCCTGGGACAAGGGCGAGCAGATCCAGTCCATCCCGGACGCCATCGGCACCGCGCTCCGGCGCTACCTCGACGACGAGGTCGACAAGGGCTACCCGGACCAGCAGCGCCTCGACGACATCGACGAGGAGGCGGCACGCTCCGACGCGGCCGACTCGGGGCTTCCGGAGCCGGACGGCGGCGCGGAGGCGGCCGACTCCCCCCACGAACCCGGACCGGAGGCCGCCGGCGGCGCGGACGACGCGGTGGACGAACTCATCGCGAACGGCGAGTCGCCCGAGTGTCCCGACTGCGGCAGCATGACGCTGTACTACTCGGAGGGCTGCAAGACGTGCGAGTCCTGCGGCTGGTCCGAGTGTTAGGGTCCGGTTGAGTCGGGTCGCCGACTGCTTCGGATTTTTGTTCGAGTCGGTCTCGTTCGTTTCCAGTGGAGCGGGCAGCACCGCGACTGCCGTGGTGACGACCGCGGAAGCCCCCGCGGCTCTCGACTCGGTGCGGCCGGCTGCGCTCCTCGCGCTCGGTCGCTCCGCTCCCTCGCGCTGTGGTGCTTACCGGTCCGCGCTTACGAAGACTCGCTCCGCTCCTCTTCCGAATTCTCGTTCGCTGCGCTCACGAGAACTTCGCCGAGAGCCGCGGCCCCTTCCATTCCCACCCGCCGGCTTCCCGACCGAGCGTCGCTGGCTCGATTACCGACCGGCACGCCGTCGGTAGTCCGGCGTTACGGTTGCCGGCTGACGGTCGGGGGATGCGGCGGGCGCGGCTCGCTCCCGCCGGTCGCTCGCGGTGCGCCCGCCGGGGAGGCCCGGGGAGCCACCACGACGCTCGCCCGACCGTCCCACGGAGCGGGACTGAAAGGGGCCGGGCGCTCGACCGCTCCGACTGGCAGGAGTAAGCGCTCACACCACACCGGATCCTGCTGCCTGAACCCACTATCGAACGAACAGCAAGAACTGTCCGTGGGCGACAGTTTATGCGGGTCCGTACCGACCAGCCTCCATGAGCAACCAGCAGGCCCCGGACCGCGAACCGGACGGAGCACACGACGAGGAGCGGTTCGCCGGGGACAAGTCGGAGGAGCTCCCGAGCCACGAGGTCACCGCCGGGGCCGAGCGCGCGCCCCACCGCGCGATGTTCCGCGCGATGGGCTACGACGACCGCGACCTCTCCTCGCCGATGGTCGCCATCCCGAACCCCGCCGCGGACGTCACCCCCTGCAACGTCCACCTCGACGACGTCGCGGGGGCCGCCCGCGAGGGGATCGAGAACGCCGGCGGGATGCCCGTCGAGTTCGGCACCGTCACCATCTCGGACGCCATCTCGATGGGAACCGAGGGGATGAAGGCCAGCCTCATCTCGCGGGAGGTCATCGCCGACTCCGTCGAACTCGTCTCGTTCGGCGAGCGCGTGGACGCGCTGGTGACGGTCGCGGGCTGTGACAAGAACCTCCCCGGGATGATGATGGCGGCCGTCCGGACCGACCTCCCCTCCGTGTTCCTCTACGGCGGTTCGATCATGCCCGGCGAGCACGAGGGGCGGGACGTCACCGTCCAGAACGTCTTCGAGGGCGTCGGCACCTACGCAGAGGGCGAGATGTCCGCCGAGGAACTCGACGATCTGGAGCGGCACGCCTGCCCCGGCGCGGGCTCCTGTGGCGGGATGTTCACCGCGAACACGATGGCCTCCATCTCCGAGGCGCTCGGGCTCGCGCCGCTGGGGGCCGCCTCCCCGCCCGCCGAGTCCGAGGAACGGCTCGACGTCGCGCGCCGCGCGGGCGAACTCGCGCTGGAGTGCGTCGAGCAGGATCGCCGCCCCTCGGACGTCGTCAGCCGCGAGTCGTTCGAGAACGCCATCGCAGTGCAGGTGGCGATGGGCGGGTCGACCAACGCGGTGCTCCACCTGCTCGCGCTCGCGGCGGAGGCCGACGTCGACCTCTCGATCGAGGAGTTCGACGAGATCTCCCGCCGGACCCCCAAGATCGCCAACCTCCAACCCGGGGGCACGCGCGTCATGCTCGACCTCCACGAGGTCGGCGGCGTCCCGGTCGTGATGCGGCGCCTGCTCGCGGGCGGCTACCTCCACGGCGACGCGATGACCGTCACCGGCCGCACGATCGCCGAGGAACTCGCCCATCTCGAGGAGCGCGGCGCGCTCCCCGAAGACGATTCCATCGAGGCGGACTTCCTCTACACCGTCGACGAGCCGTACCAGGAGGAGGGCGCGATCAAGGTCCTCACGGGGAACCTCGCGCCCGACGGCGCGGTGCTGAAGGTCACCGGCGACGACGCGTTCCACCACGAGGGCCCCGCGCGCGTGTTCGAGGACGAGGAGGAGGCGATGGCGTACGTCCAGTCGGGCGACATCGAGTCGGGCGACGTGCTCGTCATCCGGAACGAGGGGCCCCGCGGCGGACCGGGGATGCGCGAGATGCTCGGCGTCACGGCCGCGGTCGTCGGCGCAGGCCACGAGGACGACGTGGCGCTGCTCACCGACGGCCGCTTCTCGGGGGCGACCCGGGGGCCGATGGTCGGCCACGTCGCACCCGAGGCGGCCGAGGGCGGCCCCATCGGCCTCGTGGAGGACGGCGACACGGTGACCGTCGACATCCCGAACCGGGAGCTGTCGGTGGACGTGGACGACGAGAAACTGGAGCGGCGGGCGGGCGCGTGGGAGCCCCGGGAACCCGCGTACACGGGCGGCGTGCTGGCGAAGTACGCCCGGGACTTCGGGAGCGCCGCTAACGGAGCCGTGACGAATCCGAAGGCGAAGCGGGACTGAGGTCGGTCGTCGACGGACCCCTCACCCGTCGAACTCCCCGGCCAGCAGGCCGTAGCGGTGGATGTCCCGCCACTCGCCGTCGACGTACGCCTCCGCGCGGTGGACGCCCTCCCCCTCGAACCCCGCCTTCTCCAGCACCCGCCGGGACGCGGGGTTGTGCTCGAACGCGGTCGCGGTGACCTTGTGGAGCCCGATCGCGTCGAAGCCGTGAGCCAGGACGGCGCGCGAGGCGTCGGTCGCGTACCCGTTCCCCCACTCGTCGGGCGCGATCCAGTAGGCCAGCTCCGCGCGGCGGAACGTGTCGTCGTTCGGCCGCTCGCGGATCAGGTACACGAGGCCGACGGGGTCCCCGTCCGCGACGACGAGCAGGACGAGCGTGTCGTCCGACCGGCCGGTCGTCCCGCCGAGTCGCGGACGGAACTCCCCGGCCGCGGTCGGCAGGGCGCCGCTGCGGGTTCGCCTGACGCGCTCGTCGTTCTCGTTCTCGAGGAGGAAGGGAAGGTCGTCCTCGGTCGCCGGGTGGAGGGTGGTCCGGTCGCCGGAGAGGAACGTCGGGCCGGGCATGAGTGCCCGTCGAGGGGGACGTGACAAGTAATCCGGGGGTCCGAAACCGGGGCCTTCGGACCGGTTCAGTCCGCGCCCGAAGGGGACTCGCCGCCTGCTCCCCCGTTCACCGTCTCGTGGATCCCCAGCACCAGCGCCGGCACGACCACCATGAAGACATGCTCCTCCAGCGGGATCCCTACCAGTTCGACCCCCGTCCGCATCGGAATGGAGAACACCCCCACCTCGAGCGTGTACCAGTCCCAGACGTACGCGACGGGGTACAGCACGGCGACGGTCCTCCCGGCACGCCACAGCGCCCCCCGGCCCTGCCGGGCGAGCAGCGCGAGCGCGACGGCGCCGAAGACGACCTCCGTGGCGAGGTACGTGTACGGCCCCAGGACGGTGACGTCCGGGAGTCCGTACCCGGCGAGCGGGGTGAAGAACGTCGCGACGAGCAGGCCGGCGAGGAAGAGGTACGCCCCGCGGATCAGCAGCATCGTCGCCGTCTCCGCGTCGGCGGGGTACGCCAGCGCGACCACGACGGCGTAGACGAGGCTCGCGGCCGGCGCGCTCGGCGGCACGACGCCCGCGACGGCGAGCGGGACGACCGCGAACAGCCCCGCGCCCAGCAGGGCGTACGCCAGCGTCCGTGCGCGCCGGCGACCGAGCGAGACCGCGACGGTGCGCTTGTCGATGGAGGCGTCGTAGTCGTAGTCCTGCGAGTCGTCGACGACCTTCACGCCCGCGAGGACGACGAGGAACACGGCGGCGAGCGCGAGCGGTCGGAGGGCCACGGCGCCGGTCTGGGCGACGTAGCCGCCGAGGACGCAAAGCGAGATGCCGGTCGGGTAGCCGAGCGTCGTCGTCACGGGGTTCGTGTCGAGTTGCGGGGCGTGCAGGAAGCCGACGAACCAGGTGGGGAGCGTGACCAGCGCCGCGAGCGGGCCCGCGACCGCGAACAGCCACGCGAGGCAGGCGAGGAAGCCGACGCCGGCGCCGACGAGTCCGAGCCGACAGCCCCGCTCGGTCATCGGGTGGTCGTCGTCCTCGCCCCGGCCGTAGAAGTCGACGTAGCCGTCCTTCACGTGGGCGGTGTAGACGGCGAAGAACATCGCCCCGGCGTGGACCAGCGCCACGCGCGGGTCGAACGCGCCCGCGAGCGCGGCGCCGAACAGCGACGACGCGAGCGGCGGGAGCATGAACACGGGGTGGACCTGGGAGGCGAACGCGCGGACCGTCGCCGCCGGTCCGCTCCCGTGGCGGGCGACTGCCATGCGTGGATTTCGCACGCTTGGAGGATAAGTCGACCGCCGGTCCCTGCCGGGCCCCGTCACCTCACCACCTCCGCCGGCTCCCACGGGACGCCGCCGGCCGGAGGTTCCGGTCGGGCCGATGATTATACTACGCGGGGCCCGTTTCGGGGGACATGACCATCTACGAGGCCGAGGTTCCCGGCGTCGGCCACAAGTTCGAACTGGAACTCGACGGGGACGAACGCCTGATCGTGCTCATCCACCACGACGGCAAGCGGGAGGTGTACCTCCGCCCCGGCCCGAACGAGGACAGCGAGAAGCTGTTCGGGCTCACCGGGAAGCGGGCGCGACAGCTCGGCTCGATCCTGGAGGGCGCGTACTTCCAGCCGGTCGAGATGGACGACATCCAGGTCCCGCTCGGGGAGTCGATCATCGAGTGGGTCGAGATCGGCGAGGACTCGCCGGTCGTCGGCGAGACGCTCCAGGAGGCGAACGTCCGGAACCGGACCGGGGTGTCGGTCGTCGCGATCCAGCGCGGCGAGGAGACGATCGCGAACCCGAAGCCGGACGTCACCATCGAGGCCGGCGACACGCTCGTCTCGCTCGGGACGCGCGAGGAACAGCAGGCGTTCGCGGAACTGCTTCGCGAGAACGCGAACACGGGGGACGGCGGGGAGGGAGACGGGTCGACGGAGGGGGACACGGGGGACGAGGCGAGCGACGGGCCGGGGGAGGGCGGGACCGCGGAGGACGCCTGACCCCGGATGGCGGGGGAGCTCCTCCTCGAGATCGGCATCGCGCTCACGGCCGTCGCGCTGGCGGGCGCGCTCGCCTACCGCGTCGGCCTCTCGGTCATCCCCGCGTACATCCTCGTCGGGATCCTCGTCGGCCCGAACGAGCCCTCCTCGGTCGCGGGCGTTTCGCTGACGCTCGTCGATCACGGCGAGTTCATCGACGCCGTTGCGGAGCTCGGCATCGTCTTCCTCCTCTTCTTCCTCGGACTGGAGTTCAGCGTCGGCCAGTTGCTGGCCGACCGGATCCGCATCGCCAAGATCGGGAGCGTCGACTTCGCGGTGAACTTCGGGCTCGGGCTGGTCCTCGGGTTCGCGTTCGGCTTCTCGGTCGTCGAGACGCTGTTCCTCGCCGGCATCGTCTACATCTCCTCGAGCGCGGTCATCACGAAGTCGCTCATCGACAACGGCTGGGTCGCCAACCCCGAGAGCGGCCCCATCCTCGGGACGCTCGTGTTCGAGGACATCCTCATCGCGGTCTACCTGGCGCTGCTGTCGGCGGTCGCGTTCGGCGGCGGGTCGGTGACCGAGGCGGCCGCCTCGGTCGGGGCCGCGTTCGGCTTCCTCGGCGCGCTCGCGCTCGTCGCCTGGTACGGCTCCGGGGCCATCGAACGACTGTTCAGCGTCGACTCGGACGAACTGTTCCTGCTCCGGGTGCTCGGCGCCACGACGCTCGTCGCGGGTGCGGCGCTGACCGCTGGGCTGAGCGAGGCGGTCGCGGCGTTCTTCGTCGGCACCGCGTTCAGCTCCACCGACCACACCGAACGGATCGAGAACGTGGTCGCCCCGGCACGGGACTTCTTCGCCGCGGTGTTCTTCTTCGCCATCGGGCTGACGACCGACGTCACGCTGCTGGCGAACGTGGCGTGGTTGCTGGTCGCGGCGCTCGTGGTGACGACGGCCGGAAAGCTGGTGAGCGGGACCCTCTCGGGCCGCTTGTACGGGCTGGACGCGACGCGGTCGCTCCGGGTCGGGGTCGGGATGGTCCCCCGGGGCGAGTTCTCGCTGATCATCGCCGCGCTGGCCGCCGGCTCCGGGACCGGGACGCTCCAGTCGGTGATCCCGGCGTTCACGGTCGGCTACGTGCTCGTGATGAGCATCCTCGGGACGGTGTTGATCCAGAACGCGGAGGTGCTCACCGGTCGGTTCGGGGACGGGTGGGCCGGCGGGTGATCCCGGGGCGGTGGACGTTCGCCCGGGAGCGTGACGGCACACGGGCGGGGCGACGTCCGGCGGAACCGGCGACGGTCGGTCCGCTCCACGGTCGCAGTCAGTTGCGGGCGGCTCTAGTCCACCGTGGCAATCGTGGGTAGTTCCGATCCACCGTGGCACCCGCCGGTGGTTCCCGTTCGTCGCGCCGGGCGCCGGTGCGCTACCGTGGGTAGCCGTCGTCCACGCAGGACGTCGTCATCTGGACCCGTGCGACCCACCCGGAGTTTCCCCGGGGAACGGGCGTACGAAGAGCCAGTCCCGACCATCGAGGGGTCAGTCGTCGGTGGTTTCTCCCTCGCCGCCGTCGGCGTGGGCCGGGCCCCGGGGCCCGGGCGACGCCGAGGACGCCCGCCCCGCCCAGTCGTCGATGTTCTCCTGGACGTAGTTGTGTCCGCCCCAGCCGAACGCGAGGCCGGCCCCGAGCGCGATGGCGGCCGCGAGCCCCCACGCGGCCGCGTTGGCGAACGTGTAGAGGATGCCGACGTCGATCCCCATCGTGTCCAGACCGATGACGATGGCAGTGAAGTACAGGAACATCCGGGTTCCCGACGCGAACCACGACGTGTACGCCGTCTGGGTCGCCGCACGGGTCCGCGTGATGGCGTCGCCGATGAAGTCCGCGACGACGAACCCGATGGTGATCACCAGCAGGCCGGCGATGAACGCCGGGAGGTACGAGACGGCCGTCCCGATCCACTGTGAGAGCAGCGGGATCGCCAGCACGTTCGCGGCCGCCAGGATCGAGACGGCGTAGACGAACCACTTCCCGATCGTCCCGAACGCGTTCGAGACGGCGTCCTCGCTCCCGCCCATCATCCGTCCGAGCGGCGTTTCGAGCACCATGCGGTCGATCTCGACGCGATCGGCCAGCGTCCGGACCGCCTTGCCGACGGCGACGCCGAGGACCCAGCCGATCAGGAGGATCGCGAGCGCCCCGACCAGCCGCGGCAGGAACGCGACGATCCCCGCGACCGTCTCCTGGAGGAACTCCGGCACGGACACCTGAACGACCTGACCCTGTAACGTTGTAGCGAGCATCACGTCGGTGAAAGTCGCCGACGAAGTTAGTTAGAAAGTACCGAGAACCGGTAACGTGGACTTGTTCATCGGGGTCCGGTCCGCTGTGACCGCCCGTCGAGGGGGTCCCGTCGCCCATCATCAGAACCTACTAACCAGCTGTTACACCGTATGTAACGCTGAAAATTGGCGTCCGACGGGGGTCGAACGGTCGTTACCGTCCCGTTCCGTCCCCTCCGAGGGACGGTTCCGGTCGGGACCCCGTGGCGGGTACACCGCGACCCGCTCGGAACGGACGCGACCGGTCCGACCGATACTCGAGAGTCCCACTCGGAGCACGAGGCGTCGGAGTTCCGGATCGTCAGTGCGGACGGCGATGACGGGGACGAACCGCTCGCTCCTGACCCAGTTCGGGCGGCGGTGCGCACGCCCCTGGCGGCTGCGAAGACGCGCCTGAAGCCCTCGGAGACGTGGGAGCTACAGTGCCGGCAGGTACTATTCGACCCCTCTAACGCGAGAGGGGTGTTCATGCCCCGACCTCCGCACCGTCGGGCGACGGTTACACCTATACGGACGATTCCGGTCAGAAGTGGAGTGGGACCGCCGAGATTCGAACTCAGGTCCTACCGACCCCATCGGCAGAGGATACCACTACCCTACGGTCCCGCATCCGTCCAAAACCGAGCGCGGGGGTTAAGCGCTTCGTTTCGGCCGACCCGCCGTCGGCCGACTCCGAGCCTTCCGCCCCCGTTCCGCTCCGGGTCGCCGACTCACTCCCCGTCGTCCTCGCGCGGGACCACCAGGTCGCCGTCGTCCCGGACCGCCATGCTCGCCACCGCCTGGCCCTCGTAGACGGCCAGCCCCTCGCGCCGCCCGACGACGTAGCCGTCGTGCTCGGACTCCACCCGTTCCAGCACCTCGCCGTGGGGCGACACCACGTCCGCGACGACCTCGCCCGATTCGACCGCGTCACCGGCCTCGACGCGGTGGCGCACCAGCCCCGCGGACTCGGCGTGCGGGCCGACGAAGCGCCGGACGGGGAACTCGACCGGGGCGCCCGGCACGCCCGCCCCCGGTTCCCCGACGTCCGCCGGGACCGAATCCAGCAGGCCGAACTCCGCGGCGACGGCGAGCGTCCCCGCGACGCCGGCCGCCCGGGCGTCCTCCTCGACGACGCCGTGGCCGCCGAGTTCGGCGGTGAACGCCGGGATCCCGGCGGTGTTGAGCGCCGCGCCGGCCGTCGAGCGCTGGAGCGACTCCTCCAGGTACTCCTCGGCGGGGTACTCGGTGAGCACGGGCAGGCCGAACGCCTCGACCAGCCTGTCGAGGTCGGCGGCGAGGTCCTCGGCCCCGGGTTCGGTCCGCCCCTCGCCGTACAGCACCCGGTCGCGGATGGCGAACGGCACGGAGCCGACGCCTGCGGTGTGGAGGTCGACGAGCAGGTCCGCCGAGTCGGCGAGCGCCTCGAACAGGCGCGTGTCGACGCGCTCCTGCGTCTCGGGCGGGCGTGCCGACTCCCGCTCGACGTCCGGGAAGTAGCGGTTCGGGTCGTCGTCGCCGTAGTAGGTGGTGCGCTCGTTGCGCCGCAGGCCCGCCGGACTGGCGACCGGGACGACGACCACGGCGCCGGCCAGGTCGCCCGCGAGGTCCCGGGCGGTCCGCGCGACGTCCTGTGCGACCGCGACGCCGGTGGCCTCGTCGCCGTGGACGCCGCCCGTGACCCACAGCGTCGGCCCCGCCTCGGCGCCGTTCACGACCGTGACCGGGAGCCGTTCCTCGCCGCCGGTCGGGAGGCCCGCCACGGGGAGCCACCCGTCCGCGACCTCGCCGGGCGCCGCGCTCGCGGTGCCGACCTCGATGGTATCGGTCATACCCGCGACTCGCGAGCGGCGGGGAAAAAGTCCCGTTCGGCGGCAGTCCGTACTGTTTCGTGGGACGAGTGCGCGGGCCCGGTACCTGCAACAGTCGTACCGCGAGCGAAGGAGCGGAGCGACCGAGCGAGCGACGTTTGGGCGTGAACGGTTTTGGCGGGAGTTCGACGAACGAGGGCGGTAGGGGGCTGCCCGAGCGAGGAGGACCCCGCAAAAGAGGTTCGTTAGACGAGCACCCGTTCGAGCGAGACGACCTCGCCGGCCTCGGCGTCCGGGTCGCCGACGAGCGCGCCGAGACAGACGGCCGATCCGTCCGCCGTGTAGCAGACCAGCAGGTCGCCCTCGTCGGGTTCGGCGTCCGGGGCGTCCTCCGGCCCGCTCACGCCGACGACGCCGGGGGCGTACACCGGGGCGCCGTTGGCGATCTCGGCGGCGGCGCTGTCGGCGACGGTGATCCGCGGGAGGTGGGTGAGCGCCCGTTCCGCTGGCGCGAGGACCTCGCGGAGCAGGCGCTCGTCGCCGTCCTCACGTTCGTACGCCAGCCCGTCCACGAGGTCCTGCAGGGTGTGGAGGTCGCGGTCGTCGAACGGGTCCGTCGCGGTCCGGCGGAGGTGGCCCATGTGCCCGCCGGTCCCGAGCGCCAGCCCGACGTCGTGACACAGCTTCCGGACGTAGGTCCCCGACTCGCAGCGGATCCGGAGGAGCACCTTCCGGTCGGTCCGGTCGAGCACGTCGAGGTCGTACACCTCGCGGGTGCGGAGCCGACGGGCGACCGCGGACTTGCGCGGCGGTTTCTGGTACAGTTCCCCCTCGAACTCGGCGAGGACGGCCTCGAGGTCGGCCGGGGCGCGACCGTGGAGTTCGAGCACCGCGACGTACTCCTTGGTTCCCTCGAGGAACGCCCGCGCGAGCCTGGTCGCGTCCCCGAGCAGGACCGGCAGACAGCCCGTCACCTTCGGGTCCAGCGTCCCCGCGTGCGCGGCGCGCTCGACGCCGGCCACGTCCCGGACCCAGGCGCTCACCTGGTGGGCGGAGGGGCCGGCGGGTTTGTCGAGGTTCACGACGCCGAACTCGAGGAGTTCGTCGACGGTCCGGTTCTCGGGGGCGGGGCGCATGTGCGGTCAGAAGTCGTACTCGACGCCGACGACCGGCGTCTTCCCCTCGTCGGTGTTCGGGTCGTAGGAGTCGACGGCCGTCGTCAACATCCCCAGCACGCCCTCCGCGGACCAGCGCGCGGTGTTGTAGGAGATGTCGTAGATGGTCAGGTCGTCGATGCGGACGTTGTAGTACTCCTCGTACCGCTTCGCCTCGCTCCGCTCCCGGCGCTCGGTCTCCTCGCGAACCTGGTCGAGCGGCTTGCCCTCGCGGTCGGCGATGCGTTCACAGCGGACCGAGAGCGGCGCGTCGAGCCAGATGCGGAGGTCGGCGTGTTCGGCCGCGAGCCAGCCCGCGAGCCTGGACTCGAGCAGCACGTCGTCGCGCTCGAGGGCGACCTCGCGGAGCCGGCGGTCCAGGTCGCGGTCGATCGCCTCGTCCTCCTCGGCGAGCTCGTTGAACTCGACGGGCGTCATGCCGTTCTCTGCCGCGAGTTCGCGGAAGATGTCGCCGCCGGAGACGTGGTCGAGCCCGAAGGCTTCAGCGAGCGACGCGGCGGTGGTGCTCTTCCCGCTGCCGGGCGGGCCGGAGACGGTGATCAACATATCACGACTGTGCCGGACGGACAAATGAAGCTGTCCATGTTTCCGGGAGCGTGGGGGGTCCTGACGGGGTCGAGGGTCGCCCGGTCAGTCTTCGTCCCGGCTCGCCAGCCCCGCGAGGTGGGGAGCCTCCGGCGCGATGATCCCCTCGGCCCCCAGCAGGGCGGCGTTCTCGCTGCCGGGGAGACAGAACACCGGGACGCCGTCCGCGACGCCGGCCGTCGCGCGGGTCGCGACGACCATCGTGCCGATCTCCTCCCGGGACATGGCCCGGAACAGTTCGCCGAAGCCCGGGAGCCGCTTGTCGAACAGCGGGTCGACCGCCTCGACGGTGACGTCGTCGGGCGTCACGCCCGTCCCGCCCGTGGTGACGACGCAGTCCACGTCGTCGCGGTCGACGAGGTTGTTGATCGCCCCCTGCACCCCGTCGTAGTCGTCCCGGACGAGTTCGCGCGTGACGAGTTCGTCGCCGGCGTCCTCGACGGCAGCGACGATCGCGTCGCCGGCGGGGTCGTCCTCGATCGACCGCGAGGAGGAGACGGTCACGACCGCGTAGCCCACGGTTTCGAGGTCGTGGCCGTGGTGGTGGTCGTGGCCGTGATCGTGGTGGTCGTGGCCGTGGTCGTCGTCATCGTGGCCGTCGTGGTGGCCGTGGCCCCCGTGGTCGCTCATGGCTCGCCGTTGGTGAGGGGCGCACAAAAAGCGACGCGTCGGTCGATCACTCCGGGGAAGCGCCGTGCCGATCCTCGTCGAGCATGTCGGCGACGTGCTCGGGGGCGACTGCCTCGCCACGCTCGGCGACGCGTTCGTACTGCTCGCGGGCCCACGCGAGCGCCTCCCCGGCGTCGTTCACCGCGACGCCCCGGATCCCGGTGTCGGTGTAGACGACGACGCCGGCCTCCGCGTCGTCCGCGAGCCAGAGCCCGAAGTCGAACGGGACGGGGCCGCTCAGGAGGTCGAGTTCGCCGCGCCGGAGCGATTCGACGGCCGCCCCGCCGCGGACCTCCACGACCTGCCGGAGGACGGCGGGCGTCACGTGCAGTTCGGGCACCGCCCCGTCCGAACTCGCGTGTTCGCGGAACGACGCCATGTGGCCGGCGAGCGCGGCCGGCGCGACGCCGCGAACGGAGTCCGCGTCGGCCACGGAGTCGAACAGGTCGTCGACGACCCGGTCGGGCGCAGGCGGGGTCGCGACGCTGACCCTCGCGCCGCGGAGGAACGCGGCGCCCAGCGGGGTGGCGGCGGGAAGCGCGTCGAGGAGGGGCGACGCGTCCGCCAGCCCGTCGAGCGTGTCCCTGTACTCGTCGGCCGCCGCGAGCGCCTCGCGGCCGAACCCGGTCGCGCGTACCGCGCCGGAAACGCGCTCTACCAGGCCGGCCTCCGTCAACTCCCGCACCGCGCGGTCGAGCGTGGTGCGCGGCATGTCCAGCGAGTCGACGAGGTCGCGTTTGCGGACCGGTCCGTCCGTCAGCGCCCGGAGGCACTCGCGCCGCCTGGCGAGCACCGGGGCGACCTCGGCCGCGTCGGGGGACGACATTCGGGAGGTCCGTTTCGGGCCACGGTCATTTGTGTTCCGTTCCGTCCCCGCCGCGACGGGCGGGTTCCCGCGCGGCGGGACGCTTCCCGGTCGGTGAAGTGATGACTGCCGCGGGAGAGCGTTCCTCCGCAGGCCCGCGACGACGGCCCTCCACCGACCGATCGACACGGGTGCCCGTCCCCCCGCGCCTTCGCGCCGACGTCGTCCCCCGCCGACCGACCATCCCGGCGCGGGGGGTAGGGTTTTGTTCCCGGCCGTGCCAGTCCGAGCCATGAAGGCAGTCCAGTTCGCCCGGCACGGCGACCGCGACGTCATCGAGTACGACGAGTTCCCCGACCCGGAACCCGGTCGCGACGAGGCGCTCGTGGACGTGAAGGCCGGCGCGCTGAACCACCTGGACGTCTGGACCCGGCGGGGGCTGCCGGGCGTCGACCTGGAGATGCCACACGTCCCCGGCAGCGACGGGGCGGGCGTCGTGCGGGAGGTCGGCGCGGGCGTCACCCGCTTCGAGGAGGGCGACCACGTCGCCGTCAGCGCGGGCGTCTCCTGTGGCGTCTGCGAGTTCTGCCGGGACGGCGAGGAGTCGATGTGCGTCCGCTACAGCATCATCGGCGAGCACCAGCGCGGCGTCCACTCCGAGCTCGCCGCGGTGCCCGAGGACAACCTCGTTCCGGTGCCCGACCACGTCGACTGGGAGACGGCCGGGTCGGCCTCGCTCGTCTTCCAGACGGCCTGGCGGATGCTGCTCTCGCGGGGCGACCTCTCGCCGGGCGAGAAGGTGCTCGTGCTCGGCGCGTCCGGCGGCGTGGGCCACGCGGCGGTCCAGATCGCCGACTTCGCGGGTGCGGAGGTGTACGCCACCGCATCCAGCGAGGAGAAACTCCGCTACGCGGAGGAGTGCGGCGCCGACCACGTCGTCGACTACGAGGACGAGGACTTCGCCGACGAGATCCGCGAGCACACCGGCCGGCGCGGCGTCGACATGGTCGTCGACCACGTCGGGGCGGCGACGTGGCACGACTCGCTGAGATCGCTCGCGAAGGGCGGCCGCGTCGTCACCTGCGGGGCGACCACCGGCGGCACCCCCGAGACGGACATCAACCGCATCTTCTGGAACCAGCTCTCGGTCATCGGTTCGACGATGGCGACGCCCGGCGAGGTGGACGACGTGCTCGAACTCGTCTGGGACGGGACGTTCGAGCCGCGGGTTCGCGACGTGCTCCCGATGTCCGAGGCCGCGCGGGCCCACGAGATGCTGGAGAACCGTGAGGGCTTTGGGAAGGTGGTGGTGAGACCCGACAGTGAGCTCTGAATCCGGAACCGCCGGAGTGGACGGCGCGGGCGGCAGCGATGCGAACGGCGTCGACGAGGGGTACGTCCACCGCCCGGAGGGCCAGTGGGACGAGCGGACGGACGCACGCGGCCGGCCTCCGGCGGACGACACGGGAGAGGGCCTCGGCCGCGCGGGCTGGGTGCTCGTCGGGGTCGTCGTCCTCGCGTTCCTCGTGATCCCGGGAGTCATCTACCTCCGACCGGCGACGCCCGGCGAACTCGGCTTCGGCTTCCTCGCGGCGATGCTCGTCCTCCCGATGCTCCCCGCCGCGCTGCTCGGCGCGACCGCGGTGTGGAGCGCGGTGCGGGGGCGGGACGGCTGAGCCGGGGAACGCTCCCGTCGGCCCCGCCCCGGTCGCGCCCGGCGAGCCGCCGTCTTCCGGGGTGAATCGGCCGGTACGTTTTCGCCGCGGGCGGCGGTAGTGGGTCGCATGTCCCCCGCGAGCGACGAGGCCGGTGTGGACCCTTCGGACCCGGACGGTGCCGGCGTCGCGGTCGACGCGACCGACGACCTCCCCCCGGAGGTGCCCGGCGAGGCGCGCTACGTCGAGGCGAACGGCCGGCGGTTCCACGTCGTCGAGGCCGGCCCGGCGGACGGCGATCTGGTGCTTCTCCTCCACGGCTTCCCGGAGTTCTGGTACGGCTGGCGCCACCAGATCCGACCGCTCGCGGAGGCCGGCTACCGCGTGGTCGTCCCCGACCAGCGCGGCTACAACCGCAGCGAGAAGCCGGAGGCCGTTCGCGACTACCGCATCGAGCACCTGACGGCCGACGTGCTCGGCTTCATCGACGCCCACGGCCGGGAGACCGCGGCGCTGGTCGGTCACGACTGGGGCGGCGTCGTCGGCTGGTGGGTCGCGCTGCGGCACCCGGAGCGGCTCTCGACGTTCGTCGCCGCGAACGCTCCGCACCCGACCGTCTTCCGCGAGACCCTCCGGAGCGACCCCGAACAGCTGCTCCGCTCCTCGTACGCCGCGTTCTTCCAGCTTCCCGTCCTCCCGGAACGCGCGAGCAGGGCGCTGAACTGGCGCCTGCCGACGTGGCTGATGCGGGAGTCGTCGATGCCCGGGACGTTCTCGGCGGCCGACTTCGACCGGTACCGGGCGGCCTGGTCGCGACCGGGCGCGTTCACCGCGATGCTGAACTGGTACCGGGCGGCGGCCCGGGAACGGCCCCGACCGTCGGACCCGGAGGTCACGGTACCCACGCGGATCGTGTGGGGGGCCGGCGACCGGTTCCTGCGGCGCCTGATGGCACACGACAGCCTGAGCTACTGCGTCGACGGCCGCTTTTCGCACGTCGACGAGGCGACCCACTGGGTCCAGCACGAACAGCCGGTCCGGGTCGCCGACCTGATCCTGGACGAGCTCGGCTAGGGCCCCTCCCCGTCGACGTCGCCGTGGTCGGGGGAGTCGGCCGCCCCCGGCGACCCCGTGGAGTCGCCGACCCCGGACGTCCCCGTGGACCCCTCCACGCCTGACGTCCCGGTGGCGGACCCGACCGTCCCCGAACCCGCCCCGGAGGCGCCGGCCGCCGCCGTCTCGCCGCGCTCCCGCTGCCGGCGCCGCATGCTCTGCCGGGTGAACTGCGGGCTCGCCTGGATGCCACGCCGCTTCGTTCGGAACGACCGGTGGAGGAAGAACGCCATGGGGAGCGTGAGCCCGACGATGGCGATCGCCAGGTACGTCTGGACGCGGGTGTCGCCGAAGGAGTAGACGATCGCGGCCGACAGCAGGCCGACCGCGGTGAGGATCGAGTAGGCGAGCCGCTTCGCCAGTCGGTCGATGATGCGGCTGTCGTCGGTCAGCGTGACGTTCACCGTCAGATCCTCGCGGCGGAGGCTATCGAGCGCCGAGTCGAGTTTGGGCGGGACCGTCAGGGCGGCCCGTGCCGTTTCGTGGACCTGGTCGGCCGCGTCGCGGACGAACCGCTCGGCGGTCTCCTCCAGGTAGCCCTCCTCCCGGAGGTAGTCGGTGGCGACCTCGATGAAGTCGAAGTCCGGGTCGAGCGTGACGCAGACCCCCTCGACGACCGTCGCCACGCGGAGGACGAGCGCCATGTTCTGGGGGAGTCGAAGCGGGAAGTCGTAGATGGTCGACTCCACCTGCTCTATCACCTGCTGGACGCGGTACTGCTCGATGTCCTCCCCGCGCACGTCGGCGATGGCCAGTTCCATCACCTCCGCCATCACCGCGCGGTCGGCGTCGGGTGAGAGCGTCCCCATCGCCACCAGCGCGTCGAGGATGCCGTCGATGTCCCGGTTCGCGATGGCGACGTAGAAGTCGACGATGCGGTCCTGGACGTACGGGTCGACGTGACCCGACATGCCGAAGTCGTAGAAGATGACCCTGCCGTCGTCGGTCACCGAGAGGTTCCCGGGGTGGGGGTCGGCGTGGAAGGTGCCGTCGTCGATGATCATCCGGAGGTACGCCTCCTGGACGGTCCGCGCGAGGGCGGTCCGGTCGATGCCCTTCGACTCGAGCGCGGCCACGTCGCTGATCTTCGTGCCCGGCCGGTACTCCATCGTCAGCACGGTGGGGCCGGAGGCGGCGGGGATCGTGCGGGGGATGACGATCCGATCCTCGCCCTCGAAGTTGCCGCGGATGGTCTCGAGCATCGCCCGCTCGCGCTCGTAGTCCATCTCCTGGTTGATGGTCCGGTCGAACTCCTCGGCGAGGTTCTCCAGCGAGAACGCCTGTCCCTCGCCGACGAACCGGGAGAGCAGCGGGAGCGACCACTTGATGATCCGCAGGTCCGCGTTCACCAGCGTCTCGACGCCCGGCCGGCGGACCTTCACGGCGACGCGCTGGCCCTCGTAGGTCGCGACGTACACCTGTCCGAGGCTGGCCCCGGAGATGGGGTCGGTGTCGAACTCGTCGAAGGTTCCCTCGACGGGGCCGAGTTCGGCCTCCAGCACCGCCCTCGACTCGGGCCAGGGAGCCGGGGGGACCTCGTCTTGGAGCGTCGAGAGCACGTCGATGTACTCGGGCGGGAGCACGTCCGGCCGGGTCGAGAGGATCTGGCCGAGCTTGATGAACGTCGGCCCGAGGGTGAGCAGCGTGTCGAGCAGCACCTCGGCCCGTTCGCGGCGCGTCCCGGGCGTGACGTCCCGCGACCCGCCGAACAGGAGGAAGCGCCGGCGGTCGCGTGCGTAAGCGACGATGAGCGGGAGGAAGCGATAGACGACGAGCGGGAAGCGCCGGTACGCGCGGGGGGAGACCAGCGTCACCACCCCGCCCTACGCGTCCGTGACGGGGATGGTTCGGTCGACCGCGGCCGCCCGCTTGGGGAGGCTGACCTCGAGGACGCCGCGGTCCATCGACGCCTCGGCGCCCTCGTCGGTCGCGTCCGGCGGGAGCGGGAGGTCGGCGTCGAGGAACAGTTCGCGGTCCTCGCGCAGGTACTCGAACCCCTGGGGGGCGTCCTTCTCGCGGCGGGCCTCGACACGGAGGCGCCCGCCTTCGACGGTCACTTCGGTCGTCTCGGCGGTCGCCCCGGGGAGGTCGACGACGAGGAGGTAGCGCTCCTCGCCCTCGAGCAGGTCGGCGAACACCGCCGCGGGGAGGTCCCGGAGCGCCTCGCGCAGTGTCGACATGGCTTTCGCTATGGGTGGACGGTCGAAAAAGCCCGCGGTCGGTCGTCGGATCGAACGCCGGAACGGGCGGTGTGGGTCCGGCACGGAACCGGCTCCGGCCGGCCGCCGTCGGTCACCGGCAGAGCGCGACGACGTCGTGGAGGTCACGCACGTCGTAGGTGGGCGAGACGGACAGGTCGTGGTCCTCGCGGTGCGGCCGACGGATGAACGCCGAGTCGACGCCGGCGTTGTGGGCCGCCTCGACGTCGGTCTCGTTGTCGCCGACGAACAGCGCCGTCTCGGCGTCCAGGTCCGCGAGCGCGCGCTCGAGGTAGTGGCTGTTCGGCTTCTTGTGAGTCAGGCTCTCGACGGTCGGCTCCCGGCCGTAGGCGGTCCCGAAGAGGTCGGCGACGCCGAAGTGGTCGAGCAGGAAGTCGACCGTCTCCTGCTGGTTCGAGGAGACGATGCCGAGCGGCGCGGCGATGTCGCGGAGCGCCTCGACGTCCTCGTACAGGTCCTTCCGACCGGCGCGGACCTCCCGGCGCTGGGCCTCGAACGCGGTCCGATCGCGGATCGCCCAGAACTCCCCCGGCGTGAGGTCGTAGGTCGCACAGACCGACTCGACCTGCTTCGGGGTGACGCCGATCACCATCGACTCGACGTGTTCGGGGTCCGGGTCCGCTACCGAGAGCGCGTCGAAGGCGTCCCACGCGGCCCCGTGGAGGACGTCGTAGCTCGTCCGCCCGACGAGCACGCCGTCGTTGTCGAACACGATCGCATCGTATACCATCTGGTTACCACGAGGGTGTCAACGCCCAAAGTGCTTTGCAGTCGGCAGCGCGGGCCCCACGCGCGGGGACCCGGTAGCGTCCGAATCCGCCGGTGTCGAAACCGACAGGCACGAGGGGGGACGACCTCCGACCCGTGACCGCCGACGCCGACGACGTCGCCGACCGCGCGGGCGCCGAGGGGCTCCCCGGCAGCCCCGACGCCGTCCGGGTGGAGACCGGCGCGCGCCTCCACTTCGGATTCGGCAACCTCAGCCTCGCGCACGGGCGGCTCTACGGCGCGGCCGGCGTCGGCGTCGACGGCCCCCACGTCCGCCTGACCGCCGCTCCCGCCGCCGACGTCGTCTGCGACCACGCGATCGCCCGGCGGTACGCCGAGCGGGTCAGTTCGCTCCTCGACGTTCCGGGCGCCAGGATCGAGGTGGAGCGGACGCTCCCGCGACACATGGGGCTCGGGAGCGGGACGCAGCTCTCGCTCGCGGTGCTGGCCGGCGTCGCCCGAGCGTACGACCGCGACCCGCGCGTCCGCGAGCGGGCGCCGGCGCTGGGACGCGGCGGGCGCTCCGGGGTCGGCGTCGCCGCGTTCGAGGACGGCGGCTTCGTCCTCGACGCGGGCCACCCGACCGCGCGGTTCACCACCGACCGGCCGGCCGACGGGGACTGGACGGTCCCGCCCGTCGCGGCCCACCACGACGTCCCCGACGACTGGCGGTTCCTGCTCGTGGTCCCGGACGCCGAACCGGGGCGGGCGGACGGCGCGGAGGACGACTCGATGCGGGCGGTCGTCGAGGACGCCGACCCCGGGGTGGCCGACCGCGTCGCGGGCGTCGTCCAGCGGCGCCTGCTCCCCGCGATCGCCGAGGAGTCGGTCGAGCGGTTCGGCGACGCCGTCGCCGAGGTCGGTCGGCTCAACGGCGCCTGGTTCGCCGACGAGCAGGGGGGCGTCTACCGCCCGCCGGTGGGCGAACTCGTCGCCGCCCTCGACGGCTCACCCGCGGTGTTCGGCGCCGGGCAGTCCTCCTGGGGCCCGACGGTCTACGGCGTCACCGACGTCGACCACGCCGACGCGGCCCTCGACGCCGGCGAACGCGCCCTGGACGCGGCCGGCGTGGAGGGCGACGCCTCGGTCGTCCGCGCGCGGAACGAGGGCGCCGAGGTTTCGACGGGCGCCGGCTTCTGAGTTCCCGACCGGCGACGGCCGCCGGACCACCGCGATCGACGCCGTCCGACCGACTGCACGCGACGACTTCTGATCGGCCACGGGTGACGATGTCTAACCAGCCGTGGACAGCGACTCTCCAAGCCGGCCACGGGCGGGACTGAAAGGGGCCACGGCGCTGGACGAAGGCGCGGACCGCCGAGCACCGCGGACGAACGAAGCGAGTCGAGGAACGCGGCGGCCGCACCGAGTCAAGCGCCGCGGGGGCTTTCGGGAACTGCCTCGCGACCGCCACGTCGGCCCACAGGTCGAGAACTGCGGGGGCTTTCACGGACGTCCCGTCCGCCTTCGGCGGGTACCTGTCGGAGGAACCGGTTTCGGACGAGGTCCCGAGCGCCGAACCGACGGGTCGCAGCACAACGACTAAGCGCCCGCCCCCGACATGCCGGGTATGGCTCGCCTACCGTTCGGCGTGGCGCAACTGGACTCCGTGCTCGGCGGCGGGGCCCCGGCGGGGAACGCCGTGCTCGTCGCCGGCGAATCCGGCGCCGGCGCCCGCGAGTTCGTCTACACCTGCGCGGCGATGAACACGCTCGCGGAGGCGGACCCGGAGCTGTTCGACCTCTACTACGGCGACCTCGACGACGAGGCCGTCCTCCCGGAGGAGACCCACTACATCTCCTTCACGGCCGGCGAGGAGTACGTCGAGCGCGAACTCGGCTACACGATGGCCGACGACGTCGTCGACGCCGTCGTGGGGCCGATGCGGTTCGCGGACTTCTCCCCGGAGTACTTCCAGCTCTCCTCGATCCCCCGCGAGTGGTACGCGGGCGAGGCGACCTCGTTGCGGGACCTCGGGAAGGGGGCGAGCCGCGACGGCGTGCTGACGGCGCTCGGCGAGTATCTCACCGAGCACGCGCCCGGTAACCTCGTCGTCGTCGACTCGGTGACCGATCTCATCGGCGCCCGCGGCGGGGAGGTGACGTGGGAGGACGTGGCGATGCTGGTCCGCGGGCTGGGGAAGGCGGCCCACTCCTGGGGCGGGCTGCTGCTCGTGCTCGCGAACACCGACACGATCGACGATCGGCAGCTCGGCCAGCTCGTCGACGCGAGCGACGGCACGTTCCAGTTCGACTGGGAGACAGGCGGTTCCAAGCGCGCCCGGACGATGGTCGTGCGGGAGTTCCGTGGCGTGCTCTCCCAACTCGAGGCGGAGAACGTCGTCCGCTTCGAGACGGAGATCCACGAGGGCGGGCTGGACATCAGCGACGTGCGGAAGATCAGGTGACCCCGCGTCGACACCGCCCCGGCGTCGCGCGGCGGGACGGTCGACCCATCCGTCCCCGGCCGCGCCGACCGCGAACGCGACAGCGTCCGGACACGACCATATCCTTAAGTGTGCCACCGAAGAGGGTCCGGTAGATGGCCGGGGAACAGGTAGAGGGGTTGCCGGACGAACTCCGCGAGTGGGTGGGCTCCCGCGCGGCGGAGACCGGCCGCACGCAGGCGGAGGTGCTCGCCAGGGCGACGACCGCCTACCGCCTCCTCAGCGAGCACGGGGGCGAACTCCCGCCGGTCGGCGGCGACGGGAGCGAGGAGGCGGGCGGAAGCCTCGCCGGCTTCGACGCAGCGGTCGGGGACCTGGACGACCGGGTCGCCGCCGTCGAGGACCACCTCGAGGCGATGATCGACGACGTGCGGAGCCGCATCGTCCAGGTGAAACGCGAGACCGACGGGAAGGCCGACGCGGACCACGACCATCCCGACCTCCGCCGGTCCGCCGAGACGGCGGAGGTCCTCGGGGACGACGTGGAGGACCTCAGGGCGGACCTCGACGCGCTCGAATCGACGTTCGAGGAGGGGTTCGCCAACTACGAGGAGGTGCTGGGGTACCTCACCGACGCCGCCGAGGACCTGGAGGTGAAGGCCGACACGCTCGCCTCGGTGCTCGCGACGGTCCGGACGAGGCTCGGGAACCTGGAGGCGCGCGAGGCGCGCGCGCGCGCCGCGGCGGAGCTGAAGGACGAGGCGAACCGACTCGGCGTCGGGACGGCGACGTGTGGCGCCTGCAGTTCGCCGGTACGGCTCGGCCTGCTGTCGGCGCCCGAGTGTCCCACCTGCGGCGGCACGTTCGAGGAGGTCGAACCCCCCGCGGGCTTCTTCGGTTCGGCGACGCTGACGGTCGGACGCCGGCCCGCCCTGGAGGGCGACACGGCCGAGGAACCCGGCCCGGAGGACATCTTCGAGGATGGCTGAGGACGAGTCAGGGGACGAGGACGCCCCCGAGGTCCGGAACCCCTTCGCGGACGGAACCGGCTCCGATCGGACGGACGCCGAGGACGCCGACCGGGACGGTTCCCCCCCGACCGCCGGCCCGGACGACCCCCGCCCGAACGCGGCCCCCACGATCGACGGCGTGGACCCCGACGCTCCCTCCGACGGCGGAGGTCCGGACGCCCCCTTCGCCGGCCTCGCGGCGGAGACCCGGAACCGACGGCGGAAGGGGACTGAGGACGACCCGTTCGAGCGGGTCGAGGTGTCCGAGGTCGACCGCGACGCGCTCTGGGAGTCGCTCTCCGACGCGGACGGCGACCCGGGGGCCGACGGCGGGGCGGGACCGGGAGAGGGGGCGGAGTCGGACGCCGGGGCGGAACCCGTCGACGACGCCGACGAGCGCCCCGAACACGTCGTGAACAAGCGCGAGTACTGTCAGCGGTGCCCGTACCTCTCGGCGCCGCCGGAGGTGGCCTGCGGCCACGAGGGAACCGACATCGTGGAACTGGTCGACGCCGACCGGTTCCGGGTCCGGGGCTGCCCGATGGCCGCCGGGGACGGCCCGCCGGGCTTCGAGGGCCCCTGATTTATCCGCCCGGGGCGGCTACCGTCGTGCGATGCAGTTCTGTGAGGAGTGCGGTTCGATGATGGTCTCCGAGGACGGCGTCATGGTCTGTACCTCGTGTGGCCACGCGGAGGAACGCGACGAGGACCTCGCCTCCCGGTTCGTCTCGACCGAGGAGCAGAGCGAGGACGACGTGATCGAGACGGAGGAGGGCGCGAACTTCGAGGGGAAGCCGACCTCGAACGACGTGACCTGCGAGAAGTGCGGCCACGGGGTCGCGTGGTACACCATCAAACAGACCGGGGCCGCGGACGAACCGCCGACGCGCTTCTTCAAGTGCAAGGAGTGCGGGTATCGGTGGCGGGAGTACAACTGAGCGGCCCCGGTACGCATTTACCCCGCCCCCGAGTCGACTCTCCCATGTCCCTCCACGGCCGGTTTCGCCCCCGACACGCCCTCCTGCTCGCCCTCTTCCTCGTCGCCGGCGGCCTGTCGCTCGCGCGCGCCGAGTCGCCGACGGCCGGCGCGGCGTTCACGGCCGGCCTCTATAGCCTCCTCGCCGTCGTCCTGTTCCGATTCACGGCCGGCAACGTGTGGAGGTACGCCGTCGAGTACCGCGACGCCGGGGGCGCGTGGAGCGACCTCCCGTTCCTCGCGCCGTTCGTCGTCGCGGCCGCCGTCGGCGCGGCCGTCCTCCTCCCGGGCGGATCCCTCGGGTCGGCCGCGTGGGCCGCCTTCTGGGGGTTCGTCGTGGCGGCCGGCCTCGCCTCGGCCGCAGTCTGGCTGGCGGTCGGCTACCGCGAGTCCGGGCGGTCAGACCCGCTCGGCTAGCCACCCGCCGACCGTCTCGCCGACCCTCCCCGCCCGCCCGACGTAGAAGTGGTCCGCCGCGAACTCGACCACCTCGTGGCCGAGTTCGCGGGCGCGCTCGACGGTCGGCTCCCAGTCCACCGTGTCGTCGCGGGCGCCGTACACGACCTGTACCGGACAGTCGATGTCGTCCAGCGCCGCGACCGAGTCGAGGTCCGCGGGGAGCCGCCGGGCCGGCGAGAGCACGCTGACGGCGGCGACGCCGGGGGCCGCGTCGGCGGCGGCGCCGGTCCCGGCCGCGGCGTTCAGCGCGATACAGCCCCCGAAGCTGAAGCCGAACAGCCCGACCGCGTCGTACCGCTCGCGCGCCCAGCCGACCGCGTTGCGCGCGTCGACGAGTTCGCCCCGGCCCCCGTCCCAGTCGCCGTAGTCGAACCGGAGACAGTCGACCCCGCGGTCGGTCAGCGCGTCGCCGACGGCCCGGAGGCGCGCGTCGCCCCGGTTCCCCCGGTGCTGGGGGTGGGGCGGGCAGGCGACCACGCAGGCGTCGTGCTCGCGTCCCGCAGTTGCGGCCCCGGGGGCCACGTCGAGCGTCGCCCGCACGTCGCGCCCGCCCGGAACCAGCACGGTTTCGCCGTCGGAGACGGTGCCGCCGTCGGCCGCGGGGTCGCCGTCGGCCGCGGGGTCGCCGTCCGCCGTGGAGTCGTCTCCCGTCCCGGAGCCGCCACCCGCCCCGTCGTCGCCGTCGGTCATGGTCACGACTCGGACTCGGCGCGCGAAAACGGTGGCGACGATTCGTAACCCGGGTGAGATTTATACGGCGCACTCGCCAAAGCCGACCATGGGAATCCTCTCTCGTGCGTCCTACGTCATCCGCTCGAAGTTCAACGCGATCCTGAACCGGGCGGAGGACCCGACCGAGACGCTCGATTACAGCTACGAGCAGATGCGCGACGAACTCCAGCAGGTGAAACAGGGCATCGCGGACCTGACGACCCAGAAGAAGCGCCTGGAGATCCAGAAGCGCCGCCTGGAGGAGAACGTCGAGAAGCACAACGAGCAGGCCCGCGAGGCGGTCCAGCAGGACCGCGAGGACCTCGCGCGGCGCGCGCTCGAGAAGAAGAAGTCCAAGATGAACCAGATCGAGGACCTCGAGGGCCAGATCGCCGACCTCCAGAACACCCAGGACCAGCTCGTCGAGAAGAAGGACGAACTGCAGAACCGCATCGACGAGTTCCGGACGAAGAAGGAGACGATGAAGGCGCGCTACGAGGCCGCCGAGGCGTCCTCGCGCGTCTCGGAGGCGATGACCGGCGTCGGCGACGAGATGGCCGACGTGAGCCGGTCCATCGAGCGCGCCGAGGAGCGCACCGAGGAGATGGAGGCCCGCTCGCAGGCGATGGACGAACTGGAGGAGACCGGCGCGTTCGAGGACGCGCTCTCGGACGAGGACGCCATCGACCGCGAGCTCTCGTCGGGGCGCACCGACCGGGAGGTCGACGCCGAACTGGACACGCTGAAGGCCGAACTCGGCAAGGGCGACGCGGAACCGGAGGCCGAAGCGGACGGCCGGGAGTCGGTCGCGGCCGACGGCGACGTCGAACCCGCCGACGAGGAGGTCGAGGCGGAACTCGAGGAGCTACGGAACGAGGAGGACGAGTCCTCCTAACCCGGGCGACTCGCCTCCCGGGGTGAGACGCGGTAGGGACGGGGAGCCGCCCGTGGAGCGGGTCGCCCGCGCCGTCGCCGGCCGGACGTTTTTGCCGGTCGCCGACGACTACCGACGTATGTCCGACGGCGACGACGCGCCCAGCGACACCCTCCGCGGGCGCGTTCCCGAGTCCAGGTGGAAGCTCTGGTTCATGCTCGAGGCCGATAGATGGCTCGTCACCGGCGCGTTCGTCGCGCTCGTGTTCCTCGGGTTCCTCGCCGCCGGCTACGGGCTACCCCACGTGATGTCGTCCATCCGCTCGGGCGACTCCGTGGACACGCTGTTCCAGGCGCTCACCACGGCGACGATCACCGGCGTCACGCTCGTGCTCACGCTGAACCAGCTCGTCCTCTCCCAGGAGCTCGGCGCCGTCGGCGACCAGCGCGAGCGGATGCAGGGCGCCATGGAGTTCCGCGAGGACGTGGCCGACGTCCTCGGCTCGCCGGTCAGCCCGGCCCGTCCCGCACAGCTCCTCCGGGGGCTCGTGGAGATCGCCGGACGGCGGGCCGAGGAGTTCCGCGACGCGGTCGCCGACTCCGCCGACGAGGACCTCGTCGCGGAGGTGGCAGACCTCGAGAACAGCATCACCGAGAACGCCGACCAGGTCACGAGCGAACTCGACGGGGCCGAGTTCGGCCAGTTCGAGGTCGTCTCGGCCGCGGTCGACTTCAACTACTCCTGGAAACTGTTCTCGGCACGGTACATCGGCGAGCGGTACGACGAGGAGCTGTCGGACGGCGCGCGGGACTCCCTCGAGAGCCTGGTCAAGACGCTCGAACTGTTCGGGCCCGCCCGGGAGCACTTCAAGACGCTCTACTTCCAGTGGGAGCTCATCGGCCTCTCCCGCGCGGTGCTCGGGGCCGCCGTCCCCGCGCTCGTCGTCTCCGGCGTGATGGTCGCGTTCGTCGACACCACCCGGCTGTCGGTCGTCCTCGCCGGGGTCCAGCTCCTCCCGCTCGTCGTCACGCTGGCGGCGACCGTGGCGATCGTCCCGTTCATGGTGCTGCTGGCGTACGTGCTCCGCATCGCGACGGTGACGAAACACACCCTCTCCATCGGCCCGTTCATCCTGCGCGACACCGACCGGGTCCAGGAGGTCGAGTGGGAGTAGCCGACCGCACCCCGAACCACTAAACCGGCCGGGGGTGACCAGTCCCTCGTGACCAACGGACCCCCCCTCCAGGAAGGACGTCCCCGCGTCGGCGGGGACGCCCGCGACCGCCGAACGGACCCGGCCGACCGCGCCCCGGAGGCGACCGGCCCGTGAGCGAGCGCGACGCGGTCGAGCGGACGGCGATCGAGGCGTGTCTCGCCGGCGGACGGCGGCTCCGCGTCGCCTTCGAGACCGGCGACACGACCGTGGAGCGGTTCGAGCACGACGTCAAGTCCAGCGCCGACCGGGAGTCCGAGTCGGCGATGCTCGACGTGGTGACCGACCGGTTCCCGACCCACGAGCTCGACGCCGAGGAGTCGGGCCACCACGGGGGGAGCGCGGACTGGCGCTGGGTGATCGACCCCCTCGACGGGACGAACAACTTCGAGTCGGGGCTCCCGTCGTTCGCCGCGGCGGTCGCCGTCGAGCGCGCCGGGACCACCGAACTCGGCGTCGCGTACGTCCCCGTCGCAGACGACCTGTACGTGGCGCGCCGGTCGGACGGAGTCCGGTACAACGGCCGGCCGCTGGCGACGAACGAACCGGACGAGGGGGGGTCCCGCGCGGCGGTCCCCGAGGCGACGGTGATGTCCGTCGTCGGCCACGATGTCAAACTCCACGAGGAACGTGCGGCGGTCTCGCGGGTGCTGAACGAGGGGGTCGAGGACGCCTGCAAGCGACGCCTCGAGAGCTGGAGCCCGACCGTCCACTGGGGGCTGCTGGCCCGCGGGGCGCTGGACGGCGCGCTCTGCTACCGGCCCGACGAGGAGGAACAGCTGTTCGGCGAACTCCTCGCGGGGGAGGCGGGACTCGTGATCGAGCGGGGCGAGGAGTGGTACGTCGCGGGTCGAACGCCGGAGCTCGCCGGCTCGCTCGCGGACATCGCGGCGGGCGCGGTCGATCCCGGGACGACGGCCGACGCCGGAGCCGAACCGAGCGAGGGATGATCCCGTGTACGACGCGGTCCTGTTCGACGTCGACCTGACGCTCCTGGCGCACGACCGGACGACGGAGGAGGTGCTCGCCCGGACGTTCGAGGCCGCGTCGGTCGACGGGTTCTGCTCCGCGGACGAGTTCGAGACGGCCGCAGAGCGCGTCGCCCGTTCGGGCACCGAATCGACCGACGAGTTCGCGTACCTCGCCCGGATCTTCCGGGTCGCGGGGGACGACGCCGGGGTCGACCCGGACGCGACGGCGCTCGCACGGGCGTACGACGACGCGCTCGACCACGCCGCGGTGTCGCCGCTGCCGGGCGCGGAGGTGGTCCACGAACTGTCGGACGAGTACGCGCTCGGCGCGGT
This sequence comes from Halorarum salinum, assembly GCF_013402875.1. NCBI lineage: Archaea > Methanobacteriati > Methanobacteriota > Halobacteria > Halobacteriales > Haloferacaceae > Halorarum > Halorarum salinum. Next base: position 1,463,601 of record NZ_CP058579.1, on the reverse strand, counting down.
GACGAACGGGCGGGAGCGGACCCACGCGGTAAAACTGTCGGCCGTGGGCCTCGTCGACGCGTTCGACGCCGTCGTCTACGGGAGCGACGTCGACCACGTGAAACCCCATCCGGAGCCGCTCGAGCGGGCGCTCTCCGCGCTCGACGCGGCGCCGGAACGGACGCTGAAGGTCGGTGACTCCCTCCGGAAGGACGTTCGACCGGCGAACGACCTCGGACTCACGTCGGCGTGGATCCCGCACGAAGCGGACTCGCGGCCCCCGAACGCGGGGGACCCTCAACCGGACCACCGACTGGGGTCGCTGGCGGAGCTTCCCGACCTGCTCTGATTCCCGAGCGGCTCCGATTGCGGACCCGTTCTGATCGTCCGATCCGCTCGAACCCCCGAGCCTCGAACCGCTCCGGGCCCGTCCGCGCTCAGTTCTCGACCGCGCCCGTCCCGTTCCGCGTCTGCCCCGCCAGGTCGATCTCCCCGGCCGGCATGGCGACGCCGTCGAACGGGTCCTCGGCGAGCAGCAGGCTCCCGTCGAGGTCGGCGTAGTCGAGCAGCGGCGCGAGCTGGCAGCCGGCGGCGATGACGGCGTTCGACTCGATCATGCAGCCGAGCATCACCTCCAGCCCGTGGGCCCGCGCCGCGTGGACCATCCGTTTCGCCTCCAGCAGGCCGCCGCACTTCATCAGCTTCAGGTTCGCGACGTCACACCGATCCGCGATCCGGGGGACGTCCGCGAGCGTGACGCAGGATTCGTCGGCCGCGACGGGGAGTTCCGAGCGCTCGTAGGCGAACTTCAGCCCCTCGGGGTCCGAGGCCGGAACCGGCTGTTCGATGAACTCCACGCCCAGGTCGGCCAGCCAGCGGCTGTTCGCCACCGTCTCGCGGGCCGTCCACGCCTCGTTCGCGTCCACGCGGATCGTCGCGTCGGGCGCCTCCTCGCGGACCGCCTCGACGACCTCCCGGTCGCGGTCGGTGCCGAGCTTCAGCTTCAGCGTCCCGTAGCCCGCCGCCACCGCCTCACGGGTCTTCTCCCGCATCGTTCCGATTTCGTCCAGCCCGATTGTGAACGAACTCTCCGGGACGTCCGTCGGGTCGAGCCCCCAGAGGCGGTGGAGCGGGACGCCGAGCCGCTTCGCGGCGAGGTCGTGCAGGGCGATGCTGACCGCACAGCGCGCGGCGGGGTTGTCCTCGACCACCTCGCGGGTCCGGCGCTCGACCTCGGCGAGCGCGTGCGGGTCGTCGACCGACTCGACGGCGGCGAGCAGGTCCGGGAGCACGGCCTCGACGGTGTCGGCCGTCTCGCCGTAGTGTGCCGACGGCGCGGCGGCGCCGACGCCGGTCGTCCCCCCTTCGTCCTCGATCTGGACGATCACGTTCTCGGCCTCGGTCTGTGTCCCCCGCGAGATGGTGAAGTCGTGTTCGAGCGGGAGCGACACCCGCTCGAAGGAGGTCGACAGCGTCACCGGATCGCCTCCACGAGGTCCGCGGCGCCGAACCGGACGAGGTCCGCGGCCGGCGCGTCGATGGCCTCGCCGAACTCCGCGACCGCGGCCTCCGCGTCGGCGTCGTTCTCGACCCCGGACGTGTTCAGCGCGCCGCCGACGACCTCGGCCTCCTCGACGGGCGCCGCGAGCGACTCGTACAGGTCGACGTACTCCGCGAGGGGCGGCAGGTCGAACCCCTCGTAGCCGTGGACGACCTCGCGTCCTGCCTCGTGACACAGCACCAGCCGGTCGGGCATCGCGCCGTGGAGGATGCCGCAGGTGACCGCCGAGTAGGCCGGGTGGACGATGCTCGCCTGCCCCTCGACGATCAGCAGGTCGTGCTCGTCGCCCTTCTCGAGGATCATCTCCTCGACGGCGCCGGCGGTGAAGTCCGACACGACGCGGTCGACCGGGTTCCCCCACCCCTCGACCATGATGCCGGTCTGGCCCGTGGGGATCACGCAGGCGTCGATGCCGGCCGCCTCGGCCGCGTCCGCGAGCTCCATCGTCGCGGTCATCTTCCCGACCGAGCAGTCGGTGCCGACCGTCAGCACGACGTCGGCGCTCACCTCGCCCGAGCGCGCGCCGCTCACGGTGAGCCCCTCGTGGGGCTTCCGGACGTCCGTCAGGGTGACCCCGCGTTCGGCCGCGAGCGTCGCGAACTCCTCGTCCTCGTTCAGGAAGTAGTGGAGCCCGGCGGTCACGTCGCAGCCGGCCTCGATGGCCGCCCGCACGTCCGGCCGCCAGGACTCGTCGAAGCCGCCGCCGATGGGCGCGATGCCGACGACGAACTCGTCGACGGGTCCGTCGACGTCGCCGAACGACTCGACGATTGGCGCGTCCTGGACGTCCGGGAGGTGGTCGCGGACGCGCTCGCCCGCTCGGTCGCGGTCGAGCACGGCGACGACCTCCCGGTCGCCGTACCTGAGGATGCCGTTGGCGGTCTTCGACCGGTCGGGGAACTTCTCGTGGGCGAGGACGACGACCCGTTCGCTCATGTCCGGGGGAAGGGCCACGGCGGGCTTAAATGGGTTGTTCGCCCCGCCGCGTTGCCGTGGAACGGTAGTTTCGGTTCGTCCGAATCGGGGTCGGCGACGGGACGGAGGACGGCTGGGACGTACTCGTCGCGTATGACCCCGGAACTGAACAAGTCATCGTGGAGCAGTCCTCGAAAGCCCTGTATCGATTGGCTCCGGAATCGGGACAGTCGTCGGGGAGCAGTTCCCGAAAGGGGCCGCCCGCCGCACCGCAGCCTCACCCTCCCGTACCTCGGAACTCACCCTCGTGGTTCGAAAATCGAAGATTTTCGTCAGTACGGGAACTCGGGGAGTTCCCGTCAGCGGCCAGATTCCTGCGGAATCTGGCAGCATCACGAAAGGCGCTTCGCGCCTTTCGAACGACTCCGCTCGCGTGAGCAGCCACCGTGCTTCTCGTTCCGTTCGCTCCGCTCACTCCACTACGGTGCTCGTCCCTCGCACGGGCGGCCGCGCGGAGCGCGGCCGCCGCGCGCCGAGTGAAACAGGAGGCCGAGAGCGATACGCTCAGATCCGTTTAAAACATCATCTGGCCACCTGGCACTTTTCGACGTGCTGCAACGATCCCACAAGACACTTCATATCGGGTGACCCCCGTCGAACATGAACTCAGGAGGGACGCGAAGCCTTCCCATCAGACGCGTCCTACTCGTCGCCGGGGTACTCGTCGGGCTGTGGATCTTCAACGTGCTGAGCTATCCCATCGGAAAGCCGCTGGACCCGGTGTTCCGCGTCGTCTTTCACGTCTTCTTCGAACTCGATCCACGATGGGGCGGCAGCTTCCTCGTCCGTCTCGTCGGTTACTACGCTTGGTTCCTGATCTACGTCCTCCTGCTATCGACACTCCTCGTCGGCCTGTCCGGTGGAGCGCGAACGGCAGTTGACCGACTCCGGCCCGTGGAAGGCTGACCGATGCCCGTCGACCGTGCGCGAGCCTGACCGATCCTCGGTCGAGAAAGCGATTCGAAACTCCCGACGGGCCGGTCCCGTCAGTTCGCCGGCTACTCGCCCTAGTCGTCCGCGGCGGCGACCCCCTCGGTCCCGCCGCCGGGGACCCACGTCCCGCCCGTGAAGTCCACGGCGTCGTTCCACTTGGCGACGAGCGTCGTCACGGCGAGGTCGCCGCTGATGTTCGTCATCGTCCGCATCCGGTCGAGGATGGGGTCGACGCCGGCGACGAAGCCGACGACCTCCAGCGGGAGTCCGAGCTGGGTCAACACGAGCGTCAGCATGATGAGCCCCGTGCCGGGGACGCCGGCCGCGCCGACGCTCGCCAGCACGGCGACCGCGACGACGGTGAACTGCTCGGCGAGCCCGAGCTGGACGCCGACCAAGTTAGCGGCAAATATCGCCGCTACCCCCTGGTACAGCGCGGTTCCGTCCATGTTGATGGTCGCGCCGAGCGGGAGCGAGAAGCTGTACACCTCCTCCTCGACCTGGAGGTTCTCGTCGGCGTTCGACATCGTCACCGGGAGCGTCCCGCTGGACGAGCGGATGCTGAGCGCGGTGATGAGCGCGTCCCGGGCGCCCCGGAGGAAGCCCATCGGCGACTGTCCGACCAGCAGCGCGACGATGCCGCCGAGGTGGACGACTGCGATGTGGAGCGTCACCGCCAGCGCGAGCGTGACGATGAGCAGCGCGAACGGCACGAGCGCGTCGGCGCCGGCCTCGCCGAACACGGCCGCCATCAGCGCGAACACGCCGATGACGCCGTACTCCATCACGCCCCAGACGACCTTGAACATCGCCTCGGCGCCCGCCTCCGCGAGGTCGTAGAACGCCTCCACGCCGTTGCGGATGTCCTCCCTGTCGGTCGTCTGCTCGACCAGCGCGAGCGCCAGCCCGAACACGACCGCGAAGAAGATGGTCGGGAGCACGTCCCCGCTCGCCATCGCGCCGATGGGGTTCTCCGGCACGATGCCGAGGAACACCTCGACGATGTCGGGCGCCTCGGCGGTCTGCGCCTCGGCGTCGCCGAGCTGGAGCCCGCTCCCGGGGTTGATGAGGTTCGCGACCGCCAGGCCGATGGCGACCGCGACGGCGGAGGTGATCGCGTACAGCACGACGACCTGCCCGCCGATCTTCCCGAGGTTGCTCGGGGTGAGGCGTCTGGCCCCCATCACCAGCGTGAACACGACGATGGGGATGATGAGCATGCTCAGCAGCCTGACGAACAGGTCCCCCAGGGGCTGGAGTCGGGTCGCCGGCTGCCCGACGAGCAGTCCGAACAGCGAGCCGAGCACGAACGCCGCACCGATCCGGTAGACGATCGGGATCGAACGGTACCGCTGCCAGTACCCGCGAGTGGGGCTGGTTGACATTCCGTTCCGACTTATCGCTGAGGAACTTAAAAATGGGTGGGCACTGCGCTCGCTTGCCGGCGTCTCGGACGCCGCCTCGCCCGTCCGACGTCGGCCGCGCGCTCGTCTCATGGCCCGCCCACGCTCCGCCACAGTCACGGCATGGACGGCCGATTCCGCGGGGGCTTACCCGCGTCGACGTCGACGGGAGGACGTGAGCGCGAACGATCGTCTCCATCTCAACCTGTTCACCATGAACTCGGTCGAGCACGTCTCGCCCGGGTCCTGGACGTACCCCGGCGACCGGTCGCACCGCTACACCGACCGGGAGTACTGGACCGACGTGGCCCGGACCGCCGAACGGGGCGGCTTCGACTCGGTGTTCTTCGCGGACGTGCGCGGGGTGTACGACGTGTTCGGCGGCGACCGCGAGACGGCGATCCGGAAGGGCATCCAGACGCCCTCGAACGACCCGAGCTACCTCGTGCCGGCGATGGCCGAGGTGACCGAGGACCTGGGCTTCGCCGTCACGCGCTCGACCACCTACACGCACCCGTACCAGCTCGCCCGCGAGTTCTCGACGCTCGACCACCTCACGGACGGCAGGGTCGCGTTCAACGTCGTCACCTCCTACCTCGAATCCGCGGCGGCGAACCTCGGGCTCGACGGGCGCATGGACAAGGCGACCAGATACGACCGCGCCGACGAGTTCCTGGAGGTCTGCTATCGGCTGTGGGAGGACTCCTGGGACGGGGACGCGGTCGTCCGCGACGCCGAGCGCGGCGTCTACACGGAGCCCGACAGGGTCCGCGCCATCGACCACGAGGGCGAGTTCTTCGACGTTCCCGGACCGCACGGCTGCGAGCCGTCCCCCCAGCGGACCCCGGTCGTCTTCCAGGCCGGGTCGTCCGACCGCGGGCGGGACTTCGCGGCCGCCAACGCCGAGGCCGTCTTCTGCTCGCAGCCGACGGAGCGCGGCGTGCTGGAGTACGTGGACGACCTGCGCGACCGGGCGGCCGCCCTCGGTCGCGACCCCGACTCGCTCGCGTTCTTCCCCGGCATCGTCCCGGTCGTCGGCGAGACCGCGGAGGCCGCCGAGGCGAAGTACGAGGCGCTCGTCGAGCACGTCGACGTCGAGGCGTCGCTCGCGCTCCTCTCGGGGTTTCTCGACGTGGACCTCTCGGAGCTGGACCCCGACCGGCGGATCGAGCACATCGAGACCGACGCCATCCAGGGGACGATGAACGCCTTCACGAGGGCGGACCCGGACCGGGAGTGGACCGTCCGCGAGGTCGCGGAGTTCTCCGGACTCGGGACGACCTCCCCGGTCGTCGTCGGCACGCCGGAGGAGGTCGCGGACGAACTGGAGCACTGGTTCCGCGAGGTCGGCGTGGACGGGTTCAACGTGAAGGAGGTCGTCCGCACCGGGAGCCTCGACGACTTCGTCGACCTCGTCTCCCCGGTGCTCCGCGAGCGGGGACTCCTTCCGGAGGAACCGCGGGGGGACACGCTCCGCGAGCGACTGTTCGGCGCCGGACCGCGCCTCCCGGTCGACCACCCGGGCCGACGGTGAACGGCCGGGGAATCGACGGGTCCGTCGCCCACACGGCGGACGCTCTCGCGTAGAAAACACACAACCGGCGGGGAGTTGGCCGCGGGGGTTCCCGCCGTCGGCGCCATCGTTAAGTACGTCGGGGTACTGGTTTCAGGCGACGCTTCGTCTGGAGGGCCGAAGCGTCAGCGGGGACCAATTCGGGGCGGTACCGCACCGCACCACTCTTTCGCGGTGCGTGCCGCCCCTTCGTTTCCACGTTCGAAGCAACCGCGTTCTTCGGAGGTTGGGCCGTCGAGTAGACGACGTTCCTCGCCGCTCACCCGTCGTTCGGCGGGTTGACGATCAGCCCGTCGAGCATCGCGACCCCGGCGAAGGCGACCCCCACCCCTGCCGCGAGCGCGAACGGGAGGGGAGTGACGTGCGCCGTCGCCAGCGCGACCGCGAGCGACGCGCCGATGACGACGAGCAGCGCGTCGGCACGGGTCGGGGCGTCCGCGGGGAGCATTGTAATTACATCTAATTACCAGGACCGTCAATCTTGTGGCGGCGCCTGCCGGGCACCGGAGCCGTGAGCGTCGACCGCGCGTCCGTCCCGATCGCCGCGTCCTCACCCCTCCTCGCCCGCCTCGTCCTCGGCCGCCGCATCCTCGGCCGAGTCGTCCCGAGTCGATTCGTCCCGGTCCGATTCGTCCTCGACGACCGCGTCCAGGTTCGCCTCGGTCTCGGCGGGTACCCGGTTCGGGAGCATCGCGGCGAGGGTATTCCGGACGTACCGCATCCCCGAGGCGGTCGCCATCAGGCCGTCCATCAGCGCCTGCTGGCTCGCCTCGTCCGGGTAGATCCGGTACTCGGTCTGCATCGATTCTGCGTTCCGGAACGCGCAGCCGTTTCCCTCCCCGTCGAGGAACGTGTAGAACCCGGGCGTCGCCGCGAGCATCGGCCCGAGCCGCTGGAGCAGTATCTGTCGGTCGTCGTCGTCGCGCAGGAGCGCCCGCACCCGGTCCGCGTCGAACCCGGTCTTCCCGACGACGCGGAGCGGCCCCCACGTCTCCTCCTTGATGACGTGTACGGGCAGGCGGGAGAGGGTCAGTTCGAAGTTGAACTCGGTCGCCTCGTCGTCGTGCTCGGTCACCTCCCGGACGGCGCCGTCGTCGATCCAGCGGCGGACCTGTTCCGGGCTCACGTGGGTCGGCATGGGGGACGTTGGCCGCTACCGCCGAAAAGGGGTGGGCCTGCGTATCAAGCCCGCCGGCGAAGGCGGGACGTCGGTGCCGACTCGCGTCCGCGACGTGAGGCCGTTCGGTCCAGCCGCCGTTCGCGAAACTTCGGGGGTGGTTCGAACGACGCCGGGCCGTCGTCCGCCCCTCTCGCCCCCCGCTTCGTTCGGAAGATCTGCGAGGGATGGGATTCGAACCCATGAACCCCTACGGGAGCGGATCTTAAGTCCGCCGCTTTTGGCCTGGCTCAGCCACCCTCGCGCACCGCCGATACATCGACGGCCGGGAAACTACTTTCGATGCGGCCGCCTCGACCGTCCGTGACCGCGTCCCGCCGCCCGTAATTTTTGCAGGTACCGGAAGAAAACGCCGTTCGGATACCGGATGCGCTTGCAGGCCGCCCTTAATAACGAATGTTTGTGATTCTATACCGGTTCACCACGCAAACTTTCGATAATAGGCGAGTTCGTGACCGGTCCGCAACGGAACGAGGGCAGTTTCGATATGCTTTTAGGACGGGACTGGAAATCGGAGCCTAGCTCGGTGTGTAACTATAACCCATGACTAACGAAACACGGAACCACGGTCTCGACCGACGTAGCGTGCTGAAGGGCCTCAGCGCCGGGGCGGCGCTGAGCCTCGCCGGCTGTACCGGCCCCCTCGGCGGGGGCGGCGGCGGCGACTCGGGTGGGACGCTGTACTACGGCCAGGTGAAGGGCCCCTTGGACCTAGACCCAGTCGTCCTGAACGACGTTCCCTCCGCCCAGGTGGCGGGTCAGATCTACGACGGACTGTACGAGTACGACCTGGGGCTCAACGTCCAGCCCAAGCTGGCCGCCGACCAGCCCGAGGTCGAGCGCGACGGCACGCGGTTCGTCGTTCCGCTCCGCGAGGGCGCGGAGTTCTGGAACGGCGACGCAGTGACCGCGAGCGACGTGGTCCACACGTTCCTCGCCCCCGTCGAGGAGGAGACGGAGAACGCCGCGGAGCTCGACATGATCGACTCCGCGGAGGCAGTCGACGAGACGACCGTCCAGTTCGACCTCGCGTACCCCTACGGCGCGTTCACGACGACGATGGTGCGCAACGTCGTGAACGAGTCGGTCCGGACCGAGGACCGCGACGCGTACAACACGGACCCGACCGGGTCGGGCCCGTTCCAGCTCGTCGAGTGGGAGCAGGAAGACTACGCCACGCTCGAACGCTGGGACGACTACTGGGACGCCGACGAGGCCGGGACGCCGAACGTCGCGGGGATCGAGTTCGACCCGATCGAGGAGCAGACGACCCGCGTCACGAGCCTCGAACAGGGCGACAACGACATCATCGAGACCGTCCCGCCCCAGATGTACGAGACCGTCGAGGGCATGGACGGGGCGAGCATCGTCGAGGAGCCCGGGATCGGCTACTTCTACCTCGCGTTCAACTGCGGCGAGGGGCCGACCACCGACCCGCTCGTGCGTGAGGCGGTCGACTACTGCTTCTCGATGGACCAGGCCGTCTCGAACTTCGTCGAACCGGCGGGCGTCCGGCAGGTCAGCCCGTACCCGACGACGCTGGCCGAGGACTGGGAGTTCCCGCTCGAGGAGTGGGGCTCGATCACGCACGACCAGAACCTCGAGGAGGCACAGGCGCTGTTCGAGGAGGCGGGCGTGAGCATGGACTACGACTGGCGCATCATCGTCCCGCCGGACGACATGCGCGAGCAGATCGGCGTCTCCATCGGCGACGGCCTCCAGAACGCCGGCTTCGAGAACGTCCAGGTCCAGCGCCTCGACTGGGGGACCTTCACCGAGGCCTACCAGAGCGGTACCGAGTCGGACTTCAACATGTACACGCTCGGATGGTCCGGCAGTCCCGACCCCGACTCGTTCGCCTACCACCTGCTCTCCCAGGAGGTCGAGGGCGTGACGAACGGCACCTTCCACGGCTACGACGAGGCGTCCCAGAAGCTGACCCGGGCCCGCGAGTCGGCCGACCGGGAGGAGCGCCAGCAGCTGTACACCGAGGCGACGACGACGCTCCTCGAGGAGCGCGTCCACATCCCGGCGTACAACCTGATGAACTCCTACGGCATCAGCTCCAGCGTGGAGGACTTCCACGCGCACGCGGCCTCCACGAACGTCCAGATCTTCACCGACAACAACAACGTCTCGGTCCAGTAAACCCGCGACCGACTTCTTTATCAATGAGCCAGCGATTTACGTACAGGTACGATTTCCGTGTCACGTCCGGAAACGCGTCGGACGACCCTACACGGTCCGACGAGGGGTGAGTTCCAGTGAGCCAATCACGACCAGCAAGGGGTGAGTTTCAGTGAACCTACTACGATCAGCGAGGGGTGAACCTCGGTGAGCCGACCACGACCAGCGAGGGGTGAACGTCAGTGAGCCTACTACGGTACACGTTCTGGCGGTTCGTCCAGGCGGTCCCGGTGCTCGTCGGGATCATCACGATCACGTTCTTCCTGGCTAACCAGATCCCCGGGGACCCAGTCAGCATCATGCTCGGTCCCACGCCGGCACAGGAGCAGGTCGAGATGATCAGGGCCAAGTACGGGCTCGACCGGCCGCTCCACGAGCGCTACTTCTCGTACATGGCCGGCGTCTTCACCGGCGACCTGGGCTACAGCCTCTACTACGACCGCCCGGTGCTCGAGACGATCGTCCGCGTGCTCCCGGTGACGCTGCTGCTCATGCTCTCGTCGTTCGCGTTCGCCATCGCAACCGCCGTCCCGCTCGGCGTGCTCTCGGCGAAGCGGCGCAACGAGCCCACGGACCACCTCTCGCGGATCGTCTCGTTGGTCGGCGTGTCGACGCCGTCGTTCTGGATCGGGCTGGTGCTCATCATCGTCTTCGGCTTCCACCTCGACGTGTTCCCCGCACGCGGGCTGGTGTTGCCGTGGGCCGACCCGATCGACGTCCGGGGGGCCTCGACGCGGCTCGGCGTGCTCCTCACGTCGATCCACCACCTCATCCTCCCGATGGTCGCGCTGGGGACGCTCCAGATGGCACAGATCACCCGCATCGAGCGGTCGTCGATGGTCGACTCCCTGCAGGGCGAATACGTGAAGCTCGCGCGCGCCTACGGCGTTCCCGAGTCGACCATCGTCCGCAAACACGCGTTCCAGGTCGCACAGCTTCCGGTCATCACCATCATCGGCCTCGGGCTGTCGACGGCGCTCGGGGGCGCGGTGCTGACCGAGACGGTGTTCGAGATACAGGGGATGGGTCGACTCATCATCACCGGCATCAACAATCAGGACTACGAGCTCATCATGGGCACGACGTTCATGTTCGGGCTCGCCTACGTGGTTGGCGTCATCATCACGGACATCGCGTACGCGTACATCGACCCGCGCGTCACGTACGGTGACAAATAATGGCGACGAACACACAGGAAGTCGACGAACGCACGGATGACGAACAGGGGGGACCGAACGCGGTCGAGTCGCGGGTCGGCCTCTCGTACACGCTGAAGCAGGTCGCGCGCGACACGTCCGCCCGCATCGGCATGGGCATCGTCGGCGTCATCACGTTCGTGGCCGTGTTCGCGTCCGTCGACTACTACCTGCTCGACTACGCGATCGGGAACGCGGTGCTGTACCACCCCGAACAGGACCCCGACACCGTGACCAGGCTCCTCCCGCCGATCGGGATGGAGAACCAGTACGGCGAGGGGGTCCTCGCGCACCCGCTCGGCACCGACCATCGGGGGCGGGACATCCTCACGCGGACGATCTACGGCACCCGGATCGCCATCACGGTCGGGTTCATCGCGACCGCCATCGGCATGGTCGGCGGGACGCTCGTCGGCGCGGTCTCGGGCTACTACGGCGGCTGGATCGACGACGTGCTCCAGCGGATGACGGAGACGGTGTACGCCATCCCGTTCCTCGTGCTCGTCATCGCGTTCATGACCGCGTTCGGCCGCGACCTGACGTTCGCGATGATCGGGGTCGGCATCGCCGCCATCCCCGTGTTCAACCGGCTCATCCGCTCGCGGGTCGTCTCCGTCCGCGAGGAGGACTACGTCGAGGCGGCACGCGCCGCCGGGGTGAAGGACCGGAACGTCATCCTGCGGCACATCATTCCGAACAGCTTCGCGCCGGTGCTCGTGCAGGCGACCCTGCAGATCGGCGTGAGCATCATCATCGTCGCCGGCCTGTCGTTCCTCGGGTTCGGGGCCCAGCCGCCGACGCCGTCGTGGGGACAGATGCTCTCGGCGTCACGGAACTACATGCTGCCTGCGCCGACGTTCAGCATCTTCCCCGGGCTCGCCATCCTGATCACCGTGATCGGCTTCAACATCCTCGGCGACGGGCTCCAGGACGCACTCGATCCACGCATCAACAACTGACATGAGCGAACCACTACTCAGCGTCGAGAACCTCAAGACGCAGTTCTTCACCGAAGAGGGCACCGTGCGGGCCGTCGACGGCGTCTCCTTCGACGTCCACGAGGGCGAGATCGTCGGGCTCGTCGGCGAGTCCGGGGCCGGCAAGTCCGTCGCCACCTCGAGCATCCTCAGGCTCGTCGACAGCCCCGGCGAGATCGTCGACGGCGAGATCACGTTCAAGGGCCGGACGCTGTTCGGCCTCGAGGAGGACGCCTCCGGCGAGCCCCGGCCGAGCGACGGGATGCTCTCCGAGGAGGAGATGCGCCGGGAGATCCGGGGGACCGAGATCGCCATCATCTTCCAGGACCCGATGGAGTCGCTGAACCCGGTCTTCACCGTCGGGGGACAGCTCAGGGAGTTCATCGAACTCAACCGGGACCTGGACGAGGCCGCGGCAAAGGAGGAGGCGATCGACATGCTCCGGGAGGTCGGCATCCCGGACCCGGAGGCACGCTACGACGAGTACCCCCACCAGTTCTCGGGCGGGATGCGCCAGCGCGTCCTCATCGCGATGGCGCTGGCGTGCCAGCCGGACCTCATCATCGCCGACGAGCCGACGACCGCCCTCGACGTCACCGTCGAGGGCCAGATCCTCGAACTCGTGAGCGACCTCCAGGAGAAGTACGACACCGCGTTCGTCTGGGTCACCCACGACATGAGCGTCGTCGCCGAGATCTGCGACCGCGTCAACGTGATGTACCTCGGGGAGATCATCGAGCAGGCGCCGGTCGACGAGCTGTTCTACGACACCAAGCACCCGTACACGCGGGCGCTGCTCGACTCGATGCCCCGCCCCGACGAGACCGTCGAGGAGCTGGAGCCGATCCGGGGGGTGATGCCCGAGGCGATCAACCCGCCGTCGGGCTGTCGGTTCCACCCGCGCTGTCCCGAGGCCCGGGAGGTCTGCACTGAGTTCCACCCCGAGCCGCGGGACGTGAGCGACCCCGGCGAGCCGTCACACGCCGCAGCCTGCGTGATGCACGACGCATTCGACGTGGGCTACGACGGGAGCAGGCCGCTCGAGGAGGAGGCGTCCGGCGGGTTCCGCGCCGGGCTCACCCAGATCGGGGGTGGGAGCGATGAGTGAGCGCGTCGGCGCCGACGGGGCGTCGGCCGGGGTCGAGGACCCGCTGCTGGAGGTCCGCGGGCTCTGCAAGTACTTCGAGGACGACGAGGGGATGTTCGGCGGCGTCAGCGTCGACGGCGAGTTCCCGTTCGTCCACCGGTCCTCCCGTCGGGTCCGGGCGGTCGAGGACGTCAGTTTCGACATCAAGCGGGGCGAGACGCTCGGGCTCGTCGGCGAGTCCGGCTGCGGGAAGTCGACGCTCGCGCGGACGGTCCTCCGGCTGCTGGAGCCGACCGACGGGAGCGTCTACTTCCAGGGCGAGGACCTCGCGGGGCTGTCGGGCGAGCCGCTCCGGCGGAAGCGCAAGGACATGCAGATGATCTTCCAGGACCCGCAGTCCTCGCTCGACCCCCGGATGAAGGTGGGTCGGATCGTCGAGGAGCCGATGAAGGCCCACGACATGCTCGACGACGAGGGCCGGGAGGCCCGCGCGAAGGAACTGCTCGAGAAGGTCGGGCTCGACCCGCAACACTACAACCGCCACCCGCACGCGTTCTCGGGCGGCCAGCGCCAGCGCATCAACCTCGCGCGGGCGCTGTCGGTCAACCCGGACTTCATCGTCTGTGACGAGCCGGTGTCGGCGCTGGACGTCTCCATCCAGGCGCAGGTGCTGAACACGATGGAGCGGCTCCAGGAGGAGTTCGACCTCACCTACCTGTTCATCGCCCACGACCTCTCGGTCATCCGCCACATCTCCGACCGCGTGGCCGTGATGTACCTGGGCCAGATGGTCGAACTCGCCGACAAGGAGGAGCTGTTCGAGAACCCCCAGCACCCCTACACGCAGGCGCTGCTCGACGCCATCCCGGTGCCGGACCCGCGTTCGGGCGGCCGCTCGGCGGTCCTGCACGGCGACGTCCCCTCGCCCCTCGACCCGCCGTCCGGCTGCCGGTTCCGGACGCGGTGTCCGGAGCTCATCCAGCCGTCGGAGTACGACATGGGCGAGGCCGAGTGGCGGAACGTCGTCGCGTTCTCGCGGGGCGTGCGCCGTCGCGAGTTCGAGACGACCAGCCGCGCCGAGATCGAACGGCGGTACTTCCGGGACGGGGAGCCGGACGGGGAGGCCGGCCGGATCGTCTCGGAGGCCGTCGGCTCCATCACGGAGGGCGAGTGGGACCGGGCCGAGCGGTTGCTTCGGGAGGAGTTCGCCGAGAAGAGCGTCTGCGCGCGGGAGGAGCCGGCGTACGAGGTTCCCCCCGTCCACGGCGACGATCGCCACTACGCGGCCTGCCACCTGAACCGGGAGGCCGCGCTGGCGACCGGGGACGCGGCCGAGGCGACGGAGCGGGTGCCGGGCGAGGCGGCCGGCACGGGCGACTGATTCTCCGGAGCGGAGTTCGCGCCGGCGACCCGGAGCCGACGTCGGCGGTTCCGGCCGTCGCGCTACGACTCCGAGCGGCGCGAACGGACGAACCGGACGGTCGTCTCGTCGGCGGGCGGGTCGTCGGTCCGGGTGGCCAGGAACGCCGTTATCGTGTGTTCTCCGGCGCCCGCGGGCTCGGAGCGGTCCATGTCGTCGTCGCTCGACCGGCGAACGCGGCCGTTCCAGGCGGTCGTGACGCGCTTCCGCTCGCCGGCGCGGAACGCGAACGTCGCGGGCTCGCCCCGGACGTAGCGGCGCTCGTCGGTCGCCTCGAGCAGGCCGTCGACGGTCCAGCCCCACCGTCGCCGCCGCGGCGTCGGGACCTCGACCGGGACCGGGAGCCGGTTGTGGAACTCGACGGTGATCTCGACCGGCTCGCCGGGTTCGTACTCGTCGCGGTCGGTCCACACCGCGACGGAGACGGCGCGGCGGGCGACCGAGCGGGGGACCAGTTTCGCCAGCGCCAGCGTCAGGTAGTTCGTGGTGTCGTCGAACCCCGTGCGGTCCTCGGCGCGCCGGCGGCGACGGTCCATCACCAGTCCACGCTCAGGGTGCCGTCCCCGTGCGGGTCCGGCGCCAGTTCCTCGTCGGTGCGGCGGTCGACGACGTGGATGCAGCCGACGTCCTTCTTCGCGGGACACACCTTGGCGGCGCGGAGGTTCTCCTCGAGGTCCTCCTCCGCGACGTAGTAGGACTTCGGCCGGGCCATGCCGGAGTCAAGGTCCATCTCCCAGTTGTCGGCGACCTCGGCGCACTTGCCGGCGCCGAAGCAGGCGTTCGCCTCGAAGACGATCTTGTACGGCTTCTCCTCGACGGGCGGCCCCTCCCCCCCGTAGTCGCTGGCGGTCCGGACCTCGGCCTCCAGGTCGCTCATCTTGGGCGTCGTTGTCGGCGGGTCGTCTTTCGTCTGTCGGTCGCCATCGGTTGGGTTCGATGTGGGATTTGATTCCGTGGAGGCGAACGTCCTGGCGACGGAACGATGTCCTCGTGCTCTCCCGGATTCTTTGACCGGTGTCGGTGTCCCATTCATCCATCGAGAATCCGGTCATTCGGTGGCGATTCGGACGATGCCTTCTTCGAATCAACAGACGGATCGTACCAAGGAACCATAAGGTAACGAGCGCACCAAATTCGCTCGGAGAGCCGACAAAATCCATGACTGACCCGGAACCCGACCCAGAAGTACGACTGATCAGTTGGAACGTCAATCGTTCGTCGATCGAAAACCTGAGGGAGCAACTGACCGGCCTCCGAGAATGCGACCCGGACATCGTCGCCCTCCAAGAAGTCGGCGTCAAAGCAAGCCGGAGAGCGCGTCAACTCCTGCGAGAACACGGCTTCGAGTACGCTGCACACAGCCACGAGTTTCGATCCGATGACCCCAACAACACATCGGGCATTGCGTTCGCGAGTCACTGGCCGTTTCGGGTGCTCCCGCCGGAGACGTTCCGGATGCCGGCACAGCATCAGGCGCTCTCCGCGGTATTTCATGCTCCTATCGGCCGAATCGAGGGCCATTCCGTCCATCTGCTCCCGGGCAGTCAGTATGGGGAGACGAAGGTCGAAATGTTCGAAGGGATCTACGACCGGCTAGCAGAGGACGATCCACCGAACTTTCGATTTCTCTGCGGCGATTTCAACTCTCCGAAAACCGAGAGCGACGATGGCGAGGTTACGGTCTGGGGCAGCGACGATCGGTGGGTCGAGGCTGAACGTAACGTCATCGTCGGTCTCGCGAACCACGACCTCACCGATGCCTACCGCGAGGTCAACGGCTACGGTGACGATGCCTACAGCTTCGTGACCAGAAACCAAGGCAGGGAATGGCGTCGGCGGTTCGATCACGTGTTCGCCAGCGAGTCACTTGACGCGACCACGGCGGAATATCTCCACCAGTTCGATGATCTCTCCGATCATTCGCCGCTCGAAGTGATGTTTACGCCGGATGGAGGACAGGGAGACGGGGCCGATAGCCGACGCCAACGGCGTCCGACCACCCCTGAAGAGGACATCACGCCCGGGGAAGCGCCGAGGGATCGGTCGACTGGCGGTCTGACGTTTGACGACGATATCCGTGTCGTCGATCCGAAATCGAATCGTCGTCGTGGTCGATTCAACGCGGGCTGGAACAAAGCCGTAGCTGGGACGGATATGGAGGACGCCCTCGAACGCCTCACGTGGGAGAACCTGGGTTGGCGTCTCGGCAAACTGTTCGGTGAAACGTCCGATGACCTTCGGGGGGAGCTATACGATTGGTGTGTGAAACAGCAAATCGAGGCCGAACCCGGTCTCTAGGATCGGGCGTGGTTTCGTTCTGTCGTCCTGAATCCGGCTTTCCATACGACATGGGCGTTCTAACATCGTTTTGGGATCAACAACGACGAGCGCTCTACTCCGAACCGACCAGATCCTCGTACCGCGCGCCCGTCTGCTTCAGCGTCTCCGTCGAGTAGAGCCGCTCGTGCTCGAACGGGAGGTAGTCGGCGGCCAGTTCGTCGACCTTCGCGTCCACCGCCTCCGCCTCCCGGCCGTGGACCATCGTGAACAGGTTGTACTCCCAGCCCTGTTCGGGTCGGCGCGGCCGGTGGTAACACAGCGTCACGTACGGGAGTTCGCCGGCGCGCTCGCCGAGTTCGTCCAGGCGGTCGTCCGGCACGTCCCAGACGACCATGCAGTTGTTCCGGAACCCGGTGACGAGGTGGTTCACGACGCAGCCGATGCGCTTGATGCAGCCCCGCTCGCGCAGGCGCTCGACCGCGGCGAGCACGTCGTCCACGTCGGCGTCCACCGCCCCGGCCACGTCGCGGTACGGCGTGGCCGAGAGGGGGAACCCGTCCTGTATCTCCAGCAGCAGTCGCGCGTCGAGGTCCGACAGGTCGCCCGCGGCGTCCTCGGAGATGCGCGTCGCGGACGCCTCGGTGTGCTCGATGGACTCCCGCGCGAACGAGTCGTCGTTGAACACCGGGAACTCCAGGTCGATGTAGAAGTCGGTCAGCATCGGGAGGTGCAGCACGTCACACCCCGTCTCCGCCTCGATTTCGGCGAGAATCTCGTCCCGGCGCGCCCGGTCGCCCGCGGTCACGACGAACCACACGTTCCACTCGTGGTCGCGCCGGTAGTTGTGGTTCACCTGCCGGTAGCCGTTGACGACCTCGGCCACCTCCGCGAAGCGATCCTCGGGCGCCCGCACCGCCGCCAGCGTGGAGGAGCCGATGACCGGAGGGTTGAGCACGGCGCCGAAGCGCCGGAAGACACCCCGGTCGCGCAGGCGGCGGACGCGCTCGACGACCTCGTCCTCCCCGATTCCGAGGTCCCCGGCGACGACGCGGAACGGCCGCTCGGCGACCGGGAAGCCGCTCTGGTAGTCGTCGACGAGACGGGCGTCGACCCCGTCGAGGCCCTCGCGCCAGTCCCCGCCCTCCAGCGCGCTCATTGTCCGTGGTTAGGGGTCGGCCTACCTACAGGTTTCGGAGTGAAACGACCGGAAAGGGGGACGAACGCCGGGACGAACCGGTACCATCAGCACGCCCCGACGAAGGCACGGTAGATGTGGCCCGTTTCCGGGACGATGACCGTTCTGTGAGCGCCCGTCTCGGTGGCGGACGGGAAGTGATAGGGCGTCGCGTTCGCGGGGACCCGATGGATCTCGCCCCGGATCGCTCCCGCGGCGTCGACGTCGTCGGGCGGAACGTACGAGAACCGCGCCGAGTCCGGTTCGTCGACGGACCCGTTCGACCGCGCCGATCGGAGGAGCGCCGCCGCGTCCCTCGAGGGGACCGCCGTGTTCGCGTCGGCGACCCGGAAGACGCCGCCGGTGCCGAACGTGTCACGCTCGACCGTCGGGGAGGACGTCGTCGCTGCCGGCGATTGAGACGAAAGTGGTTCGGAACAGCCGACGAGCAACACCAGCGACAGCACGAGCACTGTCGGAACGGAGCGTGGCACGTGCCGGCCCTTCTCTCGAACCGGAGAAGAACCCTCCCATCCACCAGATGACGGTTCGCGAGGGACCTGACGGCGTCCCCGACCCGGGATGGCGGGACGCGCACTCCAGTAACCGACCGTCCGTCCACCTCCCACGGGCGAACGGGACGTTTTTGCGCCGACGGGGCGAAGCCGGCGACATGGCACAAGCGACCGAGGAGTTCGGGGAGTGGCCCCTCAAGCGCCTCATGACGGAGGTCTGCGGCTCCGGCCCGAAGTCCGCCGACGACATGACCCGCGAGCAGGCGACCGAGGCGTTGCGGCGCATCTTCGCGGGCGAACCCGACGACACCACCCTCGGGGCGTTCTGGCTGGCGAACCGCTGGAAGCGCAACGACCCGGAGGAACTGGCGGCCTACGTCGACGAGATGTGCTCGCGCGTCGAGTACGCCGAGCCCGACGCCGACCCGGTCGACTGCGGCGCGAACTACGACGGCAAGGGCGACACGGCCCTCCTCGGCGTCGCCGCGGGCATCGTCGCCGCCGGCGCGGGCACGCCGGTCGTCGTCCACTCGGGCGACCGCGTGCCGACCCAGAAGCAGGACGCGTACAAGCACGTCCTCGACGAACTCGACGTGCGGACCGAACTCGACCCCGCGGAGTCGGCCGACATGGTCGACGAGGCGGGGTTCGGCTTCTACTACCAGCCGTCGTTCAACCCCGACGTCCACGCGCTGTGGGAGCGCCGGGACGCGATGGGCGTCCGGACGTTCGTGAACACCGTCGAGACGCTCGCGAACCCCGCCGGCGCCGACGTCCACCTGGGCTCGTTCTACCACCTCGCGTTCGCGAAGAAGGTGGTGGACACGTTCGAGCGCTCGGAGTTCCACGACCTCCGCCGCGTCATCATGTTCCAGGGGATGGAGGGGTACGACGACATCCGACCGGGGTACACCAAGGTGGCCGAGTGGAACGCGGGCGAGGGCGACGACGCGGCGTTCACGGACTACGAGATAGAGACGCCCGAGTTCGGCATGGACTTCGAGGAGGCCGACCTCGAGGTCGAGGACGTGGCGGCGGATTCGGCCCGCATCGCCGAGGAGGTCGTCTCGGGCGACCGGACGGACCACTGGCGCGACGCGGTGGCGCTCAACGCCGCGTTCCGCGTCTACGCCCGGGAGGACGTCGCGGATCTGGAGGAGGGGCTCGATGTCGCCCGGGAGGCGATCGACGACGGGAGCGCCGCCGCGGTGCTCTCGGACCTGCGGGCGTTCTAACGGCTGATATTCGGCACGGAGGGTTTATTTCGGATGCGGGGACGAGGGCACGTGTGGGCGAGGTCGCCACCGCGAACGTCTACGGCCTGTTCTTCCTCGCGGCCAGCGCCGCGGTGGTGCTCCTCGCGCTCTCGGCGTACGTGCTCGGCCGGCGGATCGGCCACGAGCGCGCGCTCGTCGGCGTCCTGGGGCTGGTCGGCGCCTTCACCGTGGTCGGGGGCGTCGGCGGACTCGGCGCGGAGGCGGCCCGCGTTCCGGTGCTGCTCGGCGCCGCCTTCCTCTACGTCCCGCTCGCGGTCGGCGCCGCCGTGGCGAAGGGCCTCACCGCCCACGGGTGGCGGGAGGTGTGTCGGGTCCTCATCGGCGGCTGGATGGCCGCGCTCGTGTTCGCGCTGGTGACCCAGGCGGCCGGCGCGTCGCTGGAGGCGGCCGTCTCGTGGGGACCGACGCTGTTCGGCGTCGACTGGTACGGGGGGTTCCTCGCGTACATGCTCGTCGTCGGGGTTCTGGCCGGCGGGGCGACGGCGGCGTTGCTCTCGCGGTCACCCCGCGAAACGAGCGTGTCGCCCGCCTGAGGTCCGCGTTCGCCCTGTCCCTTCGCGGACGATCAGAGTGACCCGCCGGGGGATCGCTCAGTGCTCGTGACGGCGCCGGATGAGTCCCGCCTCGACCCGAACGAACGCCTCGCTTTTCCGGTCGTACCGATCGGGATCGACGTTCGCACGGGCTGCAGCCTCCCGAACGACGTCGAGCGGTTCGGGATCGGTCTTCGCCCGGATCGGTCGCAGTTCCCGGAGGAAGATGTTCGTCGTCACCGGGCCGACGCCGTGGAACGCGTCGATTCGCTCCTCGAGAGCCTCCGCGTCCGCGGCCGCCTCGTGGAGGGCGTTGAGGCTCCCGTCGTACTCCTCGATGAGCGTCTCGCAGTCGCGGAGCACCTGCTCGGAGCGCCGATTGTCGTGGCGAACGTACCCGCCCTCCCGCATCATCGGGTTCACCGGGTAGTCGAACCCGGCGTCCAGTATCGCCCCGGGCGTCAGCAGGTCGTGGTTCTCGAACGCGCGGTACGTTCGCTTGGCGGTCCCCTCCGAGATGCGTCCGTCGAAGGGGAGGCTCGCGAGGAACCACTCGAACAGTTCCCCGTCGTCGCCCGATCGGAGGTCGATGTCGAGTTCCTCCGAGTACGGTTCGCTCGATTCGAGGTCGTCGATGCTCATCGTCTGCAGTACGCCTCCAGCGGATGAAATCGAACGCCGCCGGCCGGATCGCCGGGCAGCGCGTCCGGACGCGGAGTTCAGTCCAGCCGGATCGCCACGCCGACGAGCGTCTGTCCGGCCGTCACGGTCGCCTCCCGCGCGACCGAGTAGACGATTCCCGCGCGGTCGGCGCGGGCCTCCTGGAGCGTCTCGTAGGACGTCGGGTCGAACACCTCGCCGACGTACTCGCCCTCCTCGACCTCGTCGCCGATCCCCAGCCCGTCGGCCGCCCGGAACAGCCCCGAGTCGCTCGCCTTCACGCGCCCGAGGTGGTTCCGGGCGCGGGTGCCGTCCCAGTCCGGCGCCCCCTCGTCGTCCCCCTCGAGGAGGCCGGCGTACCGCAGTACCCCGAGCATCCCCGACAGTCCCTCCCCGATGGCGTCCTCGACGAGTTCCCTGTTGTGTGCGAGTTCGGGCGTGATGGAGGGGATCTCCTCGCGGGTCGCCGCGACGCGGAGCTTCCCGCCGAAGCTGCGCTTCTCCCACTCGTCGTCGGCGTCCTCGCCGGCGGCCTCCGCGAGGAGGAGGTCGGTGCCGAACGCCTCCGCGAGCTCCCGGCAGCCCTCGTCGCCCTTCAGGTACACCGTATGGGTGAGCATCTCCCGGCTCCCGGTGTGGAGGTCGACGATGTAGTCCGCCCCGCCGGCGTACTCCCACAGCGCCGCGGCCATGCGCTCGTGGAGGCTGCCGTCGGGGTCGCCCGGCCAGCAGCGGTTCATGTTCGGGTTCACCGCGTCGTACGCCTCCGGCGTCGTGTAGGAGACGCGGTCGAAGGTGAGCGGGTCCGCGACCGGGACGGCGACGAGGGTGCCGTCTAGCTCCGCCCCCTCCAGTTCCCCGTGGAGGCGGCGGAGCACGGAGGAGCCGTTGATCTCCCGGCCGTGCTGGGCGGCCTGGACGTACACCGTCGGGTCGCCGTCGCCGTAGACGTGGACGGTCGTCTCGACCTCGACGCCCGAGGGCAGGCGGGCGAGCGTGACGGGTTCGGCCGTGTGCATACCGGAGTCGATGGGGGCCGGCGGCTTGTAAGTGGAGGTCCCGGCACGGGGGCGGACGAGGGGAGGAACCCCGCGAGGGGCGGGGCATCCGATTCACGCCCCGGTGCCGACGTGAGCCGGCCGCGACGGTCGGACGACGGGTGTCGAACGGGGGCGCCGGGGCGACCCCCGGCCGGTGGGGGGCGTCCGCTCGGGCGCCGACCGATGACACGACTTTTCCCGCTCGCCCGCCCAGTCGGGGGTATGAGCGACGACCTGCCGACGGCGACGCTGCACACGAACCACGGCGACATCACGGTCGAACTGTACGCCGACCGGGCCCCGAAGACGGTGGAGAACTTCGTCGGCCTCGCCGAGGGCGACGACGACTACGACGCCGCGACGGTGGGTCGCGGCACCGGCGCGTGGGAGGACCCCGAGTCGGGCGAGAAGCGGATCGACCCGCTGTACGAGGGCGTGCAGTTCCACCGGATCATCTCCGACTTCATGATCCAGGGCGGGGACCCGACCGGGACCGGCCGCGGCGGCCCCGGATACGAGTTCGACGACGAGTTCCACGAGGAGCTCCGGCACGACGACGCGGGGGTCCTCTCGATGGCGAACTCCGGCCCGAACACGAACGGCTCGCAGTTCTTCATCACGCTGGGCGCCCAGCCCCACCTCGACGACCGCCACGCGGTGTTCGGCAAGGTCGTCGACGGGATGGACGTGGTCGAGGAGATCGGCTCGGTGCCGACCGGCCGGAACGACGAACCGCGCGAGGAGGTCGTGCTGGAGTCGGTCGACGTCGACCGCTGAGCCGAGATCCGCCGTTCACGCCTCATCATTCCCGGTTGACACGGGAACGTACTCGCGATCGTACGAGTATCACTCCCGAATCATCTCACCGTCGTTCGTCCCGGCGCTACCCGAAGAGCGGCTCCAGCTCCCCCTCGTAGCAGTCGCGACAGAGGTAGTGGTCGACCACACCCTCCTCGGTCCGGGTGTGGACGACGACGTGGACGGCCTGGGCGAACGGGACGGTCGCCCCGCACCCGCCGCACGGCTCGGTCGACATGGTCGGGCGTGGTACGTGTAGACGCGCCATAGGCTTTTCCCGGGGACGATTCAGGCGAAGAGCCGCAGCGGAGTGAGCGCAACGAACGAGAACTCGGAAGAGGGGCGGAGCGGGTCTTCCGTAGGCGCGGACCGTCAAACACCGCAAGGAGCGAACGGAGTGAGCGACTGAGGAGCGAACGGAGTGAGCGACTGAGGAGCGCGGTTCGAGACGCCTTCGGCGTCTCGTCAGTGCGGGAAATCAAGGATTTCCCGCTTGCGGTAAGGTTCCTCTCGAACCTGACAGAATCACGAAAGGCGCTTCGCGCCTTTCGAACGATAGCGGCCGCACCGGGCCGACGGCCGCGGGGGCTTTCGAGGACCGTGTCGCGACGACCGACCGAACCGGGGAGCCGAGATTCGTGGGAGCCTTCCGTGTCCGTCACTCGTCGAAACCTCCCTGGCAGCCGTATCCTGCCCACCCGCCAGCGACACGCAAACGGTAAAGCCCGTCACCGACACCCGTGGACACGAATGCTCATCACGCTCGAGGGGCTCGACGGGAGCGGCAAGACGACCGCGTGGGAGGCGCTCCACGACGTCTACCCCGGGGCGACGTTCACGCACGAGCCGACCGACTCGTGGTACGGCCGGGCGGTCCGGCGCTCGGAGGGGGAGGAGGCGGCCGACCCGCTCGCGGAACTGTTCCTGTTCACGGCCGACCACGCCGACCACCTCTCGCGGGTGGTCCGACCCGCGCTCGCCGAGGGGAACCTCGTGGTCTCCGACCGCTACACCGACTCCCGGTACGCCTACCAGGGGGCGAGTCTCGCGGACACGTCGGTCGAGCGCCCGCTCGAGTACGTCCGCGGCATCCACCAGGCGTTCACCCGCGAACCCGACGCCACCATCTACTTCGACCTCGACCCGGAGACGGCCGCCGCCCGCGCGGGCGCGACGAACAAGTTCGAACGAGCCGAGTTCCTCGCGGAGGTGCGGGCGAACTACGAACGACTCGTCGACGCCGAGCCCGGCCGGTTCGTCCGCGTCGACGCCTCCCGGTCGCCCGAGCAGGTGCTCGACTCGGTGGAGGACGCGTTCGCGCACCTCCTCGCGGACTGACCCCCGGTACGACGCTCACTGACCCCGGTACGACGCTCCACGGCTGGACTTCCGGTACGCCCCTCTCTCCCCGAACGTATTTCTCGCCGCCCCCGAAAGGTGTCGGCGTGATTCGTCGGCCCTCCATCGCGATCGCGCTGCTGCTGGTGCTCGCGGGCTGTGGCGGCCTCGCCGGCCCGGCGGACGAGCAGCGCACCGTCAACCCGAACCTCGCCGGCGCGCCGTCGGCGACGGCGACGCCCGACCCGACCGAGGACTACCCGCCGGGCGTCTCCGCCGACGGGGTGGACGCCCGCGAACTGGCGAACGCCCACGTCGCGGCGCTCGAGGACCGCCCGAACGCCGTCCGGGTCCACACGACCGTCGTCGCCGCGAACGGGACGACGCTCGTCTCCCGGACGGCGACGACGCGGGAGAACGGCAGCAGGTCGTCCGTCTCGCTGGTCACCGACGGGGCCGCGCCCGCGTTCCTCGGCGACGTCGGGGACTACGCGTACTGGAGCGACGGGAACGAGACGCTCGTCCGGCAGGAGCAGTGGAACGGCAGCGTCGAACACGGGACGCTCCCGGGCGACTCGGAGCCAGCCATCGGGTTCACCGACACGGGCCGGTCGGTGGTCGAACCGGCGCTCCTCGCCCGGGAGTTCCGGTACGTCGGGACCGAGCGCCGCGGGAACGCGACCTACCACGTGCTCACCGCCGACGCCGGCACGGTCGAGCGCGACGAGCGGGCCGACGCCCGGAACTACCGGCTCACGGTCGCGGTCACCCCCGAGGGGGTCGTGGAGTCGATGACGACCCGCTACGACACGGCCCGCGACGGGGTCGAGTTCACCTACGTGCAGCGCTTCCGCGTCTCCGACGTGGACGGGACGACGGTGGACCGACCGGCCTGGGCCGACGAGGTGATGGGGAACGTCACCGCGACTACGACTCCCTGACGGATTCCTTCGTCCTGAGAGAGCCCCCCAGTGTCCGTCCAGAACCGTGCCCTCAGTCGCTCGTCTTCGGAAGTTCGTACTCCTCGGGCGGCGGGACGTACAGCAGGTCGATGGTGAACCCGAGCGCGAGCGGGACGCCGACGAAGGTCGCGAGGAGCAGGACGGGGTCCCCGAACAGCGGCGGGATGACCGCGCCCGCGAGCATCGTCGTCGCGGTGAGCACGACCGGAACGACGAGAAGCGTGTACAGCACCCACCCCCACTGGGTCTCCAGCCGAATGCGGAAGAAGCGCGCCAGCACGGCCGCGACGAGGGTGTGCACCGCGAGCACGACGGCGGCGAGCGCGAGCGGGAGGAGCGAGACCATACTCCCCGTAGGGCGGTCGCGGACTTCGACCTGTCGGAGCGGACCGAGCGGGGTGAATCGGATGGATGGGTGTCGAACGGTGGGAGGTCGGACGGTGGGGTGTCGAGCGCGGATGTGTCTAACGGAGGAGCGTCGGGCGGAGCGGAGTCGATCACCGAGCGGTTCCCGATCGGCCGGTCGCGTTACGGAAGGCCGACGCTCGAGCGGCGTTTGTAGAGGTAGTACCCGAGGTACGGGACGCCGAGCAGGACGGTGAAGCCACAGACGTACGCGACGGTGAACTGCATCGTCGGGTTCGGCTCCCACCCGGCGTCGCGACCGCGGACGTGCTCGGCGTCCTTGTAGACGCCGACGGGAAGCAGGAACGCGAGCGCGAACCCCGCCGTGAACAGCGCGAACTCGCCGGTGACCGACGCGAGCGCGCCGAGGAGCACCGGCGCGGCGACGGCCCCGACAGCGAGCAGCCACCACCGGTCGCCGCCGGCCTCGTCGCGGACGACCTCCTGTCGCTTGTACAGGTAGTGGAGCATCGTCAGCCCGGCGAAGAGGAAGCCGAGCACGGCGTACAGCCCGGGGTTCGGCGTCCAGTCGAGGTCGTGTTCGCCGAGTTCCTTCGCGTCGAGGTAGAGCAGCACCGGCACGGCGACCGCCAGCAGGAGCCCCAGGGGGATGCTCAGCAGCCACAGGCCGGCGATGCCGGCGACCGGGGGCGTGCCCGTGAGCGAGAGCGCCGCGAACCCGACCAGCGCGAGAACGAACAGGGTCGGAAGTCCGAGGAGCAGTCCCTCCAGCACGTCGTACGGCCGCGAGTGAACCTCGCGGGTCGTCACCGCCACGCCGCCGTCGGTTCGCGGATCGTTCGTCATCCCTCGTCGCTGTTCCCGCTCGCTATTTCAAACTGCCCTCCCGGTTATCACAACGGATAAATGCGTGGCAGTAACTGGTCGCCCCGGCGACGATGGTCGAGCACGTCTCGGCGGGAGGTGAACACGCGGGCGTGCCCGAACGGCCGCGAGGGCCGGACCGCGACAGCGTCCGGGGTCCGTGCGGACGGAGACGGGGAGCGACGACGCGCCACGGCGTCCGACCGAGGGGGCGAGACGCCGGTCCGGCTCGCGAGGTTCGAACCCGGGGGTCCGAGCGGGTCGTTCCGGCGCGACGAGTCGCCCATCCCCCGGTAGCGAGCCCGAACCCCGATACCCGCGCGTCAGTCGTCCATCGAGACGTACGTCTTCGTGTCGGTGACGCCGGGGAGGCTCTGGATGCCGCTGGCGACGGCGTCGAGCACGCCGTACACCTCCTCCGCGTCGACCTCCGCGATGACGTCGTACTCGCCGGCGACCACGTGTGCCTGGGTGACGGTGTCGAGGTCCCGGACCCGCCGGGCCACGGCCCCCGCCTCGCCGGCACCGGCTTTCACCATCACGAACGCGTGGACCATAGTATGCCATCTCTTGACACGGTCAAAAACCTTCCCCCGGCTCGGGGGTACAGTTATCCCCTGTGCCGTCATAGCACGGGGCATGCGCTTCATCGTCATCGGCGCCGGGCGGGTCGGTCTCCGCACGGCGCGGGTCCTTCGCGAGGAGGGCCACGAGGTGGTCATCGTCGAGCGCGACGCCGACCGCGCGGCGCGGGCCCGCACGAACGGGTTCGTGGTCCACGAGGGGGACGGCTCCCGCGAGGAGACGCTCGTCGCCGCGGGCGTCGGGGACGTGGACGCGGTCGGCGCGCTGACGGGCGATCTGAACGCCAACTTCGCGGCCTGCATGATCGCCAAGCACCACGGCTGCCGAACGGTCATGCGCATCGACGAGGACTACCGCGAGGAGATCTACCAGAAGTACGCCGACGAGGTGGACGAGATCGTCTACCCCGAACGGCTGGGCGCGATCGGCGCGAAGAACGCCCTGCTGGGGGGCAACATCCAGGCCATCGCCGACATCGCCGAACACCTCCAGGTGCTGCTTTTCACCATCCGGAAGGAGTCGCCGATGCACGGCTACACCATCAGCGAGGTGGCGCTCCCGGCGGAGGCGCGCCTGCTCGCGTTCGGCAAGAAGGACGCGCCGATGGGCATCCCGCTGGCGGACGACTCGCTGGAGGCGGGCGACAGGGTCGCCGTCCTCGCGGACTTCGACGTGCTCGACGACGTCCGGCAGCTGCTGGTCGGCGACGACTCGGCGGGAACGATGGCCGCCGCGACCTCGGGAGGTGAGCCGTGACCGTCACCGCCTACGTCATGGTGAAGGCGAACACCGGCGATGCGGACCGCGTGAAGGGCGAGATCGAGGCCATCGACGGCGTCGAGGAGGCCCACATCGTCGCCGGCGACGTCGACTTCGTGGCCCGGATCGTCGTCGACGGGCCGGCCCAAGTGAAGGCCGTCAGCGCCGAGGGCATCCAGGGCATCGACGGCGTCGAGGACACGCGGACGTACATCGCGATGGACTGACGTCCGCGAACGATCGGCGACCGTCCCGAGTCGGTTGCGTCACGAGACGTCGCCGAACCCCGAGCGGGGAAAGGGGACGTCCGGGGGACGATGCCGGAGCGTCGGCACGCTCTCACCCGCTAGACGGCTAGCCCGTGCCGTCCGGACCGACCGTCACGTCAGCAGCCGGACGACGTCGGCGACCATCCGGGGCAGTTCCAGCGCGTCCTCCACGAGGTCGCCGACCATTTCGCCGACGCCTCGGGGGCTCCACGTCGGGACGTCCTCCCCGTCCGACTCGGACTCCTCCCGGTGCTGCTCCCCGTCGGGAACGCCGTCGCCGTCCGTGTCGGGGTCGGCGGGGTCGGTCCCGACGTGTACCTCGTGGCCGTCCGGTAGCCCGTCGCCGTCGGTGTCCTCCGCGAGCGGGTCGGTCCCCGATTCCCGCTCCTCGCCGTCGCCGAGGTCGTCCCCGTCCGTGTCGGGGTCGAGGGGGTCGGTCACGCCCTCGACCTCCTCGCCGTCCGCGAGGCCGTCGTGGTCCGTATCGGCCCGCTTTCGATCGGTCCCGAGTTCCCGCTCGCGGACGTCCGACAGGCCGTCGCCGTCGGAGTCGACCGTCTTCGGGTCGGGTTCGTCCGCGGACCCCTCCCCGTCGTCGTTACCGTCGGCGTCGCGGGTCGCGGCGAGCGGGTCGCTCCCGCGGTCGAGTTCCGCCGGGTCGTCGAGGCCGTCGCCGTCGGTGTCCGCGAGGAACGGGTTCGTCCCGTGCTCTCGCTCGGTCGCGAGGTCCAGCCCGTCGCCGTCGAGGTCGCGGTCCGGCGCGTGGTCGGCGTACGCGAGTCCGTCGTCGACGAACTCGTGGCGGGCGGGGGCGTCGACGACGCGGTCGGCCTCGGCGCCGGCGGAGCCGTTCCCGGCCGCGACGGCCGCGTCCCGGAAGGAGTCGTACGTGAGGCGGTCGTCGTCCCGGAGACGGCGGTGGGCGTCCGCGAGCCGCCGGTCGCCGTCGCTCGCGGCTCCGACGGTGGCGTCGATCGCCCCGAGCGCGAGCGCGCCCTGGCGGTAGTCCGTCGGCGACCGCCACGAGCTCCGACGGGTGAACCGGACGTTCCTCGGCTCCTCGACGGTCGACGCCTCGCGGAACGTCCCGTACTCGCTGGCGCCCAGGTTGAGCGCGGCCAGCCGGGCGTAGTAGGTCGCGCTCGCCTCCGGGTACCACTCCATCCCTTCGCTCGGCTCGGGCCCCTGCAGCAGGTGGACGAACTCGTGGAACCACGCCGGCTCCGTCCCGGTCGCCGGCGCCCGGGAGAACACGTACGCGGCGCCGTCCTCGTCGCTCGCCAGCCCCGGCGACCGCCGCCACTCCATCGCGTCGGGCGTCGGGAGCGCGAACACGGTCACCCGGTCCCGCCCGCCGGACCCGAGGCGGGTCGCCAGCCAGTTCCAGCCCGCGAACACCGCGTCGGGGGAGGGGGCGTCCGGGTCCCCCGCGGCGCGCACGTATCGGACGGTGAGGTCCCCGGCGCTCCGCGTCGTCGTCTCGGTCGCGCCGAGGTACGCCCACTCGCCCTGGACGGCCCCCTCGCCGTCGACCGCGGCGTCGCCGCGGAAGGCGGGCGCGTCGCCGTAGTAGGACCACTCGGTCGGGACGTAGGGGACCCTGACGTACGCCCAGTCGCCGGTATCGATGCCGACGTCCGCCGTCGAAAGCTGCTCCGACGGGAGGTCGAACCGGAGCGTGAGCGCTGCCCGTCCGTGGTCGCGCCGGACGTACCGGTCGCCCTCGCGGTCGAAGCCGCCCTCGTCGACGACCGTGACCCCGTCGGGGAAGGGGCCGACGGTCAGTTCGGGGACGCCGTCGGGGAGGTCGAACCGCATCGTCGCGTCGACGCTCCCCGGTTCCCCGGGCGTCAGCGAGAACGTCGTCGTCCGGACGATGGTGCCGCCGTGGTTCGTGGCGATGCCGGCGGCGGTATCGGGGGTGACGTCGGCGTCCGCGGTCCCGTCGAGGTCGGCCGTCCCCGCGACGTCGACGGTCCCCGCGTCGGACGATCCGGTCGCCGCCGCTCCGCCGACCGGGGCCACGGCCGCGACCACGAGGAGGAGAAGGACGAAGGGGACGCGAATCCGTCGTGACATGACCGCTCTCCGAAAACCCGAGTGAAAGCCGTTTTGATACGCCGGTCAGGCACCCTCGCTCCCGCCGGCGGCCCGCGCGCGGTCGATGAGCCCCGTCACCGGTTCGCCGTAGTCGTAGCCCGGGATCACGCCCTGGACGTACGTTCCCTCCACGAAGTCCACCACCGCGGCGGCGTCGTTCACGCCGCGGCGCTCGTCGAGGTCTGCGAACGACGCCTCGACGACGACCTCCCCGTCCGCCCGCGCGACTGTCGGGTCGAGGTCGTGGCCCGCGGCGGTCACGTCGCCGATGGCGGCGATGCGGCGCTCGAACGTCCCGTACCAGCCGTCGACGACCACGTCGGCGACGTGGTCGTCCGCCACGCCGTCGATCGTCGGCGCCCGGACGGTCACGTCGAACGAGATGCGTCCGCCGTCGCGCTCCGCGGCGCTCACGGCGGCGTCGAACGGGGTGCTCGTGACCGGGTAGCCGTCACCGCCGGCGGGTCCGTCCCCGGCGTCGTCGGCGAACGCGTCGTGGTCCCTGAGGGCGCGGCGGACGCGCCCGGGAAGCTCGCTCATGGGAGAAGTGAGGCGGCTGGACCGGATAAGCGCCCCGCTCCGCCGGAGCCGGGTCGCTCGGGGGACCGCCGACCGTGGCGGTCCGCCGGTGCCGGCGACCGTCCGTGCCGGCGACCCGTCCGTGCCGGTGACCCGTCCCGGCGATCCCCCTACGCCGTCCCGTACCCCGTCAGCCCGGCGAGAACGTCGTCCAGATCGGCGACGGCCCCGGCCAGCTCCTCGACCCCGGATTTGCCCGTCCGGTCGGGGTTCGCCCGCACGCGGACGTCCTGCTCGCCGAGCGGGACGAACCCGAGCCCGAGTTTCCCCGCCGTCGCGCGGAGCCCCAGCCCCGCGTCGGCGTCGCCCGCGAGCACCCGCCTGGCCGGGGACTCGTGGGCCCGGACCGAGCGGTCGAAGCCGTCGACGGACGCCTCGAGGTCGCGCCGCTCGACGCCGCGCTCGGCGGCCAGGCCCGCGACGGCGTCCTCGAGGCTCGCGCGGAGTCCGGAGTTCGTATCGCGGTTGAGGAACCGGAGGTCACGATCCACGAGGTCCGCGATCCCCGTCACGCCGTCGGGGTTCCCGTCGGGGACGACGAGCCCCCACTCGCGGGTCCAGCCGCCGAGGTCCGTCGCCTCGACGTCCCGCTCGACGGGGCCGGCCGTGACGGCGAAGTCGGGTACCCCGTCGCGGAGCCGACGGAGCCCCTCGCGGCTCCCGACGGGGAGGTAGCGCGGGCGTTCCAGCCGGTCGAGCAACCGGGAGAGCGCCGGATCGTCCTCGCCGGCGCCGAACGCCGAGGGTGGGCGGACGTCCGGCGAGAACAGCTGCACCTCGACCGGCTCGCCCTCGGCGAGGTAGTCGGTGTCCGGGTCGACGACCACGACGCCGTCGGCCTCGACGAGGCTCGTCGTCGCGCCCGACCCCTTGTCGACCGGGTAGACGAGCGTCTCGCCCCCGGCGGTTCCGGCGGCCTCGCCGCCACCGTCCGGGCCGCCCGGCCCGCTCTCGACCAGCCCCACGGGCATCAGCCGCATCCGTCCCTCCGCGTAACGCTCCTGGACCGCCATCCGCCCCGTCACGGTCGCGGTCCGGGGCTCGGGCTTGCCCGCGGCCTCGCGGATCGCCGGCGCGACGAACGTCCGGAAGATGGTGAGCGCCGACACCGGGTAGCCCGGGAGGCCGACGTACGCCGACTCCCCGACGCGGCCGACGAGCATCGGCTTGCCCGGCTTCACGGAGACGCCGTGGAGCAGCAGGTCCCCCCGCTCCTCGATGACGCGGTAGATGACGTCCACCGCCGACGCGGACGTAGAGCCCGAGGAGAGCACGAGGTCGCACTCCCCGCTGGCCTCCACGAGCAGGCGCTCCATCTCGTCGTAGTCGTCGCCCGCGTGGGGGTAGAGGCGGGCCTCGCCGCCCGCCTCGTCGATGCCAGCGGCGATCGTGTCGCTGTTCACGTCGTAGATCTGGCCGCGCTCGCCGTGGAGGTCCTCGCCCGGTCGGACGAGTTCGTCACCGGTGGAGACGACCCCCACCGTCGGCCTCCCCCGGACGGGAACCTCGTCGGCGCCGAGCGCCGCCAGCAGGCCGATCTCGCGGGGCGTCAGCTCCGTTCCGGGGCCGAGCGCCCGCGCGCCGGCGGCGACGTCCGCGCCGGCGAACATCACGTGGTCGCCCGGCGCGACCGACGTCCGGATCTCGATGCCGTCCCCGGCCTCGGTCGTCCGCTCGACCATCACCACCGCGTCCGCACCGTCGGGCATCACCGCACCCGTGGATATCTCGGCGCAGGTGCCGGGCTCGACGGTCACCGTCGGCTCCGCCCCGGCGTGGACCTCGCCCGCGAGTTCGAGGGTCGCGGGGTCGGCCTCGCCGGCGCCGAAGGTGTCCCGGGCCCGGACCGCGTAGCCGTCCATCGACGCCCGGTCGAACCCCGGGACGTCCAGTTCCGCGTCGATCCGCTCGGCGAGCACCCGGCCCCTCGCCTCGCGGAGCGGGACCCGCTCGGGGTCGGGCGAGAGGTCGAGCGAGGCGATGGCCTCGTGTGCCGCCTCGGGGGTGGCGAGGTCGCGGAACTCCTTGCGGCCCGGCCCGTCGTCGTGGTCGCCGTCGCGGTGGTCGTGTCCGTCCCCCCGTTCGTGGTCGTCGCGGTCGTGGCCGCGGCGGTCGCCCCCGTCCCCGTGCCCGCCGTGGTCGCTCACTCGTCCACCTCCCACAGCTCCGCGTCGACCGTCTCGCCGGCGTCGAGCCCCTCGCGCGACTCCGGGACGACGACCCAGCCGTCCGCGAGCGCGACCGAGGAGAGCACGCCCGAGCCCGACGCGCGTGTGGGTTCGGCCTCCAGACCGTCGGACCCCTCGGCCAGTTTCACCCGGGCGAACGTCCGCGTGCCGGGCTCGGAGCTGATCTTCCGCGTCAGCGTCGCCCGCCGGGTGGGGTGGGGCTCGTCGGGGAGCCCGCCGACCCGCTTCACGACGGGGCGGAGGAACTGCACGGCGTTGACGATGCAGGCGACGGGGTAACCGGGGAGCATCAGCACGGGCGTCCCCTCGACGATCCCCAGCGCGACCGGGTGGCCGGGCTTCAGCGCGACGCCGTGGACGGGCACCTCGCCGAGGTCCGCGACGACCTCGGGGATCAGGTCCCGCTCGCCCACCGAGGAGCCGCCGGTGGTGACGACGACGTCGTGGTCGAGGTCGCGCTCGACGGCCGCCCGGAGCGCGTCCTCGTCGTCGGTGACGATCTCGCGGTACGTCGACTCGGCGCCCCAGCGCTCGGCGAGTCGGGAGACGGTCAGCCCGTTCGTCTCGATGACCTCGCCGGGCTCGGGGTCCGACTGGACCAGTTCCTCGCCCGTGGGAACGACGGCGACGCGGGGGCGCTCGAACGCCTCCACCTCGTCGAGGCCGACGGACTTCAGCAGGCCGAGGTCGGAGGGGCGGAGCCGGTGGGGCGGCTCGTAGAGTGGCTGGTCCTCCGCGACGTCCTCTCCGGTCGGGCCGACGTTCTCGCCCTCGGCGACGGCGTCGAACGCCTCCACCTCGTCGCCCAGTTCCTCCGCCTCCTCGACCTTGAGGACGGCGTCGGCGCCCGCCGGGAGCTCGCTCCCGGTGTGGACCCTGACGGCCTCCCCGGGGGTGACCTCGCCCTCGGCGGCCCGGAGGACGGCCGGCGACCGGCCGGAGGCGCCGAAGGTGTCGGCCGCGCGGACCGCCCACCCGTCCATCGCCGCGCGGTCGTAGCCCGGCACGGGGTTCGGCGCGGTCACCGTCCCGGCGACGGCGCGGCCGTCCGCCGCCGCGAGGGGGAGCCGTTCGGTCCGGTCGTGGCAGGAGACCGCCGCGAGCAGGCACTCGCGCGCGTCCGCGACTCGGGTCCGCTCCTTGAACCCGGCGCTCGTTCGGTCGTGGTTCATGCGTGGGGGTTGCCCCCGTGTGGTTGTAAAAGGCTCTCCCGTCGTTCACCCGACGCGAGCGCGCCGGCGGAGCGGGGACAGGGGTATCCGTGAGCGCCGCCTAGGGGAGGACATGAGCGAACCGGAGCCGAAGCCCGACCTCCCGACGACCGACGAGGAGTGGCGTGAGCGACTCACCGACGAGGAGTACCGGATCCTCCGCGAGCGGGGGACGGAGGCGCGTTTCTCGGGCGAGCACGTCGACCGCGACGACGAGGGGGTGTACACCTGCGCCGCCTGCGGGACGGTGCTGTTCGACTCGTCGACGAAGTACGACGCCGCCTGCGGGTGGCCCAGTTTCTACGCCGCCGAGGAGTCGGCGGTGACCCTGGAGGAGGACACCCGCCACGGGATGACACGCGTCGAGGTGAAGTGTGCCGCCTGCGACGGCCACCTCGGGCACGTGTTCCAGGACGGCCCGGAGCCGACCGGCGAGCGCTTCTGCATCAACTCGGTCGCGCTGGACTTCGAGCCGAGCGCGGACGGGGAGTAGTCAGTACCCCAGATCCGAGAGCGTCGCCCGCAGGTCCCCCGGATACCTCCCCCCGAGGACGCGCAGGTGCTCCAGCAGCGGCACCACCTCGTACACCCGCCGGCGCCCCGCCCATCCGTCCCCCAGTTCCCTCCGCTCCCGGTACCTGTTCAGGAAGCCCTCCCCGACGGTGTCCGTCCACGCGAGGTACGCGAGGTCGACCCGGCGAACCGTCCCCACCGCGCCGCCGTCCAGCACCTCGGTCCGCCGGACGGCGCTCCCCGCCGCGGCGGCGACTCGGTCGGCGAACCCGGCGGTCGTCATCGACGGAGGGTGGCCGGGCGAGGCCAAGAGGCCGTCGGTAGCCGAGGCTCCGTCCGCGTTGGAAGGGCTCCGTCCGCGTCGGAGGCGATCCGGGGTTCAGTGGGTCAACACCAGCAGCCGCTCCGCGGTGCGCGCGAGACAGATCGGTCCGTCGGGCGCGCTCCCGAACGTGGCCCGGTCGTCGTCGGTGACGAACAGGCGCTCGAACGGCCGGTCGCAGGCCGGACACGCGAGGTCCTCCCGGTTCTCGAGGGTCATCGACCCGGCGTCCTGCCGGAGCAGTTTCAGCTTCGCCCGGTAGTCGTGCACGTCGAATCCATCCGAGAGGTCCATCGCTGCCACGGTCGAGGAACGCCGACGCCGCGGGAAGTATCCTGCGCGTCGGTTCTCACCCGCGAGAAGCGGAGCGGCGGGAGTCGGGCCGTTCGTTCCGTGGGAGGCGGACCGCCGTCACCGGACCCGGACGACCGGCGACCGGATCCGGTAGCCGAGCCAGCGGAGTTCGAGCACGCCCCACCCGGCCGCCGTCGTCGTCCCGAGCAGCGCCGTCCCGAGTTCGACGAGGCCGAACCACTGCGGGAGGACGTACAACAGCCCGTTGAGCACCGGCCCGGGGAGGACGGCCTTCAGGACGGTCAGCGACCGCTTCGGCGTCCTCCGCGGTTCCGCGACGGCCTCACGCGGCGACGCGTCGCCGTCGCTCCGGTCCGGCAGGCCCAGGCGGTCGGCGGTCTCGGGCGTCCCGTGTCCGTCCCCCGTCGGGACGTGCTCGACGTCGTAGGCCCCCTTCAGGTCGACCTGCCAGACGATCTCCCCCGACCGGTCGAGTTCGATCACCCTCGCGCCGTTGGAGTCGACGACGAGCGTGTGACCGTTCGGGAGCCTGTCGGCGTCCCGGGGCCACTGCATGTGGACGTCCGACCACTCCCAGCTTCGCTCCCACTCGCCGTCCTCGCGCCGGTACTCGAGGATCCGGTTGTTCTCGGAGTCCGCGACCAGCACGGCCGGTCCGCCGCCGGACTCGGGGATGTACTGCGGGTTGTGCTGCTCGTAGAGGGTGTCGTGGTCGTCGTCGCTCCCGAGCGTCCAGTCCTCCCGGAGCCCCTCCTCCACGTCGAGGAAGACCACCTGGTCCTGGTTACGGAGGCTCACCATCATCCGGCCGTCGCCGAGGTACTCCACGTCGTTGAGGTGGGTCCAGTCGCCGGGGTAGATGCCGCCGCCCGACAGCGGGAACTCCTGCTGGGCCTCCCACTCCCACTCGATGAGCCCCGTCTCGGTGTCGAGCACGAACACCCGGTCGTAGGCGATGTCGCCGACGAGCACGCGATTCTCGTCGATGGGGTCGATGGCGTGCCACTGGTTCCTGCTCCGGGGGTTCACGCGCTCGTGGAGGCGCTCGCGCTCGCCTGTCGAGAGGTTCACGCGCTCGATGACGTTCCGGTTACACCGCGTCGTCGCGTGACACCCCCGTCGGTCGAGGTTCCGGGTGGCGACGTAGACGACCGTCGCGCTCGTCCCCGGCACGTGCTCCACCTCGTCGTAGACCGCGTACTGGTCGTCGTAGTACAGCACGCTCCCGTTCGGCGCGAACGCGACGAGGAAGTTATCGCCGTACTGGCTCGTCGTCACCGCCGTGAGGCCGTCTCGCGGCTCGACCGCCCGCTCGCCCTCGGTGAACGCTGTCCCGTCGGGGTCGGTGTCCACGCCGTAGTAGGCGGACACTGACAGCGAACTCGCCGAGAGGAACACGAGCGTAGCCAGCGTCGCACGCACCAGCGTCCGCCGTTCGACACGTGGTAACACGTCGCTCCCAGGGTATAGAACGGGAGACCGTGACGTTTTCGGTTCGACGCTCAGGCCGGCCGCGCGAACGCGAGCGTGCCCGAGACGTTGTGGACGTAGGCGTTCACCACGTCGCCCTCCTGGGCGCCCGAGACGAAGATGGTGAACTTCCCCTTCTCGGCGACGCCGTCGCCCTTCCGTCCGGTGCCGGTGATCTTCAGTTCGTACGTCTTCCCCTCCTCGATGTCGGGGCCGGCGCGCTGGCGCGTCGCGGAGCCGGAGCGCTTCTCGACCGGCCGGAACGCCCCGCAGGCCTGACAGCGGAGCATGTCGATGCCGTCCTCGTTCTTCAGGACGGTGTCGGGGAGGCCACACTCCGAGCAGGTGACGAACTCGGCGACGTACTCGTCGATGGCTCCCTCGAAGTCGGCGACCGAGAACGAGCCGTTGTAACGGGCGACGCCGTTCTCGAACTGGCCGTTCGTCCCGAGGTCGCGCTGGATCGAGCGGTGGAGGTGCTCGGCGTCGCGCGAGAGCGCGTCGGCGATCTCGTCGAGGTTCGTGAGGCGGGTGAACGCCCCGTCGGTCTGTCCCTCCGGGTCCGGCACGTCGAGTCGGTCCCCCGCCTCAGCCGGCGACTCGGGGAGCGACTCGTACGCTCGGTCGAGCGCGGAATCGTAGTTCATGTACGAGGGAAGGGGCGTCCGGCCTAAAGGGATTCCGAGATAACGGTCCACACGGTTCCGGCGGTGTGCGGGCCGAACGCCGGGGGGTGTGCCACCGACGACCACGCCGCGGTCGGGTAGAAATCCTTTCCAACCGCGACCGCCGACTCGGGCCAATGAGCTACACGGTCGGCCTCGTCGGGAAGCCCTCGGTCGGGAAATCCAGCTTCTTCAACGCGGCCACGATGAACGACGTGCCGGAGGGCGCCTACCCGTTCACCACCATCGACCCGAGCGTGGGCGAGGCGTACGTCGGCGTCGACTGCGCGGCCCCGGAGTTCGACGAGGAGTGCGAGCCGAACCACGGCTTCTGCGAGGGCGGGACGCGCTTCGTCCCCGTGGAACTGGTCGACGTCGCGGGGCTCATCCCCGGCGCTCACGAGGGGAAGGGGCTGGGAAACCAGTTCCTCACCGACCTGAACGAGGCGGACGTGCTCGTCCACGTCGTCGACTTCTCGGGGGAGACCGACCTCGAGGGCGAACCGACGGAGGGCCACGACCCGCGCGACGACGTCGACTTCCTCGAGGACGAACTGGACCAGTGGTACCTCGGCATCCTGGGGAAGGGCATCGAGAAGTACGAGTCGACGTACGTCGGTCCCGACCCGGGCGACGAGGTGAAACTCGAGGAGGTGCTCGCCGAGCAGTTGAGCGCGTTCCGGACGAACAAGGACGAGATCAAGCAGGTGGTCCTCTCGCTGGACCTCGAACTCGACCCCGAGTCGTGGGACGGCGACGACCGGTTCGAACTCGCGCGGGAGCTCCGCAAGCGCACCAAGCCGATGGTGATCGCCGCGAACAAGATGGACGCCCCGGCGGCCCGGGAGAACTACGCGGAGATCACGGCCGACCCCGCCTACGACCACCTGACGATCGTCCCCGCGAGCGCCCACGCCGAGCAGTCGCTGAAGAAGGCCGCCGAGGGAGGGATCGTCGACTACACGCCGGGGGACGCCGACTTCGAGGTCGTCGGCGACGTCTCCGCCGAGCAGGAGTCGGGCCTCGAGGCCATCCGGGAGTTCGCGACCGAGTTCGGCGGCACGGGCGTCCAGGGCGCGATCGAGGCCGCGCTGTTCGGGGAACTCGACGCGAAGGTCGTGTTCCCGGGGAGCGCGAGCGGCGACTGGACGAAGGGACCGTTCCGGGACTGCTTCGTCCTGCCCGGCCACGCGACCGCCGAGGACTTCGCGTACCACCTCCACTCGGACATCGGCGACGGCTTCCTCCACGGCATCGACTGCCGGAGTCGCAGGCAGGTCGGCGCCGACACGCGGCTCGAACACCGGGCGGTCCTCGAGGTCGTGACGACGGGGTAGCCGCGCCGACCGCGACCGCACCGACCGTGACGTCGCCGCCCCGCCCGACGGCGGCCGGCTCGGGGGTGGCCGCCGTACTCGGCCTTCATTTGCAAGGCACGCGATTACGGGCCGGGGCGCGTAATCCGGGCAGGAGATGGTATCCACCCTCCGACGGGGCGGGACGGACGGCGAAACGGGCAATCGAACGCCGACCCCCCTCCGATGGTAGGGGACCGGAACGACGGTTCCGGAGCGGAGCCGTCGAGTAGTCGGGCCAGCACGTCGGGCGCACG
Source organism: Halorarum salinum (assembly GCF_013402875.1). NCBI lineage: Archaea > Methanobacteriati > Methanobacteriota > Halobacteria > Halobacteriales > Haloferacaceae > Halorarum > Halorarum salinum. The sequence continues at coordinate 1,424,737 of NZ_CP058579.1, read as the reverse complement.
CGACCGCGGGCTCCGGGTCAGCGTGTTCGGGGTTCGTGGGCGCCCCTGCCGGGGGGTGAGGCCGTGACCTCGTCCGCCCGCCTCCCCAGGCGAACGTTCCTCAAGAGCGGCGCGGCGGCCGGCCTCGCGACCGGGCTCGCCGGGTGTACGCTCGGGCGGGGCGACACCTCGGACGGCACCGTCGTCCAGTTGGCCGCCGACTCCGCGGCGAACGAGGCCGTCGACGACATCAACGACGCGCTCCACGACGCCGGGATGCCGGGGGACATCACCGTCGACGTCCTGCCGGTCTCGTCGGACACGGCCCAGCAGCAGTACTCCCAGTGGCTGACGGCCGGGCTCGAACGGCCGTCGCTGCTCCGGATGGACTGCGGCTGGACCATCCCGTTCATCCTGCGCGAGCAGGTCGCCAACCTCGACGAGGAGCTCCCGGACCTCGCGTCGTCGGTCAAGGAGAACTACTTCGAGGCGAGCGTCTCGACGGCGACCGGGCCGGGCGGCGCGCTCCACGGCGTCCCCCTGTTCTCGGACTTCGGGCTGACGCTCTACCGGAAGGACCTCGTCGAGGACGCCGGCTTCGACCCGAGCGGGTGGGCGACCGGCCCCCGCTCGTGGGAGCGGTTCGCCGAGGTCGTTCAGGAGGCGCAAAGCGGGGCCGACACGGAGTACGGGTACACCTTCCAGGCCGCGGTGTACGAGGGGCTCTCCTGCTGTACGTTCAACGAGTGGATGGCGAGTTGGGGGGGCTCCTACTTCGGCGCGCGCGAGAACCTGCTCCGGAACGTGGGCGAGCGCCCGGTCACGGTCGACGCCGAGCCGACGGTGCGGGCCGCCCGGATGGCCCGGTCGTTCCTCGAAGGCCCCGACGGCGAATCGGCGCTCGACTCGATCGCCGGGCCGCTCTCGCCCCGGGCGGTGCTCCAGTGGGAGGAGGACTCCTCGCTCGCGGCGTTCACGAACGGCGACGCGGTCGCCCACCGGAACTGGCCCTACTCGGTGCTCGAGGCCGGCGCGGAGGAGGCGTTCGGCGAGGACCTCGGCGTGATGCCGATGCCGTTCGGCGTCCAACCCGGCGAGGCGGAGTTCGACGGGATGGGCGGCTCCGTCTCCGCGCTCGGCGGCTGGCACGTCACGCTGAACCCGAACGCGAGACACCCCGAGGCCGCAAAGGAGGTGTTGCGGGCGATGAGCTCGGACAGCTTCTACCTGACGCTGATGGAGCTCATCGGCTACGTCCCGCCGAAGCCGGACCTCCTCGACTCCCGGGAGGCGCGGGACGTCGACGTGGTGGGCCGGTACGTCGACACGCTGAAGTTCGCCGGCGAGCACGCGCTCCCGCGGCCGTCCACGGTCGTCTGGCCGATCCAGTCGCCCCGGATCTCCCAGCAGGTGAGCTCGACGCTGAGCGGGGACCGGACGCCGGCGGCGGCGATGTCGGAGCTGAACGGCCTGCTCGAACGGATCGAGAACAACGCGGTCCAGGAGGGGAGCTAGATGGCCGCCGAGACGGGTTCCACGGGCGTGCAGCGCAAGTCGGGCGTGCTCGCCGGGCTCAGCCGCCGGATCGAGAACCTGAGCGACGCCGCCTTCGCGTACCTGCTCCTCTCGCCGATGCTGCTGTTGATCGGCGCGATCGCGTTCTGGCCGCTGTTCAGGACGTTCACCATGTCGCTACACGCCGACGCGCTCTACGGCTCCCAGCAGTTCGGCCCGTTCGTCGGCCTCGACAACTACGTCGCGCTCCTCACGGGCGACATCGACGCGCAGCTAACCCGGCCGTTCTTCGACCTCGACCAGCCGTTCCGGAGCGCGCTCACGGTGACGTTCATCTTCACCATCGCGAGCGTCGCCCTGGAGACGGTCATCGGGTTCGGGCAGGCGCTCGTGCTCGACCGGGAGTTCCGCGGCCGGCGGTGGGTGCGGGTGGCCATCATCCTCCCATGGGCGATCCCCATCGTCATCCAGGGGATGATCTTCTTCCTCCTGTTCCAGCCCGGAGTCAGCTTCCTCGTCGAGCCGCTCCAGAACCTGGGCGTCTTCTCGGGAACCCCCACGGTGAACAGCGTCGACTCGACGATCATCATCATCATCGCCGACGTGTGGAAGACCTCGGCGTTTATGGCGCTGCTCATCCTCGCGGGGCTCCAGAGCGTCGACCGGAGCCTCTACGACGTCGCGCGCGTCGAGGGTGCCTCCACGATCCAGCGGTTCCGGATGGTCACGCTCCCCATCGTCGCGCCCACCGTCATCGTCGCGATGCTGTTCCGGACCATCCAGTCGATGCGGGTGTACGGGCTCATCGAGACGGTCTCCAGCTGTAGCACCGTCCCGTCGCTGTCGTGTCTCGTCGTCACGACGTTCAGCGCGCGCCAGTACGGCACCGCCGCCGCCGTCGCGTTCGTGACGGCGGCGGTCATCGCGCTGTTCGTGACCGTGTACATCGTCGGCTACGCGGACACCGAGAGCGAGGTGTTCTGAGATGGCGACCGACGACGCCGGCCCGTACGAGCGCTGGGTCGCCGACGCCATCCGGAACCCGGGGAAGGCGTACCGCGCGATGTTCGTCGTCGCGGCCGGCTTCTTCCTGCTGACGACGCTGTTCCCGCTGTACTGGCTGGTCGTGCTCGCGCTCACCCCCGAGGAGAACATGACCGACGTCGGCCTCCTCCCCAACGGGTTCAACCCCGAGGCGTTCGTGACCGTCTTCGAGACGGTGCCGTTCCACTGGTACATGCTCAACAGCATCGTCCTCGGGCTGGTGACGACGGCCATCGTGCTCCTGCTGGCCAGCATCGCGGGCTACGTGTTCGGCCGGCTGGAGTTCCCGGGGAAGGTCCCGCTCATGCTGCTGCTGCTGGCGGTGTCGTACTTCCCCCCGGCGGCGTTCCTGCTGCCGCTGTTCCGGCTGTTCACCGGGAACGTCTCGTTCCTGACGCTGCCGGGCGGGACCGAGGTGACGAGCCCCGTGCTGTTCAACACGCCGGGGGCGCTCGTGCTCCCGTACAGCGCGCTGTTCCTCCCGCTGTCCATCTTCATCCTCACGACGTTCTACGGCCAGATCCCCGACGGGCTGGAGAAGGCCGCCCGCGTCGAGGGGACGACCCGACTGGGTGCGCTGTTCCGGGTCATCATGCCGCTGTCGGCGCCGGGCGTGGCGACCGCGGGCGTGCTCACGTTCATCGCCGTCTACAACGAGTTCTTCTTCGGCTACCTGATGACCGACGGGCAGGCCCAGAACTGGGCGCCCGTCGTCTGGGGCATCCTCCAGTTCCAGGGCCAGTACGCCGACCTGTACAACCTGATGGCGGCCGCGAGCATCATCGGGGTCGTCCCCGTCGCGATCCTCGTGGTCGTCGCCCAGGAACGGATCGTCAGCGGGCTCACCGCCGGTGCGCTCAAGGAGTGATACTCATGGGAAACGTCACACTCGAGAACCTGATCAAGCGGTACGAGGACGTAACGGCAGTCGACGACGTCTCGCTCGACGTTCGGGACGGGGAGTTCGTGACCCTCGTCGGCCCCTCGGGCTGCGGGAAGTCGACGACCCTGGAGATGATCGCGGGGCTGACCAAGCCCACGTCGGGCACGGTCACCATCGCCGGCCGGGAGGTGACGGACCTGCCCCCGAAGGACCGCGGCATCGCGATGGTGTTCCAGAACATCGCGCTGTTCCCGCACATGGACGTCCACGACAACATCAGCTTCGGGCTCCGCCTCCGCGACTTCGACGACGACGAGATCGACCGGCGGGTCGAGCGGGCCGCCGGGACCGTCCAGATGGAGGGGATGCTCGACCGGATGCCCGACGAGCTCTCCGGCGGTCAGCGCCAGCGCGTCGCCATCGCGCGGGCCATCGTCCGCGACCCGGAGGTGTTCCTCATGGACGAGCCGCTGGCGAACCTCGACGCCGCGCTCCGGGTCCACATGCGGACCGAACTCCAGCGGCTCCACAAGGAGCTGGACGCCACCATCGTCTACGTCACCCACGACCAGGAGGAGGCGATGACGATGTCGAACCGGCTCGCGGTGATGAACGAGGGGAAGGTCCAGCAGTTCGCGAGGCCCCTGGAGTGTTACAACCAGCCGGCGAACGCGTTCGTCGCCGGCTTCATCGGCTCGCCGAGCATGAACTTCTTCGACGGGGAGATCGACGCCGACGGCGTCCGGACGGGCTCGTTCCACGTCGGCTTCGACCCCGCCCGGTTCGACCTCTCGCCGGGCCGGGAGGTCACGCTCGGCATCCGGCCCGAGGACCTCGCGCTCCCGGACGGGACCGACGGCCTCACGGACCCGACCGACCCGTTCCCGGCGACCGTCGACGTCGTCGAACCCGTGGGCGACGAGGTGTTCGTCTACTTCGTCCTCGAGGGCGACGGCCCCGAGGACGAACTGCTGGTCTCGGCGCCCCCGGACCCCGACCTGACCGAGGAGATGGCGGGCACCAGCCACGACCTCCGACTCGACCGGGCGTGCGTCCACCTGTTCGACGCGGAGACGGGCGAGGCCATCCTCCACGGCCTCGACGGGGACGCCGACCGGGGGGAGGCGACCGGGCCCGGCGACGCGGCGGGGGCGACCGGGTCGGCCGGGATCGAGGGGACCCGCGAGACCGAGCCGAACTGACCCGGGGTTCGACCTGCGCCGGGGATCGAACCGAACCCGGGTCGAACTGCGCCGGGAACGTGACCGGATCGGGAACCGTCGCGCGAGGACCGGCGAAACAGGACTGAACCCCGTCACGCGAACCTGCTTCCGTCCGCGAACCTGCTCCCCGAACCCGCTCCCGTCCGCGAACGAACCGGTCGGACGGTTCACCGGTTTCATTACGGATGAGTCCCAAGCTGACCCATCTGTGCCGGCGTGCGCGCGCTACCGCCAACGGGGCGCGGTGACGCCCGTCGCGGCCCGGTGTGTGATGACAGCTACGACCCGAATTCTCTACGTTGACGGCGACGGGGACCGGAGAGCCGACGCCGTCGCCGCGCTGGAGGCCGACGTTCCGGGCGCCGCCGTCCGGACGCGGGGGGCCGCGGAGGGGGCGATGGACCACCTCGCGGACCGGCCGCCGGACTGTCTCGTGACGACCGCCGACCTCCCGGACGCCGACGCGCTCTCGTTCCTCCGACGGGTCCGGGAGGAGCGGCCCGCGCTCCCCTGTCTCCTCTTCACCGATCGGGACGACGAGGCCGTCGCGCGCGAGGCGCGGTCCGTCGACGGCGTCGAGTACCTCCACCGGTCGGGCGGCGCCGGACTGCTCGCGCTGGCCGACCGGATCGCGGCCCTGACGGGCCGCGCGACGGGGACGGACACGGAGCGGAGCGACGGTCGCTCCCGGGCGCTCACCGGGCCCGCCGCGGTCGGGAAGGATCGGTCCGGGCGCCCGCCAGCCGATCGAGGGCTCGCGGCGCTCGCCGACGTCCCGAAGCGGTTGAGGGCGGCCGACTCGGACCGGGAGATCTCCGACGTCGTCGTCGAGGGCGCCGGCGACGCGGTCGGGTTCCCGATCACGGCGGTCCAGCTGTACGACGAGGGGAGCGGTCGGCTGCGCCCCGCCGCGCGGACGGAGGCGGTCTCGGGGCTGGTCGGCGACGGCCGGCTCCTCGCGTCGGGGGAGGACCTGCCCTGGCAGGCGTTCGTCACGCAGGAGGGGACCGTGTACGACGACCCGTCCGCGGGGACGGCCCCGGCCGAATCCGACGCGTCGCTGCGGAGCGCCGTCGTCCTCCCGCTCGGGGAGCACGGCGCGTTCGTGACCGGCGCGACCGGGGAACGCCCGTGCTCGGCGGTCGACGTCCACCTGTCGGAGCTCCTGGCCGGGATCGCCGTCGCCGCGTTCGAGCGGGTCGACCGGGAACGGGCGCTCCGCGAGCGGGCGGAGGCGCTGGAGGCGCGGGACGCGACGCTCGAACGCGTCCGGCGCAGCAACGCGATCATCCGCGGCATCGTCGGGGACCTGATCCGGGCGACGAGCCGCGAGGAGGTGGTGACCACGGCGTGTGACCGGCTCGTCGCCTCCGGGCCGTTCCGGTTCGCCTGGATCGGGACGTACGACCGCGGGGCCGGAACGCTCTCCCCGGAGGCGTCGGCCGGCGACGGAGACGGCTACCTCGACGCGGTCACCGCCGGCGACGGGGAGGTCCCCCGCGGGGAGCCGACGGAGGTGGCGGCCCGCACCCGGGAGACCCGCGCCCTGAGCGCCGCAGCCCCGGACCCGCCGTTCGACCCCTGGCAACGGGCGGCGCTCGAGCGGGGGTACGGCTCGATCGTCGCGGTCCCGCTCGTCCACCGGGACGCCCTCTACGGGGTCCTGGGGCTGTACACCGACCGGACCGACGCGTTCACGGACGCGGAGACGGAGGTGTTCGCCGAACTCGGACGGACGATGGGCTACGCGCTGAACGCGCTCGAACGCAGGCAGGCGCTGGTGAACGAGGAGTCGGTCGAACTCGAGTTCCGCGTCGTCGACGAGACCGACCCAATCCTCGGGTTCGTCGAGGGGACGGGGAGCGAGTTCGAGTTCGAGAACGTCGTCCTCGACGACGAGCGGTTGCGCGCGTTCTTCACGATCAGCGGGGCCACCGCCGCGCGGGTCGTCGAGTTCGGGGAGCGCTCGCCCCTCGAGGACGTCACGCTCGTCGCGGATCGGGAGGGTGGCTCGCTGTTCAGCTGTACGCTGGCCGAGACCGCGCTCGTCTCGGTGCTCGTGGACCGGGGCGCGATTCCCCGCACGATCACGGCCGCGGACGGCGACGGCCGGTTCGTGATCCGCATCCCGCGGAGCGCCGACCTCAGGACGTTCGTGGAACTGTTCGAGGCCCGGTACGACGAGGTGGAACTGGTCGCCCGGCGCGGGGTTGACGAGCCGATCCGTTCCCGCGGGGCGTTCCAGTCGGAGTTCGAGACGCGGCTGACCGACCGACAGGCCGAGGTGATCGAGGCCGCCCACGTGTGCGGGTTCTTCGAGTGGCCGCGCGAGACGACCGCCCAGGAACTCGCCGGGAGCCTGGGGGTCTCCCAGCCGACGGTGAGCCGCCACATCCGGGAGGGCGAGCGGAAGCTGTTCGACCTGCTGTTCGGTTCCGAGTAGCCGCCCGCCCGCCCGCGCCCGGCGAGCGGGGGCTAGTTATCTAACCCCATCCGGGTCGCCGAGGGGTAGCTATCTACGACGAACGCCTATCCGCTTCAGGTCGTTTCGAGTCTACGTGAGACGTAGCGAATCGAACCCGGGCGCCGTCCGGCCGGCGGATCGGTCCGTCAGCGTCGACGTCGCCGTCGCCGTCGCCGAGACGCTGGGGGTCGACCCGATGGACGTGGAGCAACTGAACGACGTCGTCGACCCGGACGCGCTGGATCGGCTGGTCAGCCGCTTCGACGGCAGGGACGACGTGCGGATGCGGATCGAGTTCGAACTCGCCGGCTGTTCGGTGGCCGTCGACGGACGGGGGGAGATCGACGTCGCCGCGTCCGGGTCGAGCACGGGTGAACCGGTCTCGTCCGGGTCGGAGTCGACCCCCGAGCCGTCGCCGCTCGACGACTGATTCCTGGGGCGAGTCGGCCCCCCCACGACGCCGGTCCCCCCTGACCGGGTACCGGCGATGGGTCACCGGCGATCCGGGAGCGACACGTCGGCGACGACCGGGAGGTGGTCCGACGGGTAGCGGCCGTCGCCGTAGGTGTCCGAACAGCTCCCGTGGTTGATCACCTCGGCTCCGGGCGACACGAGCACGTGGTCGATCTTCTTCTGCGGGATGAGGTTGCCGAAATCGGTCATGCTCGTCGAGGGGCCGTGGTGGGGGTGTTTCGAGATGCGGTGGGTGTCGGTCAGCGACCGGCGGTGCCCGCCCTCCTCGGTCAGGACCCGGTACGGCTCCGTCGACTCCCGGGAGTTGAAGTCGCCGGTGACGACGATCGGATCGTCGGAGGCCAGTTCGTCGACCCGGTCGCGAAGCAGTTCGGCGCTCCGCCGTCGGGCCGTCCCGCCCCGGTGGTCGAAGTGGGTGTTGAAGTGACGGAACGCGACCCCGGTCGCCCGGTCCCGGAAGCGAACGTAGTGGACGAGTCGCGGGAGCGCGGCGTCCCACCCGCGACCGGGAGCGTCGGGGGTCTCCGACAGCCAGAAGGATCCGTCGTCGGCGGGTTCGAACCGGTTGCGCCGGTAGCCGATCGGCACGTACTCGCCGGCGGTTCCCTCCGCGGGGCGGCCGGCGGCGAGCCACTCGAAGTCGGGGAGGCGCGTCCGGAGGTCCTCTAGCTGGCCGTGGACGGCCTCCTGCAGGCCGACGAGGTCCGGCTTGTGGAACCGGATCGCCGTCGCCACGTGGTCGCGCCGGTTCGGCCAGACGTTCTCCCCGTCGTTGGGATTGGCGTAGCGGACGTTGTACGTCATCACGCGCAACATGTCCGGCCTGTAATCGCCGGCCTCCCCGTCCGTGTCGATCCGCTCCCGGTCCTCGGCTCGTTCCGGGGAGGCGTCCGTTCCGCCGGCGGTGTCCGATTCGCCGGCGTCGTCGTCCACTCCCCCGGTCTCGGCAGTGGGTCGGTCGGTCATGGCTCGGGCGCCGTCCTCCTCACGAGTAGAGTTCCGCCGCGAACCCCGCCTGGTGCTCGTCGACGAACTCCGCGATGCGTTCCAGGTCCTCCGCCGTGAGGTTCGGGTTCCCGGTCGTTCCGGCCCTGTACATGGAGAACCGGTCGGTCAGGTAGCCGCGAACCCACAGTCGCCCGTGGACGGTGAGGCGGCTCTCGCTCTCGACCAGTTCCACGTCGGCCGTGCCGTCCCGCATCGCCGACGCGATGCTCGCCGAGCGGTTGTCGGCGATCTCCTCGAGGAAGGCGATCTCGTGGGGCTTCACGTGGCCGCCTTCGACGGCCACGCCCAAAGCGGTTGGTGGCGGGTCGCCGCGTCACGCCGAGAGCGCCTCGTCGAGACGCGCCTCGAGGTCCGTGAGTTCCTCCCTGAGGTCCTCGCGCTCGGCCCCCTCGAGCCGGTCGATCCGGTCGGCGAGCCCCCGTAGCCGCGAGTACTTCTCCCCCTCGTCGACGCCGGTCTTCTGGACGTACACCTGCTCGTCGACGTCGTACACCTCGTCCTCCGTGACGTCGGTCACGGCGAGCACGACGTCCAGCCTGTCCGGGTCGATTCCCAGCACCCACTCGTGGGGGATGCCGTGGCGGTCGAGCGCGTCAAGGACCGTCTCGTCGTCCTTCGGCCGCCTGCGCTCGCGGGTCGTCCGACGGACCGTCCCGAACCGGCCGTGGAGCTCCTGGCCCGGGCCGAGACGGCCCAGAAGCGGGTCCCGGGACGACTGCCGGAGCCGGTCTGAGCCGTGCTGGACGTCCGAGAGCAGGACGTACAGGTCGGTCAGCGAGTCCGTGTCGAGCGACGCCGGGTCGGCGGCGTCCAGCCGCTCGAGGAGGTCCGAGAGCAACAGGGCGTCGTCGTGGAGCCGCTCGGGTCGCGTTCGGGCCTCCTCGGGCGGGACGAGATACGGGCTCCCGCCGAGCTCCCCGCCCTCGTCGGGTTCCGCGTCGGACGCACGTGCGAGGGTCTCGCCGTCGGCGACGTACCCCTCGAGGAGGCTCACCAGGACCGCGTACGGCTCGACGCCCGGCGGGAGCTCCGCGACCGCGACGGGACCCTCGTCCAGCCGCCGTGCGAACACCTCGAACTGCTCGCGCCAGAGCCGCCGCTCCTCGCCGCCGTCCCGGAACCGGACGGCGACGTGGTCCGCGTAGGTCGACTCGACCGTGAACTGTCTCCCGGAGACCGGCGTCACCAGCACGGCCCCGGGTTCGACGGCCTCGCTCCGTTCCCGCAACTCCTCCCAGAAGCCGCTGCCGAGCTCGCTCATGCCACCGTTCCCGTTCGGTCCGCGTCCGCAAAAGGGTGTGCCCGGCAGCTGCTTCGGTCGATCGGCCCGGTCCGAGGACGGACGCCGCGGGCGGTCGAACGTCCTAGGCGACGGCCGGACGGGTGCTCGGGGGAGCCGCGTTCCCGGGGTGCCGGCGCTACTCCCGAAGCTGCTCGTAGTCGAAGTCGCTGGTCAGGTCCTTCAGCGTCTCGAGGGTCGCCTCCTCCTCCTCTAAGTTCTCGTGGAGGAGGTCGCCCGCCTCGCTCATTCCGAGCCGATCGGCCAGCACCGCGAGGTTGCCGTAGGCGGCGATCTCGTAGTGCTCGGTCTTCTGTGCGGCCGTCAGGTTGTACACGTCGAGGATCCCCTGGTCGGGGTCCCGCTCGATGAACCCTTCGTGTTCCCTGATCAGCCCCTGGATGCCCTCGCACTCCTCCTCCTCGGGCGGTTCGCCGATCATCTCGAACACCTCCTCCAGCCTGTCGACGTGCCCCTGCGTCTCGTCGCGGTGCTCCTCGAACGCCCGGACGGCCTCCTCGTTCTCGGTGCTCTCGGCCAGTTCCTCGAGCACGTCGAGCAGTTCGTGCTCGGCGTAGTAGATGTCCTCCAGTTCGTGCTCGAACAGTTGCTGTAGTGAACTCACGGTCATCGTATCACCGGGTTCTGGTTCGACGCCGCGCCACATTGGTACCCGTCCGTTTCCGGTCCGGGGCCCACGCTACCTCGCGACGGGCGTTCCGAAGGGTATCCTTACGCGGACGAACCGGTCGGTCCGGCGCGGCCGCGACCGGAGAGCGCCGGACCGACCGGTTCCTCCACCGCGTCGGGACCCGCGAGGAACCGTCCGGATCGTCGGGGCAAGGATTAGGCCCGTTCCGCGCCAACGGTCGCCGTGCTCGTTCTCGGAGACGCACACGCGGCCGACGCCGACAACCGGGAGGCGCTCCTGGCCGCCTACGACGCCGTCGACCCCGACGCTGCGTTACAGGTCGGCGACCTGGAGTGGTACGACCTCCCCGCGCCGACGTGGTTCGTCGCCGGCAACAACGAGGACCTGGACGCCATCGACGCCCTCCGGGACGGCGAGCCGCCGCCGGGCGTGCGGAACGCGCACCTGCTCGCCGGCACGGTCGCGGAGGTCGGGGGCCTGCGGGTCGCCGGGCTCTCGGGGAACTACGCGCCGACGAAGTACGACCTGCCGCGGAGCGAACTCGCGGGCGACCGACGCCGCCACTTCACGCGCGAGGACGTCGAGCGGGTCGCCGCGCTGACGGACGTGGACGTCCTCCTGACCCACGAGGCGCCGACCGGGTTGCTCTCGTACGGCTACGACCCCGGCTGCGAGCACGTCACCGACCTGCTCGACGCGACCGACCCGGATCTCTGCCTCGTCGGCCACCACCACACGCACCGCGAGGCGGAGATCCGCGGGACGCGCGTGGTCAGCCTCGCGCCCGCCTGGGAAGGGTACTACCTGCTCGACCCGTCGGACCTGACGCTCGAACGGCACGGCCTCCCAGCGTGAGCCGCGGTCGGTTCCCCCGGACGGGGCGCGTCGAGGACGGCGCCGTTTCGACGGGTTCGGCCCGTCCGTTCGGCCGCCTCACTGGCGGCGCTCGCCGGCCGGCCGGAACTCGAACCCCTCCCGTTCGACGATCTCGGTCGAACCGCACTCCGGGCACCGCCGGCGGGGCTCGTCGACGACCGTCCTGCAGTCGGCGCACTCGTGTACGACGCCCGCCTCCGTATCCGGAGTCAGCGCGTCCCTGAGCGCGTCGATCAGTCCCATGGTCGGGTTCCCTAGACCCCGCCCGCTGAAAAGGCGTCGGGTGGCCCGCGGGAGGGTGTTCGGTCCGACCGCGACGGCCGAAGCGTGCCCCGCCGGGCCGACCGGGGGCTACTCGCGGTCCGAACCGCCGGCGTCCCCCGTTTCCTCCCCCTCGTCCCCGTTTTCGTCCTCATCCGGGTCCTCCCCGTCGGTGACGCGCTCGGTCTGCTCGACGGCGTCGACGTCCCCGTCGCCGCCCCCGTACTGGTTCTCCCCGTCCTCGCCGTCCCCGTCGTTCGAGGCGGCCTCCTCGTCGCGTTCGTTCGGATCGTTCTCCTCGGCCATGGCGGGTCCGTTGCCGCCCCAGGGTCGTTTACGACGGGGTTGCGCTCGCAACGCGTCGACCGGACTGCGCGGGTCCTCCATCCCGACACGCCTCCCCCGGTCCCGCACGGTCCGACCGGGCCACGACTTTTGCCGGTTCAGCCCGAGTTTCAGCCATGAAGGCCGCCACGGGGTTGCTGCTGGTGCTCGTCGGCATCCTGCTGCTGTTCTCCGTGGCGTTGGTGTTGCCGTTCCTGCAGTACTTCCTCCTCGCCGTGCTGCTGGCGTACGTCCTCGCGCCGCTCCAGCGCAGGCTCGTCGGCCGGATGGCCCCCCGGACCGCGGCCGGGGTCCTCGTCACCGCCGCGACCGTCGCGGTGATCGTGCCGCTCGTCGTCGTGGTCCGCGTCACCGCCTCCGAGGCGATATCGCTCCTCGAGGGGCTCAGGGAGGGCGAACTCACGCTCGCCGGGGTCGAGCAGTTCCTGCTCGAACTCACCGGGCAGGAGGTCGACCTGACCGAGATGCTCCGGACGGCGGTCGGGGAGGTCGGGACCGAGGGGGTCGGCAGCCTCCTCGGGGCCTTCGGCGTCCTCGCGCACACGGTCCTCGGACTGGGGCTGACCGTGTTCCTCCTCTTCTACTTCCTGAAGGACGGCGAGCGCCTCCTCGGCTGGCTCCGGGCGACGACGCCGCTGCCCGACCGCGTACAGGCGGACCTCTACGCCCGGCTGGACGGCATCATGGGCGCGGTGCTGGTCGGACACGTCCTCGTCGCCCTCGTGCAGGGCGTGCTCGCGGGGCTGGGGCTGTTCGCCACGGGCGTCCCGAACGCGACGTTCTGGACCGCGGTGATGGTCGTCCTGTCGCTCCTGCCGATCGTCGGCTCGTTCATGGTCTGGGGCCCCGCCGTGGTCTACCTGTTCGCCATCGGCCAGCCGGTTCCGGCGCTGCTGCTGCTGGTGTACGGGACGATCGTCGTCGGGATCTCCGACGACTACCTGCGCCCCATCGTCGTGGACCGGTACGCGAAGGTCAACCCGAGCGTCATCATCATCGGCGTCCTCGGGGGCGTCTACGTCCTCGGGTTCATGGGCATCTTCTTCGGCCCGGTCATCATCGGCGCGCTCCGCGCGACGCTCGACGTGTACCGGGAGGAGTACGGGCCCCGGACGCGCGCGTGACGCCGCCCCGCGTAGGGCCGGCGGCTACTCGCCGGGGGCGTCCGTCCCCCGGGTCCCCTCCCGTTCGGGTCGTTCGCCGTCCGCGCCCCGGACCGCCACCGTCGAGATGCGGGCGCCGTCGACCCGCGTCACCTCGAACCGGTAGCCGTTCGCCTCGACGACGTCGCCGGCCTCCGGCGCGCGCCCGAGCCGGTCGAGCACGAGCCCGGCAACCGTCTCGAACCCCTCGCTCCGGAACTCGACCTCGAGCGACTCGTTGAGCTGCGAGATAGGGACGCTCCCGTCGACGGCGTAGGTCCCGTCGTCACGGCGGCGGATTCCGGGCTCGCGTTCGTCGGCGTCGAACTCGTCGCGGAGGTCCCCGACGACGACCTCGACGACGTCCTCGACGGTCGCGAGGCCCTCGAAGGCGCCCCACTCGTCGATGACCGCGGCCATCTGGCTCCGGCCCTTCTGGAACTCCAGCAGGAGGTCGTTGATCCGGGTGGTCTCGGGGACGAACTGGATCTCCCGTGCGAGGTCCTCGGCCGTGACGGTTCCCGAGTCGGCCCGGCCGGACTCGCTCGCCCGAATCACGTCCTTCACGTCGACGAACCCGACCACCTGATCGCCCTCGTCGGCGTCGACGACGGGGTACCGGGTGTGCCCCTCCTCGAGGATGACAGAGCGGAGGTCCGCGAGCGGGAGGTCCGCCGGGACGCTCACCACGTCCGGGCGCGGGACCATCACCTCGCGGACCGTGATGTCGTCGAGTTCGAAGACGCGCTCTATCATCTCGACCTCCTCCATGTCGACGTCGCCCTCCTTGCCCGAGCGGGTGAGAAGCATCAGGAGCTCCTCCTCCTGGAGCGTCTCGTCCGTCTCGGAGGCGGGCGGGATGCCGACGAGGCGGGTGAAGAAGTTCGCAGTCCCGTTGAACACGACGATGCCGGGGACGAACAGGTAGTAGAAGAACTTCATCGGCGGCGCGACGAACAGCGAGAGCTGCTCGGCCCGCTGGATGGCGATGGTCTTGGGGGCGAGCTCCCCGAAGACGACGTGGAGGAACGTGATGAAGCCGAAGCCGACCCCGAAGGCGACGAGGTGGATGGCGCTCGCGGGGAGCAGCGGTTCGAGCACCGGCTCGATGAGCGCCGCGACCGCCGGCTCGCCGATCCAGCCCAGCCCCAGCGAGGCGATGGTGATGCCGAGCTGTGTGACCGCGAGGTAGTCGTCCAGGTTCCCCATGATCTCCTGTAACAGCGGTGCTCCCGACCTGCCCTCCTCGACGAGCTGGTCGACCGCCGTCGAGCGGACGCGGACGAAGGCGAACTCGGCGGCGACGAAGAAGCCGTTCAGGAACACGAGGAAGAACGCCGCGAGGAGCCGTCCCGTGGAGACGAGGAGGTCTACCACGAGCCACCCCGTCGCCGACAGGGGTCGAGCCGTCGGTCGGAGCTCCGACGCCGGGCAGGGTTCGGCTGCCGGTCCGGACCCAGTTCGGGCGGACGCGGACGGGGGCGACCGTGGAGCGGAGGCGGGCGGAACATGCGTACGCAGACGCGAGGACGCCACTAAACGGTGGCGTCCGGCCCGAGCCGGACGGAACGGACGGACGTGAACGGCCAGGCGGAACGAACGGGCTGGAGCGACGGAACCGGACGAACGAAACGGAACGACCGTGGTGACTCGGGCCGTGGCGACTCAGTCCCTCTTCCACTCGCCGGGCCTGCCCTCCCGGAACTCGCCCATCGCCTCGCGGTCACGCGGCCAGAACGCGACCGCGTAGACGACGGCGTAGAAGGCGCCGACGAGTCCGAGCACGACGACGCCCGGGACGTCCGCGATGGCGGCGGTCGTCCGCCACCCCTCGTCCGGGGCGAACGCGCCGATGCGGAAGAGCCAGGCGGCGAGCAGGACCGTAAGCAGCGCGGCGTACACGCGGCGCAGGCGGTTCCCGACCGCCTCGATGATCGACACCTTCAGCGTCGGCCGCCGGTAGTCCCGGCTCAGCTCCGCCCGCCAGTCCGAGTGTTCGAGCCCCTGCGAGGGGTCGAGCGCGTCCGCGAGCAGGTTCGCCTGGAAGAGTCGGACGCGCGAGCGGTACACGTCGTAGTCCCGGTAGCGGCGCGCCTCGATGAGGAGGAAGACCGCCGCGGTCACCACGCCGACGAGGACGATGTAGTGGGGGTTGTCGGGGCTCGAGAACGCCCAAGTCAGGATGGCCGCCATGACCGTCACCGCCCACGAGGTCGTCTGGTCGAGCCGCGACCGCCACGTCGTCTCCCGGTCGAGTTCCCCGCGATAGGCGTCCCCGAGCACGGAACTCATCTCGGTGACGTCCTCGGCCATCTCGCGTCCGATCTCCGCCTCCCCGTCCGAGAGGTCCGTCGGGTCGTCAGCCGAGTGGCTCTCCCCGTCCGCCGGGTCGGCCCCGCCGTCTCGCGCTGGCATACGGTCAGTTGGATCGGTAGGAGGAAAACCCCTGCTGGCCTGCCTACGCCGTCTCCGCGTACTCGCCCGCGCCGTCTCGGCGCGAACGCCTCCTCGCGACGCCGTCCGTCCCCGTCCGGTCCGTCGATGAAATCGCCCTCCCATCCTACCAAATTATCATCATGTTTCCGCCGAAGGAACCGGATATGCCACGGACGGCCGCGGCGCTGCTGGTCGCGACGCTGCTCGCCGTCCCCGGCTGCGTGAGCAGTTCGGGATCCGGCGGCAGCGTCGGCCTCTCGGTCGGCGGCGCACGGGACGCGAACGCGTTTCGGGACGACGTCCACGACGGTTACGTCCCCCGGCCGACGGACGTCACCTCGGAGGGACTGTTCCACGACTACTACTTCGACACGGGCCAGTCACGGCCGTGCGAGGAGCGCTTCTGTCCCTCCTACGGCCGCGCCACCTCGACGGACCCGCTCTCGAACGAGACCGAGCGGTACCTGGCGGTCGGACCGAACTCCGGGATCCCGCGGACCGAC
The DNA here is from genome assembly GCF_013402875.1 of Halorarum salinum. Taxonomy (NCBI): domain Archaea; kingdom Methanobacteriati; phylum Methanobacteriota; class Halobacteria; order Halobacteriales; family Haloferacaceae; genus Halorarum; species Halorarum salinum. Next base: position 1,408,653 of record NZ_CP058579.1, on the reverse strand, counting down.
TTCGAGCGGAAGAAGCTGAACCTCGTGGTCGTCGTGGACACGTCCGGTTCGACGTCCGACGGCATCGGACGGTACTACTACGACGGGAACGGGACGCCGTCGAACCCGGAGACGACGACCAAGATGTCCGCCGCGAGGTCGGCGCTCCGAACGCTCGTCGGTCACCTCGGCCCGGAGGACCGCCTGGGAATCGTCGCCTACGACGACGACGCGCGGTCGTCCGCGAGTTCGGGGCGGTCGGCGAGTCGCGAAACGACGTCAACGAAACCGTCGAGAGCCTCGGTGCAGACGGCGGAACCGACCTCGACGCGGGCATGCGAACCGCCGGCCTCCTCGTCGAGGACCACGCCGGCGACGAGGCGTACGAGACGCGGGTCGTCTACCTCACGGACGCGATGCCGAACGTCGGAGACACCGGGTCCGGGAGCCTCCACGACCGACTCGCCGCGTTCGCCGACTACTTCGAGCGGGAGATGGACGCGCTCGGCGCCGAGCGCATGCGCCGGGACCTCGTCGTCCTGCGGACGGTCGTCGACCACGGGAACGCGACGGCCGGGGCATCCTCCGACGGCTAGCTCCGTTCCGGATCCGCGTCGTCGAGCACCCCCCGCCGGAACCAGGGTCGTTTCTCGCCCCACCGCAGTCGGGAGTTCCTCCGGAGTCACGGCGTTCGACGCTGGCCGACACCGTCCGGACGACGACGCCAGTACGATGGCGGGCTCGCCGTTTGCGACGATTCGAACCGGCGAGGTTCGTCTCCGGGACGACCTCGCCCGTGTCGACGTGCGACCCACGGCGCGTGCCGCGCTGGACCGTCCCGGGCGTTCGCGCGCTTCGTGACGGTCCAGGGACCGATTACCGAACCGACCGGCGGAAGTACTCCGGCCGTTCTCTCGCGATTCGGATCTTCAACCTCCGCGTCCCTGTCATCCGTCGGCGTGTCAGTTTCGGCGAACGGTCGTCGTACCGCTGGGTAAGCGTCTTACCGAAGAGAGCGGCTCTGGCCATCGAATTTCGGGTCGCAGGATAACAATGACGGCGTGAAGCGAACGTACGGGCGAAGTTATGACGGACCATCACACACCAAGGAGCCGTGTAACGGTCGTGCTCATCGCGGCGGCAGTCGTGCTCGCGTCGGGAATGGCGGTCGCGTTCACGGTCGCCAGCGAGGGAGACTCCGGCCAGCCGGACGCCTCCCGGTCCATGTCGGCCGAGGACGTCGAGATCGAAGCGATCACGATGGAGAACGTCAGGATATCCAACCTGACGGTGGACCTCGACGAGTTCTCCGGCGTCGCCCCCCACCTCAGGACGTCGTTCGCGTCGACCCTCGGCGAAAACGTGGAGGGATTCGAGGCCGATTCGGTCGAACCGGGGACGATCGAGTCCGCGGAGGTAACCGTCGAGGATGACGTCGCCACGATCGACGCGGAGGTCGAGACGATCACCATAGAGGGCGTCGAGGCCGACCACGTCACGTTCGAGGACCATCACTCGAGGGCTGTCATGGCCCACGAAATGTTCTCGGGGGGAGCCCTGAGCGCGGAATCGACGACGGTCGAGGGGCTGTCCGTCGGCACGCTGCGCATCGAAGCGGCGGCCCAACCCGCGGAAGCGGGAACGCCGACGGGAATCGAGACGGCCACGGAAACCGAAGCGGCCATCGCGACGGAGACGCCCGCCGGGACTGAGACGGCCATCGAAACGGAGGCGCCCATCGCGACGGAAACGCCCGCCGGGACGGAGACGCCCACCGAGACGGATGAGGCGGAGGAGGCCGCAGTTTCCTTCGACGAGCAGACCTCCCCCGGGACGACCGTCACCGTCGACTCCGTCACCGTGCCCGAGGGCGGCTTCGTCACCATCCACGACTCGTCACTGCTCGACGGGGACGCCCTGGAGAGCGTCGTCGGCGTGTCCGAGCACCTCGAACCCGGCACCCACGAGGACGTGACCGTCACCCTCTACGACGTGTCCGGCGCGTCCTTCGACCAGTCGGAACTCGAGGAGGAGGAGACCCTGATCGCGATGCCCCACCTCGACACGAACGACGACGAGGAGTACGGCTTCGTGGAGACGGAAGGGAGCGAGGACGGTGCGTACACCGACGACGGTGGAGCGGTGACGGACGATGCGACCGTCTGTCCCGAGGACGACGAGGGAACCGAGACGGCGACCGAGACCGAGGCCGACGGGTAGAACGGAGCACTTCGGAGCCCGATCGCCGGGAGCCGAGGTCGTCAGCCCACCAGGAGCCAGTAGTTCGTCTCGGGCCGCTCACGCTCACCGCCGTGGCTCGCGGGCCGGTCACGTTGTTCCGCAGCCACTCGCTCGGGTCCGCGGCGAGCGGGGACGGCTCCGTGCGGGAGGAAACACTTCGGTTCCGGGCGTCGTAGGACGGCCATGGCGAGCACCGCGCTGATCACGGGCTGTTCGTCGGGGATCGGCCGCGCGACCGCGCTGGCGTTCCGCGGGGACGGCTGGCGGGTGTACGGGACCGTCCGGGATCCGGACCGGGCCGACCTCGACGCGCTCGCGGACCGCGGGGTCGAACTCGAGGCGCTGGATCTGACCGAACCCGAGGACGTCGAGCGCGTCGTCGCCCGAATCCGGGACGAGGAGGGCGCGATCGACTGTCTCGTCAACAACGCCGGGTACGGGCAGTTCGGGCCCGTCGAGGACGTCCCGACGCGGCGGGTCGAGCGCCAGTTCGCCGTCCACTGCTTCGGCCCGCACCGGCTGATGCGCGCGGTCCTGCCCGCCATGCGCGAGCGGGGGGAGGGCCGGATCGTCAACGTCACGAGCGCCGCGGACCGCCTCGCGCTCGCCGGCATCGGCGTCTACAACGGGTCGAAGATGGCCCTCGCGGGGCTGAGCGACGCGCTCCGACAGGAGGTGGCGGGCACGGGCGTCGAGGTCGTCGTCGTCCAGCCCGGGATCGTGGCCACCGAGTTCTACGACCGGGCGATCGAGGAGATCGAGCGGGCGGCCGACGAGCGACGGCCGGGCGCGCGCCCGGCCAGGTACGACGACCTCTACGACGTGCTGGGACGGATCCGCGCCGTCGAGGCGGGCGGGCCGCTGATCACCGACCCCGGGACCGTCGCCGGGACGGTGCTCGAGGCCGCGACCGCGGCGAAGCCGTCCACCCACTACCGCATCGGCCCGGTCCCGCTGCTCGGATCGCTCTACGGCACGGCCGTGCCGGGTTGGATGCGGGACCGACTCACCGGACTCGGGATCCGGCTGGCCGCGAGCGGTCCGGCGTTGCGCCTGCTCGAGCGTCGAGCGCGGTCCGAGCGGTAACGACCGGCCGCCGAGGCGGGAGGAACCGCCACGGGAGCGCGGGAGCCGTCCCGGAGCGGAGGGACGGACGTCCGCTCCGGACCGCCACCGGATTCAACAGTCGTCGGGACGTACTGTAGACTGATCGGGACGAACGAACGACGCGGCGGCGACGAACTCATCATGTCGAACGACAGCACGGGGAGGTCACGAGGCGGGGAGAACGATCGGGGGGAGGGGGTAGACGCGTCCTCCCCCGCGAAACGAGTCGCCTCGACCGCCGCAGGACGCGTCCGGGGCGGGTCGGCCGCCGCGCTGGCGGGCGGCGCGCTGCTCCTCCGGGGGGTCCGTGCGCTCAGGAGCGGGCGCGGGGGTGGGGGACGGGTGCTCGCGGGCGCGGTGCTACTGGCGCTCGGCCTCCGACGGCGGCGGTCCCGCGGCGAGGGCGACGCCGGCGAGCGGGACGGCGCAGGACGCGACGACGGGGGGAAGACGTCCGACGACGCCCACGCCGCGCGCGAGCGCGGCGACGTCCTGCACCAGGACGAGACGAACCCGCGCGGCACGTCGGGCGAACCCGAGGCGGGGGCGACGACCGACTCCGGCGGGGAGGAGGTGCGGTTCACGGACGACGGGGGTGCCGACTCCCGGCAGGAACCCGACCTCGACGACGGGAGTCCGGGCGACCCCCGTAACGACGAAGACGGCACGCCCGTCGAGGTCGACGTCTCCGAGGCGGCGATGGCAGACGAAGCCAGCGAGGCGGCGGGGCCCGACCCGGAACAGGCTCAGCCGACCCAGACCGAGGACACCGAACCCGAGCGGAGCCCCCCGGAGGACGCCTCGCACACCGAGGCCGACGTCCCCGACGGGGAGGAGGGGGAATCGGACGCCTCCGGAGGGGAGTCCGACGGGGACGGGTCGGCGGACGACGGCGACGGTCGGGGGAGCGGGGACGCGGCGTAGCCGCGCGAGCGACGCCTCGACGGGCGGAGCGCGCCGCCCGGGACGGGCCCGATCACCCCGGCCCCCTGAACGCCGAGTAGATCGCGTCAGCCCGCTTCGGTCCGACGCCGTCGACCGCCATCAGCTCCTCCGGCGACGCCGCGAGGAGGTCGGCGACGGCGGGGTACGCCTCGTAGAGCTGATCGGCCGTGTCGGGACCGACCCCGTCGATGCAGCCGTACATCCGCTTCGGCGTCGGCGCGTCGAGCGCCGTGACCGAGCCGCGGGGGGGCGCCGGGGTCGACGGCTCCTCGACGTGTTTTCGGGCGAGTCGAACGGCCACGTCGACGAGACGCTCGAGGTCGGAACACGGGACGACGGGGACCCCGAGCCGGGCGGTGATCGACGCGGCCGACCCGCGAACGGCGGCCGCGGGGACGCCCTCGTCGCCGTCGGCCGGTAGCTCTCCCTCCAGGAGCACGTACGGGTGCGCGTACGCCTCGCTCAGCCGCCGGACCTGGTCGTAGAGGTCGGGGCCGGATCGACCGACGAGCGCGCTCGCGTAATCGCGGAGGGTCTTCCGCTCGACGCCGACCTCCCCCGCGACCAGGTCGCCGGCGACGAGCCTGCTGACCTCGGCCGCCCCGACGTCGGGGTGCGCCCGGACCGCCTCCGCGACCGCCGCCGGCTCCCTGTCGTCGACCGCGACCGTGATCGGCATCCGTATCCCCGCGTTACGTCGGCGACGACCAAGAGTCCGATGCCGGGCGTCGGCGCCGACACCCCGCGGAAGCCCTAACCGGCCGCGGCGCCGAGTTCGGGCGGATGGTCAACGCGTTCTGGCTCGACCGCGACCTCGACGCCGCCGCCGCCTGGCTCGTGGACTCGCACGTGACGAGCAGCGTCTTCGAGTGCTCGATGGTGCTGACGACCGCGGCGCAGTTGAACGGCTATCCGGCCGACGAGGACCTCTCCTTCACCCACCCCGACAACCCGCTCACCCGGTGGGCCGCGGACTCCTACGACAACTGGCGGCGCCTGTACGACTACGCCGAGGCCGCACACCGCGAGTGGCGGTACCGCTGGGAGCACGGGCCCGAGGAGCGGCACGGTAGCTGGGCGGCCGTCGAGTCGCTCGACCTCGACCTCGTCCGCGATCTCGACTGGCCGACGGCGGGCGCGAGCGACCCCCCGCAGCTCACCGGGGAGTGGACGGCGGACGACCACGTCGACGCCTACCGCTACTACTACGCGAACGAGAAACGCCACCTCTTCGAGTGGTCGAAGGACCGGAGCGAGCCGCCGTGGATCGAGGCGTACACGGTCGAATCGGCGGACACGACGAATCCGACGGACGCGGTGGGCGACGGCGGGACCGGGGCGGAGCCCGGTCGCGGGGAGGCACGCGGCGGCCCCGACGGCGGCGCCGACCCGAACGCCGGGCCACGGTAGGGACCCGACGCGGGAGCGCGATGGCGGAGCGGCCCGAACGCGGAGGTGACCGGGAACCGGACCCGGAACGTTACCGGCGGGGGTCAGAGGAACGCGGCCCGGACGACCTCGGCGGTCGCCCCGAAGCCGTTGTAGAGGACGAACGCGAGCACGAGCACGACCGGCACCCGGAGGAACCAGATCCACGCGGTGCCGAGGCGGTCCCCGCCGGTCATGCCCGTGGTGAACTCCTCGAGGGCGCCGGCCGAGTACACCCACCCGCCGAAGATCGCCAGCAGGAGTCCGCCGCCGATGAGCAGGACCTGGTTCGCCAGCACGTCGTAGACGTCGAGGATCGCGAGGTCGAGCGCGGTCGGGACGCCCACGAGGAAGATCACGACCCCGAGCCCCACGGTGGCCGGCTTCCGGTCGACGTCGAACGTCTCGGTGACGAAGGCGACGACCACCTCCATGATGCTGAACGCGCTGGTGAGCGCGGCGAGGAACAGCATGAGGAAGAAGACCGCCCCGACCACGCGGCCCGCCGGCAGCTCCGCGAACGCCCCGGCGAGGCTCACGAACACGGTCCCGGGACCGCCGTCTCCCGGGTCGACGCCCATCGCGAACAGGAACGGGAAGACGACGAGCCCCGAGAGGAGCGCGATGGACGTGTCCGCGACGAGGATGATGAGGCCGTCCGAGAGCAGGTTCCTGTCCTCGCCGAGGTACGAGGAGTAGGTGATCATCACGCCCATCCCGAGCGAGAGGGTGAAGAACGCCTGGCCGGCCGCGTCGGGGAGCAGTCCGACCGCGTCGGTCACGATGGTGCTGGTGTCGGGCGAGAGGTAGAAGGCGTACCCATCGTCCGCGCCCGGGAGCGTCGAACCGTACGCGGCGAGGCCGATCAGCAGGAGGACGACCCCGGGGATCATGAACTTCGCGGCCCGTTCGATGCCGTCGCGCACGCCGAGGGCGACGATTCCCACCACGAACGCCATGAAGAGGGCGTCGAACAACACGGCGTTCATCCCGACCGAGGCGGACCCGAAGTACGCCTCGGGGTTAGCGGTGTAGGCTCCGGTTACGCTCGCGATGAGGTACTGAATCACCCAGCCGCCGACGACGCTGTAGTACGAGAGGATGACGAACCCCGCGAACGCGCCCAGGCCGCCGACCAGCCGCCAGTTCGACCCCCCGAGCTCCTCGAACGCCCCGACGACGTTGTGTTTCGTGCGGCGGCCGACGACGAACTCGACGAGCATGACCGGGAGTCCGATCAGGAGGACGAGCACGAGATACGCCACCAGGAACGCCGCCCCGCCCGACTCCGCGGTGAGAAACGGAAAGCGCCAGACGTTACCCAGTCCGACGGCGCTGCCGACCGCCGCGAGGATGAAGCCGATCCGCGTCGCCCACGTTTCGCGCACAGCCATGGTCGTCGGAGGGAACGGTTCGGTGTAAAAGCTGTGGCTTGCTAAACAGCGATTACGACCGCCGAGTGTCCCGGTTTTGGACGAAATCGCTACAAGAGTAGTGTCGGCGCGTGCGTCAAAAACCGGGAACGGGAACGGGACGTCAACCGGCCGGGGTGACCTTCTGGGCCGCCCCGATGAGGACGACCGCGAAGAACGCGACGACGAGCCACCGTCCGGTTTCGGACGCGAGCGCGTCGGTCGCCAGTTCGAGGAGCGGCAGGCCGACCGCCTGACCGAGCGCGAACAGCAGCACGACGACTCCGGCGACCGTCAGGCCGGTTCTGACGGCCGTGTTGGCGAACCACGCAGTGGCCGCCACGTCGTCCCGGCGTCCGCCCTCTCGGCCAGACCGCTGCTGGCCGGTCCTGTCGGACCGCTCCGGATCAGTCACTCCTCTCTCGTCACCGCTGGGTTCGTTCCGGGTCTGGGGCATAGTGGACCCCATCGGTCCGTCCCCGCGGGGGAACGTAGTTATCGGTCCGTTAAACGGGCCGTCCGCGGTTCGTGGACGGAGACGGGCCCGTGGAACGACCGCTACGCGGTAGCACCTGTGGGGTCGTGTATCTCACCTGAGGTGACGGGAGCACCCCCGGAACGGTCGACCGCGAACCCCGACCGACCTGAAATCGAGGACGGGGAGTTTTGGGGGATTCCGGTCGGTTTTCGCCGCCGACCAGCAACCACCGAACAGTGACCCGGTCACTAACGAATAGGGACCACGTTCACTACGTGGTAGATGACGGTACTGAGCCAGTTGACAGATGCCGAGTCGACGATGCTCCGGGGGTGGCGGCTCGTCGCGTTCGCCGGGCACTTCTCCCGACTCGATTCGCTGGGGATCGGTCGGTCCAACAAGGTGCTCCGATACCACTCGGTCGGCGGCGGGTTCTACGACGACGTCCCCCCGGATCGGCTCAGGCGGGACGTCGAGTTCCTCCGGTCGCGGTTCGAGATCGTCGACCTCCCGGAGGTCCTCGCCCCCGGCGGGGCGAAGAAGGTCGCGCTCACGTTCGACGACGGCTACCGCGACTTCTACCGGAACGTGGTGCCGATCCTCCGGGAGTACGACGTCCCCGCGACGGTGTTCGTCCTCGCCGACGCGCTGGAGGACCCCTCGTTCGTCCACAACGGCCAGCACGACTACGAGTACATGACCCGGGAGCATCTGGCGGAACTGGTCGAGGAGGACCTCGTGACGATCGGCAACCACACGGCGTCACACCCCCGCCTGGGCGAGACCCCGCCGGACCGACTCGAACCGGAGATCGTCGGGGCGAAGCGGCGGCTGGAGGAGGCGCTCGGCGTCGACGTCGACCGGTTCTGCTTCCCGTACGGGAGCGTCAGCGACCGCGCCGCGGACCTGGTCCGGCGGACCCACGGGATCGGCGTCGCCGGGCGCGGCCGCCGCGACGCCATCTCGCCCGACACCGACCCCGCGCTCGTCCCCCGGATCAACGGGGCGAACCCGTTCTGGGAGGTCCAGTGGGACCTCTCGGACTCGGCGACGCGGGTGGGCGCCGCCGCGGATCGGTTCGTGAGCGCCCGCGCGTGAGTTCGGGGCGGGACGTCCCCCGCCGAAACGACCGACGAGGGTCGTCGTGCCGTCGCCGGCCGCCGCCGATGGCGTACGGAGGCCGAAGGCCCCTCGCCCGCCGGCGTCTCGCCGTCACGTTCGGGCCGGGTTCGCCGTCGTATCCGCGGGGCGAGCGCGGGCGCGACCGGACGCGAAACGTACACTTTCGCTCGCGGCGAACGCGTCGGCGCGACGCCGCCTCCGACTAACAGACTCCTACCCCCCCGAAACGGGTACGCCGTTTTTTGCCCCAGTAACGCCGACCTCTCGGGGTCTTCCGCCCGTTCGGGAGATCGTGACTGCGAGTCGACCCGACGATCGGACCCCGGGACGACGGGTTCGTGGTCGACCCGCCGTCGAGGAACAGGCCGACAGACGTACCGCGACACTCGATAACCGATGAAACAGAACCAGAGACCGACGAACAGGCTGTTCGACGCGTCCTCCCGCCGAACGTTCCTGAAGCTGACAGGCGGAACTGCCGGACTCGTCGGACTCAGCACCGTAACCGGAGCACAGACGGGGACGTTCAGACTGCAGGGCGGGATCGGCCGGTGGGTGGGCCAAGCGCCCTCCTCGATCGCCGATCAGGGGAACCCCACGCTGGAGCTGGAACCGGGCGAGACGTACCGCGTGGAGTGGACGAACATCGACGGCTTCGACCACAACTTCGTGATCCTCGACACGGAGGGCGACGAGGTCGTGCGGACGGAGGTCGTCTCCGAGCAGGGCGCGACCCAGTCGGTCGAGTTCGAGGCGACCGAGGAGATGACGGAGTACATCTGCGAGATCCACCCGAGAACGATGCGCGGCCAGGTGACGGTCGGCGGCCAGGAGAACCCCGCACCCCGGCGGGAGGTTGACATTCCGCTGGGGGCGACCGTCGGGATCGAAACGGTCGCCGAGGGACTGACCGCCCCGCTCGCGTTCGCCGTCCCGCCCGGCGAGGGCGACCGGCGGTTCGTCGTCGACCAGACCGGCCAGATATACGTCCTGACCGACGACGGCCTGCGCGACGAGCCGTTCCTCGACGTCGGGGACCAGCTCGTCGAGCTCGGCGTACCGAACCTCAACGGCTACGACGAGCGCGGCCTCCTGGGGCTGGCGTTCCACCCCGACTTCCGGGAGAACAGGCGGTTCTACGTCCACTACAGCGCCCCGCCGCGCGAGGGCACCCCCGAGGACTACGACCACACGTCCGTCATCGCGGAGTTCGAGGCCGAGGAGGGCATGGCGAACGCGCTCCCCGACTCGGAGCGGACGATCCTCGAGATCCCGTCGCCCCAGATGAACCACGACGGGGGCGACGTCGCGTTCGGCCCCGACGGCTACCTCTACATCGGCATCGGCGACGGCGGCGCCGCCGACGACGTCGGGCCGGCCCACGTCGAGGACTGGTACGACGTCAACGAGGGCGGCAACGGCCAGGACGTGACCGAGAACCTGCTGGGGAGCGTTCTGCGCATCGACGTCGACTCCGAGGGGGGAGACACCCCGTACGGCATCCCGGACGACAACCCCCTGGTGGGCGAGGAGGGCCTCGACGAGCACTACGCCTGGGGGTTCCGGAACCCGCGGTCCATGTCGTTCAACGACGGGGAGCTGTTCGTCGCCGACGCCGGCCAGAACCTCTACGAGGAGGTCGACGTCGTCGAGCGGGGGGGCAACTACGGCTGGAACGTCAAGGAGGGGACCCACTGTTTCAGCACGGAGAACCCGAGCGAATCGCTCGACGACTGTCCGGACTCGACGCCCGACGACGTCCGCGGCGGCGAGCCGCTGCTCGACCCCATCATCGAGTATCGCCACCGCGAGAGCACCACCGCGATGATCGACGGCTCGGTCGTTGTCGGCGGGTTCGTCTACGACGGGGACGCCCTCTCCGACCTCCGGGGCACGTACGTCTTCGGCAACTGGAGCGGCCAGGGCGTCGTCGAGCCCGACGGGGAGATCTTCGTCGCCACGCCGCCGGCCGGGAGCCCGTGGAGCGACGACTCCGCCGGCGAGGCCGGGACGCCCACGGGGACCGCGACGTCGACTCCCGGCGAAACCGGGACGGCGACCGGAACGCCGGACGGGACGGCCGGCGGGGAGCAGCTCTGGTCGGTGGAGGAACTGGTCATCGGCGGCACCGAGGACGGCCAGCTGAACCGGTACGTCCTCGGGTTCGGCCGCGACAGCGACGGCGAACTCTACGTGCTGACCTCGGAGAACTTCACCCCGACGGGCGACACCGGGGCGGTCCACAGGCTGGTCCCGGCCGAGGAGCCCGCGGGGACGCCGACCGGGACCGAAACCGGGACGCCGACCGGGACCGAAACCGGGACGCCGACCGGGACGTCGACGGAGACGCCGCAGTGACGGGGAACTGACTGGAACGCCCGCCGGACTCGCTACTCGTCGCGGGTCCCCCCGTCCAGGTAGTAGCGGACGCGGTCCCGCGTGGACTCGGCGACCTTCAGGAACTCCACGACGCGGTCGCCGTCCTCGCGGCGGTCCGCCTCCGTCTCGAGCGTCAGCGACCGGTCCCGGAGGTGGTCCAGCAGCGCTTCGACGGCGTCGGGGTCGCCACGGACGACGTGCCGTTCGCCGACCGTGGCGCCCTCCTCCACGTCCCGGATGGCCTCGACCATCGGCAGCAGGATCGACTCGCCGAGGTCGTGCGCCCGCTCCCGAAGTCGGTCGTCGTCCTCGTCGAACTCGGCGGCCTGGAACGCGTCCCGGACGACCCGCGAGAGGAGGAACTCCCGCCCGTAGTCGAACGGCACCGAGAAGGCGTACGCGAGCTCGTCGTGGTGCTGGGTCTCGGTCGTGTACTTGACCGCGGCCCTCCCGTCGGCCGACCTCACCACGACCCCCTCGCGCCCCGCCGCGTCGAGCGTGGCGACGGCGTCCCGCACCACGTCGACGGCCCCCTCCGGATCACGCCGTCCGAAGTGGCGGGGTTGTGGCAGTCCGTACGCCTCACAGCGGTCGCGGCGCTCGGCGACCGGGAGCGGGTCGCCCGACTCCCGGTCTCGGACGTCGAACACCCGGAAGGCGTCGGTGTCGACGTCGTCGTAGTCGTAGGTCGTGTACGGGGACTCCGGCCCGATGAACTCCGCACAGAGCATCTCGTCGGGGTGGTCCTCGAAGAAGGCCGTCAGCGGGAGTCGCTCGCGGGCCCGCGCCGTCGTGTACGGGCAGACGAACCCGCTTCGGGTGAACGCGAGCGGCTCGCCGACGTCGGCGATCCTGACGTTGAACCCGTCGAGTTTCTCCTCGACGTCGACGGTCGTCCCCGGTTCGAAGAACGCCGGGAGGCCGGTCCCCAGGACGAGCACGCGAGGGAGGCTGGGGTAGCCGCGGACCACGGCGTCGGCGTCCTCGACGACGACGGTCCCGCGCTCGACGCCGTGACGGGCGTCGGGGAGGGCGTGGAGCGTTCGGCCGGCCGCGGACCGCCGTTCGAAGTGTTCGAAGAGTTCCTCGGGGTCCTCGGTGGTCGGGTTCAGCCGGGCGAGATACTCCCGCTGGTCCATGCGGTACCGGACGGGTCGCCGGGCCAAAAGTGCCGTGTCGGGGCCGCCGCGGGCTCGGTCGTCGCCGCACCGGACCCGGCGCCGGGGTGAAACCTTTGTGAGCGAGTGACGTACCCGACGACATGCCCGGTGACCCGCCGCGACAGCAGTTCGTCCTCGACACCTCGCTTTTCATCACCGACGAGATCCGCGAGGGCGGCGAGTCGGTGGACGAGGCCGTGCTCCGACTGCTCCACCTCATCGCGACCGCCAGGCTCGAACTCAACATGTCGTGTTACGTCCCCCCCTCGATCCACGACGAGCTCGCCACGATGCTCCGCGACCGGGACGCGAGCGACGAGGCGTTCTCGCGGCTCGACACCTGGGTGATCCGGAAGAGCCCGGACCGCTACGGCGTCACCATCCCCGCGAACATCGTCTACGAGTTCATCGACGAGATGAGCGATCGGGTCGACCGGGGGCTCCGCGTCTCGGAGGAGGCGCTCCGCGAGGTCGAACGGCTCGACCCGGCGCAGTTGAGCGGCGACGCCGACGGCCGGGAGGAGTTCATGACCGAGGCCGACCGCATCCTCTCGCAGATGCGGGACAAGTACCGCCGGGCGCTCCGGCAGGGCGTGCTGGACTCCCGCGAGGACTTCGACCTGCTCGTCCTCGCCCGCGAACTCGACGCCGGCGTCGTCACCGAGGACCGGGGGATCATCTCCTGGGCGGACGAGTTCGGCCTCCGGTACGTCCGCGGCGGCCAGTTCCCGACGCTCCTCGAGGAGTACCTGCGCGCGACGGGCGTCGAGGGGTTCGAGAACTGAACCGTCGGACTGACGGCCGGGGAGCGACGGGGAGAGTTCCCGCACTCCGACGTCGAAAACGTCGCGGGAACGGCGACTTGGACCTGGACGTGGGACGCGTTCCCCGACCCGTACGACCCTTCCGGCGTGCGTCGGAGCCACGAATCGACCCCGACTCCGCCGGGTTCGCGAACGTCGCTCACGCGACGTCCGGTACTTGGCCTTCACACGTCGTCTCCCGGGCGACGACGTCCTGGGTCGGTTCGGTTCCCCTGCGAGGTTTGTACCTCGTGACCCCGTTACGGGTCCTTCGGTTGTCGCCCCGAACCGGCCTCTTTCCCGCCCGTGGGCGGTTCGAAACCGGTCGTCCAGTGGGCCCTCGCCGCTCCAGCCGCGTTCGTGGGTAGGCCGCCGACCATAATGAACATTTCTGAAATATGCTAGTGAATAGCTATCGCTGACTTCGGGGGCGGCGACAGATGGCGTTCGCCGTGTCGGGCGGGCGGAAGCATCGTCACGGACGATACCCCCATCCCATCTGATACGAACGTCGGAGTCCATCCGAGACGAACGTCGAGTCGGTTCCGGAGCGTCGTTCCCACGCGGAGACGGGCCTCGGCGCTCGCGGATCGCCACCTTCCCGCGCACGCCGTAGCACCGGGGTGACGAACGCCCTCCACCGCCCGCCACGCGGTCCACGAGCGACCGATCGTTCGACTCGGCCGTCGCTCACCGATAGACATCGACGACGTCCATCCGTTCGTCGAACGTGAGTCGGAGCTCCTCCCCCTCCAGGGGGATCGTGATCCGTATGCGGACTGGGTCCTCCGAGAGGAGTTCCTCCCGATAGTCGAGGAGGTGCGTGCGCTGTTCGTACGTGGCGAGGTCGAACTCGACGCCGTGGTCGTAGTAGAACGCGACCACGGCCGGCTCTCTCGTCGGGTAGAACAACGTCGGCATCTGCCACTGGTACTTGCAGCCCTCGCAGACGTGCGAGACGAGCGTCCGGAAGATCGACCCGCAGGCCTCGCAGAACTGGTACCCATCCCAGTCCGGGCGGTGGTCCTCACAGGTTCGTACGGAGGTGACGGGCATGTCCCCCGCACACTCCGGACAGACGCCGTCCATCACGGACGCACGTCGGTGGGCGCCCCAGATCCGATCCGCCTCGTTGATCTCGTCGGCGGTCCGGCCCCGCAGCCCGGACGGCGGGAACTCGTTCTTGCTGATGACGCCGGGCGGGAAGGTGTCGACGCACCGGGCGTCGCAGTTGGTACACTCCAGATAGCGCCAGCCGTCCCGGTAGCTCAACTCCGGCTGGCCGCCGCAGTACCAACACGACACGTCGACCTCCACCGGCTCGACCTCCGGATCGTCGATCGCGGTCCCGGAAAGCAGCATCCGGACGATGCGCATCCCCGACTCCCTGAGTTCGTAGCCGTCCTCGGTCCGACGGACGAAGTGGGTCGTGAGCTTGTCGAGGTGGTAGTAGATCTGGCCCGGGTCGTCGGCGCCGATGCGTTCGCGGAGCTCGGAGAACCGCAACGGCGAGGCGTCCGTCGGATCGTGTGCCTCCCAGAGGGCCTGCAGCATCTCGAGGCGGGTCCCGTCCGAGAGGAGCTGAAACGCCTCGTCCTTGGCGGCAGCAGCGGACTGTTCCGCGTCCCTCGTGGTGGATGGGCCCATACGGGATGTTGGCGAGAGCCGCCAAATACCTTGTTCCCCGTTAGCTCACCCCACGATAGCGTCTCGGCCGCGAACGGGGACACGACGGCGTCCCACCCCCATCGAATCTCGACGCCTCCCGAACGTCTTTGAAACCGCGTTCTATCGGAACCGCGATAGAAATGTCGTTCGAACAATGCTTATCTCGAAGTCGATCGATGGATGCGCCTGGAGGTACACGGCGGACCGAACCCATGACGACGGAAACCCGAACGGAAGCGGACCCGATCGACGGACGGAAGCTGAACGAACTCGTGGAGACGTCCCTCGTCGACCTCGGCGCGACGGTCCACGCCGCGCTGGTCGTCGTCGGCGACGAACTCGGCCTCTACGCGGCACTGGACGACGCCGGGCCGCTCACGTCCGCCGAGGTGGCCGAGGGGACGGACACCGCGGAACGGTACGTCCGCGAATGGCTGCGCTCCCAGGCCGCCGGCGGGTACGTCACCTACGACCCCGAGACCGACCGCTACGATCTCTCCCCCGAGCAGGCGTTCGTACTGGCCGACGAGGAGAGTCCGGCGTTCATGCCGGGCGCGTTCCAGTTGGTCGCGTCGGCGGCCAGGATCGAACCCGACCTCCGCGAGGCGTTTCGAACGGGAGAGGGCATCGGCTGGCACGAACACGACGGGGACCTGTTTCACGGCACCGAACGCTTCTTCGGGCCGGCCTACGGGGCCAACCTGACCGACTGGATCGGGGCGCTCGAGGGCGTGGACGCCACGCTGAGGGCGGGCGGGTGCGTCGTCGACGTGGGCTGTGGACACGGCGCGCCGACGATCCACATCGCCGAGGCGTACCCCGATTCGACGGTCGTCGGCGTCGACTACCACGAGGCGTCGATAGCGGTGGCGCGCGAGCGGGCGGAAACCGCCGGCGTGGCCGACCGCGTCGACTTCGAGGTGACGACCGCGAGGGAGTACGACGGTGCCGACTACGACCTCGTCACGATGTTCAACTGCTTTCACGACATGGGCGATCCCGTCGGCGTGGCGGCCCACGTCCGGGAGACGCTCGGCGACGACGGCACGTGGATGATCGTCGAACCCTACGCCGAGGACCGGGTCGAGGGGAACCTCACCCCGTTCGGCCGCCTGGCGTACTCGATCTCGACGGTGGCCTGTACGCCGACGTCGCTCAGTCAGGACGTCGGCTACGGTCTCGGCGCACAGGCGGGGGAGGAACGGACCCGTGACGTCGTCACCGAGGGCGGATTCACGCACTTTCGCTGCGTAGCCGAGACGGCGACCAACATGGTCTTCGAAGCGAAGCCGCAGTAGCAGACGGCATCTATCGTTCCTCCGACCCCGGTTTCGGGGTCGGCCACGGAATCAGCCGTGTCGCGCGCTGCTCGGCGCATCACCGCCCGCGACGCTCGTCGCCGACGGCTGTCCCGCCGGCTGACCGGCGTTTCGAGTTCCCGCCGACGGCCGGTCCCGTTCGACCCGTCGGCCCCGTCGACGGGCTGACCCCGTCAACACGTCGACCCGCGGATCGACGACGACGACGACGACCGGCGGGGGCGCTCGAACGACCTTCGACGCGGTCCCCGGCGGCTCCGAACTCGCGAACCCCCACCGGGCCACGAGGGTCCGCTCTACTCGATCACCCGCGAGGTCGTGAACCGGGGCCGGCTCACGACCCGTCCGTCGCCGTAGCGCGGCCCTCAGCGTTCCTCCCTCGGCATCTCGTTCCGCACGATCTGCCCCGCGTTCGCGTCGAGCGCCTCGTCGTGGAGGTGGCAGGTCGCCCACTGCCCTTCGCCCGCCCGGTAGCGGCGGGGGTGTCGGTGCTCGCAGACGGTCGGGAACTCGTCCGCCAGCCGGTCGGCCGCCGCCCGACCGTCGCCACGGACCGCCGTCGCGAGTGCCGCGGTCAGCACCCGCTCGGCGGCGGGGTCCGACAGCTCCGCCGGCACGTCGTAGGCCCGGCGGACGGCGGCCGCGAGGGCGTCCGGGTCGTCGGTCCCGGCGAGCTCCCGTGCGAACCGCAGGTCGAGGTCGTCCGCGGCGAGGTCCTGGCGGAGCGTCATCACGGCCCGCCAGGCCCCCTGCCCGAAGTCGGAGTCGGGCGGCGGGATCACCTCGGGACAGCGCGTGTGGAACCGGCAGCCCGGCGGCGGGTTCGCCGGACTCGGCACGTCGCCGGGCAGCTCCGTCCCTCGCCCCCGCTCGCGCGGGTGCCGTGCCGGCACCGCCGAGAGCAGGGCGCGGGTGTACGGGTGGCCGGGATCGGTGAACAGCCGTTCGGTCGGCGCGAGTTCGACGAGTTCGCCGAGGTACATCACCGCGACGCGGTCGCAGACCTCCCGGACGACGCTCAGGTCGTGGCTGACGAACAGCATCGCGAGATCGAAACGGTCCCTGACGCGGGCGAGCAGCCGCAGGATGGCGGCCTGGACGCTCACGTCCAGCCCGGCGACGGGTTCGTCGGCGACGACGAGCGCGGGGTTGAGCACGAGCGCCCGGGCGATGGCGACGCGGCGCTTCTGGCCCCCGGAGAGCTCGTGGGGGTAGCGGGCCACGTCGTCGGCGTCCAGCCCGACGCGTTCGAGGAGGTCGGCGACCACCGCCCGCCGGCGCTCACGGTCGCCGTAGCCGTGGATCGCCAGGGGCTCGGCCACCGACTGGCCGACGCTCATCCGGGGGTCGAGGCTCGCGGCGGCGTCTTGGGGGACGAGCTGTGCGCGCCGCCGGAACCGCTTTCGCGCCCGGCCCGACAGCGCCAGGACGTCCTCGCCGTCGAAGACGACCTCGCCCCCCGTGGGTTCCTCCAGCCGCAGGACGCACCGCCCGACGGTGGACTTCCCGCAGCCGGACTCCCCGACCAGCCCCAGCGTCTCGCCGCGGGCCACCTCGAAGGTGACGCCGTCCACGGCCCGCACGCGCCCGACCTCCCGTCGGAGGACGCCCTCGGTGATCGGGTAGTGTTTCTCGAGGTTCCGGACCGCGAGCAGGGGGTCGCTCACGACGACTCACCCCCGGACGTCCGGTCGCCGCCCGCCTCGGGACGGATCGCGGCCGCTACCGCGTCCCCGAGGACGACCGCGGGGTCGCCGTCCGGCCCGTAGTGCACGCATGAGACGTCGTGGCCCGGCCCGCGATCGTACAGCGGCGGCTGCTCGCCGGCCCGGCACTCCTCGACCGCGTACGGGCAGCGCGGGTGGAACCGACAGCCCGCGGGCGGGTCAGTCGGGTCCGGCAGCGACCCCGGGATCCCCTCGGTCGTCGCGCGACCCGTCCCGGGCAGACACGCGAGCAGGGCGCGGGTGTACGGGTGGGCGGGCGCGTCGAACAGCGCCTCCACGGGCGCGTGCTCCATCACCTTCCCGGCGTAGAGGACGACCACTTCGTCGCCGATCTCCGCGACGACGCCGAGGTCGTGGGTGACGAGCAGCACCGCCAGACCGGTCGCGGTCCGGAGGTCCTCCAGGAGCCGGAGGATCTGCTGTTGGACCGTGGCGTCCAGCGCGGTCGTCGGTTCGTCGGCGACGAGCAGGTCGGGGTCGCTCGCCAGCGCCATGGCGATGGCGACGCGCTGTTTCTGTCCGCCCGAGAACTCGTGGGGGTAGTCCGCGAAGCGCGCGACCGGGTCCGGGATGCCGACCGTCGCCAGCAGGTCGACCGCGCGCTCTCGCGCCGCGGCGGCCGGGACGTCCCGGTGGAGTCGGATCGCCTCGACCAGCTGCCATCCGACGGTGTAGACTGGGTTCAGCGCGCCCTGCGGGTTCTGGAACACGTGGGCGATTCGCGCGCCCCGTATCTCCCGCATGGTTGCCTCGGGGAGCGTCGTCAGGTCCTGCCCGTCGAAGCGGACCTCCCCCTCGAGTTCCGCGGGCGGCACGGGGAGCAGGCGCGTGATGGCCTCCGCGGTGACGGTCTTGCCCGATCCGCTCTCGCCGACGAGACAGACCACCTCGCCCCGGTTCACGTCGAAGCTCACGCCGTCGACGGCGCGCACGTCGCCCTCGTCCGCGTGGAAGGTCACCCGGAGGTCCCCGACCGAGAGCAGCGGCCCGGTCACGGCTCCACCCGCGGGTCGAGGGCGTCGCGCAGCGCGTCGCCCAGGAAGTTGAACGCCAGCACGGTCAGAAAGAGGAAGACGCCGGGGACGGTCGAGACCCACCAGGCGTCGGCGAGGTCCCCCCGCCCGCTGGCGATGACCTGCCCCCAGGAGGGGGCCGTGGGGTCGCCCAGGCCGAGAAAGGAGAGGGCGGCCTCGGCGAGGACGAGCCCCGGTATGAGCAGCGTCGTCGCCGTGATGACGGTGTTCGAGACGTTCGGGACGATGTGGCGGAGGACGACGGCCCGCCGGTTCGCCCCGGCGACGACCGCGGCCGTCACGTAGCCCTCCTCGCGGCGCTGGAGCGCCTCGCTCCGGACGAGCCGCGCCACGCCGCCCCAGCTGGTCAACCCGAAGATGATGATGAGCAGAAAGAGGCTGCCGCCGAAGAGGTAGACCAGCAGGAGGTAGAGGAAGAACGTCGGAAACGTCTGCTGGACGTCGACGTAGCGCATCAGGACCTCGTCGACGAGCCCGCCGACGTAGGCCGCGACGGCGCCGACGGCGGTGCCGATGGTCACGACGAGCAGCGACGTGACCAGCCCGACCTCCATGCTGACGCGCATCCCGTATACGACGAGCACGAGGACGTCCTTCCCCTGCCGGGTCGTTCCGAGGGGGTGTGCCCACGTCCCCCGGCACGCCCCCTCGACCACCGGGCCGAGACACTCGACGGGCACGTAGGCGGGGACCGTCGTCCCCACCGGCGGCAGGTAGCTGTGCGCGACGTTCAGCGTGGGCTGTGGGAGGACCGCCGGGCCGACGATTCCCAGTCCGAAGACGGCCGCGAGGTACCACAGGCTGACGACGGCGGCCCGGTTGCGCCGGAAGCGCCGCCAGTAGTGGCCGATCAGCCGGCGGTTCGTCGCCAGCGGGACGAGGAGGCCACACCCCACCAGCAGCAGCGTCAGCATGAACAGCCAGTCCAGCGCCGTCACGTCCCACGAGGCGACCGTCGGCTCGTACGGCGGGACGATCAGCAGGTCGTACAGGAAGGCGACCGCGAACGACCCCAGGGCGACCAGGAACACGGACGTGCGGAGGGCGGGCCGCGGCGACGCCTCGATCGCCTCCCAGTCGATGGTCTCGAACGGGGCCCGATCGTCGATCGACGGCCGGTCGGCGTCGGGTTCGGCGCTCATTCGCGCCCTCCCAGTTCGATGCGCGGGTCGAGGACGCTGTAGGCGACGTCCTGCAGGAGGTTCCCGACGACCGCGAGGAACACCGGAACGAGCGTCGTCCCGAGGACGAGCGCCGTGTCGCCGTTGAGCAACGCCTGGTAGCTCAGCCGACCGAGGCCGGGGATGCCGAAGACGACCTCGACGAGCAGCGAGAACGCCAGGAAGATGCCGAGGAGGTCGCCGACGAGGATGGTCACCAGCGGGACCAGCGCGGGTCGGAAGACGTGGCGGGTGAGGACGCGCCACTCTGAGGCCCCCTTCGCCCGGGCCATCTTCACGAACTCGGCGCGGACGTACTCCAGCGCCTCGGCCCGGGTGTACCGCATGATCCCGGCGACGGAGCTCGTTGCCAGCACGAGCACCGGTAGCGCGAGCTGGGCGGCGTTCCGCACGCTGAACGCGGGCACGTCGGGGTCGAAGACGACCGGAACCCACCCGAGCACGACCCCGAACACCAGGAGGAGGACGATGCCGAGCCAGAAGTTCGGGATGCTCAACCCGAAGAAGGCGAACAGCGTCGCCAGGTAGTCGCCCGCCGTGTAGCGGTGGGTCGCCGAGTAGAGTCCGATGGCGAGCCCCAACACCGTCGAGAGGATCACCGCCGGCGCGGCGTACATCAGCGAGTAGGGGTACGCCTCCAGGATGGCTTCCGTCACCGGCTGCGAGCGGGTGTCGGACCACCCCCAGTTGAGCGTCAGGAGGTTACCCATGTACGTGAGGTACTGCCGAACGAGCGACCCCTCCCGGCCGCGTGCACGTTCGAACGCCTGCTCGGCCTCGCCGGGGTCGCCGCCGCTCGCCGCCGTCTGGAACTGGAGTTCGGCCACCTGCGCGTTCGGCGTGAGGACGATGAACGCGAACGTCACGCTCAGGATGAGGTAGGTCACGACCACGGCCCAGAGGAGGCGCCGGACCACGTACCAGCCTGCGCTCACCGCCGGTCCCTCCGCCCCGGGAGCGGTGCGTGGACGTTCGCCGCCGTCGTGAACCGCCAGGTCTGGTAGTTCCACCCGGTGCCGAAGCGCTCGACCGGCCCCTCCAGCCCGGACAGGTAGCCGGTGATGGCGACGCTGAAGTGCAGGAAGTTACACGGCTGGTCGTCGCTGAGGACGCCGAATATGCGCGCGAACAGCCCCCGACGCCGGTCCTCGTTCAGTTCGGTCGCGGCCTCGTCGTACAGCGCGCCCAGGTCGACGGCGGGTTCGTACCCGAAGAAGTTGACCGCGCCGTCGCGCACCCAGAAGTCGCGGGTCGCGGTCGGCGTCCGCGGGTAGGTGTTGAACACGATGCCGTACTGGAGGTCCCACTGCTCCGGGCTCGTCGACTCCTCGCGGGTGCCGCCGTTGAACGGGCCGGCGTTCCACGCGCCCCGGCCCTCGCGGGCGCCGTTCGAGACGTACTGCGACAGGAGCGTGTTGAACTGGACGGCCCGCAGGGTCACCTCGATGCCGACCTCGTCGTAGGACTGGGCGATGAACTCGCAGACGGTCTGTGTCGTCTCGGACCCCACCGGAAACACGAGCCGGAGCGCGACCGGCCGCCCGTCCGGCGCGCGCAGCCGACCCCGATCGTCGTACCGGTAGCCGTCGGGGCCGAGCGCCGCGATCAGGCGATCGCGGGCTTCCCGTGGATCGAATCCCGTCCCGACGCCGGTCTCCCGGACGCGCGAGGCGTCGTACCACGCGGAGAACGCCGGCTGGAACGTGTGGGCCACGTTCGCGTACCCCCGGAGGATGTACCGCACGACGGCCGTTTTGTCGATCGCGTACGAGAGCGCCTCCCGGACCGTCCGTCGTCGAAGGGGCGTCCAGCCGTTCGCGCGCTGGTTGTAGACGAGCAGCGAACAGAACGGCTGTGGGGCGACGTTCACCTCGACGCCCGGGAGCGCGGCGGTCCGGTCGACCTTCGTCTCCGGGACGCCGGTTTCGGTGACCTCGCCGGACTGAAGCGCCGAGAGACGCGCGCTCTCCTCGGGGACGACCTGGAAGACGTAACGGGGGAAGTGCGGGGCGGTCCGCCACTCGTCGGGGACGTCCGCCACGTCGTGCATGTAGTAGTCCTCGTTCCGGACGGCGACGAACCGGGCGTCGCGCTCCCAGCGCTCGAAGCGGTACGGTCCGAGGTTGCCCGTGTACGAGAGCGTCTGGATCTCGGCGTCCCGGCGCATCCCCTCGACGTCCTTCTCGGGAACGTACCGCTCCAGCAGACCCCTCGGCAGACAGAGCGCCCCCCAGAGCCCCGGCTTCATCGGGAACTCGGGCTCGGGTTCGGGCAGGCGAACCTCGAAGCTGTACGTCCCGGTCCGTTCGACCGGGACGAACGACCCGTCTCGAACCCAGTCGCTCCGCCCGACGAACCCCGCCCAGTTGTCCGGGGACTGGAACACGTTGCGGATCATGTACACCCAGTCGGCCGCGGTCATCGGGCCGTACGGGTCGCTCCAGCGGAGCGTCTCCCGGAGCGATACCTCGTAGACGCGACCGTCCTCGGTGCTCACGTCCGCCCAGAGCGGGAACAGTTCGTCGTCGGGGGTGATGGCGTACGTCCCGTCCATCGTCAGTCCGACCCGCGCCGACGACGCGCCGTCCGCTATCTGGACGAAGTTGAGCGTCTGTGCGTCCGAGGCGCTCCCGACAACGTAACCGTTCGGTCTATCCGGCGACGGCTCACCTCGTTCCCGGGCGCCGGTGCATCCCGCGACGGTGCCGGCCGCGGCGACTCCCAGGAGTCGGGTCACGTCCCGACGGGTGACTCCAGCCCCCGCGTCCATGACGGACGGAGTAGGCCTCGTACGTTAATAAACACCACACCCGAATCGGACACGGAACGGCCGTTGTCCATCGGATGACGGACGAGTAGGCGTTAGTTACTGGCCGTTCGTTCACTTCCCGCTCGGAAATCTGTAAATGGAAAGCCGGCCTCGGCGTTCACGGCTCGCCCGCCGTCCGGAGTTCGGGGTACGTCTCGTGGCCCCCGTACGTCGGCGCATCCAGCCGTCCGACACGCCATCCGCCGGGTCGTGGGAGGGGTAGCGGGCGTATCTCGGTCACGATCCGGGGGCAGGGCGAGCAAGCAAGAACCCCGGCTCGCAGGTCTCTCAGTCCCCGTGTTCGTCGCTCACTACGAACAATAGTTAACGGGTTCGGACGCCAACTTCCGCCCATGAACGGGAGGGTACTCGTGTACGGATCGTACGGCTACGCCGGTTCCCTCATCACCCGCGAGGCGGTCGACGCCGGGGACGCACCGGTCCTGGCCGGACGTCGGGCCGAACCGCTCGAGGAGCAGGCGACCGAACTCGGCCTGGATCATCGGGTGTTCAGCCTCGCCCATCCGGGCGTCGTCGAGTCGCAGCTCGGGGACGTCGACGCCGTCTTGAACTGTGCAGGGCCGTTCTCGAGGACCGTGGGCCCGCTCCTCGATGCCTGTCTCGAGACCGGGACCGACTATCTCGACATCGCCGGTCGCATCGAGACTGTCGAATCCGTCGCCGAGCGCGATCGGGACGCCGAACGCGCCGACGTCACCGTTCTCCCGGCCGTCGGATTCGACGTGGTTCCGACGGACTGTCTCGCGGCCACACTCGACGCGGAGCTCCCGGAGACCGAGCGGCTCACGCTGGCAATCGACGGTCTCGGCACCTTCTCGCCGGGGACCGTGAAGTCGATCGTCGAGAGCCTCGACCGACCGGGGGCCGTCCGTGAGGACGGGGAGATCCGAAGCGTACCCGTCGCCTGGAAGACCCGCGAGTTCGACTTCGGCTTCGGGGACGAAACCGGCGTGACGGTTCCCTGGGGCACGGTCTCGACCGCGTACTATTCGACCGGGATCGAAAACGTCGAAACGTACGCGGTCGTCCCGGCCGTCGCGGTCAGGGCGATGCGACTGGGGAGACGACTCACGCCCCTGCTCGCTTTCGAGCCGCTCCAGCGGCTCCTGGGGATGGCCGCCGATCGATTCGTCTCGGGACCGACTCCCGACGAACGTGCCCGGAGCACCGCGCGTGTTTGGGGCGAAGCCACGACCGACGACGGCGACCGCGCCGTCGCACGCATGACGACCCCCGATACGTACGACCTGACCGCGGCGACGGCCGTCGAGTCGGCCCGACGTGTCGTCTCGGGCGGGACCGAACCGGGCTTTCAGACGCCGGTCACGGCGTTCGGTGCCGACTACGTCACCGAGTTCGACGGCGTCACGCTAGAGCACGTCGAGGCGGCCTGATCGCCTACCTGCCACGGAATCGAATGCGGGGTCGGGTCCGGCGGATCGATCCCGGCGAGGTGGAGGAGCGATCCCACGTCCAAGGAGGCGGCGGCGGGCGTCACGCGTCCGGGCAGGTCGACCTCCTCCTCGACGAGGCCGCATTCCGTTTCGGCGCGCCCGACTTTTCTCCGGTGTCCATCCCGGATCAGTGTCGAACGACTGGCCGTGGTCGATGATGGACCGTCCGGGCCTACGTCTACCGCGGTCACGGTCAAGGATCGTCCAGAGAAGACCGCTACCTCCAAAATCGGTGGCCTCGGCACTCATAGGGCTCCTCACGGCGCGGGTGCCACCCCGGCTCGGAGCGGTCGCCTCGTCATCGGCCACCCCACCGTACGGCCACGCCCGCAAAAACCGTTCCGCGCCGCCGTCAACGGAAACCTTCAGGTCACCCGACGAACCTTCCCGACCGTGGACCAGGCAGTCGCCGCCCGGCACGTCCTCGAACGTGGACCAGCGTCGCCCATCCTCGCCGACGTGGACCGCGACCTCCGGGCGGCGGGCGAGACGCTCCGGGTCGAACTGGCCGAGGAGACCGTCGCGGCGCTGTACGACGGCCTGTTCGACCCAGGGGCCCACACCGACGTCACCGTCTGGGTCGGGCGGCCGCTCGCGACGACCGCCTCGGCGGTCCCCGACTCCTACTTCGGGGAGTTCGCGGCCGACGACGGCCGCTACGACGCCTACGAGGTCGTCGACGAGGCGGCGACGCTCACGTTCGTGTTCGGTCGACGGTACGGGGAGACGGTCGAGGTCGTGACGGGGTACGACCGCCTCGAGGTGGGGTTCCCGACCCCCAACGCGTTCGACGGGGCCGAGACCGCGACCGAGAGGGACGTCAGTCGGAGCGGGTGATCGGGCTCGCAACGGGTGATCGGAACGGAATCCGCGCACGCGACCCGCGCGTGATCGGCGCTCGCGCGTCCGACGTCACGCCAGATAGGAGGGCCGGTCGGCGTCGTCGTCGCTCCCGGTGATGGCGATCTCTCGGACCGGTTTGAGGTAGGTGACGCGGACCATCCCCGGTCGCCCGAGCGGTTCGACGGTCACGTCCCGGGCGCCCGACGGGACGTCGAGGAGATCGCCGTCGGCCCGCACCTCCGAGACGACTCGATAGCTGCTTCCTGTCATGGGTTAGGGGCCGCCGGCGCCGCGTCGGCGGTACGGCGGGGTTACTGCCGAGTACGAACGTCTTACCGCGTACGCGCTCAAAGGAGTTTCGGGTTGCTTTCCGCGCGTCGAGCGACTCGAACGTCGGGAGCGGCCGAGGGGACTCGAAAGACGAAAAACCGTCCTCTCGGGGCCTACTGGAAGCCGATCCGTCTGCGGGTAGTCTCCGCCTTCGGTACCGTGACCGTGCAGACGCCGTCCTCGTAGGTCGCGGTCGCGGCATCGACGTCGCCGTTCGGCGGGAGTCTGACGGTGCGCTCCAGCCGACGCGGGCGCTCGGCACGCACCACGTCGAACTCCTCGCCGCCCGCACCCCCCGTTTCGCCCGCGGCGGCCGGGCGCTCGGCCGCGATGAAGAGCGTGTCGTCGTCCGCCTGGATGGTGATCTCCTCCTCGTCGAAGCCCGGGAGGTCGACGACGACGTGGACCTCGCCGCCGGTCTCGACGACGTCGACGAGCGGGGACCCCACCTCCGCCGCGGGTCCACCGGCCCCCTCCCGGGGAGGTTGCTGGCCGTCCGGACCCTGTGGCTGCGGGATGGAACCCTCCTGCGGACTCTGCTGGCCCGGCGGCGGACCGGTCGTCGAGGCGGTTCCGGCCCGCGGCTCGGGCGGCGGGGGCCGTGACGCTCCGGGCGGGCGCCGGTCGGGTTCCCCGCCGGGTGGCGGGTCGGTCCGGGAGTACGAGCGTTCGGGCCGGGCGGTTCCTCCCGCGGGCCGGGTGTCGTCGTGCGCCCGCGACCCGTACCGGTCCGCTGGTCGGTCGTCCGGAACGCGGTCGCGGGGTCGCCGGCGGTTCGGTTCCCCTCGATCGGTGGGTGCGTGCTGGTACTGCCGTGTCATGGTTTCGGACTGGCGGGGCGGACGGCCGCGGGCTAGGGGCGGGGCGAGAACGGGATAAACGGCCGAGACGGTTCACTCGACTTCAGGTCAACGGGGAAACCGTACCCTCCGCCTAGGCGTCGAGGGATCCGGGTCGGACGCGCTCGCAGGCCGACTGGTTGGGACGCCGGGATGGGCCGAGGCCGCGTAGGAAGAGGGCGCCCTATCGGCCGTTGACGGGTGGAAAGCCCCGCTTACGACTCCACGCGCTCCCGGGCGGCCGCGAGCAACAGCGGGAGGAACACCGTCGCGTCGCCGTAGACGGAGGCGTTCCGCGCGTCCGTCTCGAGCTTGCCCCACGAGCGCGCCTCCTCGAGCGTCGCGCCCGAGAGCCCGCCGGTCGCCTCGGGGTCCATCGTGATCTGGACGGCGTAGTCGTACGCGCGCGGCGTGACGAGCATCGTCTGGAGCGTGAAGTTCTTCGGAACGCCGCCGCCGACGAGCAGACAGCCCGCCTCGTCGGCGTCGAAGGCGAGGTCCGTCAGCGGCGTCATGTCCGCGAGCGCGTCGAGCGTCAGATTCGACGTCTGCGAGTACATCCAGGCCTGCAGCCCGAGCACGGAGTCCTGGACGGCCGGGCAGTAGATCGGCACGTCGTGCTCGTAGGCGGCGGCGGCGACGCCGGGGCCCTCCTCGACGCCGTCGCGCTCGTTCACCTCGGCGTTCGCGCGCCCGAGTTCCCGGCAGAGCTCCGCGATGCTGACCGCGTCGTCCCGTTCCGCCAGCGACGCGAACACCTCCTCGCGGAGGTGGGCC
Organism: Halorarum salinum; assembly: GCF_013402875.1. Lineage (NCBI taxonomy): Archaea > Methanobacteriati > Methanobacteriota > Halobacteria > Halobacteriales > Haloferacaceae > Halorarum > Halorarum salinum. Next base: position 1,381,597 of record NZ_CP058579.1, on the reverse strand, counting down.
TCGAACTCGGCGAAGTGCTCCTGCGGGAGGTAGACGTTGTAGATCCGGTCGACCTCCTCGTCGCGCAGCTGCTCGTCGTGCTCGCGGAGCGACTTCCCCTCCTGGTGGGTCTCGCCGTGGTGGTGCTTGCCGCCGATCGCCTCGATGGAGTCGTGCGTGAGGTTCGCGCCGGTCGTCACCAGCGCGTCGACGTGGTCGTCCCGGATCAGGTCGGCGACGACCCGGCGCATCCCGGTCGGGACCATCGCGCCCGCGAGCGAGAGGAACACGGTGCAGTCCTCGCTGCCCAGCATCTCCGCGAGCACGTCGGCCGCCTCGTGGACGGACTCGGCGCCGATGCCGGCGCGGCCGTACTGCTCGACGAGCTCCGCGACGGTCATGCCGCCGCGGACCTCGGCGTGGCCCAGCGGGTCGTGGGAGAAAGCCTCGCGCCGGGGTTCGCGGCCGCCGTCGGCGTCGTCGTGGTCGACCCCGTCGTGATCGTCGGTCATGCTCCGACGTGCGGCGCGCGGGGGTTAGAGTTGCGTGGTTCACGGGCGGCAGACCGGGCCGTCCCTCGGGGCGACTCCCCCAGGACCCGTCAGCGACCCGTGAGCGCCCCGTCACAGCCCGGTCGGGTGGTCGACGTAGCTCGTCTCCGGCCCCCAGCCGTCGACGAGGTCCCGGAGGCTGCGGACGCCGAACGTCTCGGTCGCGTAGTGGCCCGCGAGGAACACGGTGAGTCCGGCCTCCCTGGCCTCGTGGTACACCTTCCCCTTCCCCTCGCCGGTGACGAGCGCGTCCGCGCCGGCCTCGACCGCCTCGTCCAGCCAGTCGCTCCCGCTTCCGGTGACGACGGCGACGTCCTCGATCCGGTCCGGGCCGAAGTCGAGCACCCGCACGCCCTCGCCCGCGTGGTCCAGTTCCCCATCGAGGGTCGCTGCGACGTCGGCGGCCGCCCTCGGCTCCGGAAGCGTCCCGCGCTGCCCGACGTACTCCGGGCCGAGTTCGCCGAACGGGGCCCGGCCGGTCAGCCCCAGCACGTCGGCGACGCCGGCGGCGTTGCCCAGTTCCTGGTGGCCGTCCAGCGGGAGGTGTGAGACGTACAGCGCGACGTCCTCGCGGACCAGCGGCGCGACGCGCTCGTACGCCCCGTCGGTCACGCGGTCCAGCCCGCCCCAGACGATGCCGTGGTGGGTGACCAGCGCGTCCGCGCCGGCGGCCACGGCCGCCTCGGCGGTCGCGACCGCGGCGTCGACGGCGAACGCGACGCGTTCGACCTCGCCCGCCGCCGACCCGACCTGGAGCCCGTTCGGGCTGGCGTCGAGGTCTGCGTAGGCTGCGGTGTCCAGTTCCTCGTCGAGTCGGGCGACGAACTCCGGGCGGTCCATGTACGCCGGTGTACGGGCCGGGGGCTTGTAGCCTGTGTGTGCCGGACGCCGCGTCTTCGAAATCGGCTTCGGGCAGGCGGGACCCCGTCCTCGGGGCGAAGTCGTGCGACCGAGCCGCCGGTCGCGACGTTCCCCTCGACGTCCGGGGGCTTCCAACGCGGTCCTGACGGAGTCGTGGCCCTCGGCGTCGGCCCGGGTTACCGATTCGAATCGGCCCGGTGGGAGAGGACGAACTCCCGCAACAGCTTCCCGGCCAGCGCCGCCGCCTGCCCGTCGTCGCGGTCGTTCACCTCGACGACGTCGAAGCCGACGCAGCGACCCGCAACCCCGCGGACGACGTCCCGCATCTCGCAGGGGTGCAGGCCGAACGGCTCCATCGTTCCGGTGCCGGGCGCGAACCCCGGATCCGCGCCGTCGACGTCGACCGAGAGGTAGACGTCCCGGCCGTCGAGGTCGGGGGCGAGTTCCGACCACTCACCGGCGTCCTCCGGCGGAACGACGGTCACGTCGTCAGCCCCAGCGCGCTCCCACTCCTCCCGGGAACCGGTGCGAGCGCCGACGACCACGACCTCGTCGACGGTGTGGTGGTCGGCGTCGTCGCGGCGCCCGTCGGCGTGGTTCCCGTCCGGGCCGCCGTCGAGGCAGCGGCGGACGACGCAGGCGTGGCTCAACGGGTTGCCGTCGTACGCCTCGCGGAGGTCGAGGTGGGCGTCGAGGACGACGAGGACGTCCGGTTCGGTCGCGCGGACGCCGGCCCAGGTGACGGTGTGTTCGCCGCCGACCGCGAGCGGGACGGCGTCGTCGATGGCGGCCGCTCGGAGTTCGGCGGTCAGGTGGTCGAGGTACGCCGGGACGTCGTCCCAGGCGGGGACGTCCCCGGCGTCGTGGACCGCCGCCTCGGAGAAGCGCGAGTCGGTGCGGCGGTCGTAGTCGTCGAACGTCCTCGCGAAGCGGCGGACGCGTTCGGGTCCGAAACGCGTCCCCGGTTCGAACGTGGTCGTCGCGTCGAGCGGCGCGCCGACGACGAGGTAGTCGGCGGCGTCGGCATCGTCGACGGGGTCTGCGCTGTCGGCGTCGTTCGTGACTGCGTCGGTCCCGTCGCCGGCCGCCCGCGCGCCCGGGAACGGGAGGGTCACGGCGCTACCCGAGGACCTTCCGCTGGCCCTCGTACTCGAGGTACTCGATGTTCTGGTCCGGCGAGAAGTCCTCGCCCTCCGGGACGCGCATCGTGAACGTCTCGTAGGTGTCGAGGTCCATCACCTGCGCGTCATTGCCGGAGACGGAGACGACCTGGCCCTGCTTCCGCTCGATGATGGGGACCCACACCTTCGCGTCGACCGGCTGGCTCAGGCTACGCTTCTTCTCGTCGAAGACGCCCTTCCCCTCGACGCGAGCCTTGGCGCTGCCGTGTTTGCCCGGCTTGGCCGTGCTGTAGTGGTTGATCTTGCAGGGGGAGTCGTCCATCATGACGTAGCTCCCTTCCTGGAGTTCCCGGACCTGCTTCTGCTCTCTCGGCATGCACCGGACTTCCCGGTCGGGCGGTATAAACGGTTTGATAGCGACCGCGCCAAGGTGCCGAATCCGGCCCTTCGGGGCCCTCACTCCGCGATGACGTCCCCCACGCGATCGAGTCCGTCCTCCAGTTCGTCGGTCGGCAGGCCGAAGCCGATTCGGAAGTAGCCGTCGTGGCCGAAGGCGTCGCCCGGCGCGAGCACGACGGACGCCTCCTCGACCACCGTCCGGCAGAACTCCCGCGAGCCGTCGAACCCGTCGGGGACCGTCACGAAGCCGTTGACGCCCACCGGGTCGTGCCAGTCGAGGCCGTGCTCGTCGAGCCACTCGACGACGATGTCGTGGTGCTTCCGGGCCAGTTCGCGGTTCTCCCGCAGGATCCCGTCCTCGGCCTCCCCGAGCGCCTGCCGGGCGACGTGCTGGCCGAAGATGGACGGCGAGACGGTCGTGTAGTCCTTCCACTCCCAGGCCGCCTCGACCACCGACTCGTCGCCGACGAGCCAGCCGAACCGTGTGCCCGCCAGCCCGTACGCCTTCGTGAGGCTCGCCGTCGAGAGGCCCCACTCGCCGAACGACGCCGCTGGCGGGATGGGCTCCTCGGCGAGCAGGCGGTACACCTCGTCGGAGAGCAGGTAGGCGTCGTGCTCGGCGGCGACGTCGTACAGCTCCCGGACCGTCTCCTCCGGGTGGTAGCGCCCGGTCGGGTTGTTCGGGTTGGCGAGCACCACGACGGCGGTGTCGTCGGTGACCGCGTCCGCGACGGCGTCGACGTCGAGCTCCCACCCGGGCGGTTCGAGGCCGACGCGGGTCACCTCGCCGAACGCCTCGGGGACGCCGTCGAGCGCCTGGTAGGTCGGCGTGACGACGACCGCCTCGTCGCCGCGTTCCGAGCCCAGCAGCGCCAGGAACGCGAGGAAGTTCGCCTCCTGGGTGCCGCAGGTGAAAAGCACCTCGTCGGCGCTCCGGCCGTAGCGGTCGCCGACGTCGGCTCGGAGGTCGGGGTCGCCGTTCGTGGGGATGACGTAGCCGACGTCGCCGGGGTCCAGGTCGAAACGGTCGGCCGGGAGCGAACGGATGCCCGACTCCGCGAGCATGATGTCGGCCTCGTGCTCGTACTCCGCGAACCAGCGTTCGAGTTCGAAGGGCGCGATCTGCATGGAGATTGGTTCGCTGGAGGGGAGGTAAACGCTGAGGGTTCCGGTCGTTCGACCGCGTGCCCAGGAACTACTATCCCGTCCGCGCGGATACTCCCTCACGGAGTCGCCATGACGGGGCACGAACACGGCGGGGCCATCGGGACCGACCGGAGCGTCCGCAAACTCGGCGCCGTCGCGGCGATCAACCTCGTCGGCTTCGTCGTCGAACTCCTCGGCGGCCTCGCGTTCGGGTCGATCGCGCTCGTCGGCGACGCCCTCCACATGCTGTTCGACGCGCTGGCGTACGTCGTCGCCCTCGGCGCGGCGCTCGTCACCCGGCGGACGACCCCGTCCGGCCGGTGGACGTTCGGCCTCCACCGGGTGGAACCGTTCGCCGCGTTCCTCAACGGCGTCCTCCTCGTGCCGATGGTCCTCTATCTCGTGTACGAGTCGTACCGGCGGTACCTGTCGCCGGTCGAGGTCGACGCCACCGCGACGATGGCGCTGGCGGCGGGCGGCCTCCTCGTCAACCTCGGGTCCGTCTACGTGCTACAGGGCGGCGAGATGAGCCTGAACGAGCGGGGCGCCTACTACCACCTCCTGGGGGACGCGGGCGCGTCGGTGGCGGTCGTCGTCTCGATGCTGGTCGTCCGGTTCACGGGGCTCACGGTCGTCGACCCGCTGACGGCCGTCCTCATCGCGGGGCTGATCGTCTGGACGGCGGTGAGACTCCTCCGGGAGAGCGGCGGCATCTTCCTGCAGGAGAGCCCCGTCGATCCGGAAGCGGTCCGCGGGGCCGTCGCCGCACTCGACGGCGTCGAGCGCGTCGAGGACCTCCACGTCTGGTCGCTCTCCAGTCGGATCGTCGTCGCGTCCGTCTTCGTGATCGACTCGACGGCGTCCATCGAGGAACGGGACGCGCTCGTGTCCCGGATCCACGAGGTGGTCGAGTCCGAACTCGGCGCCGTACACGCGACCGTCGAGGTGGCGAGCGAGCGCCACGAACACGCGCTGGGGTGAAAGACGCGACGGGGGTCGTCACTGGCCGGTTCCCCCGGCCGGACCGCCGTCGGAAGAGCCGTTCCCCCTCGAATCGCCACCAACCATTATCGCGGGGGGCGCCAACGGTCCCCCATGCTCCAGACGGGAGACGACGCGCCAGCCGTCACCGCGCCCATGGCCACCCCGGACGCCGCGAGCGAGGCCGAACGGGGGAACTACACGAGCGACGACGTGGCGGAGTTCGACCTCGAATCGGCCCTCCGGGACGGCCCCGTAGCCCTCGCGTTCTTCCCCGGCGTCTACTCGCGGACCTGCACGCGCGAGCTGTGCGGGCTCCGGGACTGGCGGGCCGATCTCGCCGACATCGACGCCGACGTGTACGGCGTCAGCGCCGACACGCCGTGGTCGCTGCTCGCGTTCGTCGACGAGTACGACCTCGGCTACCCGCTCGTCTCCGGGTTCAACGACCCCGTGATCGCGGAGTTCGGCGTCGAGCGGGAGGACGGCCCGCTCGCCGGCATCGCGAACCGCGCCGTCTTCGTCGTCGACGCCGATCGCCGAATCACCTACACGTGGAGCGCGGACGAACCGCTGACGTTCCCCGACACCGACGAACTCGCCGACGAGATCCGGGCGGCGCGATGACCCCGACCGAGGCGCTCCCGGCCGACGGCCTCGTCGCGGTCGTCGGCGCCGGCGGCAAGAAGACCACGCTGTACGCGCTCGCGAGGGGCGCCGACCGGGCGGTCGTCACCGCCACGGTCCGCATCCCCATCTTCGACGAGCACGTCTCCCGGGTGGTCGTCACCGACGACCCGGGGGCCGCGCTCCGGGAAGCCGCGCCCGACGACTTCCCGCTCGGCCTCGTCCCCGAACGGGAGCGCTCGGACCGCTACCACGGGTACGACCGCGAGACGGTCGACGACCTCGCGGCGGGCCACGACGGCCCCGCGTTCGTGAAGGCCGACGGTGCCCGGATGCGCGAGTTCAAGGCGCCGAGCGACCGCGAGCCCCAGGTTCCGGCGGGGGCGGACGCCGTGATTCCGGTCGCCTCGGTCCGCGCGGTCGGGAAGCCCCTGTCGGACGAGGCGGTCCACCGACCCGAGCGCGTGAGCGCGATCACGGGGCTCGAACCGGGCGACGGGATCACCGCGGAGGCCGTGGGCGAAGTGCTCGCGTCGCCGGAGGGAGGACTGAAGGGCGTGCCGGAGGGCGCGTCCGCGGTTCCGCTGGTGAACAAGGCCGACGACGAGGCGCTCGAGTCGGTCGCTCGCGACGTCGCGGAGGCGGCGCTGGCGGCGGACGGGTCGGGGCGGATCGACCGGGTCGTCGTCGCGCGGATGGGCGAGGGCGAGGTCGTGGACGTGGTTCGCTAGGTCGTCCGTTTCGCCACCACGGGCACCGCGACGACCGCGAACGCTCCCGCTGCTCCGCGGTCGCGCCTCACCCGAACCGCTCGGCCGCCGCCTCGAACTCCTTCCGGGTGTTGAGGTTCTCGAAGGTGGACTCGTCCGCGTACCGGAGCGCCTCGTCCTCCTCGACGACGGCGTGGTCGAGTTCGAACAGCGGCGCGATGATCTTCCCCTCCCCCTCGGCGAGCGCGGCGTCGCAGGCGTCGGCCATCGGGCCGGCGCGGTAGACCGCGTGGGTCGTCTGGAACCACTCGTCGTCGAGGCGGGGCACCGCCGCGTCGCGGTCGGCGGCGCGGTCGAACAGGTGCGAGACGAGGCCGGGGTCGAGGAACGGCATGTCGCAGGCGGCGACGAACGCGAGCGCGTCCGGCCCGCCCCAGGCCTCCACCCCCCTGAGGCCGGTCCGGATGCCGGCCATCGGCCCGAGGTCGGGTTCCTCGTCCTCGGCGTACCGCACCGGGTTCGGGTAGCCCGCGAGCGCGTCGGCGATGGCCTCGCGCTGGTCCGGCCGGCAGTTCACCACCAGGCGGTCCGTCACGCCGGCGAGGCGGTCGGCGACGCGGCGGATCATCGGCGTCCCGGCCAGCGGGGCGACGGCCTTGTCGCTATCGCCGAAGCGGGTCGAACGTCCGCCCGCGATCACGACGGCGTACCGGCGTTCCGCTCCGTTGGAGTCCTCGGTCCCTTCCGTCGTCCCGGACCCCTCGACCGTCGCCTCATCCATGCCCGGGACTGGGGAGTCGGCGGGGATAGTGCTTGTCGTGTCGTCCGTGGTCGCGGAGGGAGCAGCCGCCCGGCGCGTGCCGGCCGACCTCCGTGTCAGCCGGACGCGCGCGAGGGACGAAGAAGCGCAGCGTGAGTGACCGGAGGGAACGAACGCGAGGAGTGCAGAGGCTGCTCACGCGAGCGGAGTCGTTCGAAAGGCGCTTCGCGCCTTTCGTGATGCTGCCAGATTCCTGCGGAATCTGGCCGCTGACGGGAACTCGGGGAGTTCCCGTACCGACGAAGATCTTCGATTTTCGAACACGAGGGCGAGTTCCGAGGAGCGTGCTCCGAGGTAAGGGAGGGTGAGGTGCGGTCCGGGCGGAACCGAAAGGGGCCGCGGCTGTCGGCGACGTTCACGAGACGCGTGCGTCTCGTAAACGGCGCGGATCGGTAAGCACCGCAGTGCGACCGAAGTGAGCCGAGGAGCGCAGCCGGCCGCACCGAGCCGACAGCCGCGGGGGCTTTCGGGAACTGTACGGATGCGATCGGGTCGATATCTGAGTCGAAAGCACCGTCGTACCTCCGCCCGTCACTATGGCTCGCTACCCACAGACACACTCCGGCCACCGCCTTCGACGGGCGAACGCTTTTCCGTGTGAACGGGGTGACATACACCGATGGACGGACGAACGCGGGTCCTCCGGGCGGACCTCGGGGCGGGCGAGGTCCGGTTCGAACGCGTCCCCGACGCGTGGCGCCGCCGCTACCTCGGCGGGAAGGGGCTCGGCGCGCGCTACCTGTACGAGGAGCTCCCGGCGGGCGCCGACCCGCTCGGGCCCGAGAACCTGCTCTGTTTCCTGCTCGGCCCGCTCTCGGGGGCGCTCCCCGGCGAGTCGCGCTACGCCGCGGTGACGAAGTCGCCGCTGACGGGCGCGTTCCTCGACTCCTACTCGGGCGGGGCGTTCCCCGACCGCCTCGCCGGGTCGCTCCCCGCCTGCCTCGGCGTCGTCGTCGAGGGCGAGGCGGCCGAGCCGACGGCGCTCGTCGTCGGCGACGGGGAGCCGCGGCTCGAACCCGCGGGCGACCTCGCCGGCGCCGACACCGTCGAGACCGACGCGGCGTACCCGGACGCGGCGGTCGCCTGCGTCGGCCCTGCTGGCGAGGCGGAGGTGGCGTACGCGACGATCGCCTCCGACGGCGGCGACCACCACGCCGGCCGCGGCGGGGCGGGGGCCGTCATGGGCGCGAAGAACCTCGAGGCGGTCGTCGCGCGCGGCGACGCCCCCGAGGTGCCGGACGCGCTGGCTGACCTCCACGAGCGGGACGGGGCCGCCTTCGTCGACGACGACGTCGGGCGCTGGCAGGCCGCCGGCGAGACCCTGGAGTCGGTCGACTTCGCCGCCGAGGTCGGGGTGCTCCCGGCCCGGGGCTGGCGGGAGACGGCGACCGACGTGGACGGCATCGGCATCGAGGCCGCCGCCGACGCCGCGGTCGGCCGCGAGAACCCGGACGAGGCGGTCCCGGGCGGCTTCCGCATCGAGACCGACGAGGGAGAGACGATCCCGCGGGGCGCGGCGCCGATGACCCTCGGCGCGGGGCTCGGGCTCGACGACTTCGACGCCGTCGCGGCGCTGGGGGAGACGTGCGACCGCCTCGGCGTCGACGTCATCACCGCGGGCAACGCCGTCGCCTGGGCGGTCCGCGCCGGCGAGGCGGGATTCGAGTTCGGCGACGGGGCCGCCGCCCGCGAACTCGTCGGCCGCATCGCCCGGCGGGAGGGCGACTTGGCCGACGCGCTCGCCGACGGCGTCGACGAGGCCGCGGCGCGCTACGGCGGCGACGACTTCGTGCCCACCGTGAAGTCGATGGAGCTGCCGGCGTACGACCCGCGGGGTGCGCCCGGCATGGCGCTCGCGTACGCGACGTCGGACCGTGGCGGCTGCCACCGGCGGGCCCGTCCCATCGAGGATGCCGTGTTCCGGGAGGACGACGACGCCGATGACGACGTTCGGGCCGTCGTCGAGGCCCAGAACGCCCGCTCGGTGCTCTGGAGCCTCGTCGTCGACGACTTCGCCGGCGAGACGCTGTGGGACGACCGCGGCGCCGAGTGGCTCGACGCGCTGGACGTCCCGCACGACGACCTCGACCGGGTGGGCGAGCGGGTGTGGACGCTCGTCCGCCTGTTCAACGTCCGCGAGGGGTTCGACCGATCGGACGACGCGCTCCCCGAGTGGTTCGGCGAGTCGCTCCCGGAGGGCGACGCCCCGGCGGCGGGGCGTGCGGTCGACCCCGGGGCGTTCGACCGCCTGCTCGACGCCTACTACGCCGCCCGCGGCTGGACCGCCGACGGGGTCCCGACGCCGGCGACCTGCGACCGCCTCGACCTGTCGACCGACGCGCTCCCGTCGGGCCAAGATCCGACCGACGAGCGCAGGACCGACGACGACCCGACCGACTCGGTCGGATCGGCCGACTCGACCACCCATGACTGACCGCATCGACCTCGACGAACTGGACGTCTCGAACGGGGACGGGGAGGACCGCCCGAACCGCGGCGACTGGTTCTGGCGGAACGACGGCGGGGACGGCCCGACTGACGGAGGGGACGGCCCGACCGAGTCGTCCGCTCCCGCGCCGTCCGACGAGGAGGGGGTAGGCGGCCTCGCGGACGCGGCGGTCGCGAACGCCGACGGCGAGGCGACTGAGGGGGTCGACGGGGGTAGCGACGAGACGGGCGACCCCGATGCGGGCTCGACGGCGGCGGAATCGTCGGGCGTCGTTTCGCCCGACATCCCCGCCGCTGACGCGCCCGCCGCTTCCGAGGCGTACGTCTCCGACGACGCTAACGGCACCGACGACCGGCCACCCGCGACCCCGCGGGTCCCGTACACGAACGACGACAGGCCGGTCGGCATCCCGATGGAGTCGGGCGGCGGCGGGGGCGTCCCGGCCGACGCCCGCGAGGAGGGGACCCAGCAGCAACCGGACGCCTCGGGCCCCCACGGCGGCGGCGCCGACGAGATGACGATGGCGATCTCCTACGTAGCGATCCGGCGGCTGGAGGACCTCCACGCAGCGCTCGCGGACGCCGAGACGTGGACCGACTGGGTCGGCATCGTCGGCGACGTGGACGCCCACGTCCTCACGAAGTTCCAGCGCGAGAACCGCCTCGACCTCGACTTCTTCAACGGCACCGGCACCGGGCCGGCCGAGCGGCTCGCGGAGGTCGACGAGCACTCGATGTTCTACGCGAAGCGCATGGTGCTCGTCGGCGTCGAGGACGCCGGCGAGCGCGCGTGGGCCGAGGCGGCCGGCTGGGAGTTCGTCCCGGTGGCGGAGGCCGCCGAGGGCGCCGGGTGGTCGCTCTCGGATCCGTGAGGCGTCGCGCGGGCGTCGACGCTCCAGACGGCCCCGGCGGCGATCCACCGACGGGCTAGTTTTTTGACCCAGTACGTGTCAGTAGTTAGCATGAGCATCCGTAACGCGGTGGGTCAGAGCTGGGTGCTGACGGCGCTGGCGGTCGGCTTCGGGGCGTGGCTCGTCGTCATCGCGTTCCGCACGATGAACAACATGGAGTCCGTCTGGGCCTCCTCGGCGGGCGTCGGCTACACCGCCGTCTCGGGACTCGTCGGCCTGGCGGTCATGGTGGCGGCGCTGGCGCTGCTGTTCGTCCTCTTCGGCGAGATCGGCGAGTCCGACCCCGGCCCCGAGCCCTGGATGCCCGAGGAGGAACGCTGAACCACCCCCTTCGCGCTCCACCGTCCATGCAGCACGAATCCGCGGACCGCGGGGAGCCCCGCGTCGGACGCGCCGAGGGAGTCGTGGCGTCGGAGGGGCCGGCGTCCGGGACGCTCGCCGCCGGCCGCGGCGTCGGATCGGGCGTCGAGGGGGCGTCGTCCTGATGGCGCTTTCGTTCCCGGTGAGCGACCGCCTGGCGGCGGCGGCCGACGAGTGGGCCGACCAGCGGATGATGGAGGAGGAGGAGGCGCTGGAGGTGAAACTCGAGCAGGCCCTCCTCGAGATCGAGCACCTGGTCTCGGGCGCGACCGAGGTGACGTTCGAACTCGAGGACGGCGGCGAGCTCGTCCGGTTCGCCCCCAGCGACGACCTCGAGGCGTTCCTCGCGTCACAGGCCGGGTCGGCCGATCTGGCGCCGGAACGCCTGCTCGCGCTCCACGTCGACCTGTTCGCGTCGGTGTTCCTCGAGGGGGACGACGAGCGGCCGCCGAACGCGCCCCCGTCCGGGTAGCCGCGGCCCCGTCGGGAACCGACCCGGTCGTCGGGCCAGGCGAACCGGGCGACGGACCGGCGGCCGACCGGGAACACGGACCCCGGGACGACGTGCTACGTGACGGTCAGCGGGAACGCACGCTTCTCCCGCGGCGGGACGACGAAGTTCGCGCGCGAGCGGACCCGGATCACGTCGAGGATGCCGTTGTTCACCCGGTCGGTGATGTCCGGCGAGTCGTCACGCAGGTACCAGCCGTTCATCGACTTGCGCGTCCGTCGGAAGTCGTCCAGGCTCCGCTGGAGGGCGAGGAAGTGGACGCCAGGGCGGCCGCCGTCGACGGTGTTGAAGTCCCGCCTGAGGATCACCGGTTCGCCGTCCTCCCGGACCCGCGCGACCTTCTCGTGGTGGCCGACCACGCCGTGCTCGCCGGCGTGGGCCTCGACCGCGTTCGCGAACGGCACCCGATCGGTCATGCCCGCCACGTCCTCGGGCGTCGTCTCCGCGTCGAACATCCGCTTCACGCGGTCGGCCTCCGGGCGGTCGTACCACCGGCGGAGGTTCAGCGCGAGGTGGCTGAGGTGCATCGTCGTCCCGCCCTCGAGCGGGCCGTCCTCGATGGTCACGCGGTCCTCGCTCGCCTGGGTCCCCTCGCGGCCGGAGCGGAACCCGGTGAACATGGGTGCGTCCTCGGCGATCGCGTCGGCGGGGACGCCCTCCGCGTCCGCGTGGGCGGCCGGGAGCCCCTCGCCGAGGAATCCGGTCCGGCGCGAACGGCGGTCGAACACGTCCGTGAGCCGGTGCTCGACCGGGGTGCCGTTCAGTTCGTCGCGGTCGCCGAACAGCGCGCCCTCGGCCGCCGCGACGTGTGAGGGGACGTCGGATTCGAGCACGAGCGCGGCGTCGAACCGCAGGAGGTCGGGGTCGTCGGTCCGCGAGAGCACCGTCGGATGCTCGGTCGGGACCCTGCCGAGGGCGCCGTGCTCGTCGAGGTAGTTGGTCCCCCAGGCGAGGAGGTGGAACAGCCCGTCGGGACTCCACTCGAACGCCCCCTCCAGGCCCCGCAACGCCCGTTCGACGGTCCGGCCGGCCTCGGCGGACGGCTCCCGCCGGAGGTCCAGCAGCAGCACCCGCCTGTGGCGCGCCTGGAGCGGGTTGCCGTCCGAGTCGCGCCGGAGGCGCTCCCGCTGGGCGAACTGGCGGCGTGGAACGTCGTGCGGGTTCGCCAGGAGGTCCAGTCCCGGCGGCGGCCGAAGTCGGGCACAGCCGGCGGCCGCGACCCCCACCGCCGCGGAGAGCCTCCCCAGCAGGCTCCGTCTCGACGGCATCAGGGTGCTCAACGGCGTACGCGGGCAAAAGGGTTCGCCAGGCTGTTCGAGCCTCGCCGGACGGTTCGAGTCTGCCGTTCGACGACCGGGGGCGCAACCCCTATGGTCACGCGAGCTAGTCACTCCTTCACATGGGCATCCTGCTGCACGTCCTCTCGGACCTGCCGCTCGCGCTGGGGCCCGCGCTGGCGCTCATCGCCGTCGGGACGCTGGTGCTCGTGGTCGCGGCCTACGACGCCTACCGGTCGTACGTCACGGGCCGCCCGTCGGGGGGTGGTGAGCGGTGAGCAACGGGACCGCCGCGGCGGTCGAGTCGGACCCGGGCGGCGCGTCGTGGCGGCGCGCCCTGTACTACGTCAGGGTGGCGGAGTTCGTCCTGGCGGCGCTCGTCGGGCTGTCGGTGCTCGCGGTCGGCACGGTCGCGGTCATCGCGGAGGTGAAGGGCACCTGGCACTGGGCGATCCACCTCGAGTCGACGATCAGCTACATGGGGATCTTCATCGGCGTCCAGACGGCCGTCCTCGTGCCGCTGGTGCTGACCTCGCTGGTCGCCCGGAGGGCGTTCGATGCGTAGCCCGCGCGTCGCGTCGCTCGCCCGCGGGTTCGCGGCGCTGTCGTTCCTGGGGCTGGTGCTCTCCGTCTCCGCGGTCGCGGTCGTCGCGGTCGGCGCCGAGTCGGTCCAGACGTGGACGTGGTACTTCCGGATGGAGCGGGCGATGGCGCTCGGGACGCCGCTGGTGCTCGCGTTCGCCGCGTGTTCGCTCGTCGCGGGGTTCGTGGTCGTGTGGGTGGCGGGCGAGAGCGACCGGTAGGGGTCCCCGGCGAACGGAACCCGAAGTCGCCCACGGAACGCTGTCGAACTCGCCGGGGGGCGGTTTTATGCGACCCGGGGCGCTACTTCGTGGGGAACGATGCCGATGGACGCTCGAACCACATCCGAACGAACTCCGGCCGTCCTGGAACGGTTTCCGGCCACCGTCGGGCGCTCGCCCGTGGCGTAGATGCCGTACTTCGAGTGTGCCAACTGCGGCCTGCTGGCCGACGTCGGCACCTTCGAGCGGACCGAACTGCGCCAGCACTGTCCCGAGTGTGACGAACAGACGACGTGGACCGTCGCGTTCGACTCCGACCGGGGAGTGTCGTTCTGAGCTCCGCGTCCGGGGGCGGGAACTCGAACGGTCGACGGGGAACGGTCGACGGGACTCCAGCGCCGCCGGCCCGCGGAAGCCGCGATAGGACTAAGTGCGGTACGTGTGAACGGATACCTATGACACACAAGGACAGCGGCTGGCGGCCGAAGGGCGCCACGGAGAAGTACAACGGCTTCGAGGTGTGGGACCACGGCGTCCGGCCGAACGAGATAAACGACGGCGAGGTCGACGGGGAGATCAGGTTCGACTTCCTCGAACGCGAGGCCGAGGAGGAGTAACCCGTTTTCCGTCCGGCGACGCGCTACCGTCCCGTAGCGGGGCGTGTTGGGTTCCGCACGTCTTCCCCCACGCTCCGCGAGCAGTCGCGCGTCCCCGGTCCGTGCGATCGCGCGCCTAGCCGGCCACGACCTGCGCGACCAGTTCGTCCTCGAACTCGACGAGCCCCGCGAGGATCAGCCCGGCTGCGAGGAAGAGCCCGGGGTCGGCCTCCTCGCGCAGGTCGGCGACGAACGCGTCGACCCACTGCGTCAGGTGCTCGTCCAGGAACACGCGCTCGTAGCCGAACGACTCCTCGCGCTCGTCCCGCTGGACCCCGACGAGGTGCCGGAGGAACGCGAGTTCCACTGCGACGAAGTCGTTCTCCTCCGGGTACTCCTCCGGGGGCGACCAGCCCGCGGCGGAGTAGCTCGCCTCCACCTCCGCGAGCCCCTTCCCGATGAAGTCGGTGTCGTCCCGGTAGTACGTCTCGTGGGGGAGCACCGGCGGACGCGGGCCGACGAACAGCGAGGTGTACTCGCGTTCGAGCGCCTCGTGGACCTCCTCGACCGGCTCCCCCCGGTGGGCGTCGCGCCACCGCCGGAGCATCTCGAACCCCTCGTCCATGGGGTCGTTCACCGGATCGGCGGGGAGGACGATCCCGTCGCCGAGCAGGCGCTCGACGAACCCCTCGCCCGGGACGTCCCAGAACGCCTCGATCAGGAAGTCCACGACCTCGACGCGCGCCTCGTGGATCTCGTCCTCGTTCATCGGCCCGCCCCACCCCCGAAGAGCAGGCTGGTCCGACAGTCGCCGCAGTACTCGAAGACGCTGTGCTCGCCCCCGGGCACGACGCCCTCCACGAGGTCGCCCACCTCGGCCTGCACCTTCTCGGCGGAGCCGACGCTCGTGAACGGCTCCCCGCATCGGACGCACTCCAGCATCTCGCCGTCGTGGACGGTCACCCACGGGTCGCCGTCCCGGCGCTCCGGGAGCAGCGAGAGGTCCAGGCCGTCGCGCATCGTGATCGCGGTCTCGGGACAGCCCTCCTCGCAGAGGCCGCAGTTGACGCACAGTTCGTGGTTGAACTCGAGGTTCCCCCCGTCGGTGCGGCGGACGGCGTCGGTCGGACAGAGGTTCGAGCAGGTCGGCGTCAGGTTGCAGGCGTCGCTCACCTCCATGCTGCCGAAGTCGGAGAGGCCGCGGATCACGTCCCGCTCGGGGTCGACGTGCCGGAGGATCGTCCGCACCGACTCGAGCGTCCAACCGTGGCCGTCGAACGTCGGGTTCGGGCGACCCCCGTCGGCCTGGACCGCGGGCGACCCGCCTACGCCGCCGGCGGTCGGTTCGTCGATCCGGCCCGTCGCCTCGTGCTCGCCGGCGGGGACCGGCGAATCGTCGAGTCCGTCGACGAACCCCGCGAGTTCGGCGGCGAACGCGGCCGGGTCGTCCCCCGGGGCGAGGAAGGCGACGCGCTCGCCCAGCCCGAGGTCGGCCGTCGCCCGGTTGCACCGTTCGACCAGCGCGGCCTTCGGGTCGGGACCCGAGTGGAGGCACGCGTCCCCGCAGCCGACCACCGCGACGCCGTCGGCGCCGGCCGCCAGCGCGTGCACGACGTGGGGTTCGCCCACGGTGTCGGTGCAGTTCACGGACACGGGGAGGACCGGCGGGTACCGGCCGTCCTCGCCGCGCGCGGCGCGGCGCCCGTACTCGCGCAACCGCTCGCGGGCGCGCTCCGAGCAGACGAACGCGACCACCGGCGTCCCGATCCCCTCGGACCCCCGCCAGGGGAGCCAGCCCCCCGACTCCTCGGTTCTCAGCGACGCCTCCACCTCGCGGGCGATGCGCTCGTTCGAGGGTTCCCGCAGCATGGTCGCGCCGGTCGGACAGGCGCTCGTGCAGGCCCCGCAGTTCTGGCAGGCGATCGGGTCGAACTCGACGCGGTCGACCGCCGGACGGTCGACGGCGTCGTGCGGGCAGGCGTCGGTGCAGGCGGTACAGCCCTCCTGGCTGGAGGCGCCCGCCGCGCAGACGTCCATCTCCAGGTCGAGGAACTCCGGCTTCTCGACGCCGCCGAGGTGCGACTCGACGGCCGCGATCGTCGCGCCGTCGACGGGGCCGGTGTAGTAGCCGACCCGGCCGCCCCGCGCCCCCGAGTCGCCCGCCGGGTGGATCACCTGGTCGACGCTCAGGCGACGCGTCACGCCGTCGAGGTCGATCGCGTCGGTCGGGCAGACGTCGACCCACTCGCCGCCCGGGGCGTCGGGGTCGACGTCGACGGGGCGGGCCGTCACCTTCCCCTCGGGCCCCTCGCGGACGCACTCCATGCAACCGATGCAGTCGTCGGTGACCCGCGCGGCCAGCGTGAGTTCGAACCCGCCGAACGACCCCTCGACGGCCGTCACGCGGCCGCGCTCGACGGTCACGTCCCCCAGGCCGTCCGCGCCGGAGAAGTCCCTCCCGTCGGCCACGAGCGTCACGTCGGCGGTGTCCGAGAGCGTCGCCGCGGTCTCGGGGTCGCCGATCACCGCCACGCGCTCGCCCGCGTCGCGCGAGACGGTCCGGGAGACGGCTTCCGCCCGGAGCCCCGCGTTCGCGGCGTTGAGCAGCCGCGCGACCTTGTCGGTGGCCTCGGGTCCGTCGTGGACCCAGGCCGCCCCCTCGCGGTGGTCCACGAACGCGGTGGCGTCGGGGTGGAGCCCCTGCTCCTCGGCGACCGCCCTGATTCGGTCCTTGCAGCCCCCGTCGACGGCCGTGACGAGGAGCTGGTCGAGGTCGTACTCGTCGATCACGTGGGCCATCGAGTCCAGCCCGTCCCGACAGAGGAGCCGCGAACTCGCGGCCACCTCGACGTCGCGCACGCCCTCGCGGACGGCCTCCAGGTCGACGTCGCACGTCCCGCCACACGCGCAGGCGAACGCCCCGGTGTTCATCGTAACTGCTAGCTCATAGCACGGTGATATGCCTTGCGGGGAAATGAGTTTCATCGAACAGCTTCCCGATCGATTCGTTCGCCTCCGGAACCGGTCGTCAATCGTCCCGTTCGAGGAGGAACCCGGTAAACAGCGGCCTCCGACGGCGCAGATCCGGGGGGAGTCCGTCCCCCATCTTAATGTACGTGTATTACAATTAGTCGTGTGGGTAGTTAGCACCATGCAACCGACAGCGTGGAGGGACGACGGGGGCGCATGAGCACCGAACCAGTCTCCCTCGACCTCGACCGGCGGACGTTCGTGAAAGCGAGCGCGCTCGCGGGGGCGGTGGCGCTCGGCGGCGGCGGCGCCGGGCACGCGCTCGCACAGTCCGACGACGAGACCGACGGGACCGACACGGACGGGGAACTGACCAAGACCATCTGCAACTTCTGTGCCGTCGGGTGCGGGTTCCGCGGCGAGCGGACCGGCAACGCGTTCGTGGGCCAGGAGCCCTGGCACGAACACCCCGTGAACAACGGGTCGCTCTGTTCGAAGGGGGCCGCTATCTACGGGAGCGAGCACTCCGAACGGCGGCTGAAACACCCCATGCAGAAGGTGGACGGCGAGTGGCAGAAGATCTCCTGGGATCGGGCGTACGACGAGATCGCCTCAGAGATCGAGCGCGTGTGGGAGGAGCACAGCCGCGACAGCGTCATGCTCCTCGGGAGCGCCCACCACGCGAACGAGGAGTGCTACGCGATCCGGAAGCTCGCGGCGTTCATGGGGACGAACAACATCGACCACCAGGCGCGCATCTGCCACTCGACGACGGTGACGGGCCTCGCGAACACGTGGGGCTACGGGGCGATGACGAACTCGATGAACGACTACCGCAACGAGGATCTCCTCATCATCATCGGGCAGAACCCCGCGGAGGCCCACCCGATCGCGATGCAGCACATCCTGGAGGGACAGAAGCGGGGCGGCACCATCGTCTCCGTCGACCCGCGGTACACGAAGACGTCGGCGCACGCGGACCACTTCTTCCGGCTGCGACCCGGAACCGACGTCGCCCTGATGATGGGGCTCGTCCGGTACCTGCGCGACCGGGGCGAACTCGCGATCGACGGCAGCGACGACTCCGGGCAGAACATGCTGAGCGAGCGGGTCATGGGCTGGCCCGACGCCGAGGCCGAACTCGACCGCTACGACCTCGACACCGTCGCGGACATCACCTGGATCAGCAGGTCCGACCTGGAGGCGCTCGGCGACCTCATCATCGAGAACAAGCCCAACGTCCAGATCGAGTGGGCGATGGGCGGCACCCAGCACAACAACGGCACCCAGAACATCCGCTCGTACGCGCTGACCTCGCTCGCGTCGGGGAGCGCCGCCCGTTCCGGCGGCGGCCTCCAGGTGATGCGCGGGCACTCGAACGTCCAAGGCGCGACCGACCTCGGCGTGGCGAGCCACATCCTGCCGGGCTACTACGGGCTCGATCCGGGCGGCTACTCGTGGTGGGCAGACGTCTGGGACACGAGCCCGTACACGAGCGGCTCGACGAGCTTCGAGGACCTGTACGACCGGTTCGAGCTGATGCCGGAGGACCTCTACCTCCGCCAGTCGGACGCGGACTCGGTCGACGACTCGTTCCCGAGCGAGCGGTCGATGATGTTCCAGAACGGGCTCACCGTCGCCCGCTGGTTCGAGGCGGCGCTCTCCCAGGAGGACCGGCTCCAGGAGACGCCGCTCTACCAGCCCGACGAGGTCAAGATCGCGTTCTTCTGGGGACACTCGACGAACTCGATCAGCGAGATGCGCCGGATGAAGCAGGCGATGGAGCAACTCGACCTGCTGGTCGTCGTGGACCTGTTCCCGTCGCTCGCCAGCGTCCTCGCGGACCGCGACGACGGGGTCATCCTCCTGCCCTGCGCGAGCCAGTACGAGCACTACCGCTCGGTCACGAACTCGCACCGGGCGGTGCAGTGGTCCGAACCGGTCCGGCCGCCGAGCCACAACACGAAGCCGGACATGCAGATCATGCAGGAGCTGGCGGACCGGCTCGGCTTCGGCGAGCACTTCGACTGGGGCACCGGCCCCGACCTCTACAGCGGGCGCTCGACGTACGAGGACTGCCTGCGCGAGATCAACCTCGGGACGATGACCATCGGCTACCGGCAGGACCCCGAGCGCCTCCAGCAGCACCTGGAGTACGACTGGGCGTTCTCCACCGAGACCACCCGGGCCGACGCGCCCGGGCTACCTGTCTCGGGCGACTACTGGATGCTCCCGTGGCCGTGCTGGGGCGAGGGCCACCCGGGGACGCCGATCATCTGGAACGACGACCTGGATCCGAACGACGGCGGCCAGGACTTCCGGACCAGGTGGGGCGTCCAGGCGCCCACCCCCGAGGAGTGGAGCAGCATGTCCTCGGAGGAGTACCCGTTACGGGAGACGGTGAACCAACAGGGCCAGGAGGGGCTGAACCTGCTCCGTGACCCCTACGAACCCGACTGGGCCGACGGGGAGATCCGCGGCATCCCGGAGTACCCGGGCTGGAAGACGACGATGCCGCCGGACCCGAGCAACTCGGACGCGCTCCCGCTGCCGTTCGAGTACGCGCTCGACCCGAACAGGTCGGTGTACGACGCCGCGCGCGACCTGGTCGAGCAGGGGATCAAGACCGAGGAGGACCTCGGCATGCCCCTGAGCGAGTGGGAGCAGTACGACTTCCCGCAGCCGGACCCGCCCACGGGACGCGGGCGGGCCCGCGCGGTCGTGTGGAGCTTCCTGGACAAGGTGCCGGTGCACCGCGAGCCGATCGAGAGCCCGCGGCCCGACCTCGTCGAACAGTGGCCGGCCAACGGCCAGCAGCAGAACTTCTACCGGCTCGACCAGAACAACGCGGCGGAGCAGGAGCAGGCGACCGCGGCCGCGGCCGACCAGGGCATGGACGTCATCATGACCACGGGCCGGCAGGTCGAACACCAGGGCGGCGGCTCGGAGTCGCGTTCGAACGTGTTCCTCGCGGACCTGCAGCCGCACATGTACGCCGAGATCCACCCGAACATGGCCGATGATCTCGGCGTCGACGGGGGCGACCTCGTCGTCGTCTCCACCACCGACCGCGGGTCGGTGCTCGTGAAGGCGCGGGTGACGGACCGTCCCAACGACCGGGAGGTCTTCCTCCCGTTCCACTGGGGCGGCGTCTTCCAGGGGAAGAGCCTGGAGGACCAGTACCCCGACGGCCACGCGCCGTTCGCCATCGGCGACAGCGTCAACAGCATCACCTCGCGGGGCTACGACGTCGAGACGCAGATGCAGGAGACGAAGGCGGCGCTGGTCAAGGTGCAACCGGCGACCCAGGAACTCCTGGAGGAACTCAACATGGACGCCGAGATCGACTTCCCGCAGGACCGCGAGGGCTTCGGGAGGCAGAAGGACTACGACGTCCGTGACGGCGGGGCGGTCCAATGAGGTGATCGAAAATGTCAAACGCACCTAAAGAAGTGATGGGACAGGGCGTCATGACCGTCGGCGAGGACGCTCGCATCTTCCCCGACGTGGAGGCGTGTATCGACTGCGGGGGCTGTGTGGTCGCCTGCAAGCGGACGTGGGACGTCCCCCGTGACGAACAGCGGATCAGCATCTCGACGATGCTGGAGGGCCAGGAGGCGGCGGCCGGCCTGAACGCCAACGCCACGGAGGCGCTCCGGCAGGGGCAGTCGCCCGGCGAGACGTCCATCCCGATGCAGTGTTACCACTGCGAGAACGCGCCGTGCGTCTCGGTGTGCCCGGTCGACTCGCTCGTGAAGAAGGAGGACGGCTTCGTCGAGGTCCGCGACGACCTCTGTGTCGGCTGCCAGTACTGCCTGTCGGCCTGTCCGTTCGGCGCGCCGCAGTTCCCCGCCGAGGACGAGGGCGCGGCGTCGCTGGTCGGCGCCGGCGGCGTCATGGACAAATGCACGATGTGCGAGGAGCGCCAGGAGGTCGGCAAGGGACCCGCCTGCGCCGAGGAGTGCGCGACCGACGCCATCCTCGTCGGGACCCCCGACGACATCGCCACCGAGCTCGACAGGCGCGGCAGCGGCACCTTCTTCAACGACGGGGCGATGGAGATCATCTTCGGCGAGGACGCCGAGGTGTTCGAGTCGTGAGCTACCGGGAGCACCTCCCGGAGACGCGGGGGTACGGCGGCACCGCAATCGCCGTGAACGCGCTGATCGCGGTCGTGGCGACGCTCGCGATCCTCTGGTGGGCCAGCGGCTTCGGCCCGTTCTACGAGGAACTGTTCCGCATCGATCCAACGTTCACGGGCGCGAACGCGGGCGTCGGCGCCGACTGGGCGGAGGGCAACCAGATCGTCTGGCTCGACTTCGCCATCGCGATCACCCACGCGGCCGACGTCATCATGGGCGTGTTCATCCTGTTCATGGTGTTCCTCCACTGGGGCGCGTTCCGGCGGCTCGCCGCGCGGATGCGCGCTCCGGGGGAGTCCCCGGAGACCGACGAGACGGTCGCGGCCGACGGCGGCCGGGCCGCCGACGCGGCCGGCGGTCAGACGGACGGCGCCGCTGACGACGCGACCGGCGAAGCCGCGGACGATGCGGCCCGGAGCGACGGGGGTGACGGGCCGTGACGCAGCTCGACCACGGGAAATTCACCCGCATGACGACGACGTTCCACACGCTGCTGGCGCTGGACGTCTTCGTCCTGTTCTTCTCCGGCTACAGCATGATGTTCAACGACGAGCTGTGGTGGCTCGTCGGGCTGATGGGCGGGGCGACCGGCGTGGTCGCGGTCCACCGCGTCGCCGGGGCGGGGCTGCTCGTGCTCGTCCTCTTCTGGATGCTCATGATGGTGACGACCGACACGGGCCGGGGGAACTTCCGGGAGATCCTCCCGGGCAGGGCCGACGTCGACGCGATGGTCCAGGACGTGAAGTTCCTGCTCGGGCGCGCCGAGGAGCGCCATCCGAACGCCCGCCAGTTCGCCGGCGGCACCGCCGACGACATCCCGCTTCTCACCTACATCGGGAAGGGCGTCGTGTTCATCTTCGCGATCGAACTGGCGCTGCTGTCGATCTCGGGGGTGCTCATCTGGAGCAAGTCCGGGATCATCGAGCTGATGGCGACCCGGACGGCGGCGATGGCGTTCGTCACGTTCCACGGCCTGCTCGGGGTCATCATGCTGATGGGCGTGATGTTCCACATCTTCGAGCACGGCTTCCACCCCGCGTTCTACCCCGTCGAGGTGAAGGCGTTCATCCCGCGCTCGATGATCCCCGAGTACCACGCCGACGGGGGTGAGGAGGGCGAGCGAGCGGAGGAGGCCCGCACCGGCATCGAGCGGCTCGAACTCTCCCCGTCGTGGAACGCGGCCTCGACGATCGTCGGGGCGCTCACCGTCATCGGCATCGTCTCCGTGTTGCTGGGGAGCGTCTTCGACGAGGGCTACCCGGTGCCGCGCGAGATCGTGATCGGCGGCGGCCCGACGAACCTGCTGCTCACGGTCGGCATCAACGCGGGCATCTTCGTGCTGTTCCTCGGGCTGATCCTGCAGATGTACGGGAACCTGCTCCGCGTGCGCTGGGAGCGCCAGCTTGAGTCGGAGGAGCGTCCCCCGGCGGCGACCGACGGGGGCGAACTGCGGGAGTGAGCGGGCGACGCCCCACGCCGACCCGCCACCGTCCTTCGACGCGACGACGCTCCGGTTCCGGGTCGGCTACGTCCCGACGCCCAGCGACAGGCTCTCCTCGCTGAGTTCGACGCTCACGTCGTTGTTCGTGTGGGTGTTCGCCTGCTGGACGTTCCGCGTGAGCACCTCGAGGACGTCGGCCGGCTCGGGGTACACCAGCATGTTGCCGTCGTCGTCCTCCATCACGAGCTGGGTGTCCGAGAGCTGTATCTCGTCGCCCGCGATGGAGGCGACCACGACCGGGAGCGCCTCCGCGCCGCCGGCGTCGCCCTCGGCGACCTTCGTGATGTAGATGGCGTCGATGCCGATGAGGTCCTTGTACTCCCGGACCGTCTCCGCGCAGGTCACCATGTCCCGCGTGACCGCCGTCTTGTCGGGGTTGCCGTGCTCGCCCTCGTGGCAGTGCTTGCAGACCCGCAGTTCCATCCGCATGGCCGCGAGTCCGTGACGCCGGCGGAAATACGTTCCGTCGGTTCGGACCCGTCACGCGGCGGAACTGCCGCGATCGTGCGGTTCCGACACCGAGTTTTAACACCGACGGACGTGTAACTCCACTTATGGCCGACGCACTCACCGCCGTGTACAGCATCGCCGTCCTGCTGGCCGCCGTCGTGGGCGTCGCCGGGGTCGTGTACGCGACCAGGGAGACGGGCGAGGCCGACCTCACGCGGATCGGGCTCGCCGGCGCGGGCGTCCTGCTGTTCGTGGTCGCGCTCGTCGTCACGATGCTTCAACTCGGAGCGTAGGCGTGCTCCGACGCCCGCACGACTGCGACCGCTGCGGGCGGACCATCGATCCGGGCGAGGAGTACGGCGCGGTCGACGCCATCGATCCCGACGGCGACCTCCGGGTGCTGCTGTGTGCCCCCTGCGCCGGCGACCTCCGGGCGTTCCTCGACGGCGAACTTTTGTGACCGGGGCCGAACCGGGAGGTATGGACGCGTCCATCGACCTCGGCGTACCCCGCGGCGTGCTCGAATCGCTCCCGGAGGAGGACGACGCCGCCGCGGAGGACATGCGGAGGGCCGTCGCCGGCTACCGGGCCGCGCTCGAGGCCGCCATCGAGGCGGCCGACGACGAGGGGGAGGCCGCCGAGGCGGCCGTCGACCTGCTCGAACACCTGGAGGAGCGGATGGAGACGTACGACGAGTTCGTCCCGGAGCTACGTGCGTGGGGCCAGTCGCCCATCTACGCGATCGCCTGGCGGAACCTCTGTGCGGAGCTCTCGGCGCAGGTGTACGAGGTGGACTGGCTGGCCGAGCGCATCGACCGGGAGCGGAACTTCCGGATGGTCGAGGACGGCATCCGGTTCGGGAAGCGGTAGTCTCGGTCGCCGGTGTCCTTGGCGGTACGGTTTTCGGACTGACCGATAGAGAGGCTCGAAAGCCCCCGGCTTCTGCGTGAAGCACGACGAAGCAAGCACCGCAGTGGAGTGAGCGGAGCGAACGGAACGAGGAGCACAGCGAGGCGCGCGAGCGCAGAAGCCGGCCCGTTCAGTCCCACCCCGTGGACGGTCGGGTCAAGCGTCGCCACCCGACTGACACTGATACCGCGGCTGCCAGTCGGCCGGTCGTCCCTGGCGGTCCGTCCGAATCGTCGCCGTCGGAGAGTCGGAATCGTCGCGGTTCAGTCGTCGGCGACCGCGCTGGAGTCGCCCGCGGCCCGCTCCTCGCGCTCCTCCGGGGTGAGAAGCGGCGTCCCGTCGGCCCGTGGGCCGAGCGTCGGGCCGAAGGGGCCGCCCTCGTCCGGGTCTATCTCGCGGGTCGTCCGGTAGTCGGTCGAGCGCTCGACGGGGGTCCGGCCGATCGAGGTCACCATCTCCACGTAGTCGTCGAAGCTCCGGAATTCGCCGAACTGCCCGCCGGCGCGCTTGGTGATCTCCTCCGAGAGGATGGTGCCCATGAAGTCGTTCGCGCCACACGAGAGCGTCTTCAGCGCCTTCCCGTCGCCGTACTTCACCCACGACGTCTGGACGTTCTCGACGTTGTCGAGGAACAGGCGCGCGACCGCGATGAGCAGTTCGTCCTCGTCGTCGCTCGCGCCGCCCGAGACGACGCCGTGCTCGAACAGCGGGGTGCGCTCGTGGACGAACGACAGCGGGACGAACTCGGTGATGCCGCCGGTCCGGTCCTGGAGGTCCCGGAGCCGTTCGAGGTGGATCGCGCGGTGCATCTCGTTCTCGACGTGGCCGTACATCATCGTCGAGGTCACGTCGAGGCCGGCGTCGACGGCGCCCTCCATCGCCTCCAGCCAGCCCGCCGTGTCGATCTTCCCGGGACAGATGACGTCCCGGACCTCGTCGACGAGGATCTCCGCGGCGGTGCCGGGCGCCGAGTCGAGGCCCGCCTCCCGGAGTTCGGCGTACACCTCCTCGTAGCTCCAGTCGGTCCCCCGCCGGGCGTGGTACGCCTCCTCGGGGGTCATCGAGTGGAGATGGACGCCCCCGACCGACATGGCCTCCATCTGCTCGACGTAGGTGCCGGGGTCGACGACGTACCGCTCGGGCGGCTTGTAGTTCACCTCGCGTGCGGGTTCGTCGAACCCGGCGAGCATCTCGTGGTGCTCGTCGTCCAGCGCGAACGCGGGGTGGAGCCCCGAGACGGAGGTGACCTCGTAGATGCCGCGGTCGAGGCCCGCCTCGACGGCCTCCCTCGATTCCGCGGGCGTCTTGGTGAACCCGCCGTGCTCGCCCTCGTGCCTGGCCTCGAACTGGTGGGCGGTGTCCTTGAAGTTGCAGAACAGACAGCCGGTGTTGCACGCGGTGGTGACGTTGTTGTTCAGGTTCGCGACGAACGTCACCCCGTCGCCGACCGTCTCGGCGCGCCGGCGGTCGGCCGCCTCCAGCACCAGTTCCTTTCGCTCCCGGCCGATCCCGTCGGCGTCGGTGCCCGTCGTCAGCAGTTCCACGGCGTCGTCGACCGTCAGGCGTACGCCGTCGCGCGCCTTCGCCAGCGCGTTCTCGAACGACTGGTCGGTCTCGGGGACGTGGTCGAACCCGAGGTCGTCGGGGTCGAGGTCGGCGGCCGACGGGCGCGTCATCCCCTGGACCATCGCCGGCCCGGAGTAAAAGCGGGACGGTACCGGACCCCCGGAACCCCCGGCCCCCGTCGTCCCCGGCGGACCCGTCGTCCCCGGCGGACCCGTCGTCCCCGGCGGACCCGTCGTCCCCGGCGGACCCGTCGTCCCTGGCTGACCCGGCGGACCCCGGGTGCGGGCCCGGCGTCTCAGACGACGTTCGACACGTCCGCCGATCCGACCGACCGGAGCCCTCTTGTCCGTCCGCGTGCCCCCTGACCACATGAGCCAGGGATTCGACCGGGAACTCCGGTTCCTCGACGACCTCGCGCTCGACGGGGAGGTCTCGCGGGGGCCCTCGGACCGCGGCACGCACGCCGGCAGTTACGACACCGCGCCCGCCGACGAGGTGCACCCGGACGCGGTCGTCTTCGCGGGGTCGACCGCGGACGTGTCGGCGGTGCTCGCGGCGGCCGACGAGCGCGGCGTCCCCGTCACCCCGTACGCGGCCGGAACGAGCCTCGAATCACACGCGACGCCCGTCGAGGGCGGCGTCAGCCTCGACCTGACGCGGATGGACCGCGTGCTGGAGGTCCGACCCGACGACCTCACGGTCGACGTCGAACCGGGCGTGATCGGCGGCGACCTGAACGAACGGGTCGCCCGCCACGGCCTCACCTTCCCGCCGCTCCCCTCCTCGGGCGCCATCTCTACGGTCGGCGGCATGATCGCCACCGACGCCTCGGGAATGGGGACGGTGAAGTACGGCGAGGTGGGCGACTGGGTCCGCGCGCTGGAGGTCGTCCTCGCGGACGGGACGGTGATCGGGACGGGGACCGGGGCCGCCAAGAGCTCCAGCGGCTACAACCTCACCGACCTGCTCGTCGGCTCCGAGGGCACCCTCGGCGTCGTCACCCGGGCGACGCTCGGACTCGCGGGCATCCCCGAGCAGATCCGCGGCGGGCGGGCCGTCTTCCCGACGCTCGCGGACGCGACCGCGGCGGTCCGGGACGCCGTCACCTCCGGCGTCGACGTGGCGAAGATCGAACTGATGGACTCGGACGCGGCGGCGCTCGCCAACGACTACTCGGGCACCGACATGCCCGAGCGCCCGATGGCGTTCGTCGAGTTCCACGCCGACCACGGGGTCGACGAGGAGGTGGCGTTCTGCGAGGCGGTGTTCTCGGCCCACGACGTCGAGTCGTTCGAGGTGGACGACGGCGACGGGATGGCCGACCTCTGGACCGCCAGGCGCGACATCACGTACGCCGCCGACGAGTGGCGGGAGGGCGCCTCGATGGGCCACCCGGGCGACGTGACGGTTCCCATCGGGAACTACCCGGAGATGATCCGCGCCGTGAAGGAGGCCGCCGCCGATCACGACCTGTTCGTCCCGGCGTTCGGCCACGCGGGCGACGGCAACCTCCACTACTTCGCCGTCTACGACCACGACGACCCCGACGAGTCCGCCCGCGCCGAGCGCGTCTACGACGACCTCGTGGAGCGCGCGCTCGAACTCGACGGCACCGTCACGGGCGAGCACGGCATCGGCCGCGGCAAGCGCGCGTACCTCCGCCGGGAGCACGGCGACGCGGTGGACGCGATGCGAGCGATCAAGGACGCGCTCGACCCGAACGGCACCCTGAACCCGGGGAAGGTGTTCCCCGACGAGTAGTCCCCCGCTTCTGACGACCGGCCTGCCGACCGTCGGACGACCGCGACCCGCCGACCGTCACGCCAGCGCGTCGTCGACGACCCGCGTCGCGTCCGGGGTCGCCCGCGTGACCGCCTCGATCCAGACGTACTCGCCGTACGCGCCGGCGATCTCCCGCCGGTCGGGCTCGGACCCGGAACCGAGCACCCCGTCCGGCCCCTCGAACGCCGGCACGAGCCGCCAGGCCGTCCACCGCTCCAGCGGGGACCCCGAGGCGACGAGGTCGGCGACGGCGTCGATCGCCGCGGCCCGGGTTTCCTCGATCGCGGCCGCGTCCGGGGGAAACAGGTCCTCGCCGTCGTCGACGCGGTCGCGGACCGACTCGACCGCGTCGAGCGTCGCGAACGTCCAGTGGGTCTTTCGAACCGTGAGCGCCGGATGGGTCGCGTCCGCGTCGGGCCACGCGATCGGCCCGAACCGGATCTCGTCGAATGCGTCGTACACCTTCTCGGAGAGGAGGCGGACGCCGGGCGCGTCCCGGGGCGCGTCGCGCTCGAGGAGGTCGTCGGATCCTGGTGCGACGTGGAGACGCCCCGCGTCCTCGCCGTGGAGTCGCCGGAGGCGGCGCTCCGTCTCCGGGCCGAGCGCCGCGACGGCCTCCGTCAGCGCCTCCTCGACCGAACGCGGCTGATCGAGCCCCTCGACGTACCGGTCCCGGAGGAGCACGGCCGTCTCGAGTTCGACCCGGATCCGCTCGACCTGGCCGGTCACGCGGCCCATCCGCAGCGGGTTCGCCCGCTCGGCGGCCGCCGGCCTCCCGACGAGGGTGTCGCGGCGGGCGACCGCGAGCCACTCCTCGGGTTCGCCGTAGACGACCGCGGCCTCGGCTGGTCCAGCGGCCGCGTCCGGGAGGTCGGTTTCGAGGTCGTCGACCCGGTTCAGAACCCGCGCCGTCGACTCCGTCACGTTCTCCAGTTCGCGCGTCGTGCTGATCGCCGCCCACACGCCCGCCGCCGTCGCGGCGCGCTCGCACGCGTCGGCCCCCGCGGCGACCGTCGGGAGCGTGCCCGCGGCGGCGTCCATCCGATCGAGCGCCGTCCGGGCGTCCCGGCGCTCGCTCCGGATCGCCTCGCGCATCTCCCCGTTCGGGAGCGCGTCCGCGGTGAGCGGCCGGGGGATCGGCGCGAGTAACTCGTCCACGCGTTCGGTGAACCCGGCGAGTCGCTCGTCCGGAACCGACACCGGAAGCGGTTCCGGCCGGTCCGGGACCGGGTCGTCGGTCACGGCGCCCAGCCCCGACCGGTCGAACGCCGGCGGGTCGGCCCAGTACCGGTCCCGCCCGCCCCCCGAACAGCCGGCGAGGGTCACGCCCCCGAGCAGCGCCAGCGCCGTCCGGCGGGTGTACCGCCGGCTCATCGGTCCGGCGCCTCCGTCGCGGTCGCGTCTATCGTCCCCCAGTCGACCGCCGAGTCCCGGCACGGCGACCGACCGCCCGCGCCCGCGCTCCTGATCTCGGCCTCGAGGACGGCGGGGATCCGGAGGAACAGTCCGACCGCCTCGCGGGTCCCGCTCTCGCAGCGGACCGTGGCCGGGCGCAGCTCGCGGCAGTACTCGTACTCGACCCGCCCCGGCTCCCACGTGACCGAGCGGATCCGGAACCGGTAGCACGACTCGATCGTCGCCCGGGCATGGTAGACCGTCTCCGCCGAGAAGTCGGTCGCCGCGAGGAACGCCCGCGTCGACTCGACCTGCTCGTCGGGGACGCCCGGCGCGAACTCGATCGAGTCGGCCGAGTCCGCGTCGGTGATCAGCTCCCGATTCCCCGCGGGTCCGTCGTCCTCCCCCATCGACTCGATCACGGACTCGCCGTCGAGGTTCCGGGGCTTGCTGACCTCGGGGTCGCGCTCGGTTCCGGAGGGTCGGGCGGTCGTCGGGCCGTCGGGCGACCCGGCCCCCGAGCAGCCGGCGAGGCCGGCCGCCAGGGGGAGGGCCGCACGGAGGAGCGTTCGCCGCGTCGGGGACATGCGCGTGGCGTGGGTCAGGACCGGATAAGGCCTTTTGGGTACGTCCCCGCTCCGGCCCACACGCCACGAACGTGCATATCCCGACGCGAGCGAGGAACGAGGTACGCACGGGATTGAAAGATTCATACGCCCCGCGCCCGCCCACACAGCCATGACGAGCGTCAAGGAGTTCCGCGTCGAGCGCGCGCCGACCGACGCGGCCCCCGGGGCGGGAAGCTTCGTCTTCACCGACGACTACTCCGTCTTCGACTGGGGGAAGATGCCCGACGGGATCCCCGGGAAGGGCGCCTCGCTCTGTACGATGGGCGCGTTCAACTTCGAACTGCTCGAGCGGGTCGGCGTCCCGACCCACTACCGCGGGGTCGGCGCCGACGCGACGCCCCTGGCCGACGCCGGGGACCCGCCGCGCGAACTCGCCATCGACCTCGTGAACGTCCCGGATCTCCCCCACGCGGACGGCGAGTACGACTACGACGCCTTCCACGCGGCGGCCGGGTCGAACTACGTCGTCCCGCTGGAGATCGTCTTCCGCAACGCCGTCCCCGTCGGCTCCAGCCTCCGGTCGCGTGCGGCCCCGCGCGACCTGGGGCTCGACCGCGGCGAGTGGCCCGACGAGGCGGTGTCGCTCCCGGACCCGGTCGTCGAGTTCTCCACGAAGTTCGAGGAGCAGGACCGCTACCTCGACCGCTGGGAGGCCGACGAGATCGCCGGCGACGCCGACGTGGGGGAGCTGGAATCGGTCGCACGTACGGTGAACGACCTGCTCACCGACCGGGCCGCCGAGGCCGGCTTCGTCCACGAGGACGGGAAGATCGAGTGCCTGTCCGCCGACGGCGAGGTCCGCGTCGCCGACGTGGTCGGCACGTTCGACGAGAACCGCTTCGCCTACGACGGACAGGAGGTGTCCAAGGAGGTCGTCAGGCAGTACTACAAGCGCGAGCACCCCGAGTGGGTCGAGGCAGTCGGGGAGGCGAAGGCCCGCGCGGACCGCGAGGACGTCGCGGACTGGCGGCCCCTGTGCGGGGTCGAACCGCCCGCGCTCCCCGACGACGTGATCGAGGCGGCCGCCGACGTGTACGCCGCCGGCGCGAACGCCTACACCGGCGAGGCGTGGTTCGACGCGCCCGACGTCGGGACGGCGGTCGAGCGGGTTCGGCGCCTCTAGCCGGCCGGTTTTCCGCGCCGTCCGGGGTTCGTTCCGGCGTCCTCACGCCGGAACCGGGTTCGGAAGCCGGGCGAGAAGCCCCGTTACGTACCAGACCAGCAGCGTGATCGCCGCCAGTACCGTCGCCAGCAATCCGGCGACGATCCACACGTCGTCGGGGACGCCCTCCTCGCGCCGCTCCATGAGCGGTCGTGGTCCCGGGTCGGGAAAACAGTCCCGTCCGCGCTACTCGGCCTGCGGCGTCGGGACGGACGCCTCGGGGGAGGCGATCCCCCCGAGGTCGTACTCGGCCGCGTCCACGTCCTCCCGGACGTGGGTCCGCCCGCGTCGGATCACCAGCGCGTCGTCGAGGTGCGCGCGGAGCGCCTCGACGAGCGCCTCCGACTCCAGCGGCTGGCCGCGCTCCTTCAGGTCGTCCGGGTCCGCACGCGGCGGCACCGCGAAGCCGCGCTGGGCGACGACCGGCCCCTGGTCGAGGTCGGTCGTGACGTAGTGGGCCGTGACGCCGGCGACGCGGGCGCCGCCCTCGACGGCCTGTCGGTACGCCTCGGCGCCGGGGAACGCCGGAAGCAGCGACGGGTGGACGTTGATGATGCGGCCCTCGTACCGGAACACGACCTCCGGCGAGAGGATGCGCATGAAGCGGGCCAGCGCGATGCAGTCCACGTCGTGGTCCGCCAGCAGGTCGAGCAGTTCGGCCTCGTCGTGGGAGCCGTTCTCGTCGCCGACGTCGAAGAAGGGGACCTCGAACTCCGCGGCCAGCGGCTCCAGTGCGTCCCGATTGCCGGCCATCACCGCCACGTCGGCGTCGAGCGTGCCGTCCTCGCAGGCCGAAAGCACCGCCCGCGGGGCGTGCTCCTCCTTCGTGACGAGCAGGCCGATCCGTCGTGCGTCGCGCTCGTCGGGGAACCGGACGCGCACGTCGACGCCGAGATCCTCGCCGAGCGCCGCCAGGTCCTCCCGGAGCGTGTCCGGCTTGCAGACCATCCCGGCGGCGTCGGCGTGCAGGCGCATCCGGAACACGCCGTCCCGGACCGCCTGGTCGAGGTCCTCGATGTTGCACCCCCGCTCGAACAGCAGCGAGGTGACGCGGGCGACCAGTCCGGTGTCGTCGTCTCCCACCACCACGATCTCGGTCAGCTCGCTCATCGGCCGCTCACCTCCGACGCGTCCGAACGGGACATGGAGACGTGTTCCGGCTTCGGGGTGATGCCTCTGTCGCTTCGAGCGAGGCTGGCCGCCCGCCCGTCCGCCGGCGGGGCGCCCGACCGAACGCCGGCCTCCACGGACGACGGACTGCGAGCGGAACGGCGGGTGCCGCGACCGGCCGGATTCGTCCGGCCCGCGGGTCAGTCACGCGTTTCGATCCGCCCACGGGCGCAGGATCGCGTGAACGGCCTCGTTCATCGGCGCGTCGACGCCGACGCCGCTCGCGTGTCGAACCACGGAGCCGTGGAGGGCGTCGAGCTCCATCCGCTTGTCGTGGGTCAGGTCGTAGTGGAGGGAGGAGTACGTGTCCGGTTCGAGCCCGCTCGCGAACTCGAGCCACTCGGCGACGGTCCCGTCGGGGAGGTCGACGCCCTCCGCCCGCGCGACCGCGGACACCTCCTCCATGATGCGGCCGTACATCTCCCAGGCGGCGTCGGTCTCGCGGATCTCGCCCAGCGGAAGCCGGGTCGCGGCCGTCATCCCCGCCTGCGCGCAGATGAGGGCGAACTTCCGCCAGAGTTCGACGGAGACGTCGTCCGCGAGCACCGCGTCGATCCCGTCGCACCCGGAGAGCGCGTCGTCGAGCGCCGCGATCCGGTCGGTCCTTCGCCCGTCGAGTTCGCCGAAGACGAACCTCGCGGGGCCGCCGGTGTGTTCCACGACGCCCGGCTCCTTGATGGTCGAAAAGACGTACGCGACGCCGCCGACCACGTGGTCCTCGCCGATCGTTTCGGCGATCCATCGCTCGTTGTCGACGCCGTTCTGGAACGAGACGACGGCGGTGTCCTCCCCGAGAAGCGGGGAGAGGTCCGTCGCGGCGGCCCGGGTGTCGTACGCCTTCACGCAGAACAGCACGTGGTCGCACGGACCGACGTCGGCCGGGTCGTCGGTCGCCGGGAGATCGACCGTCGTATCCCCGGCGACGCTCTCGACGTGCAGTCCCTCGTCTCGAAGGGCGGCGAGGTGGGACCCCCGTGCGATGAGATGGACCTCGTGTCCCGCGTCGGCGAGTCTGGCGCCGAGGTAGGCGCCGATTCCCCCGGCGCCGAAGACGGCGAATTTCATACGACGAGTGCGGGACGCCCGATGAAAAGGGTTGGCTCGTCCGTCGCGACGCGTCCTCCCGTTCTGAGGGGGCCGTCGATCCGTCCCGTGTGCCGTCGGCCAGCGGCCGACCGCGGCGGGTTCGACGTCGACGATGGAACGACAGGAACGGCCGGCGAACTCCGGGGCGGCGGCGGTCACGCGGCCACCTCGCCGGACGCCGATACACGATCGTGCTGATTACTGGGCGAAATGGTAACCGACTTTAGGCACGACCGCGCAGTACGGACGATGACCGCCTACACTGCCACGGTGACCGTGCGGCTCAAGCGCGGGGTGCTCGACCCGGAGGCGGAGACGACGAAGGGGGCGCTCGAACGCCTCGGGTTCGAGCTCGAGGCGCTCCGCGCGGCCGACCGGTTCGAGGTGGACCTCGAGGCCGCGGACGCCGACGCGGCGCGCGACCGGGCCGACGAGATGGCGGAACGGCTGCTCGCGAACCCGACCATCCACGACTACGACGTGGGCGTGACGGAGCGATGACCGCCTCGGTCGTCACCGCGACAGCGACGCCCATGACCGACGCACGCGGGGGTGCGTCGGAGTGACCGTCTCGGTCGTGCAGTTCGGCGGGTCGAACTGCGACCGCGACGCCGTCCGCGCGCTCTCCCATCTCGACGTCGACGCCGAGCGCGTCTGGCACGAGGACGGCCTCCCGGCGGACACGGACGGCGTCGTCGTCCCCGGGGGGTTCTCCTACGGCGACTACCTCCGCGCCGGCGCGATGGCCGCCCGGACCCCGGTCATGGACGAGGTGCGGTCGCTGGCCGAGGAGGGCGTCCCCGTGCTCGGCGTCTGCAACGGCGCACAGATCGGCTGTGAAGCCGGCCTCACTGAGGGCGCGTTCACGACGAACCGCTCGGCGCGCTTCCAGTGCGAGCACGTCCACCTCCGCGTCGAGCGCGCGGACACGCCGTGGACCCGGGCGTACGACGAGGGCGAGGTCCTCGAGGTCCCCATCGCGCACGGCGAGGGGCGCTTCGAGATATCGGACGAGCGGCTGGCGCGGCTGAACGGGGAGAACGGGGTGCTGTTCCGCTACTGCGACGCCGACGGGAACGTCACCGACGAGGCGAACCCGAACGGCTCGACGGAAAACGTCGCGGGCGTGCTCGGCGAGCGCGAGACGGTCGCGGTGATGATGCCCCACCCCGAGCGCGCGACGCTCCCGGACGTCGGCGGGACCGACGGGCGGGGCGTGCTTCGGGCGTTCTCGTGAGGTTCCTTCCCGAACCGAGCGGACGGGACACCGTTAAGTCGGCTCCCTGACGTCCACGCGTCATGCGTTCCGTTCGACAGGCGCTCGAAGCCGTCCCGCTCCGGCCGGCCTCCTCGGGGGAGCCCCCGGCGGCCTCCTGGGCGTTCGTGGCTCTCACGGCCGTGTACGCCGGAATCATGTTCTGGGCCGCCGTGATCGCGGCGACCGATGCGCCGCCCCACGTCGGCTGGTCGGTCCTGGTCGGGGTGGCCGTCGGGGCGGTCGCGGTGGCGTTCGCCGCCCTCACCGTCTCCGGGGAGGAACGGTCGGACGCGTCCGAGGACGAGCGCTCGGACGGGAACGACGGAAAGGACGTAACGAACTGGGCGTACGCCCTGATCGGCCTCCCGCCGGTGATCTTCGGCGTGATCTACGGGACGGTGACGTGGACGCTCTGGGGCGATACGACGACGGCAGTGGTCGTCCAGGCGACGCTCCTGCTGCTCGTGTTCGGGACGTACGCCCGCCCGTTGATTCCCCACGAGATCGACGCGCTCGACGGGGACGAACTGGTCGACGCGCTCGACAGGCACATGCACGACTGGTGGGGGTTCGCGCAGCTGTCCGCGTCGGTCGTCCTGGCGTTCGGCGTCGGCGTCGCCGCGGGCCTCCTCCAGAACGACGCCTCCGTCGGTTCCGCGGACTTCGTCCGCCTCGCGGTGACGACGTTCCTCGGCGTGGCCGCGCTGTGGGCCTACGCGCTGTGGAAGATCCGGGCCGTGGGCGCGCGCCGGCGCGTCCCGTTCGCCCGAAACGCGGACGTGGACGGCACGGACGGCGGGGCGAACGAGACGGACGAGGCCGACACCGTCGCCCGGTGATCGGACGGCGCCGGTCGACCGCCGCTCACCGGCGTCTCACTCCCGACACTCGACCGGCGAGTCGGTCGCCATCCACTGGCCCGGACGCGCCCGGTCCCGCAGTTCGATCCACCCCGATCGACAGACCACGCACTCGACTGATTCCATGAGTGTTCGGTCGGGTCGACGGGGGGCGACCGCTTGGTTAGCCACCTTCTAGCGGCGGTTCCGCGGCGGCTCAGCGGGTGAGCGGTCCCGCGAAGCTCGCCCCCTCCTCCAGCACGAGCTCCCAGGTCCGCTCGCACTCGCAGGACACCTGGTCGAACACCGAGGGGTCCTGCCGGAGGTCGAAGTCCTTGATGGCGGTCTGGACGCGGTCGTCGCAGTCCCCGCAGTTGTGGGGGCCGCGGTCGGAGCCGTGGCCGACCGGGTCCGAGACCACGATCGCGTCGACGTCGGCCGTGCGCCGGAGGACCTCGGCGACCGACCAGAGCCACGGCGGGCGGTAGCCGCCGCGGAAGTGGAGTTCGTCGACCATCGTGTACCGCTGGACGTTGCAGGGGTTCATCGAGACGGTGTGACAGCCCTCGACGGCCGCACAGCGCTCGACCGAGGAGACCATGTCCTCCAGCGCCTCCGACTCCGAGAGGAACGGGGGCTTCATCAGGAGGTACGCCTTCACGCCCGCGCTCGCCGCGTCCCCGTCCGCCTCGCTCGCCTCCGCACACGCGTCCTCGAAGTCCGCGAAGTCGAAGTACTTGTTCACGCAGTCGTGGCGCACGCGGTCCGTGGCCGTCTCCAGGCCGACGGCGACGTCGGTGTCGAGGCCCCGCTCGGTGAAGTCCCGGAGCTTCCCCGCCGAGACGAAGTCGGGGAGCGACTCGACGACGATCCGCTCGCGGTCCGCGAACGTCTCCGCGATGGCCGCGCGCGTCTCGGCCGGCACCTCGCGCTCGTCGAGGAACGAGCCGGAGGTGTAGATCTTCACGAGCGGCGCGGGCCCATCGTCGTCCCCCGAGTGCTCCGCCTCGTGGTCGAGACAGACGTCGATCTGGTCCAGCAGCGCCTCGTGGGCGACGCTGCCGCCCTCGACGGACTCGGCGACGTAGCCGCACATCGTACAGCCGCCGGCGCGGGCCCACCGACAGCCGCCGGTGTTGAGGATGATCGTCAGCGACCGCTTGACGCCGTCGGGGGTGTTGTCCTCGTCGAGCCACACCCGCGTCGGCTCGTGGGGGTCGTAGGTGGCGTCCTTCTCGGACCGGATGTCGCGCATCACCTCGTTGTGCGCGTCCATCCCGCGTCCCCGCTCGGACGGTTCGGGGCTCGGCGTGCTCATTGGCGGGACTGGGTGCCTCCCGGGGAAAACGGCTTCGCTCGCCGCCCCGCGCGGTTCGAGGGCAGGTGGGGCGAGCGTTCGACGGATGGACTGGCGAGCGCTCGGGGGCCAGCGCGACGGACGTTCGGGAGCAGAACGGGCGAGCGCGGGAACGGGACCGGCGAACGCGGGAACCGGACCGGCGGACGTTCGGAGGCGTCGGGCGCCCCATGCGTGTCCACTTCACCGGGGAAGGAGGTTCGAGAACCGTACTTCCGGTGGCCGAACCCTGATATACTCACAACTATATAGCTTATTTTTAGATACTTTTTAGTTACCACAACCGGTACCACGTGACGATGCCCCACGAACGCGGTTTCGGCAGGCGGGACGTGCTTCGCGCCGGTGGCGTCGCACTCGGGAGCGGGGCGCTCTCGGGCGTCGCGAGCGCGGACGAGCCGACGACGCTCACGGTGCTCTCGTACAACGACGTCCAGACGGCCGCGGCGGAGGACGGGGACTTCCCGCGGCTGGTGACGCTCATAGAGGAGCGCCGGGCGGCCGCCGACGGCCCGGTGGTCGTCGTCGGGGGCGGCGACCAGGTCGGCCCACACGCGCTCGGCCCGGTCTCCCAGTGGCGCGCGCCGGTGGACGTGCTGAACCACGTCGAGCCGGACGCGGACGTCATCGGGAACCACGAGTTCGACTACGGCTTCGACGAGGTGTCGGCGTTCACCGAGGCCTCCGAGTTCCCGTGGCTCGCGACGAACGTGGTCGACGAGTCGGGCGAGTCGTTCGACGGCACCGAGTCCCACGAGATCGTCGAACGGGGCGGCGTCCGCGTCGGCCTGATCGGCCTCGTCGACGAGGGCGCGACCTACGGGAAGACGAACATCGACTTCGAGGCGGAAGGCGTCACCGTGGCCGACTACACCGAGGTCGGCCCCGAGACCGCGCGGACGCTGAAGGAGGAGGAGGGCGTCGACGCGGTCGTCGCGCTCGCCCACACCGGCGTTCCGGACGCGGAGGCGCTCGCGGAGGCCGACGCGGACGACCACATCGACGTCGTCGTCGCCGGCGACGACGAGATCCGCTACCCGCCCGCGGAGACGAGCGGGACGGTCGTCACCGAGGGCGTCGCGCGGGCCCGGTACCTCGGCGAGCTCGAGTTGACCGTCGAGGACGGCGAGGTGGTCGACTGGGACGGCCGGCTGATCGGGGTCACCGACGACGTGCCGAAGGACCCGACCGCCTCCGAGATCGTCGCCTCCTACCGGGACGAGGCGAAACTCGACACCGTCGTCGCCACGACCGAAACCCCGCTCGACGCCCGGTTCTCGACGAACTACCACCGCGAGAGCAACTACGGGAACCTCGTGACCGACGCGATGCGCGAGCGGACCGGGGCGGACGTCGCCATCACGAACGCCGGCGGCATCCGCTCCGACGGGGTGTACGGGCCGGGCGAGATCACCGGCGGCGACGTGTTCAACACGCTCCCGTTCGCCAACACGCTCGTCACCGTCGAACTCACCGGCGCCGAACTGGTCGAGGCGCTCGCGAGCCAGGTCGTCACGATGGAGAGCGACACGGGCCAGAACTTCGGCGCCGAGATCTCCCAGCAGG
This sequence comes from Halorarum salinum, assembly GCF_013402875.1. Lineage (NCBI taxonomy): Archaea > Methanobacteriati > Methanobacteriota > Halobacteria > Halobacteriales > Haloferacaceae > Halorarum > Halorarum salinum. The sequence continues at coordinate 1,343,714 of NZ_CP058579.1, read as the reverse complement.
TGAGCGGCGTCCGCTTCGAGTGGGTCCCCCACGAGGACGTCGAGGAGCGGATCCGCGACGTGTACGTCGGCGGGGAGCCGCTCGACCCCGAGGCGACGTACGCGGTCGCGGTCAACAGCTTCATCGCCGACGGCGGCAGCGGCTACCCCCTCGCCGACGAGCCAGCGCTGGAGGAGACCGACGAACTGCTCGCCACGACCGTCGTCGAGTACCTCGACGCCGAGGGGACGGTCGCGCCGCCCGTCGGCGGCGAGGGGCGGATGCAGCGCGTCGACCGCGACCTCGCGGACGCCGAGGTGACGACCGACGGCAACGGGAAGGTCGTCTGCCGGTTCGACGCCCCCGCCGACGTCGAGTCGGTCGCCGGGGACGCGACGACGGTCTGGACGAAGGGGACCGGGCGCGTCGAGGCCGATGGGGCGGTCTTCGACGAGTCCGACGGGACGCTCGTCGTCCGCGTCGACGACGGCGAACTCTCCGACCTCGTCGAGGGGGCCGAGGACGGCGAGACGGCTCCCCTCGACCTCTACGTCGGCTACGAGTCGGCCGAGTACGACCGCGTCTACTTCGAGCACTCCCGGCTGAACGCGGACGTCGAGGCGACGGTCCGTGAGGACGGACGCCGCGGACGGGTCGAGGCCGGAAGCGCGCTCTGAGCCCGGGAAGCATGCTCCGAGTAGGCCGTCGGAGACGGCCGACGACCGGCCGGGGACGTTCCTTCTCCGTGCAGTCGTCTCAGCGGTTCCGCAGTCGCCAGAGGAGGCTCCCGGCCGCCGCGCCGACCGCGTTCGCGGCGACGTCCGCGATCGACGCCGTCCGCGTCGCCAGCGGCGCCTGGAGGAGTTCGACGCCGGCGCCGATGGCGAACCCGACGACGATCGCGGCGAGGACGATCCGCCCGGCCGTCCCCGCTCCCGCCTCGCGCCGGGCCACCCCGGCGCCACGGGCCCGCGCGAACGTCAGCGAGACGGCGGCGTAGCCGACCGCGTGGGCCCACTTGTCGAGGCCGACCCCGACGAGGAGCCGTTCCCGGCCGTCCCCCGGGACCGGGACCAGCGACGCGAGGGCGACTCCGGTTACGACGGCGGCGAACGTTGCCCACCGCTGGTTCGACCCGTTCACGCCCGTATCCCCGTCGCCGTCGGGCCTAAAGGCGACGCTCCCTTGCGGTTCCTGCCGGTCCGGGTACGTAACGAATATCAGTTACAGTACGTTGCCAACGTCTAACACGATGGAGCCCCTTATAATCACTGTACGTTACCATGACCGACCTCGGCGGCTTCAGGGACAACGTGGGCCACGTCGACCTCTCCTCCGGCGACGTGACCTACCGTGGCATCGACGACGAGGACGCGCGCAAGTACATCGGCGCGCGCGGCCTCGGGGTGAAGTACGTGTTCGAGGCGGGGCCGGACGTCGACCCGCTCGGACCCGAGAACCGGCTGTGCTTCATGAACGGGCCGCTCACGGGCACCCAGACCGTGATGAGCGGCCGCATCGCGGTGACGACGAAGTCCCCGCTCACGAACACCGTCACCGACAGCCACCACGGCGGCTGGTCCGGCGCGCGCCTGAAGTGGGCGGGCTTCGACGGCCTCGTGTTCGAGGGGCAAAGCGAGGACCCGGTGTACGCCGTCGTCGAGGACGGCGAACTCGAACTCCGTGACGCCTCCCACCTCTGGGGCTCGGGCGTCCACGACGCCATCGAGGCCCTCGGCGAGGAAGTGGACGGCTCGGTCGGCAAGAACCTCTCCGTGATGGCCATCGGGCCCGGCGGGGAGAACGAGGTGAAGTACGCCTGCATCGTGAACGAGGACGACCGCGCCTCGGGCCGGGGCGGCACCGGCTGCGTGATGGGCAACAAGAACCTGAAGGCGGTCGTCGTGAAGTCGGGCACGAAGATGCCCAAACCCGCGGACCCCGAGACGTTCCAGGAGGGGTACCAGCAGGCGATGGAGGTCATCCGCGAGTCCGACGTCACCGCCCCCAACGAGGGCGGCCTCTCGCTGTACGGGACGAACGTCCTGATGAACATCACCGAGGAGATGGACGGGCTCCCGACGAAGAACGGGAAGTACACCTCGACCGCGTCGATGAACGACGCGGAGGGGTCGACCATCGACGCCGAGGAGGTCTCCGGCGAGAACGTCCGCGAGAACATCCTCGTCGACGAGCCGACCTGTCACTCCTGCCCGGTCGCCTGCAAGAAGGAGGTCGAGGTGGACGTGACCCACAAGGGCGAGGACATGAACGTCCGGATGGAGTCCTACGAGTACGAGTCCGCCTACGCGCTCGGCCCGAACTCGGGCCACACGGACCGCGACGAGATCGGCGTCATGATCGACCGCTGTAACGACATGGGCCTCGACACCATCGAGGCGGGCAACATGATGGCGATGGCGATGGAGATGACCGAGGAGGGCAAGTTCGACGGCCTCGGCGACGGGCTCGAGTGGGGCGACTCCGAGACGATGATCGACCTCCTCGAGGACGTCGCGAACCGCGAGGGCGACCTCGCGGACGCGCTCGCAGAGGGCGCCAACGGCCTCATCGACGGGTTCGGCGCCGCCGACAACTCGCTGGCGGTGAAGGGCCAGTCCATCCCGGCGTACGACCCGCGCTGCATGAAGGGAATGGGCATCGCGTACGCCACCTCCAACCGGGGCGCCTGCCACCTGCGGGCGTACACCCCGGCCGCCGAGATCCTCGGCATCCCGCAGAAGGTCGACCCCTACGAGTGGGAGGGGAAGGGCGAGCTGACGGCGACGTTCCAGGACCTCCACGCGGTGTCGGACAGCTTCGACATCTGCAAGTTCAACGCGTTCGCGGAGGGCATCGAGGAGTACGTGCTCCAGTACAACGGCATGACGGGGCTCGACCTGACCGAGGACGAGCTGTTCGAGGCCGGGGAGCGCATCTACAACCTGGAGCGCTACTACAACAACCTCGCCGGCTTCGACGGCGCGGACGACACGCTCCCCGACCGGTTCCTCGAGGACGGCATCCGCGGCCAGGGCGCAAGCGAGGGCGAGTACTGCGAACTGCCCGAGATGAAGCGGGAGTACTACGACCACCGCGGCTGGGTCGACGGCGTCGTCCCCGACGAGAAGCTGGACGACCTCGGCATCGACATCGGCCCCGGCACGGGCGTGAGTTCGGGCGGGAGCGGCACCGCCCCCGCGGACGACTAAGCACGAACCTCTTCCCACGAACCTCTTTTGCGGGGGGTCTGTCCTCGCGCGTCGGCGAAGCCGACGCGCTGCGGCCAGACCCCCCGCAAAACCCGTTCATGCCAAAAGGGCCGCTCGCTCGGTCGGCGGGGCTTCGCCCCGCCTCCCTCCCTCGCGGTACTGCTGCTGGTGACTAGCGGTTGGTTCGCCTGTCGTGGACTCGCCCGCGAGACCGAGACGTGATTCACCCACCCTTATCACGCTCCGCTTCGCTGCGTGTCCCATGAGCGACTCCCCGCTCCCCGACGCCCTCACGACGAACTCCGCCCTCGTCGCGCTCGTGGTCCTGATACTGATCGTCGTCCTGGTCGGCCTCACCGGGTTCGGCGGGCTACTGGCGGGCGTGTGGTCCCTCGTCTCCGTCGCCGTCACCGCGTTCGTCCTGTACCTCCTCCACCGGTTCGTGCTGGCACACGAGCGCATCGCCGACGCGCAGGAGCGTCGCGCGCGTGCCGCCGAACGAGACGACCGCGTCGCGGCCCCCGGCACCGGATCGACGGGGAACGCACACCTGGACGAGTTCGGGGACGACGACCCGGACCCAGACCCGGGCGGCGCCTAGAGCAGGAACCGCGCGAGGTGCAGGCCCGCCATCCCCGCGCCGACCGTCCACAGCACGTCCTCGGTGTACCACGCCGCCGCGACCGCGGCCGCGCCGCCGACGAGCGTCGGGTCCGCGAGCGCGGCGACCGTCGCCGACGCGGGCACGAAGTCGGGCGCGACGAGC